>JAXDBU010000137.1:0-34109 GCA_034678485.1 Sedimentisphaerales bacterium | reverse complement strand
GGGCTGTCGCTGACCGGGGCGCTCACGCCCGCGGGGCTGGGCGTCTCCTGCCTCGTGCCGCTGCTGAAGGCCGGCTTCGTCGACTGGATCGTCTCCACCGGCGCCAACCTCTACCACGACGCGCACTTCGGGCTGGGGCTCTCCCTGCACGCGGGATCCCCGTTCATGGACGACCGGGCGCTGCGGGAGGAGGGGGTCGTCCGGATCTACGACGTGCTTTTTTCGTACGACGTGCTCCTCGACACGGACGCCTTCTTCCGCCAGGTGCTCGACCTGCCGGAGTTCCAGGCCGAGATGGGAACGGCGGAGTTCCATTACCGGCTCGGCGCGTACATGGCGAAGCGGGAGCGGGCGCTCAAGGCCGGCGAGGTGAGCCTGCTGGCGGCGGCGTGGCGCTACGGCGTCCCCGTCTACACCTCCTCGCCCGGCGACTCGTCCATCGGGATGAACATCGCGGCGATGCGGCTCGACGGCAAGGGCGTGAAGATCGACGTTGCGCTCGACGTGAACGAGACGGCGGCGATCGTGTACGCCGCGAAGAGGAACAAGGGGAAAAGCGCCGTCTGGATACTGGGCGGCGGCTCACCGAAGAACTTCATGCTCCAGACCGAGCCGCAGATCCAGGAAGTCCTGATGATCCCGGAGGTCGGCCAGGACTACGATATCAACGTCACCGATGCCCGGCCCGACACCGGCGGGCTCTCCGGCGCGCCGCCGTCCGAGGCCGCGAGCTGGGGCAAGATCGACCCGACGAAGCTCGAAGAGACCGTCACCGCCTACCTCGATGTCACGGTGGCCCTGCCGATCATGGTGGCCTACGCGATCCAGACCACCCAGCCCAAGAAGCTCAAGCGTCTCTACGACCGCGGGCAGGAGCTGCACGAGAAACTCATCCAGTCCTATCTCGAAAACAATCGAGAGGTCGAGAAGCTCAAAGGACTCATGAAGAAGCTGGGAGTTTGAGGTGGTTGTAGGGTGCGTATCACGCACCCTCTTAGACCCCATCCGACGGCAAAACGGTGCGTAATACGCACCCTACGGAAACAGCAAGAATGAAAGAACAAGCCCTCAAGCTGGCAAAGGAGCATGGCACTCCCGTGCTCGTCATCGACCACGACCGCATCCGGGAGAACTACCGCACGTTCAAGCGACACCTGCCCAGGGTCCAGGCGTACTACGCGGTCAAAGCCAACTCCAATCCGGAGATCGTCAAAACCCTCTTCGATGAGGGGGCCAGCTTCGATGTGGCCTCCTACAACGAGTTCATGCAGGTCTACGAGTACATCGGCCACTTCGAGGAGAAGGACAAGGACTTCTACATCTGGGACAAGATCATCTTCTCGAACACGATCAAGGACCGCGACACGCTGGACAAGATCCGTCGGTACAAGCCGCTCGTGACCTTCGACAACGCGGACGAGCTGACAAAGATCAAAGAGCACTGCGACACCGCCGGCGTCGTCCTGCGACTGAAGGTCCCGGACATCGGCTCGCAGGTCGAGATGAGCTCCAAGTTCGGAGCCGAGCCCGGCGACGCCCGCGCCCTGATCGCCAGGGCCTTCGACCTGGGCCTGGTCGTCGAGGGCCTGAGCTTCCACGTCGGCAGCCAGTGCACCACGTTCGACAACTACACCGCGGCGCTCGACATCGCCTCGCAGATCTTCCACGACGCCCGCAAGAAAGGGTACCCGCTCAAGATCGTCGATATCGGCGGCGGCTTCCCCGTCCCCTACGATTCTCGCGTGCCGGACTTCGCCAAACTCGGCGAGATCATCGAGAGCGAGTGTACGAGGCTTTTCCCCGAGGACGTCGAGATCATCGCGGAGCCCGGGCGGTTCATGGTGGCCACCGCCGCGGTGCTCGTCTCGGAGATCATCGGCAAGGCCCGGCGCGACGGCAAGGTCTTCTACCACATCAACGACGGCGTCTATCACACCTTCTCCGGCGTCGTCTACGACCACTGGATTCCCAACTTCCAGGCGTTCCGCTCCGGCCCGATGGAGGTCTGCGCCGTCGTCGGGCCCACCTGCGACAGCTTCGACAAGGTCAGCCTCTCCGAGCAACTGCCCGCGGACCTGCAGATCGGTGAGTGCCTCTACACGGAGAACATCGGCGCCTACAGCACCGCCTCCTCGACGAAGTTCAACGGCTTCGAGGGCGCGAAGATCCTGCACCTACATAATTGACGATTTACGATTTGCCACTGGCCAGGACACGGCGCGACAACCATGTGCTGCAGGATATGGCGACTTGTCATCCTGAGCGACAGCGAAGGATCTGGCGCACGAATAAGGGGTCTCCCGCGATCGCGAGCCGGATTCTTCACTCCGCTGCGCTCCGTTCAGAATGACAAGGACCACACAGGTTCAGTGACCGACTGTTCGTCCGCCGTGGTTCGTAGTGACGCCGTGAGGCGTTATCCTCGATGCTCTGGAAGAGATGCCCTCACGGGCACACTACAAACCATCAGTTCGCAATCGGGACTCGATACAGGTGGACGTCCCACGGCTGGAAGTTGTCGTCGAACGTGCCGTCGGCCGATTCCAACGTGCGGTCCTCGTCCAGGACCTCGACCGCGTGACGGCCCGACAGCCCCTGGATCGAGAGTTTCGCCTGCGTCTGTCCCTCGCGCATCGCCACGGCGAAGAGGTACACCGCCCCCTCGTACTTCTTGACCATCGTCGCAATGGGGATCTCCGGATTCGCCGGCTGCGTTTTGGCCCCGTCCACGACCGTCGGGCTGTGCAGGACCGGCGCCAACGCCGCGATCCGGTGATTGATCCCGCTCACTGCCTCCAGCATCTGTGCATCGCTCAGCAGGGCCGCCTCGTTGAACTTCGGCTTCCACTCGTGCACGAAGTAGATCAGCCCGGTCGAACCGTGGACGATCGACATCCACACCTCGCACCGCACCTGCTCCGGCGTCGGTTTGCGATCCTCGTTGTTGATATGCGTGCACTCGATGCAGTTCCAGACGATCTTCTTGCCCTGCGCCCAGCCGACCAGCCGCTCGACGCCAAGGGCGACGTACCACAGATTGCCCGCCACCTGCGCCTTGGAGTGCGTCACCGGGTAGATGTCGAACGAGGCGATATCGCAGCCTTTGATATACTCAGGATAGTCTTCCGGATGGTTCGTGCGGACGCCTCGCCCGTGCCAGCCGTCCCAGGCGACGCCCTGCCCGAGATTCAGCAGGACCGGCCGGCTTGGGTCCGCCGCACGGATCTGCTCGTACTGCGCGATAATCTTCGCTGGGAGAATCGGTGGACCGTATCCCTGGCCGGACCCAAGCGATTGCGCGTTGTCCGGCTCATCGCCGTGCATCCAGCCCACAATCGTCGGATCATCCAGATGCCGAAGCCCCACGTCGTTTTGCGCACAGATCACGCGCATGCCCGCAGCCTTGAGCTGCGCCAACTGCTCCTCGGTCGGGCCTTTCCACAATCCGATGTAAAGGTTGATCCCCGCCGCCTGGTAGCGAGCTGCCTTCTGCGGACCCTGGAGCCATACGGCAATCGGGAAGAAGTCCGCTCCGCCTCCCGGCCCATGACTCCACTGTGCGTACGGCCCCGTCGACAGTCCCTCAGCACAGACCCTCCCTCCCACAACCAACAGGACCACCCACGATAGCACAAGACCCCTTCGACCTTCCATTCGTCACCTCCACGAACAGGAATCACACGGATCGGCGATTGCCGTCCTGCGTCGCTCAGCCGCTTCGCGGCCGGTGTCGGCAAGGACACCGACATCTCACAAAGCCCATGCGCGTAGAAGCCTACCTCCTGTCATCCCTTCACTCCGTTCAGCATGACAAGAAAGGCAGGAGCATCCCACAAGACATGATGTCCTTAGGAGGCAAAGCCGAAGGACCTGGGCATCGGACAAGAGATGTCTGTCGGCCGCAGGCGAGATCCTCCATTGCGCGACGCTTCGTTCAGGACGACAGAACACGCGCAGGTGTCTGTCACGATCCATATCACCTTTCATGCTCCCCAGTGTACTCGCTGCGCGCACGAATGGAAAACAAAAGCCAGAGAGGATTCGGGACGATCGATCGGATCCGAGCCGCCTGGAACGTGTATGACAGGGCAAGTCGCCGTAGCATGGGCATCTTACCCATGAGTCACAGGGCCATCCTGGCCCTGCCAAGACGGTCTGATCCTACGGGCGGGACGCCCGTGCTGCTTTTCATACACGTTCTCAGCACGAGCCGGGGCGTTGGAGGTCCTTTGCGGCAATACGCCAACGATCCCGGTCGTTCCACCCCGTCGGAGCCGGACCCGGCGTGCATCCGTCTGCCTGGCCGCGCCGACCGCTCAGGGCATAAAGGCTCCGCCGGGACCCATGTTGTACATGCCGCCGTAGGGGTCCTGCGTGCCGCTGCGGCCGCCTTGGACACTGGCGCTGAACGCCCGGAACGGCTTGGGCTCCTTGCGTTTGTCGATCTGAATCGTCTGATACATTTCGGACAGATTCCTCGGCCAATTCGCCATGCTGACCGGCATGTGCTCGATGTGCTCCCCGTCGCTCGTGTAGAGCATGTCGTGATACATGCGAGGGCGGAGATTCGGGGCGTCGCCCCAGTCGCTGACCTCGACCAGATCGACGAGCACTTGGCCTGTCGTGAAGTCCACCACCGTCGGCTCGCCGGCTTGGGTCGGATCGGGCGCCATGTACATGGGGTCGTCCAGGAGACCGCCTCGCGGGTCCGTGATGCGACCGCCGCCCTGCCCCATCATGGCGAGGCGTTTCTCCCGCTCGCGGCTCTTCTCCCGACTCGAGTCTTTTTCCTTCGGCTCGACCGCCTTCCCGATCGACTCGCCGGGCTTGACCTGGAAATCCTCGGTCCGCCAGTACCCCAGCGTATAGCGTGCGACTTCCACGGTCGCTGTTTTAGTCTTGGACTGAACGTTATTAGCGAACAAATAGAACCTCATAGGAAAAGAGATCGGGCCGAGGATCTGCGAATAAGGGCTCCACAAAACCACCTGGCTGTTCTTGTCCATGTCGCGATCGATCAGTTGCCCCGTCCCGGCAACGGGATTGAACACCCCCACGCGAAGACGATACTGGTATGTCTTGCCCGATTCGCTGGTGTCGTCGAACACCCAGATCAGCGAGGGCTTGGTCTGCTTGGACAGGTCGGTCCGGTACGTCAGCATCTCTTCGCGAAGATCGAGATAGACCTCGGTGGTCGTCGGCTTCCTTCGCCCATCGACTCCCATCCCGCCCGGTCCATACATGTCACCGTACATATCGTCGCCACCTCGCCTGGACGCGCGACTGCGGGTGCCGCCGGCCATGGGGTCTCCTTGGGCGGTTCCTCGTGCTCCGCGCGACCCGCGCAGGCCCGTATCGCCGCCGACGCCGGTGCCGCTACGGCCTCGCATCGAGCGGCCGGTGGTCCCTTGCATGCCGGTCCCTGTGCCGACGCCGCTCCGCAGGTCGCCCCGCCGGGTGTCGGCCGTGCGGTCTTCTTTGCCGCGTTCCTGCTCTCGTTGTTCGCGTCGTTCCTCCGCTTCCACCTTCTTTTGCAGGTCTTTGAACTTCCCGTAGAGACTGGGCGGCAGCCAATCCTCCTCGGCCGACGCGATCTGATAACTCTCCGGCTGGAGAAGACTAAGGGTGACCATCTTGGGATCGTACTGCATCAGCCGGACGCCCATTCCACCCGGAGGCAGATCCTCGACTCGCTCGACCACCGAGAACAGCTCCCGGTTCGATTCGACGCGACTGCGAGGAATCGCCTGCCACGCACCCCAGGACCCATTGTCGAGCAGCTCCTGACGCTCCAACTGCACTGCGGCGTAGATCGGATCGGCCAGGCAGGGATCTCGCCATTCCTCCTTCTGCACGTCCACTCCGTTGAAACTCGCCTGGAACCGTCGGTACAGTTCCGCGGTATCGAACCGCGCTTCCACCGTCACCAGATCGAGGTCGTTGGGCTCGGCGTTTGCCGAGGCGTAAACCCTCTGGGCGGTAACCGGTTGAGTGGGAACGTACGCCGCGGCGCGAATGTGGTTGATCGCCACGTCAGTCACGTCGGGAATCAAGGGCAGTCGGTACTTCCTCGACGCCTCCGCATACCGCGCGGGCGAGGAACTCGCGTGCCGGATCGGCGCCGCGGTGTCGATGAAGCTCAGCGGGGACTCGAACAGACCGAGGAAACCCTTGGGCAGAGCCCGACTGATCACACCGTCGACCGCCTGATCGTTCGGCTCGATCGCCCCGGTCAGACGCGGTTCGTAGACCTTCTTGTCGCCGCCCTTCTTGCGCCGGAGTTCCGCGCTGAGTTCCTGCGCTTTCTCGTCGTGTACGTACCGGTCGATCTGTCCCGGCGCGAGGTTCTTTCCCCCGACGGCCACCACGTTGGGACTGAAGATCACCTGGGCGAAGAACAGCCAAACGCAGATAGCGCCCACCAGCACCAGTACGATCTTCTCGACATGGTTCTCGCAGAAACGTCCGATTTTCTTGATCAGGTCTTTCATAGCCTATTCCGTCGCACCCCTGGAAATCATTCTACTGCGTCTCCTCGGTTGTGCCCAAGATGTCGTTTTTGATCAGTTGCGGCTTGACCGGTTCGTACGCCGCCTTCTGGAAAGCGTACTCGCAGATCAGGTCCAGATCGACCACCGGCTCGGGACCGTATCGATAGATGCTGTGGTCCGGGCCCTCGAGATCGACGGGGATGACATTGCTCTCGAGCACGGTGATCTGGTTGTGCTGGAAGGTCTGTTCCGGCTCGTCGCCGAGCCAGCCGCGGAACTTGTGCGTCTTGGCACTGCACAGTTCCCGGAGGAAGGGCATCACCTGCTCGGCGCCGACGATGACCCGGACGTTGAAGTGCATGACATCGAGAGTCTCGTTGCAGAATCGGCCCGTGCACGGCGGAGCTGCAACAGCCGTCTTGAGGTTGATGACATATGTCGGCATCAGCTTGTCCATAGCCGACTTCTTCCCTCCCCGACGACGCCCTCCAATCATGCGGGTCGATTGCGACGACAACGTGAAGGTCACGTTCATAATGCGTTTCACCGGCGCATCCAACACGCTGACACTGTTCTTGTTCATCTCGTGAACGGTGTCGATGACATCCTCGAGCATCCAGTATCCCATCTGCCAGTTCCAGGACTGGCGGACCGACGTGTCCCAGTCTTCGAACTTCCAGTCGCTCCAGAAGGAATACCCATCCAGATCGGCCGGACTGGCATAGACTCGCAGCCCCCTGGCCTTATCCTCGCAGAGCTTGTCGATGATCCTGCGGTCCATCACAGGCAGCGAGCGATACATAGCCGCGATGCCGCCCCTGCCGGTCCCAGAATACGCTGAACCGTAGGTTCGTCCGCCGCCGTAGAGGGATCGTCGCGGAGATTGTTCCAACGCGGCTTGCATCTCCGCGTCCGCAGGCGGCATGTCGGCCCCGATCCGCGAGAGCAGCGCATCCGCCCCGGCCAGGTACTTCCGCTGGATGGGGTCGAACAACAGAGGCGAGGTCTCGTTCGTATCGGGAAAGATCTGGTAGCTGAACAGCTCGCGCATCGTCGTCTGGAGCATCAGGTGGTCGATCTGATTGGCGTCCTGAGCACAGGCGTCGATGTACTCCTCCATCGCCTCGGCCTCGCCCGCCTCGTTCACGTCCCGGATCAGTTTATCGATCTCGCCGGCGGTCTTGACGCTCTGCTGAGTGATTGTCTTTTTGAGCCGGGCGCTGAAGAGTTTGGTGGGGACGAACAACAACGCCGCAACGAGGGCGATGATGATCGGCACCAGCAACGCGAGGTTGTTCTTCAGGAAGCTGAGCTTCTTGAGGATTTCCTTGACCGTTTCGACATTGAGCTGCGGTGATTTCATCTGTCTACCTACTCAGTATCCGTATTCGCTGACCTCTTGGGCCGATTCCGGGTCTCGCCGGCCTTCTTGTCTCCGACGCCCTCCGGAGTGGCGGGCGCGCCGGTCCATCTGAGCTTGAACTGGAGCTTGAACCAGTAATCCCGGTTCGTCTTGATCGGCTTCTTGAGAGGGTCCAGGAGGGGTTTGCCGAATTGATCCAGTTCGGGTTCGGCGCTGATCGTCTCTCGGGTGATGGGGTCGATGAGAATCCAGGTCCCGTTCGTGTTCGCGACCATCATTTCCATTTCCTGCGCAGCGGTTGCCTCCACGCCGGGATCGAGCACGAACTGCCAGGCTCCCACCCCCTGGGGCAGGGTCTCGGCGTCCACGTCCACCGGACCCGTTTCCAGCTTGAAATGGGCCGAGTTCTTCACGTACAGTTCGAACGGCGCGTTGACGTCCAGGTTGAGGAACTGCTTGAGGTTCTCCAAGCGGGTGACGAGCCCCCAACGACTCGGGTCGTCCCTCACGTTCGGCGGGTCGAGCAGGTCCCCGATCTTCTTGTAGGGACTGTAGCCTTCGATCACGATGGTGAAGCCGGAGTTCTTCTGCTCGCTGGCCATGGTGTCCAGGCCCAGCATCATGCGGTAGTTCGGGCCGTAGATCGACTCATAATCGATCTCGCCGTATCCGCCCGCCCCTTCCTCGCTGGTCTGCAGCAGGGCATCCTTTCGCATCGTGGCGGCCACTCGGAACTCGGCCGTGTCCAGATCGTCGGAGTAGTACACGGACATCGTGGTCAGGAATAGCTGTTTGCGTTCGGGACGCGCAACCTGCATGACCTTCTCGATGTCGCGCCGGTCATAAGCGTCATAGAGAGCCCGATCCCCTGGATTGGTCTTGGCGTTCGGACAGGCCGACAGGATCAGCTCGTAGACTTCCGGAATGATCGTACGATACTGGAAAACCGCGAATTGTTTCTTCATGCGATCGTAGAACTGGGTGGTCTGATCCTTGACGCCGCCGGTCTTCTCGACGGTCCTCGATGCGTTGGTGACGATCCCCTTGGTCTTGTTCCGCCAGTCCGCGCTCCTGGCGTAGCTGGCGTGATCGAGGCCGACTCGTCCCAGGCACATCAGGGATACCACCAACAGCATGACCGCCGCAGCGATGAAGTACTTCATCTTGCCGGCCCAGGCCATCGACCGAGCCACATTGGAGGGCAGCAGGTTGCTCTCGATGCGGGCCATGCCCAACCCTTGGAGACCCAGGCCGTACACGACGCCGAAATCCGCGACGTTCTCGTGGAACTTGGCCGACGAGACGCCCTGCATCAGGGCCAGTCGTTTGAAGGTCTCAGGCTTCTCCACGGGAATCTGCAACGTCTGCTGAAGGTACTTGACCAGGCCGCGGAGTTTCGTCCCGCCGCCCATCGCGATCACACGAGCCAGTTTCACATCCGGATTGCTGCTGGTGTAGAACCCCAGCGAACGCTGAATCTCGGACGCCCAGTCGGTGAAGACAGGCCGCATCGCCTGGAAAATCTGGCGGGCATACTTGCTCACCGGAGCGGTTCGCTTGAGCTTCTCCGCCTTCTCGAAGCTGAGCTTGAACGTCGACGCGATGGCGTTGGTGAACGCGTTGCCGCCCATCATGATGCAGCGTTGCCAAACGGTGGATGCGGTGCAGACGACCAGGTCCGTGCTGTCGGCGCCGATGTGGACGACCACCGTCGCTCGCTTTTCGGAACTCGCCAGATCCGGCCGGTCGTACAACAGGTAGTTGTACAAGGCCATGGACGCCATCTGCACGTAGCTGATCGACAACTCCTCGCGGTCGAACGGCTCCATCACCGCATTCACGACTTCGTTCTTGATCGCGAACAGTCCCACCTTCTTTTCGGGACTATCGGGATCGCTTAATAACTGATAATCCCATTGGACTTCGCTCATGTCGAATGGGATTTGCTGGGCCGCCTCGAATCGCACGATCTCCGGAAGCCGCTTGGCCTCCACCGGCGGCAACGTCACGAAGCGAGCGAAGCTGTTCTGGCTGGGCACCGCAATGATGATCGGGTCGAAACCCAGGTCGTTGCGCTGGACAAACTGCCGCAGGCTCACCGCGACCAGTTCCTCCCGCTCGGCGGCGCCGACCCCGCTGCTCGACAAGATCTTGCCGTGCGGAACGTGATCGAAGCCGATGACCTGGACGACATCCCCCACCGCCACCAGATGCAGCGCCTTGAGGGAGTTATTCCCCAGGTCGATCGCCCAAATCGCATCCGATGCTGTTGCCATTCCAAACCTCCAGGCAAATGATACGCATATTACGCGTTGGTCTTGTTAACAGCCATCTACAGTCATATCATTGTAACACATGCTGACCAGTTTTGCCATCTTAACACTCGGCTGCAAGGTGAATCAGTACGAGAGCCAGCAAATTCGCCAGCTTCTCGAAGGCTGCGGACTGCGCCGGGTGGACATGGAGGACTCGCCGGAACTTGTCGTTGTCAATAGCTGCTGTGTCACTCACACCGCCTCGGCCAAGAGCCGCCACCTGCTCCACCAGGCCGGCAAACAGAACCCGCAAGCCATCGTCCTGTGCGGCTGCCTACCCGCCGTGCAGACAGACGAGCTTGCCACCCTCGGGGAAAACGTCCATGTTGTCAAGGACCGATGCGAACTCGCCGACACCCTGTGCCGCCTGGCTCACACCGAATCAACCACCCCAGATTCGAATCACCCTTCAGCCACCCTCATTAGACCAGAAAACGATGCCAAAGTCAAGTCCAAAAACGACTTACATCTATGCCGGGATTTGCCGGCTCTCGCATTGTTTCATGGCCAAACTCGTGCGTTTCTCAAGATCCAGGACGGTTGTGATTGCGGTTGTTCCTACTGCATTATACCGACGGTCCGCCCGGTTGTTCGATTCAGGAATGTCGAGGAAATCCTCACGGAGGCAAGGGCTCTCGTGGTCGCAGGCCATAAGGAAATCGTCATAACCGGCGTCCAAATTGGCGCTTACGGCCAGACCACGACCCGCCGTCGCCGGTGGACCAGCGAGGAGAACCACTTGGCCGACCTCCTGGACAAGGTCGCGCAGGTCCCCGGTCTGGCCCGCGTCCGCGTCAGTTCGCTGGACCCGGCGGATGTGACGCCGCGATTGCTCGACGTGTTCTATGCACATCCTAACATGATGCCACACCTGCACTTATCGCTCCAGTCGGGTTCAAACGCCGTCCTGCACCGGATGGCGAGACCCTACAGCGCCGACGAGTTCCGAGCCAAGGTCGCACTCGTCAAGGACCGCCTGGACCGGCCCGCAATAACGACCGATATTATCGTCGGCTTCCCTGGTGAGACGGAAGCAGAGTTCGAGGAAACGGTTGCCCTCGCCCGGGAAGTCGGATTCACGAGGATGCACGTCTTCGCCTTCTCGCCGCGAAACGGAACGGCAGCCGCCACAATGCGACCACGAGTCCCTCCAGCAGTCATCAAGGCCCGCTCGAAGATCCTCCGCGACCTCGACCGGGACCTCCAGAGCCAGTTTCGCGCCCAGTTCCTCGGCCAGACCGCCCAGGTCCTGATCGAGAGCACCGATGGCCCCCCCGCCGGCCGCGCGGAACGCTATTTCGAGGTCCGGATAGGACATGGGACGAACGAGACCAATAGGACGGATACGACCGGCGCCAGTGAAGGCCAGTCCCATTCGTCCCATCTGTCCCATCCGTCCTATTCGCCTGGCGAGATCGTCGCCGTCCGACTGGAGCAGAACGCTCGCGATGCAGTCCTGGCGACCGCGATTCCGCAAATCGCTTGATGCCACCCGCCCGCGATGTATCGCGTAGTACGGGCATCCCTCGATCAGGTCGAGGGCCGGCTCTGCCCATCTGTTGCCACGGGCAGAGCCTGCCCCCCCAAGAACGAGGATCGCATGAGTCCCAGTAGTCCTATCCGTCCCAAGGGTCCCAGGAATCCCGATCTCCAGGACCAGCAGCGGACATTCGTCGGGCGACAAGCTTCATTTACGCCGCCGGGCAGTTCTGCTATACTCAGACCATAGACAAGTTCGCTCGGCAAAAACCGCCAAGACTGTCAATCTCACAGATGGAGCACGCAAATGGCAGCGGACATGAAGAAGGTTTATCAGGCATTCGACCCGGCCCCCTTGTCCGAGGCGAACAGCAATCTCTACGTCCCGCTCGACGATGTCCGGGGCAGTTCCGGCTTAGTGACGAAGTTGAGCAAGACGATCCGCCTGTCGGACAAGGCGACCTTCCAACTGCTGGCGGGCCACATCGGCAGCGGCAAGAGCACGGAGCTGCGCCGGGTGCAGAAGGAGCTTGAATCCGGCCAGGACCGATTCTTCACTGTCTTCTGCCGGATTCTCGAAGACATCGACCCGGGCGACGCCGACTTCCCGGACGTGCTCCTGGCGATCATGCGCCAAGTGGCCGGCGAATTCCGCGAGCGACTCAAGTGCGCCCTGAAACCAGGTTACTTCAAACAACGGTGGGAGGAACTCAAAGGACTTCTCGGCAGCGAAGTCAATTTCGAATCGCTGGAGTTGGAGAGCGGCCTGGGCAAGTTCACGGCCGCCATCAAGAGCAGCCCAAGCACACGGGACCAGATTCGTAGGGCCCTGAATGCGACGACGGAGCGATGGATCGATGCGGCCAATGACGTCCTGGGCGACGCGATCGTGCAGGCCCAGAAGAAGGGCTACGCCGGAATCGCGATTATCGTGGACGATCTGGACAAGCTGTCGATGCTCCATCAGCCGGAACTCCGTGGATCGGTCGCGGAACGTCTGTACATGGAAGGACACGTACGACTCACCGCTTTCTGCTGCCACATGATCTACACGATTCCCCTCGCACTGGCCTACTCGTGCAAAGAGCGGGAGATCGCAAGTCGCTATGGAATGACCGCGCCGCCGGTCGTTCCCATGACCAAGATCTTCGATCATGCCGGCAAGAAGCACACGCCGGGCTTCGAGAAGTTCCGAACGATCATCGCGCGACGCCTGGAGAGCGCCGGCGCGGGGGAGAAGGACGTATTCGCCAGTGACGCCGTGAGAGACAAGATCATCGAATACAGCGGCGGGCAACCGCGGTTTCTCATCACGCTCATCCGCGACGCGATTGTCGAAGGCGATCTGCCTCTGACAGAGGCGACAGTGAACGCCGTAGCCAGGAAAGCCACACATTCCTATTCCCGCCAATTGCGCAAGGAACACTGGAAAATCATCGAGTCGGTCCGCAAGACCCATGCAATTGAGCGCACCAAGGACGACGACTTTCTGTGCATGGACCTGCTCGCGAGCGGCGCTGTCCTACAATATCTCAACGACGTGGACTGGTACGGCCTGAATCCCCTGCTGCCGAAGCGAAGCAAGAAATGAGCAAGGGCAAAGCCATATCCCGCCCATACGAGCAGACCGCCCAGCAGCGAGCGGAACTCGATGCCCTGCGGCGAATGCTCGTACTCTCGGAAGGCACCTTCTCGCTGAGCGTCGCGATCTGCAACAGTCCGGCCCTGCGAGATCACATCGTCAAGCACATAGCGGGTGAAGTGCAGGGCATCGAGGTCGTGCGCATCCCGGAAGACGCGCACGACATCCTCGATACTGTCCGGCGTCAGATACCAAACGCTCAGGCGCGAGCGGTCTTTGTCGTCGATATGGAGAAGGCCCTCGCCGAAGACAAGAGAAACCGAGTCCTGCAGAATCTAAACGTCAGCAGGGAACAATGGCAAGCCACCTATCGCTGTCCCGTCGTCTTCTGGCTCCCGGAATATGTGATATCCCTCCTGACGACCCAGGCCCGCGACCTATGGTCATGGGTGAGCCATCAATTCGAGTTCGTATCCGAACAAGCAACTCCGTTGGCGGGTCTACAGGAGACATTTGCCGGGGACCTTGGGCTGGCGGGTAACCTCGATGTTCACGCGAAGCGATTCCGAATCGCTGAGCTTGAGCAACGAATTGCCGAGGTTGGCGAAAGCCTTCAGGGGCAAATGAGAGAGCATGTCCCCATATGGTTGAGTGAATTGGCGTACATCTACTACTCTCTCGGTGAAATGGGCAAGGCTCAGGGTGTCTTTCGGAGGGTGCTTGAAATCAGCGAAAAGCTAGGGCTGTTCGAAAGCATGGCCAGTGCATATGGGAACCTCGGCGTGATCTATCGATCTCTCGGCAACGTCGCCGATGCCGAGACGGTGCTCAACAAGGCCCTCGCAATTGACAAGAGACTCGGACGACTTGAAGGGATGGCCGCTGATTATGGCAACTTGAGCAATATCCATCAAACTCGGGGCGACCTCGACAAGGCGGAGAGCATGCTCCGAAAGTCTATTGCAGTCGAAGAGAAACTCAACCGACCTGAGGAAATGGCCACAGCCTACGGAAACCTCGGTCTGATCTATCAGAAGCGCGGTGACTTTGACAGAGCTGAGGAGATTCAGAACAGGGCGCTCGAGATGGAACGGAAGCTTGGCCGGCGCGAGGGCATAGCCAATCAGTACGGCAACCTCGGCGTAACCTACAGCGAACAAGGCAGGTTCGACGAGGCTGAAAAGATGCTCATCAAAGCTCTTGAACTCAATCAGGAACTCGGTCGGGCTCAGGCGATTGCCGATGTGTACGGCAATCTCGGACTGCTCTATCGAAAACGCGACCAGCTCGAAGAGGCCGAGGCAATGTACCGCAAGGCACTTGCTATCTACGAGGCAGTTGATGCGCTTGTCGGTATCGCCAGCACCTATGGGAACCTTGGAGCAGTCCATCAATCGCGTGGTGACCTTAACGAGGCGGAGAGGATGTACAGAAAGTCTCTCGAAATCAATGAGAGACTTGGACGACTCACGGGCACAGCCCACCAATATGGCAACCTTGGGCTGATCTGCGAGATGCGGGGCAACTACGCGCAGGCACAGGAGTATGGCGAGAAGGCTTTGGTCCTCTTCCAGAGAATGGGAGCGAAGGACAAGATAGCACGCGTTCGAAGTTGGCTTGACAGCCTGCCGAAGGACACTCCATAGGAAGAGGACGGCGTGCGGAGCACGCCCTACCGCTATCGCCGTTGCGGGGCGTATTGATGCCAAGAGGAACCCGGTATAGAGGCCCAGAGCAATCGCGCGTTCTCTTCTGTCCCACCGCTGCTGCATGATGATGGTGTGATCGGGTGGTTCGTAGTGACGCCGTAAGGCGTTATCTTCCTTACACACAGAAGATATGCCCTCACGGGCACACTACAAACCGCCCAGGCACTTCGACAGGCGGTTGTCCTCCCCCGGCCCAGGATTGAATCCGTGTCCATCCGTGTGAATCCGTGTCTGCGCCGTTGTCCTTGCGGCGGGGGACGGATCGGGCTATGATCGCTCTGTCATCGGCGGCGATGTGTTGCCGGTGGCGTCCTTGGCCCTGCGAAAGGAGACTTGACGTGCTTCTGCGATCCTTGCGTGCGACGTGCGTTTTGTGTGTGTCCGTTCTCTTGGCTGGGGCTGGGTGTGCGACATCCGGCGTCATTCGTCCTGCCAAGTCGCTGCCTTCCACCACGCCGTGGGATCTGGTGGCGCTGAGTGAGCCGCCGCAGTTCGCGTGGGCAGATCAGAATGGGCCGGTGTGGTCGCTGTACTATCATGGGCTTCCGTACAAGGGCACACCGACTCGCGTGTTCGCCTATTACGCCAGTCCGGCTACGTTGGGGACTGCTGCACCGGCGGGCAAGGGCTTTCCTGGCGTTGTGCTCGTTCACGGCGGAGGCGGGACCGCGTTCAAAGAGTGGGCTGAGCTTTGGGCCAAACGCGGATATGCGGCTATTGCGATGGATCTGGCGGGCTGTGGGCCCGAGCGAAAGCCACTCGATGACGGCGGGCCTGGACAGAGCGACGAGGAGAAGTTCGGCTCCATCGACCAGCCGCCCTCCGACCAGTGGACCTATCATGCGGTCGCCGATGCCATTCTGGCCCATTCGCTGCTGCGGAGTTTCAAAGAGGTCGATTCGCGGAACACCGCGGTCACCGGGATCAGTTGGGGTGGGTACCTGACGTGCATCGTCGCTGGTCTGGACAACCGGTTCAGGGCCGCGGTCCCGGTCTACGGCTGCGGATTCCTGCATGACAACAGCGTGTGGCTGGGACAGTTCGAGAAGATGTCTGCCCAGCAGAAGGACCGATGGGTGCGCCTCTGGGACCCTTCCATGTACGTCGGCTCGGCGGCAATGCCCGTTCTCTTCATCAATGGCACGAATGACTTCGCCTATCCGCTCGACAGCTATGCGAAGACCTATGGTCTTGTCGGCGAACGCGACTTCCGCATCACGGTGAACATGCCTCACGGCCACCAAGAGGGCTGGCTGCCCGGCGAGATCGGACTGTTCATCGATTCGCACCTGCGAGGCGGCAAGCGGTTGTCCAAGGTGCTGCGTCCCCAGATCATCGATGGCCAGGCGATCGCGCAGACGCGGGCCGAGACCAATCTGGTCTCGGCGGCACTCCACTACACGACCGAGACGGGACCGATCAACAAACGGAACTGGCAGACCGTTCCTGCACGGATCGAGGGGACTTCCGTCATTGCCGCGGCGCCGCCTCAGGAGGCGACCCTCTGGTTCTTCACCGTCACGGACGAACGACGGGCCGTGACATCGAGCGAGATGATGTTTGGAGCAAGGCCGTGAGAACGTGTATGCGAAGGCAGGTCGTCGTAGCATGGGCATCTTGCCCATGAGTCGCAGGGCCATCCTGGCCCGGCTAAGACTGTCTTATTCCGTTATTCCCTTATCTCTTATGCACGGAGGACTTGGTCCGCACCCTGGCAGGCTCGGAAGCCCCGGTCTCATTGCCCGCCGCATCGCGTATGATCACCCTGTACTCATAGGTAGTGTCCTGCTCCAGTCCTATGTCGGTGTACGTTGGGCTTGACTGCCATGGGCTTGAAGAAGCCCCCGTCTTGGCCGTCATCTCCTCGAAGCGGTACTCCACCACGTCGCCATTGTCGCTGCCCCCGACGGCCGCCATCGTTATGCTGCCGGTGCCCGTCGCCGTGGGAGCCGTGGCGAAGGCGGCCGGGTCTGGCTGCGGAGGCGTGGCGTCGCACAGAGCGCGTACCTCCGTCGGTGCCAGGACGCGGTTGTACAGCCGCAGATCGTCCATTTCGCCCTGGAAGTAATTCTGGTCGGTGCGCATCGCCCCGAGGAACAGGCTGGACACCGTCCCCAAGGAGCCGGTGGGACCTGCGCCCGCCACCGCAGGGACACCGTCCACGTAGACGTGCACCATACCGGTCGGGCCATCGCGCGTAACGGCGGCGTGATGCCACACCCCATCGTCCACGGCCGTTGCGGAGGCAATGGTCTGATCGGCGAGGCCGGCGCCACATGCCAGCATGCCATTCAAGACGGATAGGCCGAACCCGGCCCCCGACCAGTAGTTTGCGCCATCGACCAAGCCATGGCCCTCCCGCCAGTGCGAGAGACCTCGCCTGAACTGCTCCGTCCGAAGCCAGAAGGAGATCGTGAAATCATCGAGCAGGCAGTTCGGAACCTCCAGCATGTCATCAACCCCGTCGAAACAGGCCGCCCCCGCGCCGAGAATGCCTGGGACAAAGGAGACAAGGCCGCCTCTGCCGTGGAATTGCCCCTGCCTGTCTCTGGCATCCCCATCGAACGGATACCAGGCGCGCGGCTGTTGCTGCGCCGTATTGGTGAACCGGATATTGGAGGTGGTCGCCGGGTCGATATCTACCATAGCCTCCGACGCGTTCTTCACCACTCGCCCGTTGATCACGAGCCGGTCGAAGGTCACATCGGAGACGGTATGCTCGGGATTCCAGCCATGGATGAAACCCTGGCGTTGGAAATGGCAGTCCGTCGCCACAAGATCGCGAATGGTGATGTTGGATATCTGCCCGAGCGCTGCGACCGGGTTGCCGAACTGATTCGGCGTCAGTTGGATCTTGAACAGGCACCAGTCACAGTTTTCCAGCCTGATGTTCTCGAACAGGTAGTCGTACATGTGCCCATTGCCACTATGGATGGCACAGATGATCGCCGTGTTGCGGTTATCCCAGCGGTGCTCGGTCCGGATGACGTCATCGTCATAGACGTGGAGACCATGCCCATCCTGATCCATATTCCAACTGATCTGGTAGACGGCGCCATTCTCCATCTGCCAGATCACGTTGCGCCGTACAACCGAAGTACCCCAGTTTAGCTTGATCGCATCGTCATCGCACTTAAGGAAACAATCTTCCACCACTCCGCCTGGGGGCGCATTAACCCCGTCGGTGTTGAACCGCCAGGCCCCAACCACCTTGAGGTTGCGGATGTGACTGCCCCACCCATAGCTGCGGACGGCGTAAGACGCTGTCTGAATCAGCGTGATCCCCTCCACAAGGCAGCCCTGGCTGTTACCGGCCAGATCGACCGCACAAGCCTCGTGAAAGGCCATCTCCTCCTGAGACAGGATGCCCCGCCCGCGGACGGTGACATGTGAGGTGTTCTGAGCCAGAATGGCTCCCTTGACATAGGCGCCGCCAGCCAAATAGACTGTCTGGCTCGGGCGAGGCCGAATCAGGCCCGCGAAGTGGATACCGGGGCGGAAGTATATCACATCGGCATCGCCTGGCTGCGGCACATTCGTCTCGAGCGGGTCGGCAAAGATCAGCAACGGGTGCGTCGTCCAGTCGCCGTTAAAGATCACGGCCATCTTCTTCATGGGGCGGGCCAGGACAAAACGCACCGTTCCAGACCCAACAATCTCCGGCGTGATGCCATAGCTGGAGGGATAAACGCGGCAGGAGTTGATCCAGACATTGTGAAGCCTCGTGACTTCAACGACCACGGGACCCGAGAAGCTGAACGTCGTGAAGGAACAAACGTTGTGACGCCAGTCCCGCGTCTCTTGCGCTTCGATCCGGTATACAAAGGACTCGTGGCGCTGACCGTCCTGAATCACCGTGACACAATAGGCGTTCGAGGATGGGATGGCAGGCCCCGGCTGGGGGTAGACTTCCACCTCTGCGAACACCCGCTCGCTTAAGCCGACCAGCAGAATCAACAGCATTACCCAGTGCTGGCAACGCAACAACTGCCTCCTGTCACGTATCTCAGATTGGCTGGACATGCAAGGGATCCTCCACGCTGAAGCGGCTTACCATTCACGAGCGCAGGCTCAACTCTAACCCGACATTTCCCATATGACCATTCCCGGCAACGGCGTCGGACTCCTAACTCCCAATATACCACCGCCCTCTGGGGAATTCAAGCTTAAGAATGCCCCATGGTACAACAACCGATGTTGAATCGAGGGGTCAAATCGGCATTCAAGATGCCCAAACAGTCGTTTTGTCCCAGAAGTGTCGATAGTCACAGCGTCGCCTCTTCCGCCTTCGTTAGGTTGTCCCCTCCTGCACCCCGTCATATCGGCGCGGCCCTCGGAGGGATCGCTGCGAATCGCCGTATCCGATCCAGAATCGCTCGGTACAGGCGACGGGGCACTGCGACTTCCGCCAACTGAAAGGTCACATAGCGAGCGTGGTACACTGCTTTGCCGCCAATCTTGACCAGCTTGTCTCGTAACGTCGTGAGCGTCCAGTGCTTCACGCTCGGGGGCAATGCCAACCGCCTCAGGAAGTTGCTCAGGTTGTAGGCCAAGGCATGCAGTTGCAGACGTACCTGGTTGGCATCGAAGCTGTGGCGGGACAGACGGGTCCAGCGCACAGCATACTTGCCTTCCTTGATCCATTGCTCGGCGGTCCCACGCTGGTTGTAGAAGTGGACCACGGATTCAGGGCTGCCCGTGAGGTTCGTCACAATGAACCCAACGCGGGGGAACAATTCGCCCTGATGCCATTCGATCTTGGCCACCACGCGTCGTGTACGATCCCACGATTCGGCCCGATACTCGAAGCTGTGGTAGAACCGTTGGGGCTGTCTCGGGGGCCGACCCACCGGACGCGTCAACAGATGGCAGACATAGCGTTCGAGCACGGCATTCGCTTTCAACCGAATGGCGTACTCGTAGCCTTCGGCTTCCAGCCGTTCGTACAGTTCCGGAATGGCGAAAGCCGCATCGCCTCGAAAGAACCGAGGGATGTCCACCCCGCGGTAACGTTCGATCACAGGCTCCAGTACAGCTTGCCAGTCGTCGGCACTGGCGACATTGCCACAGCGCAGCAGTGCTCGCTCCAGATCCCCGTCTTGGTTGAAGAGGAACAGGGGGTGGTAGCACTCACATTCGAAGTGGCCGTTGTAGGCCGTGCCTTCCTGACGGCCGTAGGTCGGGCTGACCGAACTGTCCATGTCCAGGACCAGCTTGTCCGTGGGTCGGCGCTGGCGAATCCGGTCCACCCATTGACCGGACATGGCCATAAGCGCATCGAGGTTGTCCGGGTGGCACAGCACGTCGGTCTCAAAGCGGGCCACTTGGCTGGTGGAGGCAGCGTCTCGATCCACGGCCCGCCCTCCGACGACGTGACGCATGACCGGATCGACCCTCAGCCGTTCGGCATCATTCACATCCTCATATCCGGCCAAGCGGCTGTAGATGGACTGACGCAACAGAGCCGTCATCGCATGGCGGACGTTGCTGCCGGTGCGAAAGTCGAAGAGTTCAGTGGCACTGGATTCAGTCAGTTGGGCTGCCTCATCGAGATCACGAAAGGGAAAAAGACCGGCATCCGAACTGACCTTTGCCCCATGGAATTCCAACTTGATGGCAGGGTCAAAACCGACCCGCAAAGCGTCCTGGCATGCCTCACCCATAGGGTGTTCCCCTTATTCACTGATCGAGTGTGAGAATCGACCCTATTCTACGGGCGAAGCGTGGAGGGCGCTAGATAGAAACGGACGCCTCATCTGGGAAATCCGGGCTTATTCTACGGGCGAGACGCCCGCAATACTCACGGGCAAGATGCCCGTGCCACTTCTTATACACGTTCTAAGAAGGAAATGCACGACGGAGGCACGGAGGACGTGGAGTGTCCGTCGTTTCGCCTCCGGGCGGAATTGAATCCGTACTACAATCCTTCAGAACATTGTTTTTGATGCGTGATTTCTATGCCACCCGTGTCGTGAGTCCTTTGATGTCAACGGCGGAAGCGGACAGCAGAGCACCGGCGAGTTTCTGTCCTTGGGCCGTCAGCGTATAACGGTTCTCCCTGGCCATTTTGCGGACCAGACCGTGGACGCGTAGCAGCTTGATGTATCGTGTGGTGCGGCCGAGCGCAGCGAGGCCGCGTTGTGTCTTTCGTGTTCTTCGTGGTTTCAGGCATTCAATCAGTCCGACGGGGCCTCTGGATCTGCGAGGTGGCTGTCGGGCTGCGCGTCGGATAGGATAGTCCCGATCTGTGAATGGACAAGGAAAGGGCTGGTCCGTGACTGCTAACCGACGACATTTTGCCAATCGGGACCAGTGGCGTGCCTGGCTGGTCGAGAACCATGCGACCGCGGAGGAACTCTGGCTGGTCTTCCACAAGAAGCATACGGGCAAGCCCGGCCTGGCCTACGACGGCGCGGTCGAGGAGGCGCTGTGCTTCGGGTGGATCGACGGCATCCTCAAACGCATCGACGACGAGAAGCACATGAATCGCTTCTGCCCCCGGCGGGCCGGGAGCATTTGGTCCGAGCGGAACAAGGAGCGGGTCCGGCGGATGATCGAAGCTGGCCGGATGACCGAGGCCGGACTGGCGAAGATCCGCGAGGCGAAGAAAAACGGACAGTGGGACAAGGCCGCCGAGAGGCAGGACACGACCGTCGTGCCTGCCGAACTGACGGCGGCACTGGCGAAGGACGAGCGGGCAAGACGGAACTTCGAGAAGCTCGCGCCCTCGTATCGCAGGCAGTTCATCTACTGGGTGGGCACGGCCAAGCGGGACGAGACCCGGCGCAAGAGGGTCGAAGAGACGGTCCGAATGATTCGCGAAAACAAACGGCTCGGGATGTGACACACAGGGAGTGCGGATGAAGATCGAATTCGGAGAATACGTGATTCGGGACTGGTCGGGCACAGACGCCGGAGCCATCGCCCGCTACGCGAACAACCCCAACGTCGCGATGTGGCTGCGGGACCGATTCCCCTGTCCCTACCGACTGTCGGACGCGAAGGTGTTTCTGGGGAAGGTCGCCCGCCAGAATCCGCAGACGGTGTTCGCCATCGCGACGCGGGACGAAGCCATCGGCGGGATCGGCCTGGAGTTCCGCGACGATGTCCATCGCTTCACAGCGGAGCTGGGCTACTGGCTGGGCGAGCCCTTCTGGGGACGCGGGATCATGACCGACGCGGTTCGCGCGTTCACCGCGTGGTCGTTCGAGCACGTCGAGGTCCACCGGATCTACGCGTCGGTCTTCGACGGCAACGGCGCATCGGTCCGCGTCTTGGAGAAGGCGGGCTTCCAGCGCGAGGGCCGGCTCCGCGCCAGCGTCTTCAAGCACGGGCGAATCCTCGACCAGTTGCTGTACGCAAAGATCAACGAGCCAATCCGATGACGCAGTCGCGAGGAGACAGGGCGTGCATCTCCGCTTCCGTCTTCACTCCTGCCACGAGTTCCGGTCGTTGGCGGAGGCGGCGGGCTTCGTCCCGGTCGCTCTCTACGGGGACTACTCCCGCGTCTCGTTTGAGATGGAAACAAGCCCATTCATGATCTGGACATTCCGGAAGTCCGAAACGGGAGCGGCGTGCGAAGGTCAGAGAGCATTCGAGTGATTCGGTGCCGAATCGATGCTGGCAACGGTGTATCTTCCGTTGTACAGTGATGAACGCTGCAGAATGAGTGACAGAAGATGGAGGTCAACGCATGTCGAATCAGAGAGTGCCTACGAGAGCGACTGCATCTTCCGTGCCGCTGTGCCTGCTGTTGGGCGCCTGCCTGGGTGCGACTGCGTGTGCTGGTGCATCAGCCCAGGGTGGTGGGATGACCTGGACGCACTTCACGATCGCCGACCCGCTGCCCGGTTCGGCCTGGGGGACCGGCGGGCTGCCGCTGGCCGATTTCGACGGCGACGGGGATCTCGACGTCGTCCTGTCGAGACGGGAGCCCAAGACCGCCTACTGGTTCGAACGCAAGGACGACGCTACGTGGATTCGACATACGATGGGCGAAGCGGAAGGACTGGCGAACGCTCTGGGCGCCGCGGTGCTGGACATCAACCAGGACGGCCGGCTCGACGTCGTGTCGAACCGCGTGTGGTTCGAGAATCCGGGCGGACTGACTGAGAACCCGGACAGGCCCTGGCCCGCACACCCGTTCGCGGGCGGCGGGCATGACATCATCGCGGCGGACCTCAACTGCGACGGCCGGCTCGACATCGTTACGTATCACGGCACAATCGTCTCCTGGTTCGATCCGGCGGCCGGCCTGAAGCAAACCGACATCGGCCAGGGCGACCAGAATCACGGCGGCATCGCCCCGCGCGGCACGGGCGACCTCGACAGCGACGGGGACGCGGACATCGTCATCCCGCGATACTGGCTCGAGAACCCAGGCAAAGGACTCGACACGTGGACTCGTCACGAGTGGCCGCACCTGGGCGTGGAGAAGGCCTCCTATGGACCGAGCATGCGGTCATGGATCGTCGATCTCGACACGGACGGGCACAACGACATCGTCTACAGCGACTGCGACACAGGGCTCTCGCACGTCTACTGGGTAAAGAACTTCGGCAAAGGAGCCGGCTGGGATCGGCATCGGGTCCCTGATCCGCCCACCGCGGAAGGCGACGTCCCCGGCACCGGCTCGTTCCACTCGCTGGGCGTCGCGGACTTCGACGGCGACGGCGACCTGGACCTCTTCGCAGGCGAGCAGGAAGACCCGGACACGTACATGGAGTCGGGCGGCAAGCTGGCGATGAAACCACGCGGCCTGAGAGAGCGAGGCGTGATTTGGCTATCCTCCGGCGGCAAGCAGCCGACGTTCGCGCCGGTCGTGATCCAGATCGACAATCCCGGCTGGCACGATGCCCAACTCGGCGATGTGGACGGCGACGGCGACATCGACATCGTCACGAAGATATGGAACAAGGACGGCGCCACGTACCACGCGGATTACTGGCGGAACGACACGCCGAACCGGTGAGGTGTTTCCCGTCGGCCCGAAAGAAAAACGCCAGGGGTATCCCTGGCGTTTGACTTCGTCACTACTGTTGGGTCCGGCGTGCCGGGAGAGGATTCCTTCTCATTCCTTGGCAGCCCAGGCCGATCTTCTCACGTGCCCTCAGGGCATGAATGCGTTCCAGGCGACTCCTTCGTAGGTCCACACCGAGGAGTAGTTCTCGTCGATGTAGGCGACATCGCTCTCGCTGATCGTGTAGAAGTGATGGCTCAACGCGTCGGACCAGAACCGGTACACCGGATACGTGTCCGCAGGCCGATAATCCGAGGGGTAGACGTAGAACACGATTCCCTCATAGGTCCAGACATCCGGATAATTGTCGATGACGTAGTTGGCCTCGGCCTCGTTGGCGGTGTAGAAGTGCCCGCTGAGTGTGCCGGACCAGAACCGGTACACCGGGACGGCCATCGTATCGGTGTCGTCCGCCATCGCACGGTACGCGACGCCTTCATACGTCCACACATCCGGGTAATTGTCAATAACGTAGTTGGCCTCGGCATCACTGGCCGTGTAGAAGTGTCCGGAGAGCACGCCCGACCAGAACCGATACACGTTGACCGTCGTCACCTCGGGCAGAGGAGCGGTATAGCTGATCTCGAGTATCGCGCTCTCCAGCGTGGCTCGTCGGCCGTCCGCGTTCGTCTGGTCGATATCCATGTAGAAGCACACCTGTTCGGTCGTCCAAAGGTATTCGAGCACCTCGGCCGGCAAGTCGAACGTCGTGGTGGACCAATAGGTCTCATAGTTGTTGATCTGGCCCTCGCTCTCCCATACCACGGTGGTCGGCGATATCCTCTCGCTATTGAGAAGGCCCAGTTTGGTCCCGTTCGTTCGAGCGGCACTGGTCGACGCCGGCTCCTCGGGCAACGCGTAAATCACGTCATCCTCGCCCCCCTCCAGGTCGATCTTCCAAGCGATGATCGTCAAGGTTGCCGACTCAATGGCGGTGGCGCCTTTCGGGATGTAATCCGTGATGATGTGGGTCCAGCCCCAATCCTCGTTGCACGCCCGGCAGTAGGGAGAGTGATCGAGAATGGCCCCGGCCTCGACGAACCACACCCCATCGAGCCAGTCGTTGTCCAGGTAATTCATGGTATGCCTGATCGTGACGGTGTCCGCGGTCGCCACGCCGGCCAGCGACAGAACACAAGCCATCAACCCAAGTACTCGGAACGTCTTCATCATCCAACCTCCACTACTGTGACTGGTCCTCGGTGCGTCCACCCGTCTCTTCAACGGAGATCGGGAGCGCCACCCCATCCTCTCGTACCCACGTTTAGAGCTTCTCAGGAAGTCCTCTCACAAGACCTCGACGCCATCCGGCGTCCGGTAAACCACGCCACTCGGCAACCAGCAATGCGATCCAACCCCTCGTCAAGAATACCCAGTCATCGCAGTGCGGTTGCCCAAACCACCACATACAGTCGCATCATGCTTACTACAGCCGCCCCAGTTTCCCTACTATACCATCCACAGGCTGTCAAGTCAAGCGAAATGTCAGAGGCTCGTATTGATATTGATAGGCAAGACCAGAGCCATTGCCAACTCGCAACACAGAAAAACCGCCATCGGACAATTCAGCTATTTGAATCTAAGTATTTATCTCTAAAAGACTTGCACTCAGACAATCGACGTAACAGCTCAGGATCAAAACGGGGTCTGTTTGTGCCACTCCGTGCGTCCCGGCATCTCAATACAACTTGATATGGTCCCGGCCGAGAATGCGGTACGAGGTCGGATCGGCGGATCACGGTCCGTTCACAGCGCCAGGCGGCATTTCGTTGCCACGGATTCCCAGCAAGTCGTTGGTGTTGCCGACCTCTGCCGCTTCCAGGTCCTGATTGGGGGCATGTGCTCACGCATCCCAAGCGACATGGATGCCAGCGGGCACGGAGACCGGCGTCTATCGCAGTGGATCAGACATGGAGGGGGTCCCCATGAAGAGGCCATGGAAGTAGTCCCAGAGCCAGGATTTCGTGCCGTCGGGACGGATGAGCCAGAAGCCTCGGACTGCGTCATTGCTCTTGACCGGGGGCTTGGCACTGGGGTCCTTCATCTCGTTGCAGTAGAGCTGCCAGTAGACGACGTAGGGGCAACCCCAATCCAGACCCGTGCGAACCGCGTTGGGAATCGCAGTGCGGATCTGGTCGAGCGTGTAGTGATTCTCGGGCATGCCGAACTCGCCGATGTAGACGTTGCGATCGCCAAAGCCCACGCTGTCCGGCGCATGGGACGCGATGAAGTCCAGCGCCTCGCGAAGGACATTCGGATCGGCGTAGTGCTCGGTCGCCGAATCCCAGGCGGAGTATGAGACCAGGTCGAGAGGGGTGTGCGGAAGGACCCTCGTGACCATGTTGGGGAAATCCTGCCGCATCGACTGAACAACGCGATTAACCTCGGTGGCATGATAGACGCGGACCCCCTGCTGCCCCACTTCCCGGCGGGCCTGGTTGACACCCGCTTGGCGGGCGTTGAGCCATTCGATCATACTGTCGAGAGCCGGTTCCGTCGGCTTGGCGTTGGCGTCGAAGTGGCCGCGGACCATCCAGTCGCCCTCCCAATGCTGGAGGACGAAGGTCTTGCCGGTGTCCTTGTAGTGGGTCAACAGGTACTTCGCCAACTCGTAGAACTGTCGCTGCTCGTCGGCCTTCTGCTCCTCGCTGATCCCTGTTCGCCAGTAGCCGTCATCGCGGCCCAGGGCGGTGACCACCATGATGTAGGTCGTGAATGGCTTGTCGAACAGATCCTCGAAGTACGGAGTCTGCGCGCCCTTGACAAGCGAATCGACCACCGGCCAGTCGGAGTGGTAGGGATAGACGCCGTTCGGATGCTCGTGGCGCTTGCCATAGAACCAGACCTTGATCACCCTCGAGCCCAGTGCGAGGATCTGGTCGGCGCCCTCGTTGAGGAAATCCTTGTCCGTCAGGTGGTAGCGGCCCGCGACGTGCACGACGCCCACGGTGTCGCGAACCTCCCCGGCCGTCCGGCCCGGCACGAGACCGAGCAAGGCGATGGCTGCAATCGCAAGTGACACCCAAACTCTTGTCATCATCGGAACACCTCAAAGCAAGTGGGAGAACCGCGTCATGCATCGTAGCACGGGCCTCTTGCCCGTGACTCGGAATCATGGGCGGGACGCCCATGCTACTGAACGCCTTACGGCGTCACTACAGACGACGGAAGCTCTCCCGGGCGGCCTCGATGGTCTGCTCGATGTCCTGTTTCGTGTGCGCCAGCGAGACGAACATCGCTTCATAGGCGCTCGGAGCCAGGTAGACCCCGCGATCGAGCATCCGGGCGAAGAAACGCTTGAACGCAGGCACGTCGGTGGCACGCACGTCGTCGAAGTTCCGCACGGGCTTGGCGGTGAAGAAACAACTCAGGATCGAACCCACGCGGTTGATTGTGATCGGGACGCCGGCATCGGCAGCCGCCCCGGCCAGGCCGGCTTCCAGATCGGCCGCGGTGGATTCAAGCTCGGCGTAGATCCTCTCATGCCCGCCGGCCGCATCCAGCACATCCAGCGTAGCGTTGGCGGCGGCCGTCGCGAGCGGATTACCGCTGAGAGTCCCTGCCTGGTAGACCTGTCCGAGCGGAGCCAGCAGGTCCATGATCTCGGCCCGTCCGCCGCAGACGGCCAAAGGCAGCCCGCCGCCGACGATCTTGCCGAGACAGGTGACATCGGCGCGGACGCCGTACCGCTCCTGGGCGCCGCCGAAGGCTACTCGGAATCCGCTGATGACCTCGTCGAAGACCAGCACGGCGCCGTTCTCATCGCACAGACGGCGCACTCCTTCGAGGAATCCGGGGTCGGGCGGGACGACGCCCATGTTGGCCGCAACGGGCTCGACCAGCACGGCCGCGACATCCGCCGGCTGCTTGCGGAAGACCTGCGCAAGCGTATCGAGGTCGTTGTACGGGACGACGACGGTCAGTCCGGCGAGGGCCTCGGGCACGCCGGGGCTGGCGGCCGTGCCCCGTTCGGCCAGGCCGGAGCCCGCCGCGACCAGCAGCGAATCGCTGTGCCCGTGGTAGCAGCCGGCCATCTTGACAATCACATCCCGGCCGGTCTGGGCACGAGCCAATCGGATGGCGGTCATCACGGCTTCGGTGCCGCTGCTCAGGAGGCGGAGCTTCTCGATGGAACCGAAGGCCCGAACGATCCGCCAAGCCAGTTCCGTCTCCGCCAGGGTGGGCGCGCCGAACGAGGTCCCGTTGCGAGTGGCTCCCTCGATGGCGGCGACGACCGCCGGATGCGTATGTCCGAGAATCATCGGCCCCCAGGACCCGACGTAGTCGATGTATTCGTTGCCGTCGATATCGAACACCCTCGAGCCGCGGGCGCCAGCGATGAACAGCGGATGGAGGTCCACCCCGCCGAACGCCCGGACCGGGGAATTCACCCCGCCGGGCATGTACTGACAGGCCCGTTCGAAGGCCGCCGTGGATTTATGATTTTGCCATTTGCAATTCATTGTTTTCCGTTTAAGATATACGTTTTCTGTCGCTCGGATCGTCCGGACGCCGGAAGCCCTGTGGATTGTAGACGGCGCGGAACCGGTGGTAAACAGTAAATCGCAAATCACAAATCCAGAGTAGATAGGTAGTGGGATCCGTATGAGCTTGATGAAGTGGATGCGGAAGAACAACACAAAACTGATGGCCGTCGTGGTCATCGTGCTGATGATCGCCTTTATCGGCGGCTCGTCGTTCAGTTACCTGATGCGCGGCAGCGGGGGCGTGAACAAGGCCGTCGCGTACTACGGCGCCAAGCACAAGATCTCGCACTACGACCGCCAGGTGGCGGACATGGAACTCAAGCTCCTGGAGGAGCTGGGCGTCGTGGCCCTGCTGGAGCGTCAGGACCTTCGTGGCCTGTTGCTGGCCGAGCTGCTGTTTCCGCAGAGCCGGGACTCGTCCGGCATGATGGAGGCCGCCAAGCAGACCATCCAGAGGAACCAGTACTACATCAGCGACGAACAGCTCGACGCCATGTCCAAGGACCGCACCGTGCCGAGCGACGTGTATTGGATCCTGCTTCGAGAGGAGGCGCAGTCCGCCGGGATTCACGTATCGAATCAGCAGGTGGGCGAGCTGCTGGGCCGGATTGTCCCTCAGTTGTTCGGCGGCACCACCTATGGGCAGATGATGCAGGTCTGGGTCCGCAGGAACGGAATGCCGGAGGACAGAATTCTCGCGACGTACGGCAAGCTGCTGGCGGTGCTGCAATACGTCCAGGTGATCTCCTCCATGGAGAGCCTGACGACTTCGCAGATTCGACACGTGGCGAACAACGAGGCCGAGACGCTGGACGCCGAATACGTGCAGTTCGACGCGTCGGCCTTTGCGGATAAGCAGCAGACGCCCACCGACGAAGCGATGCTCCCGCACTTCAACAAGTACAAGGCGAGCTTCGCAGGCGACGTGAACGACGCGAATCCCTTCGGTTTCGGATACCGGCTGCCCAAACGCGTTCAGCTCGATTACATCGCAGTGAAACTGTCGGACGTCGCCTCCATCATCAAAGAGCCGACGGTGGAGGACCAGGAACAGTATTATCAGCAGAATCGCGAACGGCAGTTCACGAGCAAGGTGCCGAGCGACCCGAACGACCCGAACTCGCCGCAGGTGGACAAGGTCAAGAGCTACGTCGAGGTGGTCGATGAAATCGCGACGCAGTTGAGACGACAGCGGATCTTGACCAAAGCGGAACAGATCCTCCAGGAGGCCAAGAACGTGGCCGACGCCGGCATAAACGCGGCCGGCGCAGACGGCAACGAGCCGACGACCGACGAGCGGCGCGAGCGAGCCGCGAAGACGGAACATAACTACGGCAGGATCGCCCAGGACCTCTGTGTCAAGTACAGGATTCCGCTCCGCCACGGGCTCACCGGGCTGCTCAGCGCTGCGGATATCCGCGGCGATTCGCACCTGCGGCGGATGTTCCTGGCAAACTATGGACACAATCCCATTTCTCTGAGTCAGGCGGCTTTCTCCGTCGAGGAGTTCGGCGACAAGGCAACGATTCTGCTCTCCGCGTCTCGGGCGAAGATGTACCAGAGCATCGGTCCGCTCAAGGACCCGTCGTCCGATTCCGCAAGGGACCTGTCCAGCTACATCATGGCCATCGTGCGAGTCGTGGACGCCGAGCCGGATGCGGCGCCGGCAAGTCTTGACACCAGCTACAGCATCCAGACCCTCAATCTGGACCCGGCGACCGAGCAGGCGGACAAGATGTTTACCGTCAAGGAACAGGTTATCAAAGACCTCCAGACCCTCGCGGCCTGGGACACCGCCCGCATCAGAGCCGAGGAGTTCGTGGCCCTGGCGGCCCAGGACGGCTGGGACAAGGCGGTCACCCAGTTCAACAAGCTCTATGGTGAGCAGGCCAAGGCCGATCCGAACGATCCCAACGTGTTCCGCCTGGATCGGCGCAGGAGTATCCAGCGGATTTCGCGTGCCAATCTTCAGGTGCTCGCCGCCCAGTTGTCCAACACGCCCGGCGCAGACGTCTACCTGAACGAGGCCAACACGGAAGGTCGGTTTGTGGAGCGTCTCTGTTCGCTCGTTCCGGCGGACGCAGGAACGGCCTCGCAGAAGCCGCAGATCATGGAGTTCAAGCCGGGCCGCTGCTACTACGCAATCAAGAGCCTGTCGCCGCAACCACTCTATCTGGAGCAGTACCAGAAAATGAAGGGGACGGTGGTCAGCCGGGAGGAATACGGTCAATCCCAGAGCCTCGCGGTGGTACACCTGAACCCCAAGAACATCCTCCAACGGATGAACTTCCGGTTCGTCGACCAGACGGATCAGCCGGCCGACAAGAAAGAGACCCCCAAGGAGCCGAAGGACGCGTCGTAATGGGGCCGTCGTGGAAGGACAATCACGTTCTGTACCTGCTTGTTGTCGGGGCAATGGCGTGGCTTGTGCCCGGAGGCGGGCACTACCTTCTCAAGGAAAAGAGACGCGCAGCCATCATCCTCGTGGCCGTTGCGCTGACGTTTCTGGTCGGCTTGTACGTCGGCTCGATCGGGGTGATCGATAAGGTCAATGCCAAGCCGTGGTATTGGGCACAGGTGATGAACACGCCCGCCGTGTTCCTTCTGGGCGACCACGTAGCGGATGCCTACTATCGCGGCGCGGCTCGTCGAGAGGCCAGGGCCGGCCGGGACGGAACGACGCAGGCAGTCCAGGCATACTCGGTCTTCGGACGGGCCGGCGAAATCGGGCAGATCTACACCAGCGTCTCAGGTCTGCTCAATCTGCTGTGCATCATCAACGCCATTTACATGGCTCACCTGAGAGTGGTCAAGGGGGAACACGCCTGAGATGACGGTCTTGATGATATCCGCGCTGGCCGCATTCACGACGCCGATGAGGATCGACACGACGCCGGCATCGCTGCTTTGGCTGTTGCCGCTGGTCGCGACGATTTCCATCGTCTACAAGGCAACCAAGGTCGGCAGCGTTCGACTGCGGCCGTTCGTGAAGGAAGCGGGCGCGCTGTTCGGCTCAATCCTCGTGTTCATCGCGGTGGCGGCGCTGATCCTGTACGGCATCGCCTGGGTCGTCACCGGCCAACTGCCGGGCCTGTTGGACAGCTCGGCATTCTAAGTCGCATCGGGCACCGCGGGTCTCTGGACGACTCCCAGCTCCGCCAGCGCGTTGTATGCCGCTTTCTGCTCGGCCTCTTTCTTGTTCGCACCCCAGGCGCTCGGGAAGTGCTGCTGGTCGATGACGACTTCCGATTCGAAGCACTTGTTGTGATCGGGTCCCTTCTCGTCCAGAAGGACATAGATCGGGGCGGTGTTGAATCGTTCCTGGGCGTGCTGCTGCAGGAGAGATTTGTAGTTGCCGTGCGCCTCCTCGGAATCCACGTCATCGAGGAGCGCAGCGAAGTTGCGAAGGATGAAATCGCGGGCGGCATCGAAGCCCAGATCGATGTAGATGGCTGCAATCACCGCTTCCAGCAGGCCGGCCGCCAGTGAAGTGGGGAACGCCTTGTGAGAGACCATCCCTTTGCCGACCACCAGGAACTTCGGCAGGCCGAGCCGACGAGCGACGTGCGCGCAGGTCCCTCGCGAGACCAACATGCTCTTCATCTTCGTCAACTCCCCTTCCGGATACGCAAGGAACATCTCGAAGAGCTTCTGGCAGATCACAATCGACAGGATCGCGTCGCCGAGGAACTCCAGACGTTCATTGCTGTCCAGACGGTTGTCGACGGCGGAGGAGTGCGTGAAGGCCTTGGCCAGAATGGTCGTATCGGTGAACGGATACCCGAGAATCTGCTCGACTTGATGCAGAATGTCTTTGTCCATCGGCTCTGTGCGTGCCTCGGACCCGCGCGAAAGCAGAACACGGGTCGTCAAAGGAATCCACCAATGCCTTGCGAGCAGATCACGAACACCGCTCCATCAAGCGATCTTCGTGATTCGCTCCGCCAACAGGCAACTCACTGTGTACCCATCTTTCCCTCTGCGGGCGCTTTGGACCCGGACCACCCGCAGGCATCGTCGTTGCGTTCGGGAGGGCAAACGCGCCCATCCCTACCCGACCATCTGCAGACTGGCCAGGGCAATGAACTTATCGTCCACGATTTCGAAGATCCCGTCAAGACCCGTTACGGTGAAAATCCCTTTGGTGGCCGGCGCGACGTTGCAGAAGACCAGCCTGTGGCCGCAGTCGCTCATCAGTTTCTTGAGTCTCAGCAGTTTCGAGAGGCTTGAAGAGGTGACTATATCCACCTTGGAGAAATCCACGACGACCTCGCAGTCGCCCCGATCACGAGCGATCTGAGTGACCGTCTTGAGCTCCTCCCCCATCTCAGGCTCAGCCGGCAAATCCACAAGGATGATGTCTTCGGACCAATTCTGAATACCCATGTTGATCTCCTCTTGTTTCGTGTTGTGCTCACGTGTCAGGCGTATTATCGGCAGACCGATGCAGGGCATTAAGAAAAAAGGGGAACTTTCTTCGATGGACCCTTGGGACTGATAAGAACCGTGATCCCCGTGCTGGGTTCCCCCAAGCGACCCAGGAGTTCCACTTGTCTGACCCAGTCTTTCCACGGTGCGCCCCGACGACGGACAGCCCCCCTGTCAGACCGGGTCACAAGCTCCTGTCGAGCTTGCGATAGCCGATCGCCTCAGCGACGTGCTCGGCGCGGATATCCTCGGAGCCTTCAAGGTCCGCGATGGTGCGAGCGACCTTGCAGATCTTGTCGTGAGCGCGGGCGCTGAGTCCCAGCTCCGTCATCGCCTCCTTGAGCATCATCTCACCCGCGGCGTCGATCCTGCAGAACCGCTCCACCTGCTGATGACTCATGTGGGCGTTGGTCATCACCTTGCCGTCGCCGAACCGGCGGGTCTGCCTGTCTCTGGCAGCCATCACCGACGCCCGAAGACTCTCCGAGTCGATCTGCCTGGCCTTCGAGCGCAGCTTGCCGAACGCCACCGCCGGCACGTCGATGTGGATGTCGATCCGGTCCACCAGCGGGCCGGAAACCTTGGCCAGGTATCGCGCGATCTGCCCCGGCGAGCACTTGCACGTCCGCAAATTGCTCCCGAAGTACCCGCACGGACAGGGATTCATCGCGGCCACCAGCATGAACTGGGCCGGGAACTGGATCGTCTTCTTGGCCCGCGAGACGATGACGAACCCGTCCTCCAGCGGCTGGCGGATCATTTCGAGCACGTGCCTCGGGAACTCGACGAACTCGTCCAGAAAGAGGATGCCGTGGTGGGCGAGGGACAGCTCGCCCGGACGCGGAGCGGACCCGCCGCCGATGAGGGCCGGGGCGCTGGCGGAGTGATGCGGCGCTCGCACCGGTCGCGTCGCCAGCAGCGCCTGGTCCTTCTTGAGCAGCCCGACGGCCGAGTAGATCCGCGTGGTTTCGAGCGACTCCTCCAGACTCAAGGCCGGCAGGATCGTTGCCAGGCGCTGGGCCAGCATAGTCTTTCCCGCCCCCGGCGGGCCGATCATCATGATGTTGTGGGCCCCCGCCGCCGCGATGGTCAAGGCGCGTTTGACGCTCTCCTGGCCTTTGACGTCGCCGAAATCGGCGTCGTAGTGCGAAGCGACGGCGAACAGATCCTCGACGCTGGTCACTGTCGTGTCGAGCATCAGTTTGCCAGCGATGAACTCCCCCCCCCGCGCCAGCG
>JAXDBU010000136.1:0-48098 GCA_034678485.1 Sedimentisphaerales bacterium | reverse complement strand
CCTGCGGTCAGATCGACCGTCGCGATGTCGTCCGCGGTGCCGTGGTCGGTCCAGTTGTCGATGACCAGGCGCCCGTCGAGCCAGAGCCGCACGCCGTCGTCGGTCGTGGTGATCAGATCGTAGGTCTCCGTCAGCGGGGCCTTCAGATCCGCCGTCCATCGGGCGGACACGCTGTCGCTGAGGTCTCCCGCCACAACGTTGCTGCCCCAGTTGTGGTTGATGGTTTCTTCCGTCGCGGTGGCGATCGGGTCGCCCGCCAGTTCCGTGTCCTTGAAGTACTGGGCGTAGACCCCGTCGCCGGGACCGACGGTCTTGAAGCTCCACACTTGGCCGGTATAGACCACACCGGCCAGATCACGTTCGTCAATCCGCCAGTAGTAGGTCGTGTTCTCGGCGAGCGTGCCCGGGTCATGCTCGGCCAGCAGGGTGTTGCCCTTGAATGCGGCGGCGTCGCCCGCTGCGACGGCAGCTTTATCGTCGCTGAAGTAGACATCGTGCGAGTAGGCGTCGATGCCGGCGGTCCACTCGAGATTCACGTCGACGTCCGCTCCGTCGCGTCCGTTCCATGGCAGGGGTGAATAAGCCGTCGCGGGAGCCGTGGTGAACGACCAGACGGGACCCGGATAGACGGTCACGCCATCGACGCCGATTTCGTCGATCCGCCAGTAGTACGTCGTTCCTGCAACCAGGCCGGGGATGTGCCAATACGCGGCAGCGCTCAGCGGCTGCCGACCTATGAAATCGTTGGCATCCAGGGTCGGACTGGTCCCAAGATAGACATCGTGAAAGGCCGCCGTCACGCCCGACGTCCAGGTCAGCAGCGGAGTCTCGACGTACTGCGCGCCGTCGGCGGGATCGGGATTCGTCGCCTCGGTCGCTCCGCTGTCGAAGACCGCGACGGCAAGCCGGCCGGCGGTCTCGGAGGCCACCGCGTAGCCGACGTAAATGCTCGCGGGAATACCCGAAACCGACGTGCTATACACCTCGGTCCACTGTTGTTTGTCACGCGAAGAATAGGCTGCGAAGGTGCTGCCGCTCCGCTTGACCTTGACCCACAGGGGTGCGCCGGTCGTCTCGCTGCTGATCTCCGCGGCGGCGCCGCCCAGCGCCTCGCGTCCCCAGAAGGTGACGGCATGCTCGCCACCCTCCGTGTTGGCACTGACGCCCATGAACAGGTACGGCGAAGTCGGCATGAGCAGCACACGGAGCATGACGCCCGCCATGGACCAGTCGGAGGGCGCTTGCTCGATGCCGGCGACCCGTGCAACGAGTTCCCCATCGCCCGTGAGCGTCTTGTACACGAATTGGAGCTGATCCGACGAGCCCCGAATACCCGTGCCCTCCCCGCTGACGGTCCAAGTCAGCGTGGAGGCGTCGTACGTCGCGCTGCCGGCGACGGTGGGACTGCCAATGCCCGCACTGGTCCAGCCGGCGGGCAATTGGCCAAACAGCGGTGTCGTGAGAAACATCACCCAGAGCAGACAAATCGAATACGTCAGTGCCCTATGCATGGCATACCTCCTGAAGAAGATTCACATAGCGAGAGGATCGCCTCGTTTTGAATCGCAAACGACCTCCACACGATACGATGCCAAACCGGTCCCCTTGGACTCCACCACCTTTCTCTATATCATATTCTCGGCCCTGATGCAAGAAGAATCGCTGCCGCCGACGCATCGAATCGGCGTCGGCGGCCCCTTGCCGGTCGGTGGCTCCGGCGATAAGCTCTGGACGGATCCGGCTCATGGGGAAGTCCCGGCCGGATGGTTGCCGACGAGTCACGTGACTATGGATGCCCAGAGCCCAATTCCTGATCTCTCGGTCGTGGTGCCCACGCTCGATGAAGCCGAAAACGTGGATCTGCTGCTGGCCGGGTTATTCCGGGCCTTTCGCAAGGAAGGTCGGGAAATCGAGGTCCTGTTCGCCGACGGCGGCTCGACCGACGGGACCCAGGAAAGGGTGCAGATGTGGGCGGCTCGCGCGCCGGTCCGATTGGTGAACGCCCGCAGCGGCCGCGGGTTGGCGGGTGACGTGATGGTTGCCGCACGCGAAGCACAAGCAGGCGTCCTCCTGGTGATGGATGGGGATTTGAGCCATAGCCCGGAGGCGGCGCCGGAGGTGGCCCGACCGGTGCTCGAAGGCAGCCGGGACATGGTGATTGGCAGCCGGTATGTCCCCGGCGGCGCAACCTCCGGCTGGTCCTGGCGACGCCGGGCGATGTCACGCATCGCCAGGGCCCTCGTCTGGCCGCTCACCGACGTGCGGGACCCCACCTCCGGGTTCTTCGCCATCCGTCGGGACCGGCTCCTCGATATCGGCGACGACGCGGAGGGCTTCAAGATCGGCCTGGAGGTGCTCCTGCGCAACGACGAGAGCCTTCGTGTGAGCGAGATTCCCATCTGCTTCGCGGAGCGTTCCTGCGGCCAATCGAAGATGAGCCTGCGCCAGGCAGGCTGCTACCTGCGCCGGATCGTCGCGTTGGTCGGAGCCACTGCGACGACTGTCACCGCTACGCGGTTTGCACCGGCCGCATTGCTGGGCATAGTCGTCGATGTCGCCGTATTCCAGCTCCTGCAGGGTCTCGAACGCAGCCTGGCGCTTTCCCACGTCGTCAGCTATCTGCCGGCAACGATGGTCGTGTACGCGTTGAGCCGTCGCTGGGTGTTCCTGTCGGCGATGGGTCCGCTTCGCGACAGGCGGACGCTCGAGCGTTTCATCCCTGTGTGCCTGACGACCTTGTTTCTTCGCGGAGGCGTGCTGGCAATCCTGACGCAGCGGGCGGGCTGGCCCCCCTGGAAGGCGCTCGCGGTCGCGAGCTTGGCCGCTGCGATCCTCACCTACCTCGGCAGCGCGTTCTTCGTGTTCCGTCGGGACGGCATTCGGCCGCACGTCCCTTCCCGGCGTCTCGCGGCGCTCGGGTTGATCGGCTGCACCGTGCTGCTGCGCCTCACGTATCTCGGCCTGCCCGACCTGCTGCCCGAGGAAGCCTACTACTGGAACTATGCACAACACCCTGCCCTGAGCTATCTGGACCATCCTCCCATGGTGGCGTGGCTCATCGGCCTGGGAACCGCGGTGTTCGGTGACACGGAGTTCGGCGTTCGCATCGGCACGTTCCTGTGCTGGTTCGTCACAGCGGGATTCTGTTTCGCTCTGGCGCGAGAACTGTTGGGCAAGGGAACCGCCCTGGCGGCCGTCGCGCTGGTTGCGGTGCTCCCGTTCTTCTTCCTCTTCGGCTTCTTCGCAACGCCGGACGCCCCTCTGACCGCTGCCTGGGCCGGCGCGATGTACTTCTTCCAACGCGCCCTGCTGGCCCACCGGCGCCGAGCCTGGTGGGGCGTCGGAATCTGCCTGGGTCTGGGAATGCTCTCGAAGTACACGATCGTCCTGCTGGCGCCTGCGGCGTTGTTGTTCATCCTGGCGGACCGCCCGAGCCGGCGCTGGCTGCTGCGTCCGGAGCCGTATCTGGCGGTGCTGGTCGCAGTGCTCCTGTTGACGCCCGTGATCCTCTGGAACATGCGGCACGACTGGGTCTCGTTTCTCTTCCAGACTGCGGTTCGCATCGACCGTCAGAGCGAGTTTGGACTGCCCCTGCTCGTCGTCTCCATGCTCCTTCTGATCACACCTCTCGGGGTCCTCGGCGCATTTCGAACCTGCTTCCCGTCCCGCGCAGCGCTCGATGTGCCACGCGTCAACCAGTACGGAACGCACGACGCACGACGCCAGACAGGCCAACGCCTGTTCACGGCGGTCTTCACACTCGTGCCGCTGTTCGTTTTCCTCGTTTTCAGCCTCCGACACGCGGTGAGACTGAACTGGACCGGCCCGGTATGGCTGGCCGCACTGCCCGGCATCGCCGGATGGATGTCGAGGGCCCTCTCCACAGACCACGGCCCGCTTGGAGCAACCGGCGGACGGCTCTGGGCAATCACCCTGGCGGCATTGGTGCTGCTATTCGGCGGGTTTCTCCACTACCTCACGATCGGGCTTCCCGGCGTGGGGATCGACAACAGCATGACTCTTCCGACGGCATGGGAGGAGATCGGACGGGATGTCGAACTGCTGGAGAACCAGATCGAGCAAGAGCATGGCGTCGAGCCTTTGGTGGTCGGGATGGACCGGTATCGCATAGCCAGCGAGCTGGCGTTCTACCGTCGCGCCGGCCGGGAGGGCATCGAGCAGACCTGTGGCCGGCACCTGTTCGGCGGCAATGCGCTGATGTACTTCTTCTGGTTCGAGCCCGAGCAACAGGCGGGCCGTCTGCTCCTGCTGGTCGGCCTGGACCGGGAAGACCTCGACCGCCCGAACATCCCGAGGTGGGCCCGTCTGGACCCGATCCAGGAGCGAATCGTTCACAAGCACGGCCTGGAGGTGCGGTACTTCTGCCGAATCGCGTATGAGTACCGCCCGCCGCCGCCCGAGGCGCGTCCGGATTCCTTCCCCCTGCGGAGGCTCGTGCCACAAGCGAGCTTTCGCATCGACGGGACGAACCGAAATTCCTTCTCCCGCCCGCCGGAGCCTGCACCGCCACAGAGCCGGCCCACCTCAACGTGGACCGGATGAACGCATCGCAAACACAGGCAATCGGCATATTATCGGATCTTCCCGCCCGACGGGCCGGCCCTGAGTCATAGGCCGTCGCCAACCCATGTGCCCAGAGGCATCTGACTTGACTGTCTGCCCGTCTGCGCATATAATAGAGGCCGAATCAGGCATTGGGTGTAGGGGCAGTTCCCCAGTGGCAAGATGCCCTTCCGACGGCGCAATTCGTCACATGGAACAAGACTCGAAGGACCCGTGAGCTGGAGTTATCGTACGGACAGAGTCCGATCATGAAGAGATACAGCACATTGCGGCAACGACGTGATCTTGTTCTCGCGTCGTTGATACTCAGTGCGGCCGGATGCAGTATGCTGCCCGACCCCGGCTTGTCGGAGCCGGCGAATCGCCTCGTTACGAGGGGATTCAATGCACCGCCTCGGACGCGGTTTGGGTGCTATGCCGCTGCGATCCCCGGGATGACGTTTCTCGGGCGGGACCTCGGCTCCCACAACTACCATCAACCGTTCTTCGAGAAGAACGGGATCGTTTACACCTGCCAGGGAGGACATATCGATCTCGTTCACCTGCGCAACGCGGCCGACTGGACCAGCTATCTGGCGGCCCAGAGTTACAAGCACCTCATGAAGAAGGACCCAGGGTTCTCGTGCAAGATGCCTGTGGATCGATCGCGCACCTACGTCCGGATCTCCTACCCGCCAGGGTGGGATTTCCTGCGGGCTCCGGATCGTTCGGCGATTGCGGAGAAGATGGCTTTGGCGCTCGGTCCGTATCTGGCCTTCACGATGACGACGTGGCATGAGGTCACCACCTGGTACGGCTACAAATGCACAGTCTTTCCCGTCGAATACGACTCGGCATTCAGTTGGGAGGATTCCTATTCGAACCTGCTGGGCACAAGAATCGCAGTCCAGGCCCTCCAGGACAAGGAGCATTCGTACAATCAGGCGATGACCATCGCCCTCAACGAAGAGATGGGGAATCTGGGCATCCTGGCGACGGCCCGCCAGGCGTGCCAGACCAGCAAGTCCATGAAGGGCCAATGGTACACCGGCACGTGCGTCCTGCTCTTCGACATGAAGAAACGCAATTTCGACATCGGACTCGATGACGGCTACGTTACGCCCACCCTCGTTCCGCACGTGGCGCAGTGTCCGGACGCCCAGCCGCAGTCCTATCCGGTCCCCACCCTCGACATCCTCGACGAATACGGGTTCTCGGTGACGATCGAAATCGAGCCGCGGGAATGGGAGAAGGGCAAGATCCTGCGCGTCGCGTATGGCGACCGGCCCGAGAAACGGATCGCTCCCCAGGTTCATCTGGCTATCATCATGGACCACATCCAGCGGGAAGCTGCGGCGAAGTATGGCCCCCAATACAATCCCGAAAGCCCGTGGCGCGAGCCGCGGTACGTCCGGACAGGCAATTGACGGCGCCTCGGGGGTTGCCATGTGCAGTGGGCCTTTTGCCATGTGGCTCGGGCCTGATCATCGGAGTGTTGAATCGCAGGTCGTCCATCCCGTCGGTTGGCCGGCATCGGTAAGGTATGAAATGACAGGGAATCGTGGTCTGTTGCAGGGATTGCTGCTGATCGGCGCGACCGTCTGGCTGCTCGGAGGCGCCGGCTGTCAAATCACTCCCGACAAGGGCGTTCGCAGACCCGCAAGCGACGTCGTCGTCAACGGATTCCGTTTCAGTCCTCGCATCCGCTATGGGGCCTACCCCACGTCGATCCTCGGGACCCCCTGGGCCGGCCCGAAGCTCGGGAACCACGGGTACTACTACCGATTCTCGGAGAAGAACGGCATCGCCTGCACGTGCCGGGCCGGACACGTGGATATCATGCACGTCCGCATCGCGGCCGATTGGACCGCCTACCTGACCGGCAAGAGCTACCGGAGCATCATGCAAGGCAGGAAGGTCTTCTCCTATAAGCTGCTCGTGGACCGGTCGAAGAACTATGCGCGCATCTCATATCCCGAGAACTGGGACAACCTCTCGAAGGACGAGCAGAGCCGGATTGCCAGGGAGGTGGCCCTGGCGATGGGGCCGTATCTGGCCTTTACCATGGTCACCTGGCACGAGATCATCACGTGGTACGGCTTCCAGTGCATCGGCCTGCCGACGGAATACGCGTCGTCATTCAGTTGGGAGGATTCGTACTCGAACCTGCTGGGCACGATCCTCGCGACCCGGGCATTGCAGGACAACGAGCACTCGTACAACCAGGCCATGCAGATCGTCCTCGACGAAGAGATGAAGAACCTCGGCATCCTGCCCGCCAGGCTCTCGAAACGAATGAGCGAGTCCACCTACGGGAACTGGTACACGGGTCGAGTCTCGATGTTCGTTGACCTGCGGAGGAGGAACTTCGACATCGGTCTCGACGACGGGTTCGTGACGCCGACGCTGCTGCCGAACGTGCCCGGCTGCGCGGGCGCTGAGCCGCTCTCCTATCCGGTCCCCACGCTGGACGCCCTGTCCCGATACGGCTTCCGTGCCCGGGTCGAGATCGAACCGAGGGAGTGGGAGAAGAACCGGGTCCTGCGGATCGTCTATCCGCACGCCAAGGGCAAGCGGGTATTCCCTGCGGAGCACTTCCCCACCATCATGGCCCAGATCCGCCGGGAAGCCGAGGCCAAGTACGGCCGCGAGATGGTCGCCGACCCGCAGCCGTAAGCGGCACGACCCAAGTCGTCACGTGGCGATACACGCGGAACCGGTAACGCACCGCAAAGGACACCGCAGGACGGGGGACTCGACCCACACATCCAATCCCCTTGACGCATTCGCGCTGGTTGGAGACAATGCTACGTACAAACATGGACTGGAGATAGTGCGACTATGAGTGCCGTACGAGGTGTGCCTCACCCGTTTCCCTACCAAGGGAGCAAGCGGCAGCTTGCCGGGCGGATTGCCGCCTGTATCCCGGCGCAGACGCAGAGGCTTGTCGAGCCGTTTGCGGGTTCTGGGGCCGTCACCCTGGCCGCCGCCCAGTTTGGGCGGGCACAACGATTCTACCTCAATGATATCCATGAACCCCTGATGATGCTCTGGAAGAAGATCGTCAACGAACCGGAAGAGTTGGCGGACCAGTACGAGTCGCTTTGGCGGGAGCAGGCGAGCCAGGAGCGAGAGTACTACGACCGCATCCGCGATCGTTTCAATGAATCGAATGAGCCGCATCTTTTCCTCTACCTCCTGGCGAGGTGCGTCAAAGCCGCGGTTCGTTACAATGGAGAGGGAAAGTTCAACAACAGCCCTGACAATCGAAGACTCGGGATGCGCCCTCCCACGATGCGCCGTAACATCGTACAGGCTTCGGCATTGTTGCGTGGCCGGGTGCGTATGGCATGCGAGGATTATCGGGCAACGCTGGCCGCTGCTACTCCGGAAGATGTGGTGTACATGGACCCACCCTACCAGGGGGTATGCGACACGAAAGACCACAGGTACTGTGGAAGTGTCGACTTCGACTCCTTTGTACAGTCGCTGAAGGATCTCAGCGATCGACGAGTAGCATTCATCGTCAGTTACGATGGACGAACCGGAGGAAAAGTACATGGGAAGAGGCTGCCACCACAGTTGAGTCTCGCTCATGTGGAGTTGCATGCGGGCCGCTCTACTCAGGCAACGTTGTTGGGAAGAAAGGATACCACCGTAGAGTCTCTTTATCTCTCGCCGGTCCTCGTATCCCGGCTCGGCGGAGTGCCCCACAGCTTGAAGGAGGAACCAATGCTTCCTCTCTTTGCAGATACATGAGCAAGCCAGAGTTCCCGAACGTGATTCTGAAGAAGGCCAGGACAATTACAGGAAAGCGGTCCCGCGTTGTCGTGGATCACATCCTGGAACATGGCAGCATCACCACGGAGGGTCTTGAGAACTACGAGCATATTGCAGGGAGGCAACTGCGGAGACTGGATGTTGTTTGGGAAGGAATAGAGGTAGATGATTTCGAGGCGGCGGCGAACGCGACAAGGGCGGCAAATGAAGCCATGCCGACGTTCGTGAAACGCGTGCTGCGCCGAGCGTTCGGCAAGGAAGGCAAATGACTGTTTGGTTTGCATTCTCCGTGTTCCATGGTGACGGGGCTTGCGAAAGCTCATCTTGGCTGGAGAAACTGACGGGGGACCTCACCGATGATTCCGAAAGTGTTGCACTTCGCGGCCCTGGTCTTGCTGTTGGGGCGAGTGGCCAGTTCCGATGACGCGCTTTCGCTCCTGCCGCAACTGACGCCTGGGCGGACGGCGGCGCAGAATGCCCTGTGGATCGAGAACCCGCTGGGCGCGAGGTTCAACACGTCCAAACAGGTGACCGTCGCCGAGATCCAGGGACCCGCCACCATCACGATGATCCACTTCGCGATGCCGCAGGCGCTCAAGCTGGATCGCGACGTGCTCCTGAAGGCCTACTGGGACGGCGAGACCACGCCGAGCGTCGATTGCCCGCTCGTGGACTTCTTCTGCGATCCCGCGGGCCTGCGGGAGGAGGTCAACACCGCCCTCGTCAATAAGCACCGGGGCTTCAACGCCTACTTCCCCATGCCCTTCCGGAAATCCGCGAAGATCGAGCTGGTCTATGACGGCCCGGTCGAGCCGGGAGACAAGCTGTGGAGCATGATGCCCTGTTACAGCTACGTCATGTACCGAACCGCCGACGCCATCGGCGGCGATCAGGGGTATTTCCATGCCCATTGGCGTCAGGAGAGCCTGCTGCTGGGCGTTCGCGACTACGTCGCGCTCGACGCCAAAGGCAAGGGCAAGTTCGTCGGCTGGAACGTGACGATCCGCCGGCCCGGGCGGGCCGGATATCCTGTCGACGGCAACGAGAAGTTCACCATCGACGGCGAACAGACTCCCTCCATCGAGTTCCAGGGACTGGAGGACTCCTTCGGCTTCAGTTGGGGCTTCCCGCCCACCGAGAGCCTGTTCCCGCTGACCGGCTGGTTCCCCTTCTTCAAGGGCGCTCTGGGCTATCGCTTCTTCACCAACGATGCGATCTCCTTCGACGAGTCTCTCCAGGTCGCCATCGGCTTCGGGACCCGCGAGGACCCGATGTTCCGTCGCGAGTTCAGCAAGTCCGGCAGCCGGCTTCAACTGTCCAGCGTGGTGTACTGGTACCAGGAGGAGCCACACGCTCCGCTGCCTCCGATGCCTCCGGCCGACGAGCGGGCCCCCGCGCCGGAGGTCGCCTTTTGGCCGGACAAGGAGAACCTGCCCACGAGCGAAGACCTCCAGAAACGCCATGTGCGTTTCCTCATGCTGTGCGGCCGGCCAGAGCAGGAAGTGATCCATGCCGAGCCCGGCTTCGCGGCGGAATCCAAATCGGGCTACGCCTGGGACGGCTGGGGCCTGCCGGTCTACCATTGCCGCGCAGACAACAAGGAAGTGCGAATCGAGCTGAGCACGCCCCAAGGTGCGACGGGCGCCCTTCGCGTGTACGTGATCGATCCGGACAACTTCGAAGGCGGCCGACGGCAAACGATGCACGCAGGCGGCAAACCTCTCGGCCTGGTCCAGGACTTCCAGGAGGGCCGCTGGCTCGAATGCTCGATCACCGCCCAGGACAGCGCGACAGGCAAGCTCGTCATCGAGGCCCGCAACGCCCGCGAGGGCTCCAATGCCGTGATCTCCATCATCGAGTTCGTCCGCGGGGAGTGAACGCCCAGGCGATCAGCCGATGTCTCGGACCGATTTTTCCGTGCTCACGGCGCAAAAAGGCTTGACCCCTCGGATGACAGGGACTACACTCCTGCTGCCTTTGTCATGAGTGGACCAGTGCATATGGAGGACCGATCATGGATGAGCGGCAGATGCACAGCGAGGCGACTACAAAACGCCCGCATGAGATGTTCCCCACGGAATCTGCACGGCCGTACGGATTTCAGATGGTGGGCTGGCGAGAGCACGAGATTCTCGTCGCCAAGGGCCACTATCGATGTCCCCACTGCCGCCGGGCAGACACGGCGGAGATGAGCATCACAGGCATCGCCGGACGATAGGACGGGGGGCAGGCGACCATCCGTCTGTCTGTTCAGATCCCCCCGACCGCGGGGTCGCTCCGCAGGAAGATGAAAAAAGGGCCATGAGCATAACGCCCATGGCCCTTTGTAGCACAACCCGATTTCTCGCACCACGAAGGATGCGTGCGTATCGGTTATTCACCCTTGATCACACAGATGTCATCAACATAGATCACGCCGATGCCACCCAGGACCGGGTTGGCCTTGCTGCCCAGACCGATGTGCATCGCCTTGACCTTGGTCACATCCACGCCGGCGGCAGTGAACTTGCTGAGCGGGATCGACCACGCGAACCACTCTTCCGTAGTGACGACGGTCGAACCGGTCTGCACCTCGGTGCCGATCTTGCCGCTGCTCTCGACGGAGACATACAGCGGTTCGGGCGCATTCGTCGCCGCGCCTCGAACGTAGAGGACGAGCGTATCGATGCCGTTCATCGTCCAGTCCTGCGTCTTGTCCCAGGTTCGGTCGGCCTGGGCATAGAACGGCGCGGCGTCGTTGTTGAAGCTCAGCGGCATCGACTGGGAACCGCCGTGGACGATGGTCGTCTCTCCGAATGTGCCGTTGTTGGCAACCGCGTAACCGACATACGAGGTGCTGCCATTCGTATAGCCATCGACCCAGGTCAGGTAGATGGTCGTGCCAGCCGTCTCGTCATCGTTATAGGCTTCGAAGTCGTCTACCACGAGGAAGTCGGCCGTCGTGAAGCTCCAGACGCTGCCGGTACGGATCGTGCCGTCCTCTTCGATCTCATCGACGCGCCAGTAGTAGGTGGTATCCCACTCGAGCTCACCGGGATCGTAGCTCTCGGAACCGACATCGACATTGCCTTTGAACTCGGCCGAGCTGTTATTCGCATCTCGCACCGAGTCCGCATCCGCGCCGAAGTACACGTCGTGCGACACGGCGGCCTCTCCGGCCGACCAGCTCAGGGTGGATGTCTGTTTCACATCGACCGCGTTGTTGACCGGGTAGGGTCTCCGGGCCCTCACGGGCAGCGAGAACGCACCGCTCGGAATGGCCTGCTTGGGCTGATACGGAGTTTCCGACGCCGGAGTGTTCCAGTACAGAATCGCCCTCGCGTCGCCGCTGTTCTCATAGTACTCCATCAAGATGCTGTACTTCTCTCCCGCGACGAGGTCGAGCGTGCCAACCCACTCCACACCACCCTGCTGCCCGAATTTGTCGAAGAGCAGTTGGTCATTCACCCACAGACGCACACAATCGTCGCAACTGGAGGTGAAGGTCCAGGACGAGTCGAACGGCACTTCCACGTCGCCGCTCCATCGGGCGGAGAAGTTGTCGGAGGGAAGGGCTTCGTCGGGTGAATCCGCGCCCCAATTGAAGTTGATCTGGGGGTCCACACGCGTCAGCACCAGGGTCTCCAGTTTCTTGTTCACGTCCTTGAAGTACTCTGCCCGCAGGCCGCCGCCGGCGCGCATCGTCGTGAAGCTCCAGACGTTGCCCTTATGGAGTGCGGTCGCCTCGTCGAACTCATCGACTCTCCAGTAGTACGTCTTCTCGGCTTCGAGCAGGCCACAGTCGTAGGTTGTCTCCACCTGCGGTTCGGCGCCGGTGGCATTGTTCACATCTTCGAAACTGTCGCCGAAATACACGTGGTGCATCACCGCGCCGCGGCCTGCGCTCCAGCTCAGATCCGTATTGGGATCCACCCATTCGGCGCCGTCGGCCGGCTCGGGGCCCCAGGCCGTCTCCGGACGAACCGAGAAGCTCCAGACATCGCCCTTCCACGGGCTGTTGGGCTCATCCGCGTTCACCCCGTCGATCCGCCAGTAATAAGTCGTGCCCCAGGCCAGATCGGTGACGGAGAACGCGGCATCGATCTGGTTGCCCTTGAACGTGTCGGCATTGCCGCGGCTGACATCCTCGAAATTGCCGCCGAAGTACACGTCGTTGGAGACGGCGTACACGCCGGGCAGCCATTGAAGGACCGTCGCCGTGGCGTCAATGTAATCGCCGTCACTCGGGTTCGGATGAGTGGCCTTTTCCGAGGGCAGACCCTCCGACGCAAGCAGTGTCTGCACTTCTTCCTGCGACATCGCTCTCGTGAACAGATAGAGGTCGTCCATAAGCCCGGTGAACGGTCTGGCGTTGTCGATATTGTATCCGACGCGAGCACCCGTCCCCCAATCGGCGATGACCTGTCCCGGAGTCACGTCCGTCTGGGAACATACTTCCCCGTTGATGTACAGGATGCCCTTGCCGGTCACGCTGTCGTAGGTGCCTGCATAATGGAGCCACTCGTCCCACCCATGGGTGCCAACTCCGTTCAAGTTGAAAATGGTAACGGAGCCGGGAGCGCGGAGCAGCCATCGGAAGGTGCCGTTGTTGTTGATCTGGGGGTGAACGACCCATGTGTTGTCGGACGCCCTGCAACTGATGATGGCATGATCCTCGCCCGTCTCCTCGCATTTCACCCACGCCGAGAGCGTGACAGCCGTCTTGGGAATGTCCTCGGCCGGATAGGTCGAGCTGTCCAGATCGAGGTAGCTGTACCCGGTCGGTCCCCACTTGCCCAGGAACTTGCCGGCCTTGTACCACTTGATGCCGCTGGGGTACTCCGAGACGTCGCCGCAGACGGTGCCATTATGGCCTCTGCCCGATTCGTCGGCGACGATCAGGCCGACATCCTCATAAGAGTAGTAAATGACGAGATTCGGATCCCTGGGAATCTCAGCGGACACGTTACGAGCCAGGCCCAACAGAAAGACAAGAGCAACCAGATAGATCAGCTTTCTACACATGGCAATAGTCCTCCATTCAACAAAAGTTAGCATACCCACCCTTGTGACTTGGTTACACACCCAGAAACAGAAGACACGAAAGAGCAGAACAATCTTCACGTTGGAATGGTGACCCTCCTGAAAAAGGCAACTTCACTACGGTGTATCACGGGGACTACTATACACGCACGGCCACGCCGGGAGACCCAGCCTGCCGGTAGTCGGATGAACGCTGCGTGTGCCACAGAATGAAACCCTCACATCCGAATCGCTTTGTCAGAGTGCCTGTTGGCCGAGTCGGTCACAGAACACCTCATGCCATTATAACGACTCTGTACCATATTGCCCTGACCGTTGCAAGAAAAATCATGCACGAAAAGAAGGGATTGACGAGATAAACCCAACACGATACGGTATGATCCGAGCACGGGGCCGGCAGGACGGGCTCGTCCGGCGTTTTGCGTCGAGAACCGGCCGGTTCTCTTCGTGCAGACCGATTCTCGCCCGGCGTCCCAGGCGAGATCAAGACCAGGATCGTGTCAAGAACACTTGATCCTGACGCACGACGGTCCGGGGCAGCGCCCGCGGCTGCGTGAGACCGTGGACAGGACCGTTGTCTTTGTCGCGAACTGGGAGATCGAGTTCAAGAACCGTTGACCTGCAAGGTCGGAAAGGAAGGAAACCATGCGAATGCGATTGGCAGCCATTCTGGGTGTACTGGTTGTGGGCTGTGCCCTGCTGGTGTCGGGGTGCAAGAAGACGCCCTCGGGTCCTGGTCCGTCGGCCACCCCGATCAAAGTGGGCGCCATCTTCGCTGAAACCGGCGGGGCCTCGTTCCTCGGCGCGCCGGAGGCCAGGACGGTCAAGATGTTCGTCGAGAAACTGAACCGGGCCGGCGGCGTCAACGGACACAAGATCGAGCTGCTCGTGAAGGACTCCGGCGGCAGCCCGGAGAAGGCCATCTCCCTGGCCAAGCAACTCATCGACGAGGACAAGGTCCTGGCCATCCTCGGGCCCTCCACGAGCGGCGAGACGATGTCCATCAAGGACATCTGCCAGGAAGGAAAGACCATCCTGCTGTCCTGTGCGGCCGCCGAGAAGATCGTGGAGCCGATCGCCCCGTTCGTGTTCAAGACCCCCCAGAAGGACAGCGACGCGGCCAGGCGGATCTACGAGACCATGAAGGAGCTGGCTATCTCCAAAATCGGCGTCGTCACGAGCAATGACGGCTTCGGGATCGCCGGCGGAGAACAGCTCGCCAAGCTCGCCCCGGAATACGGCATCACCATTGCAATCTCCGAGACCTATGACAAGCAGGCGACCGATCTGCAGGACGTGCTCACGAAGGTCATGAGCGCGGAGGTCCAGGGCGTGGTCAACTGGTCCATCGTCCCGGCCCAGAGCCTCGTCGCCAAGAACATGAAGCAGATCGGGTTCGACGTGCCGCTGTTCCAGAGCCACGGGTTCGGCAACATCAAGTACGTCGAGCAAGGGGGCGAGGCCGCCAACGGCACGATCTTCCCCTGCGGCCGACTGCTGGTCGCCGACGTGCTGCCGGCCGATCATCCCCAGAAGAACGTCCTCGTCGAGTACAAAAAGGACTACGAGAGCCAATACAAAGAAGACGCCAGCACGTTCGGCGGTCACGCCTACGACGCCATCCTGGTCCTCGTCGAGGGCATCAAGAAGGCCAACAGCGTGGAGCGTGACCAGGTTCGTGCCGCCATCGAGACCCTCCAGGGGGTCGTCGGCACCGGCGGCGTCTTCAACTTCTCGCCGACCGACCACAACGGCCTGGCCAAGGATGCCTTCGAAGTGCTCACCGTCAAGGACGGGAAGTTCGCGGTCTATCAGAAGCAACCGGGGCGAAACTGACACACGATGAATTTCGCCCTATTCGTTCAGTACGCCCTGTCGGGCATCACCGTCGGCAGCATATACGCCATCGTCGCGATCGGCTTCAACATCATCTACTGCACGACGGGGATCATCAATTTCGCCCAGGGCGAGTTTCTCATCGTCGGCGCGATGACGGCCATCAGCCTGACACGGGTCGTGCCGTTGCCCGTGGCGATCCTGGGGGCCGTCGTGATCACGACCCTGCTCGGCGGGCTGATCGAGCTGATCTTCATCCGGCGGGTCCGCAACGCTTCGGTCCTGCGCCTGGTTATCGTCACGATTGGCTTGTCGATCCTGATCCGAGAGGCCATGCTGCACGTCTGGGATGAGAAACCCTGGTCGTTGCCCTACTTCACGGGCACCGCCGTCTCGACGGTCACGATCTTGGGCGCGCACATCTCGCTGCAGGTCCTTTGGGTGCTCGGCGTCAGCGTCGTCATTGTCACGTCGCTGACGCTTTTCTTCCGCTACACGACCACCGGCCAGGCCATGCGGGCCTGCGCCGACGACCGGATGGCCGCCCGCCTGTGCGGCATCAACGACCGGTGGATGGTCACGCTCTCATTCATGCTCAGCGCCGGGATCGGCGCCCTGGCCGGCTGCATCGTCTCGCCCATCACGCAGACCCAGTACGACATGGGGGCCCCGCTGGCCATCAAGGGCTTCACCGTCGCGATCCTCGGCGGACTGGGCAACAGCATGGCCGCCGTCGCGGCCGGCCTGTTCCTCGGTCTCCTGGAGTCCTTCGTCGTCAGCGTGCTGCCCGCCTCCTACAAAGAGGTCGTCGCGATCGTGGTGCTCCTGTCAATCCTGGTCTTTCGCCCGACCGGCCTGTTCGCCCGGCGCGGGACCAGCGCCTTGAGGACGGCATGATGCGTCCACGAGTCCACTTTCCCGTCATTGTCGCGGCCGTGCTGGTCGTCCTGCTGCACCTTGTGCTCGCGGCGACCGACAAGACCTACTACATGACGCAGATCACCATGTCGGCCTATTATGCCCTCGTGGTAATCGGATTGTGCCTGCTCATGGGCTACGCCGGACAAATCTCGCTCGGCCATGCCGGTTTCTTCGCCATCGGCGGCTATACCATCGCCGTCCTGACGACGCACAACCTCATCGCCTGGCGCGACGCGCCGCTGATCGGCACGCTGCGGTCGCTCGGATTGATCGCGCAGTGGCGGGACCTCTACGGCAACGAGGTCCTTTCCTTCTCGCCCGGGCCGGCGTTCGTGGCCGCGGTGCTCCTGACCGTCCTGATCGCCCTGGCGATCGGTCTGCCCGTCATCCGGCTCAAGGGCCACTACCTGGCCATGGCCACGCTCGGTTTTGGCCTGATCGTCTACCGCATCGTCCTGGGCGCCAGGCTCTTCGGCCAGGCCGACGGCGTTTCCAACGTGCCGGCCTTCAGACTCCTCGGCAGCCTCCAGGTCAACGGCAGAGCGCCCTTTCGAGTCCAGAACTACTACATCGCCTGGATCGTGGTGCTGCTCGCGATGGTCCTGGCCCTGAACCTGGTCCACTCGCGGGTCGGCCGGGCGCTGCGTTCCATCCATCAGAGCGAAGAGGCTGCCCACTCGCTCGGCATCAACACCTATCGCTACAAACTGGCCACCTTCATCCTCAGTGCCGTGTTCGCCACCGTCGGCGGCGCGCTGCTCACCCATTACAACGGCAGCATCGGACCTTCCGAGGTGACCGTCATGAAATCCGTGCGGTATGTCGCCATCGTCGCGGTCGGCGGCATGGCCAACCTCTGGGGCGCGATGGTCATGGCCATCCTGCTGAACTTCCTCTCTCTCCGCGGCGTCTTCGGATCGTACGACGACGCGGTGTTCGGCGCCATCCTCATCGGCGTTATGCTCTTCGCCCCCCAGGGTCTCCTGCGAATACCCAAGCTCCAGGCGGCAACCTCCCTATTGTCAAGGAGGCTGCATGGCTGAAGAAAATCCGAGATTCGAAATCCGCAATTCGAAACAAGCTCAAATGACCGAAAACCCAAATTCAGAACGAGTCCGCCGTCCGACATCAGCGTTTTGGTCATTTGTGCTTCGGATTTCGAATTCGTTTCGGACTTCGACTTTCGAGTTGCGAATCTCCTCACGCCGTGGAGCCAAGTCTTTGGTCTTGGAGGAGGCCTTATGAGCAGCGCCCTCCTGGAGACAAAGAGTCTCCACCGCTCCTTCGGCGGCGTCCACGCCGTCAGGGACATCAGCATGAGCGTGCCGCAGGGCGCGATCAAGGCGGTCATCGGACCCAACGGCGCCGGCAAGACCACCCTGTTCAACCTGATCGCCGGCACGATCGCCCCTCATCAAGGCGATGTCTTCTTTCGCGACAGACGCATCACGGCGTGGAAGCCCCATGCCGTCGCGTCGCTCGGGATTGCCCGGACCTTCCAGACGACGAAGCTGTTCCCCCACATGACGGTCCTGGAGAACGTCATGGTCGGACGGCACCCACGGACCCGCGCCGGGTTTCTCGCGGGATTGCTGAGCCTCCCGTGGACCTGGCGGGAGGACCGCGAGACCCAGATCAAGGCGGCCGACATCCTCGTGGACCTTGGCCTGGCATCCTATGCCAGAGAGACGGCGTCGAACCTGTCGTTCGGGCGGCAACGGCTCGTCGAGTTTGCGCGGGCTCTGGCGACCGAGCCCGCCCTGCTGCGGCTCGACGAGCCCGCCGCCGGGCTGAACATCTACGAAACCAAGGAACTCTCCCAACTGATCCGGCGAATTCGCGACCGGGGCGTCACCTGCCTGATCGTCGAGCATGACATGTCGCTCGTGATGAACATTTCCGACGAGGTGCTCGTCCTCGACCAGGGTCAGAAGATCGCCGAAGGTCCGCCGACGGCGATTCAGCGAAATCCCGACGTGATCCGCATCTACCTGGGGGACGATCATGCTTAAGATCCTCAATCTCGAGGCCGGCTACGGCCCCCTGCGGGTCCTCAAGGGGATCAGCCTGCACGTCTCGCCCGGCGAGGCGGTCGCCGTGATCGGAGCCAACGGCGCCGGCAAGACCACCCTGCTCAAGACGATCGCAGGCGTGCTGCGGACCCGTTCCGGTCAGATCGTGTTCGACGAGCACGACATCGTCGGACGACCGGCCGAGAAGATCGTCGGACTCGGCTGCTCCCTCGTCCCCGAGGGCCGACACGTCTTCGCCACCATGACCGTCCGCGAGAATCTCCTGCTCGGGGCCTTCTGCCGACGCCGGACCAACAACGGCAAGGCCCTCGACGAGAGCCTGGAGCAGGTCTACAATCTTTTCGGCATCCTGAAGGAGCGGTCGAAGCAGCTTGCCGGCACCCTCTCCGGCGGCCAGCAGCAGATGCTGGCCATCGGGCGGGCGCTGATGTCCAGGCCGAGATTGCTCATGATGGATGAGCCCTCGCTGGGCGTCGCGCCGCTGGTCGTCCGGGACATCTACGAGACCATCGTCACGCTCAAGCGCAACGGCCTGACGATCCTGCTCGTCGAGCAGAACGCGAGAGCGGCGCTGGCGGTCGCCGACCGGGGCTACGTGATCGAGACCGGCCAGATCGTCCTCCAGGGCCCGTCGCGGCAGCTCTGCGACAACCCCGAAGTCCAGCGGGCGTACCTCGGGAAGGAATACAGAACCATCGATGAATAGGAGAAGAACTCGAAATCCGAACTTGGAAATCCAAAACGAGCACGAATGACCGAAACCTGAAATTCAAAACGGATCGCCCGGCGGGCAACCGCGTTTCTGTCATCTGGGTTTTCGCATCTTGAATCTGTTTCGGATTTCGAGCTTCGGATTTCGGATTTGTGTTAGGATCGGCCTATGGACCAGGCAGACATGTACAATCCCAAGTGCGAAACGATCCCTCGCGACGAGCTGAAGCAGATTCAGTTCGAACGGCTGCAATCGACGCTGAACCGGGTCTATCGCAACGTCGCGTTCTACAAGGCGGCCTTCGACGGTCATCGCGTCAACCTCGAACGGCTCAAGGACCTCCGAGCGATGCAGGAGCTGCCCTTCACGACGAAGGAGAATCTCCAGCAGAGCTATCCGTACGACATGTTCGCGGTCCCGCTGCGGGACATCGTGCGAATCCATACCACCTCGGGCGTCACGGGCAAAGGGGTCTCGACGCAGGAAGCGGCGCCGGGAGGTCCCAGACCCGTCGTGGTCGGATACACGCAAAACGATCTGCGGAACTGGCGGGAGTGCGCCGCCCGCCTGCTGGCGGCCGCCGGCGTGACGCAGCACGACGTCGTCCAGATCGCGCTGCACTACAGCCTGTTCGCGGAGGGCTTCGGTTTTCACCAGGGGGCCGAACGGATCGGCGCCTCGGTGATCCCCGCCTCCCTGGCCGCCGGAGTCGCCAAGCAAATCGTCGTCATGAGGGATTTCAAGACCACCGTGCTGGTCACGACGCCGAGCCATGCGCTGAACGTCGCCGTCGGTTTGGACGAGGCGCAGGTCCGCCTGGAGCAGTTGTCGCTCCGGCTCGGTCTCTTCAGCGGCGAGCGATGGAGCGCCCCCCTGCGACGCCAGCTCGAAGAGCGGCTCCGCATCCGCTCGATCGACACCTACGGGCCGACGGAAATCCTGGGTCCCGGCGTCGCCGGCGAGTGCCATCTCCGCAACGGCCTGCACATCAATGAAGACCAGTTCATCGTCGAGATCGTCGATCCCAAGACCCTCGCGCCCGTGCCGGAAGGCCAGGAGGGAGAGCTGGTCGTCACCACGATCATGAAAGAAGGGTTTCCGCTCATCCGCTACCGCACGGGCGACATCACCCGCCTGAATCGCGAGCCCTGCCCGTGCGGGAGGACCTTCCTCCGCATGGACCCCGTCTCCGGGCGGACGGACGACCTGATTCTCGTTCGCGGCGTCGGCTTCTTCCCCTCCCAGCTCGAGGGGATCCTCGCGGAATGCGAGGGCATCAGCCCCCATTTCCAGATCCTCCTCGACCAGGAAGGCGGCGTCGACACCGTCCAGGTCCGCGTGGAGATTGCGGAAGACATCCCGTCGCTCGACAAGGTCAAAGCCATCGAGACCTTGCGACTGGAAGCCGCCAAACGCATCAAGGCCATGCTCGATGTCGAGGCCAAGGTGATCCTCCTCGAACCCGGTTCGCTCCGCCGACTGGCCGGCACCGAACGCGTCGTGGACCGAAGACCCGGATAGCAACCCCGTGTGTACAGTGACGCCGTAAGGCGTTGTCTTCCACACGCGGATGATGTGCCTTCGCAGACATACGACGAGCGGAAACTCACACACGCGTAGCGTGTCGGTGAGAAAGAACCGGCCATCGGGTGGTCATGGCGAGCGACGGCCTGCGCACAGGACAACTCCGGATCGGAGGGGCTCCGACGCCCGAAAGCTCGCACAGACACGATGCCGCGCGCAGGTTTCCACTTGATTCCCGCCGGCGATTCCACCACAATAGGAGCGCGGTGGGCGAGCCTGCGTGGATCGCCCCGATAATCCGCGGTTTGAGAGAATGCCGTGACAGGTGGATCACACGGGATGATGACAAAGAAGATACCAACGAAGTTCGCTCCGGCCGAACGGGCCTCGTCGGAAGAGATCACGCGGCAAAGCCGGCTCTTCACCGGTAAACGGTTGCTGGGCATGCTGCCCGACATGATGCCCTGCATCCTCATGGTGCTCAACGCGTATCGCCAGATCGTCTTCGCGAACCAGCGTCTCATGGAAGTCCTGCCGCCGGCGCACCGTAGCAGGAGCATTTTCGGCATGCGTCCCGGCGAGGCCCTGGACTGCACCCACGGCTTCGAGTCGGAGGGCGGCTGCGGCACCACCGAGTTCTGCAGCTTGTGCGGAGCCGTGCACGCCATCCTGGCGGGCCAGAGCGGCCACGGCGACATCCAGGAATGCCGGATCATCCGAAAATACAACAGCGAAGCCATCGATCTGAGAATATGGACCACGCCCGTGACGGTCGGGGAGGAGCGATTCACGATCTGCGCCGCGCTGGACATCAGCCACGAGAAGCGACGGCAGGCTCTCGAACACATCTTCCTGCACGACATCTACAACGTCGCGTACGGCCTGTCCTGGTACACCGACTTCCTGAAGAAAGGCACGCCCGACAAGGTCGAGGAGTACGTCGATGTGATCCAGCGTCTCTGCGGCGAGCTGATCAATGAGATCGACGCGCAGCGAATTCTGTTACGCGCTGAAAGCGGCGAGCTCGCCCTCAAGCCCGAGTGCATCCACTCGCTCCAGGTGCTGCACGAGACAATCGCGATTTACAGTCGTCACCCCGCCGGCCAGGACCGCACGCTTCGTCTCGACGAGAAGGCCGACGACGTCGACCTCGTCAGCGACAAGGCCCTGCTGACGCGGGTCCTGTGCAACGTGGTCAAGAACGCACTGGAAGCCTGTCGGGCCCGCGAAACCGTGACGGTGGGCTGCACCGCCGCGGACGGAATAGCGAAGTTTTGGGTCCATAATCCAGGTCACATGCCGCGCGAGGTCCAGCTCCAGATCTTCCAGCGGTCCTTCTCGACCAAGGGTCGCGGCCGGGGTCTGGGCACCTACAGCATCAAGCTGCTCACCGAGCGCTACCTCAAGGGCAGCGTCTCGTTCACCAGCACGCCCAAGGCCGGCACGACCTTCACCGTCTACTGCCCCCTGCCGCCGAAACCCTGAGAACCGGCAGGCAAGCCGACGTCAGAAACAAGGACCCGTGCGCACCTGCACCCCCGCATTTCCCAAGGCGCGCTTCAACTCGTGAAAATGTACCGGACACCATCCCGGCCCCCGATCAAGTCGAGGGCAGGCTCTGATCGGGGGGAAAGCGGGAATCCATCCTTCCGACGCACGAGGCATCACTCCCCCAAACGCTTTAACACTTCTACGCTTCCACGCTCTAACGCGGCGTCCCGCCGCACCCGCTTCACGTTCGTTCCCTTTTTTCCTTGTCACCTTTGCCCTGTTCCCTATAATACGCGAAGGAAGAAACGCTGGACTGACCCGCGGCAAGAGCATTGGTGCATCAGTCGGGTTGTGCTGATGTGGATAGATCGAGATAGATGCGACAGACGCAGGAATGAGAGGGCCTTGCACAAGAGGTGTTGGGGACGAGAGGAAGAACGTGAAATGTGTAGGGGCGGCCCCCTGAATTCCGGTCGCCATTGGCTTTTGCCTTGACACATCTCGTTGAATGAACTACACTTAGATGAGTGAATATCGGAATCGCGCAGTTCTTCGCGAGGTGGTTCATGACATATCGAGGCCGCGTAAAGAATGGAGTGGTGGTGCCAGAGCCGGGGGCACGCCTGCGCGAAGGAATGAACGTGCGAATCGAGCCGGTCGCGGAGACAGAAGACGCTGCGGAGAGTGCGAAGGAGACACGCCAGTTGCGCGAGGGGCTGCTATCATTCTCGGGAGTGATTAAGGAAGGCCCGGCGGATCTGTCACGAAACCACGACCACTATCTCCATGGGACACCGCGACGATGACTGCGTGCTTTGCGGATACGTATTTCTTCATCGCGTTTGTCATCATGCAGGACCATGATCTGCGGGATGCCTTGACTGGCGACCATCACTTCGAGCAGGCCGGCTTCAACGTCCTCATGAAGTAAACTTTTCCCACGAGATACGAGCGACGGGGCACGGCTCCCACCGGGCGCGCCGCTGCCCCAAACACTCCGACCCTTCTACGTTTCCACGCTCTACCGCGGCGGCCCGCCGCACCCACTTCACGCTCGTTCCCTTTTGTCCTTGTCACCTTTGCCCTGTTCCCTATAATACTCCGAGGAAGGCATTGCGGAATGGAACACCATAGATGGAACAGAGTATGAAACTGCCTGGAATCGTTCTCATCCTCAGCGTGCTGTCTGTTCCCTGCAAGGCGATCACGCTGCGGGAATTGGCCGATGTCCTTGAGAGGATGGAATCCTCCATCGTCGATGTCACCGTTGAATACGAATGATTCGACGACAGGCCGATGACCACAGAGGATGTACGCGGCACAAATGACGGGTTTCGCGTTGGCAAGCACGTCTGCACTTTCGCCACCGCCCGCCCGTTCGCCGAACGGCAATTGTACTCGTGGAAGGGGGAGCTTTCCACAGCGCAGGGCGAGGTCTTCTTCGAGGACCACCGAACGGCCTACAATGGAGATCGGTACAAGCAGGTCGCCCTGGGCGGAACGAATCCGCGACAACCGGAGGGGTTCATAACCAAGCGCAGAGATATGCTTCATCACTGGCATCTCACCCCGATGGGATTCACGATACTCCGCACATCCATGCGCGAGGGATTGCTTTCCGAAGGCCTGCGGAAGTACCCGGAGGCCGTTCGTCTCCTTCCGGACATTCGCCAGGTACGGGACTTCCGCACCATCGAACTGGACTTCGTCACCGCCGCGGGAGCGGTTCATCAGAAGATGTTGTTGTCCGTGGACCACGGTTACGCCCCCGTGCGATGGCAGTGGGTCCGCCTTTCCGATGGCACGGTCGATGCGGAGGTGGATGTCCTGGCGTTGAAAGAGGTCTGCCCGGGGACGTGGTTCCCCGTCAAGGGCATCACGGGACACGTGAAAGACCCGACGAGGAATGTATACGAGGCCAGAGAGGTCAAGCTCAACCAGAATCTGTCCAAGGAGTATTTCGACGTGGAGTTCCCGCCGGGGACGGCGGTGAACGATGAGATCGCCAACGTCGAGTATACCTATGAGGGTCTTGCCGGCGCGGTCACGACGCATTCGGGCAAGACTCCCGATAGTACGGAGGCGTCAGCCGGCAAAGGACCGGCAGAGGGCGAGCCCAATGCGACGGATCGCCCTCCGCGGCGCGCCCCGGTCGGGATCTCGTCGGGTACGCTGGTCCTCTTCGTGATGATCGTGATCGCAGCGGCAGCCACCGCCGTCCGGTATCGCACCAGACAGCGCCGCCAGGCGGAATCCTGACCTACGAAAAGAAGAGCCATCGACAACATTGCCGCTTGCGACATGGGTCACTCGTCTGTTTCTTCCTGTCCATTGCACCGAAGGCAGAACTGCCGTAGACTGAGCACCCAAAACCTTGCAGTAGGAGATCGTCTCTGGGATCCATGTCCACGAACATCGTGATCGTCAATGAGAGAGCCAACTGGGGGCGGTGCGGATCGAAGTTGCGGAAGGTCACCGACCTGTTCCGCAGGCAGGGTTTTCCCTTTTGTCTGACGACCAGCCAAGGCCCTCAACACGCGGGCGAGCTGGCGGCGTCAGCCGCGGCGGATCACGCAGACACCGTCGTCATCGTGGGCGGCGACGGCACGATCAATGAGGTCGTCAACGGGCTCTTCGCTTCCGGGTGCAGCCATGTGCCTCGGATCGGCATTATCCCTTTGGGATCGTCGAATGATTTCTCCAAGAGCCTCGGGATCCCCCAGGGTCTTGCCCAGGCGTGTCAGACCGTCACATGCGGGATGGTCCGAGGCGTCGATATCGGTCGAGTTGGCTCGCAGTACTTCTGCTCGGCCTCGTGTCTCGGCTATTTTGCCGAGATTGCGGCGCGGAGCCTGGAGATGAGACGCCTTGGCGGGTCGCTGCGGTACACCCTGCCGGCCCTGAGCGTGATTCGGGAGATGGCGTCGGGCTGGCAGATGGACATCCGCACGGATAGCGCGGTCTTTCGCGGGACGTACGCCGTGCTTCTCGTCGGCAATGCGCCCCGTTTCGGCGGGCTGACGATGTTGCCCGGCGCACGATTCAACGATGGCGTCTTCGACTGCTTGCTCATCGAGATGGCCAGCAAATGGGAGGCGCTGCATCTGATCCCGCTGGTTTACGGGAAGGCATTGGAGCGTCACAAGAGGGTCATTCGGTTTCAGACCCGAACCCTTACCGTCTCGCTCAGTTCCGCCTCCCGGCTGTGCAATGACGGCGAAGTGCATCCCACTCCTTTCCGCCAGCTCGAATACACGGTGCTGCCGCAGCGACTGCCGGTCCTTTGCCGAGCGAGGCAGGATCTTGCCATCAGGGCCCAGGACTCCGCCGGAGAGACTCAATTGCAGGGACATGGACCGGAGCGGCGGGAAAGGGCGCATCTTGAACCGGGAATCACAGGCTGAGCATGGTGGGTACAGCCCACCTTGCTGCGCCGTCCATCCCAAAGTGGTGGGCAAGAGTCGCGGACACCGTTTGGAGTTCCGCCTTCCGGCGGGTGAAGACCGCGTAAACGCGGAACTCCGAACAGGCCATATGCCGATAGGCTGCCCACCGAGTCAACGTGGACGACGTACTCCGCCTGACGGTACGTCGTTTGTCTCGCGACAAGTCTCCTCGTTTTCTTCGCCTTGCTGGTGCTTTCTTGCGTCACATTCTGCGTCTTCGTTCACCTTTGTATAGGACGGGTGCGGCCATGCGGACGGAGGGCGTTCGCGCCCGGAAAGGGCTGTTATTCTGCCATCGATATGGTATGATACGGTCGGTTCGACGAAGGGCACTATGGGTGAAAGAAGAACAGGTGCCGCGAGAGAAAGGGGCAGGGCACTGCCGGGGAGGATGTTCTACGCGAGGCGCAGCGGCCCGCATATCCGCCCAATCATCCATCATCCATCATCAATTGCTGCGCCTTTACGCTGATCGAGCTGCTGGTGGTGATCTCCATCCTCGTGCTGCTGATGGCGGTGCTGCTGCCGGCCCTGTCGCGAGTTCGCAAGCACGCGAAGGCTGTGGTATGCCAGGCCAACCTGCGACAGTGGGGCATCGCCTATTCCGCCTACATCGCCGAGAACGAGGGCAAGATGTGGGTGGGAACGTATGGTCCGTTCGCTCACCTGCAGTCGCATCTCGCCGACTCGAACGAGATGCTCACCTGTCCGACGGCCCCTCGCCCATCGACCAGCACAGAGGTGGTGAACATCCAGCAGACCATGTGGCGCGCCGGTGCGAGCGGCGGCTATGGACACAACACTTTTACCGCAGGGGGGAGGTTTGATCCCGCGGAGAGCAACTACGATCGTGTGAAGGGGTGGGGGCGCATCCCGCTGTTCTTTGACTGCGGCCTCCCCGGCGTCTGGCCGTTCCCCGACGATCCCCCGCCGGAGTACGAAGGCGACTGCTCCACCGGAGGCGGCTCCTGGCGGACCATGAAGATGGTGTGCGTCAATCGCCACAGTGGGCGAATCAACATGCTGTTCCTGGACTGGTCGCTGCGTCCCGTCGGACTGAAAGAGATCTGGACATTGAAGTGGTATTCCGAGTTCGATATAGCCGGGAAGTGGACCAAGGCCGGCGGCGTGCAGCCGGAAGGCTGGCCCAAGTGGATGCGGGGATTCAAGGACTACTGATACGACCCTGGCACTTACGCGGATTGAGATGGGGGACTTCACAGGGGGCGCGGCGGTGACGGTGACGCGGGGGACATCCGCGGGGGTGACTGTCCTTTCCGGCCGGGGGCATTCTCATATGGGCCAAGGCACTGTACTGACTCTGTCATTCCCGCGCAAAGCCTGCCCCCGACCCCCGATCAAGTCGAGGGCAGGCTCTTTACGGGAATGACACGGTCGGCGTTTGTCGGCGTCGATCAGCGGTTGCTGGGCCGTGATCCGTGGCGCGTGCCCCCGTGACCGGAAGATATGCCCTGACGGGCACACCACAAACAGCTTTCTCAGCGGTCTCTGTGCCTCTGTGGTGAAGATCCTCTGGGGGCGTTTCGTCAATCCCGGCGGGAGCAGGGGTCTAGGATACGCAGAATATCTGTGCAGTTTGTTGTATTGTTGTTCACAGTCGTTCTGGGCTATGGTACAATCTCCATATGTGCTGCCCTGTGTCGGGGTTGCGAATCGTTAATCGCAATTCGTCAATTCGGAGGGCTCGGTATGGCGACCATGGCACAGATCCAGGCGAATCGTTCGAATGCCCAGAAGTCCACGGGTCCGCGTACGCCGGAAGGCAAGGAGAGGGCCTCTCAGAACGCCCTCAAGCATGGGCTCTTGGCGAGAGAGGCGGTCATTCAAGGGGAGGACCCGGCGGAATTCGAGCTCTACCGAGAGCAGATGCTCCAGGAGCTGGCGCCGGCCGGAGCGGTGGAAGCGATGCTCGCGGAGCGGGTCGTGGGACTCTCCTGGCGGTTGCGACGCGCGGAGCGGCTCCAGAACGCGGCCTTTGCGGCGCTCGACGAGGGGGAGCCGATGGAGTGGTTGGAGGACCGGATCGAGAGGTGGAAGCAGATCAAGCGCAGTTCGCGGGATCGGGGCGGTGCCGCCGTGCTTGACGGAGGCATGGCCGCCTCTATCTTTGCGCGTGGACTCTTCCCACGCAATTCTTTGGCTGGTCCTGAGTCCCGTCTCTCTACAGAATCCCGCGTCTGCGTATCCAGCCAACGAGGCCCAGGCCGACGCCGCTCAGAAGGATCGCTCCCGGAACGGGGACAACCGGTGCGGACGACAGCCGCTGCCCAGCGACAATCCTGGCGTAGAAATCCTGCTGGAAATCACCCAGGATCAGGGATGTGGAATAGCTGACCCTTTCTCCGCCGATCGTCACGGACCCAGTGAACGTCGCCGTGCCTGAGTAGTTGACCGGCCAGTAGAAAGTAATTCCCCAGAAGTGAACATCATCCCTGAGAAGCGATACCTCGCCAGCTTGCAGCAGTGGGTCGAAAGCGGCGTCATTTCTCCCCACGACTCTCTGCCCCGCCACATGACCGGGGTTGACAGGCACGTAGAATCCAGCATTGATGAATTCCTGCCAGAAGCAGGTGACGTCGGGATTGTCCAGGGAGCCGGTCAGAATCGCGCTACCGAAATCCCCCGCATCGAGTGTCTCATTGCCCGCGATCACCCAGCCCCAGTATCCGATCCCCAAGCCGTAATTAAGCTGTGTGCCATACTCGATCTCGGACGGAACGATCACATCGTATCCCGCCCGGGCAGGGGCAACGGTGAAGACAGCGACCCAACACACCCCGAGAACGAACAGCACCTGATTGATCTTCATGCTCGCAGTCCTCCAAATTCTTCGAGTTGCCATGGGCGGCCCGCACCCCACCGCGCGAGCTCCTATCCCGTTCACGCAGTCATTGCTCTGTCTTGTGCCACGCCCTTGGCTTGAGAGAATCCGAGACGACTTTCCCATCACCCGTCCATAAGGCCTTGATAATTGCTATTTGAGCATGAGATCTCCGGTATGTCAACGGAAAAACGCCTGTGGCACGCTATAATTGCCGCAGATAATCGCGCAATTCTCGCGCTCATTTGGGGCCGGTGGGTACACGTATATGTAGAAACCCAGGCTGATGTCAGCACACCGGTGAGTAGCAAGCAGGGTTGAGAAATGAGAATCGAGCCTCTGGAACAGTCCGATGCTGTACTGGTCGAGGCCGCCCAGCAAGGCCGGCTGGACGGCTTCGGCGCTCTCTACGAACGCTATCACAACCCGATCGTGGCGTTGGCCTACGCTCAACTGGGCGACCGGCACCTGGCGGAAGACGCGGCACAGGAGGTCTTCGCGGTCGCGTGCCGGGACCTGCGGTCGCTTCGGGATCGGGACAAGTTCGGCCCCTGGCTCGGCGGGATCTGCCGGAACGTATGCCGACAGATGCTGCGAGTCAGGACCCGGATCGCCCCCCTGCTGGAGGAACCATCGGGTGGAATCGCCGACGAGCGGTTCGCACAACAGGAACGATGGAACGCAGTCCGGCGGGCCGTCTGGGAGCTGCCCGCCGGCGAGCGAGAGCTGATCGTCCTGCGGTACTTCGACGGCTTCTCTCAGGCGAAGATCTCCCAGGTGCTCGACTTGACGCCGGCGGCGGTCAACGGCCGGCTCACGCGGGCCAAACGCAGAATTGTCAAGTTGTTGAAACGAGACGGTTTCGGGAGTGCATCATGGGACGCGTAAACGACGACCAATGGCTGGACGAGGCATTGAACGAGGCCATCCACTCGGACGACACGCGGCCCGACTTCGAGACGTGGAAGGCGGATCATCCCGAGGCCGTGGAAATGCTCACTTCGCGGACGCAGCGACAAGAACGGCGTCCGCCTGAGATCAGGAGAATCTCCATGAACGCCACATTCATCAAGATCGCGGCTGCCGCCGTGATCGCAGTTGCAGGAATCGTCGGAATCACCAGACTCAGGCACAACTCCCCGGACAATCCGCCCACAACTGAGCGGATCGTCCAGGAGACCCTCACAGGCCCGACGACGCACACCTTCGCCGACGGCTCCAGCGTCGTACTGGCCGAAGGCGCCAGTATTCGTACGCCGGCAACAGCGGGCAAGAGAGGCTTCGAGCATCTTGCGGGCCGGATCGAGGTCGCCGTCGCCAAGGGCAAGGGCGAATTCGTCGTCACCAGCCCCTACGGCCAAGTGAAGGCCCTCGGCACGCAGTTCAGGATGGACATGGTCGACGGCATGGACTCTCAGACCCGGCAGCAGGTGCAGTTGCTGTCCGTGGAGGTCCTGGAGGGATCCGTCGAAGTCCGCAACGCCAAGGGCACCAGGACTCTGGGCGAGCGACAGAACGCCGTCGTCGGGATGGACAGCGCCCCGTACGACTTCCGGCAGGACGAAACGCTGCCCGCCCGGCTCAGAGAACGCATCGCCGCGATGCTCGAGGCCCTGGAAGCCGGCGACCCGTCCTCCTGGATAGCCAACTGCAATATCGAGTACATGTACAAGCTCGTCAAGGGCCAGGAGAGCTACGATCCCCAGCGCTTTGGCGGCAATGAGGCGGACCTGGAGCGGCTGCGCCAGGGATTCGGAGACGTGGCCAGCCCGCAAGAACTCGCGCAGCGATTCATCGACAGCGCCGGATTCAAGGGCTCCCGCAAGCTGTACGTGCGAGTCGTGGAACTCAGCGAGGACGGCAAGCACGCCCAGGCCGGCTGCATTCGATACAAGAGCGAGAACTCCGTGGTCATCACCAGGCCGCAGTGGCACTTCTTCGATAACGACTGGTGGCAGGTCGACGACTGACATCCTTGTCACGCTGACGCGATCCTTGCAGCCGGGCCTCTCTCAGGTCCGGCTTTCTTCATGCGCCGGCACAACAAATGCAACCTTTCCGCCCGCCGTGCATTATGATAGGGGAAGACAGGCTCCGGAGCAGTGAAATGGCGGATGACGCGATAGAGTGCGACTTCGAATCGCAGGTACAGACGCTCGATGAAGATCAGGCGCTGGTCCGTGCGGCCCAGCAGGACAGCGAGGCCGCAGGCAGGCTCTACGACAGGTACTATGAGCAGGTCTTCGGCTATATTTATCATTGCACGCTCGACCGCCCGACCACAGAGGATCTGACGTCGAACGTCTTTCTGGCCGCGTTCCGGCACCTGGGACGGTACCGCTGGCAGCAGATCCCCTTCCGGGCCTGGCTCTTGCGCATCGCGACGAACGAGGTGCGGACATACTACCGCAGACGCAAGTGTTCCAGGACGGCACGCCGGCGGCTGGAACAGGACGACATCGCGGATTCAGGTCCGTCCGCCGATGTAGAACCGGCGGCAACGGAGCAGTATCGCATGGTGCACCAGGCGCTGCTGGAACTGCGACCCAAGTACCGCGCCATCATCATCCTGCGGTACTTCGAAGACAAGACCATTGCAGAGATCACAGACATCACGGACCAGAGAGAAGGCACGGTCAAATCGCAGTTGCACCGCGGGCTGGCCCGCTTGCAGGAGATCCTCGCAAGACGAGGAGTCCTGCCCGAGTAGACGGGAGCAAGAATATGAAAAGAGACACGGAATCAATCGAGCGATACCTCAACGGCATCGAGGCGCCTCGGTGTGAATGCGATCCGCATCGCCACGAGCTGCGCCGACGGATTCTCGGGGAACTTGGTGGGAGACAGACCATGTACGATCGAATGCGAAGCTGGAGATACGCGATAGTCATGGCTCTAATCGGCACCGGGGTGGTCGCCGGAGCGGCAGGCGTAGCCCTCCGAAAATACCACTTCATCGAGAAGCGCGACGGGCGAGGGTATGTTGTGCAAAGCGAGGATGGGCAGAGCACAATGGTCGTCTCCGAGGGAAATGCGAGGACCCCGGAACAGGCGGTGCAACACGCTCAGGAACTGGCTCTGCTTAAGCAACGTGGCCAGAGGGAACTGGTGGGCGTCGCTGAAACAGCGGTGAATGGCCAGCACGACATGACGCTCCATTCTTATCGGTACACACTGGGGGACGGGCGGATCGCCTATATGGGCGAGCGCGATCCCAACGACGATGGGCCCTTCACATTGGTCGATGGGCGGTTGGAGGCAGCCCTTCGCGAAATCGAGGCGCGAGGCGCCGCCGCCCCTCCCTATGAGCGAATCGTCCAGGGCCGACCCTTTGCCTTCGATGTCCGCAAGGTGGTCCTCGATGACGGGACGAAGGTCTTGCGAGCCTACGGCAGACCGAAGGAGACGGCAGGGATGGTGCAACAAGGGGACGAGACCACATGGACCCTGGAACAGTCCTTGGACATGCCGGAATTGAATCCTCCCGTCGTGCAATGGGCGATCTTCGACGAGGACCCTCTGCCGCCATTCACGCGACGTCTTGAGGCAAGACGAGAGGACCTCGCCACCTGGCTCAATGCGGCAAGCAATCCACAGAGGAAGGACATGGTGCGTAGTGCGCAGATCTCGGCCCTGTGGGATGGAGCGTTCCACAAGATCACCGCGGACAACCTCCACCTGCTCACCGCCGCGCCCCAAGGAACGTTCAGCTACACGACGAATACCCCGCCCGGCAAGAAATGGTTCGTGACGAAAGTCGTGACAATCGACAAAAGGGCTTTCTGCTGGTGCGTGCCCATCGAAGCCAGAGCAGGCAAGTCCATCCCGGTGATCCTGAACAAGAAGAACACTCTCGATCTGGCCGGAATCCACGGCCGGATCGTGAATCCACAACCTCCGGTGAAGTGAATCCGAAGCCGGGTTCCCAACTCCAGGCCGGACTTCGAAGACAAGACGCGGCAATGTGGCACGCGGGAAAGGAAACAACATGAAACGGACCTACCTTCTGCTTGTCATCGGCATTGTCTTGGCCGGGGTCGTCCTCTGTGTCCAGGCGGCTTCGTCGGAGCCTGTGCAGGAATCCTCCGAGATCGAACAACTCAAGGACGAAATCGCGGCCCTTCGCCGGCGGGTCGAGGCCCTCGAGAAGCGGCTGCCGGACCTTCCGATCATCGTCCCCAAGGACAACGGCAGACAGGGACCGATTGTGATCGAGCCCCCCTCCCCGACGCGGAAGGACTGGAGACCCTTCGAGTTCAACGGCATGCAGTTCTACGTGGTCCCCCTCGGCAACGAACAGACGCGACCCGCTTCCGGGCCTTGAGCCAATCGACCCGCTGGGAGCGATGCCCATCGACACCCAAGAGACATCGGCTCTGATTCAGGACCATCGCAGACGCCAGATCAGACAGATCCGGCGTCTTTCTTTTTGCGCCCGTCATGTAAAATGGTCCTCATGGGCGTGTTATGGGGTGAGAACGCTCTTGAGACTCGGGTCTGTGAGCTGATGATGATCGAAGATGAGCTGCTGAAGTGGCGGTTCAAGCGGGGAAGCCGCGAGGCCCTGTCCCGCATCTACGAGAAGTACGTGCACCTGCTGCTGAGCATCGCGATGGGGTTGCTGAACGATCCCCACGAGGCGGAGGACGTCGTGCAGGACGTGTTCGTCTCCTTCGCCCGAGGCGCCGGGGACTTCCGGCTCAGAGGCAGCCTCAAGGCCTACCTGGCCACGAGCGTGGTCAACCGCGTACGGGACCGGGTCCGCCGTGAGCAGGTCCGGCGTCGCGATGCGACCGGATCGAGCTTTGCACCGCTCGACCGCTGCGAGCCGGACGAGCATCTTGTGTACAGCGACAGGTGCCGACGGCTCGCCGAGGCATTGGCGGGACTGCCCTACGAGCAACGAGAGGTCATCGTCCTGAAAGTCAAAGACGGCATGAAGCTCAAGGACATCGCCCGGCTCCAGGGCGTCTCGATCAGCACAATCCACGGCCGGTACCGGTACGGAATGGACAAGCTCAGGGCCCTTTTGGATGGTGAGGTCTGAGAATGAGCACGAGAGACAAGTTCGAAGACATCGTCAGGAAGGATCTGGAGGTCCGTGCCGCCGACGGGACGTACGATCGCATGCGTCGCATCGTCCTGGACGCACATGGAACAACAGAGAGAAACAAGATACCGACATTCGCAAGGAGATTGCTCATGGATAAACGAGCTGTGAAGTTCGCCCTCGCAGCGGTGGTCGTCGCGGCGGCGGTATTGGGATTGTTCGAGTTCCTCACGCCCGGCAGATCCTCCGGCGTCGTGTGGGCCGACGTGGCGAAGAGAATCGAGGCAAATCGGGGGTTTACATTCCACCAGCAGGTGAGAATAAGCCGCCCAGAGCACGGTGACCAGATCACTCATATAACAGCCTACAGCGCCGGCTCACGACTGCGTCAGGACTGGAGACTTCAGCCGGAAGGTCCCCTCTTCAAAACCGATTACTACGATTTTGATGCGAGGACACAGGCAAACGTCAGGCACAACGACCAGACATACTTCCGCGCACCGATGGACGAACGAACCCTGCAATCCCAGCGGAGCGGTTGGCTGAATCCCAAGGACTGGGTCCGCCAGTTCCTGTCCTCGACCTACACGAAGCTGGGACGCCGGATGATCGAGGGGGTGCTGTGCGAAGGGATCGAGACGACAGACCCGGCTTTTGGTGACGCCGACCCGCCCTCCACCAGGTCCGTGGCTAAGTTGTGGGTCAACGTGGAAACGGGGTATCCCGTCCGCCTGGAGTGCGACTCTACACACGCCACCACTCATGGCGACATTCGAGTGGAGGCTTTGTGCGACCGCTTCGAGTGGGCCGTGGAGCTGAGTTCGGACTCCTTCGAGCCCAACATCCCGGCGGGCTACCTCGACATCTCGCCGTGACGGACAGACGCGAACACACGAGTTTCCCAGGCCGGGCAGTCAAGACCCGGCCTCTTTCATGCGCCCAGTTTGTAGCGTGCCCGTCAGAGCCTGCCCCATTCGGCTTCGCTCAGGGCGGGCTCTGAGCTTGTCGAAGGGGCATATCTTCAGGAGCGAAGAAGATAACGCCTTGCGGCGTCACTACGAACGTCCCAGACTGATGAGTTTTGACGGACAAGTTCGGTAGCGTGTACCACTGCCTTGGCAGACTTCGTGCGCCTGGTTCGGAGTTCCTTCAGCCGACAGTAATGTGGCCCAGCCGCCCCCGGCTGGGATCACCCCCGAGGGCGGGGGTGCCACACGGCCACCCGGTTCGATTGCCGATCCTGCTCGTCAAAACTCATTAGACTGGATGAAAAACAGAGGGAGCATAATAAAACATCGGGTCCGTCGTGCTACTATATGAGAATGGTCATTCTTGAAACGGCGTGAGCGGACAACAGATGCTCGAAGACGAATGGCTCAAATGGAAGCTCCGACGGGGCAGCCCGGAGGCGCTGGCACGGGTGTACGAGAAGTACATCGACGCATTGCTCACCCTGGCGATGGGTCTGCTGGGCAATCGGGCGACCGCGGAGGACGTGGTGCAGGACGTATTCCTGTCCTTCGCCCGGTCGGCGAAGGGTCTGAGGTCGCGAGGCAGCCTTCGCAGCTACCTGGCGACGGGCGTGCTGAACCGCGTTCGAGACCGCCGCAGGCAACTGCACCGACAAACGGTGAGCATCGAGTCGGTGGACGAGCCGGTGTGCCGGTCGGCCGGACCGGATCAGGTGGCCGTCCTTGCCGAGCAGATCGCCAGACTGGATCTGGCGGTCGCCGAGCTTCCCCAAGAGCAACGGGAGGTCGTGCTACTGCGGCTCAAGATGGACCTGAAGTTCCGGGACATCGCACACTTGCAGCAGACGTCGGTCAACACGGTCCTGGGTCGGTATCGTTACGGCGTGGACCGCCTGCGGTCGCTACTGAATAGCGAGATGGAACCATGAGATCGAAGAAAGCCATCGAAGAAGCGATCCGAACGAAACTGAACCACACTCTGGACCTGCCGCTTCGTGACCAGTTGCTCGCTCGCGCCCTGCGTGAACAGGGACAATCCCAAGAGACGGAGCCGGCCCTCAACCGGTCGGCCATCAGGAGAATGATCATGAAGAATTCGATTGTGAAGCTGGGCATCGCGGCGGTGGTCGTCGCCGTAGTTGGCGTGGGGATCGCGGAGTTCCTCGGCACCGGCAGCACCTCGGGCACGCTCTGGGCCCAGGTGGCCAAGAATGTGGAGACCAGCCGGGGCGTCATCTTCCGGGCGAGAGACACCGGTTCGCGTGATCCGAATGACGCCTGGCCCAATGGCTATGAGATCCGATGGCGTTCCCCGGCAATCTCGCGTACGGACAAGTATCGAGGCGGTCAGATGTATCGTACGTACTACTTCAATTATGATGCGAAGACCGCGATAGCCCTGAACCATAATCCCAAGCATTGCTACCAGGAGGCGCTGAGCGATGAGAGGGCCCAGAGACTGCGGGCGGAGGGTTGGACCGACCCCCAGGGCCTGATCAACCTCTGCCGGTCTGTCGAACACCATGCGTTGGGCCAAAAGACAATCGACGGCGTGCTCTGCGAGGGCATCGAAGCGACGGGCCCGGACGGCTCTACGGGGCGGCTGTGGGTCGGCGTGGAGACCGGCTACCCCGTCCTCATGGAAATCGAGGGTGTCAACGGTAGAAACGTCCGTTTCACGGCCACGATGGACCAGTTCCGATGGAACGTGGACCTGTCGGCCGAGGGTGTCGAGCTTTCAATCCCCGCCGATTAGGGCCCATGCAGCAGCAGACAACGCGCGGCACAGGATGACCTTCCGAGGGGCCGGGCCATCAGGCTCGGCCCTCTTTCCTGCGCATGTCACTCGCCCAAAGCGTACAGGTGGCCCACCGTCCGCAGGTAGATCTTGTTCTCGACGATTGCCGGCGTGGCGAAGATCTCATCGCCGGCAGCAATGGGGGACGCGATGTACTGGTCGGAGGCGCCGATTCGTTCCTGGAAGAGTTCCTCGCCGGTGGCCGGGACGTTCCCGGCCATTTCCAGCGCCTGACCCCATGTCGTCACTATCGTTTCATCATAGCATCTCCACCGACCTGTGTCCAAGTCGGGATCGAATCGCAGTTGCGTCGGGTGTGACTACGTTTTCTGGCAGGGCCGTAATGAACCAGCGGCAACGTGCAGGCCCCAATTTGTCATCCTGAGCGGCAGCGAAGGATCTGGGCCGGGCAAGAGAACAAACCACATTTGCGTTCGTTGCCCAGATGCTTCACTTCGTTCAGCATGACAACCCCGCCGTGGGTGCCAGAAGATATGGTCACGCCCGTCGTGTCTTCCCAGGGGGCCTTCGTTGTAGAATAAAGCAGCCTCCCGGGCGTAGTATAGGGTGAGAATGATCATTCTTGAGACCGCGTGTGCGGACCGGCGATGTTCAAAGACAAAGTCCTGAAGTGGAAGTTCAAACGGGGCAGCGATGACGCGTTGACGCTCATCTATGAGAAGTACTTCGAGCGGATGCTGACCCTGGCCATGGGTCTGCTCAACGACGCGGCGGCCGCGGAGGACGTGGTGCAGGACGTGTTCGTGTCCTTCGCCCGGTCCCGGTGCAACTTCCAGGTGCGGGGCAGCCTGAGCGGCTACCTGGCCGCCAGTGTGGTCAATCGCGTGCGGGACCACAAGCGACGCCTCCGCAGGCAGGTCGCTGCCCCTGTCGAGGCCGTCGAGCGGGTCCGAGAGTCGCTGGACCCTGAGCAGGCGGTCATCTTGTCCGAGCAGGCAAGACTCCTGGCCGGCGCACTGGCCGAGTTGCCCGAGGAGCAGCGAGAGGTCGTGCTGCTTCGGCTCAAGGCGGGCATCAAGTTCCGCGACATCGCCCACATGCAGCAGACGTCGATCAACACGGTTCTGAGCCGGTACCGGTACGGCCTGGAGAAACTGCGGTCCACCTTGGACGGCGAGGTAGAAAAATGGAACCGATAAGGAATATCGAAGAAGCGATCAAGAACAGATTCAGCGTCACGGCCGGCCGGGCCCTGCAGGACCGAGTGCTCGGCCGCGTCCGACAGGCGGACGAACAGTCCAGAGCGACCCTCTCGGCTTCCCAAGAGCCGGTCCTAAGGAGAATACTCATGAGAAGCTCGAATAGGAAGTGGGCCGTCGCCGCGACGGTCATCATCGCAGTGGGCACAGGCTTGGTCAGCATATGGCATGACGGCGGATCGAAGGCGTATGCCTTTTCGCAAACCGTCGAAGCCATGCAGGGCAAACGCTCGTTTCACATCCAGACCTACTTCCAGCAACGTCGTCACGACGAGTTCTGGGCCGAATTCGACAAACAGGGGAACCTGGTTCGCTTTCGCCAGGAGGAGGACGGAGGTCCCAAGGGCCCGCTGATCACGATTTGGGACAATGGCATTCTGCACCGATATTACCCCGCGCCACGGAACCTGCGCCTGTATGCGCGGCAGCCCAACACCGAGCACAGCATAGAGGGACTGGAAGGAATCGACCCTGAGACGATCGTGCAGGAGATCGACGCCCTCGTCAAGGCGGGCCAAGCCGTCCTGGAGACCGATCCGCTCGCGCGGTACGCGAAGCTGATGACCCTCCGTGTGACTCACCAGCAGAAGGACCTCGAGCAGGTCCTGGTGGTCAATCCGATCACGAAGTTCGTCGTGCGCGTCGACGATTACCGGGGTCGAAGGAAAGGAGAGGTCACCCACCACGGCATGGAGGTGCTGGAATACAACGAGGCGATGGACCCTAAGCTCTTCGTGCCGGACTTCCCCCAGGACGCCGTCCTCATGGACCAGGTGACGCGAGAGGTCGGCATGGCCCAGGGCGACAAGACCGGGAAAGAGGTCGCGGTGAAGGTCGTCCGTCAGGCCCTGGAAGCCTGGGCGCAGGGGGATAACGCCAAGGCCGGCCTGCTCTTCGGCGGCGTGGCGCCCGAATGGTTCACCAAGTCCGCCGGCCTGCGGCCGGTGCGCATCGTCTCGGTCGGAGAGGCACAGGAGCACAGGGAATGGGCCCCCTACTGGGTCCCCTGTCAGTACGAGGTCGAGCATGACGGCCGCAGGAGCACCATAACCGGGGACTTGGCGATTCGCAGCGTCGGCGGCCAGCCAGGCCGCTGGTATGTGTCCGTGCTTTCCTATTACATGGGGCAAGGGCCAAGGCGGATCGCTGAGTAATTCAGGATCTGAACGACTGGTCTCTCTTCCACTGATGACGTCATGACCCAAGGCCAGGCCCACACGGCTTGGCCTCTCTTTTTGCGCTGGGCCACAACAGAATGGGTGTCGCGACACTAAAAGCAGACCGCTCGGTGTGCTATAAGGGAAGGAAGATCTTCCTTGGATTCGGTGCGTTCGATGATAGAAGAACGGTTGTTGATCTGGCGGTTCAAGCGCGGCAGCCAGGACGCCCTGCGGCGGATCTATGAGAAGTACAGGCTCGATCTGCTCAAGCTGGCGGTCTCGCTGGCGGGCGAGGTCCATACCGCCGAGGACGTCGTGCAGGACGTGTTCGTGAGCTTCGCCCAGACCGGCAGCAGGATCGACCCGGCTGGCGACCTTAAGAAGTACCTCGTGACCTGCGTCGCCAACCGGATTCGCAACCGAAGACGCGATTCCGCGAGGCACGAGACCTCGGGTCTCGACGAGGCACGAGAGGTAATCTGTGTCGCCCAAAGGCCGGAACAGTGGGCCATCCTGAACGAAGAGCTTCGGTCGCTCAGTGAAGCGTTGGCTCAGATCCCTTACGAGCAACGGGAGGTGATCGGTCTGTACATGGAAGGCGATCTGACCTTCCGACAAATCGCGGAGATCCAGAACGCATCGATCAACACAATCCAAGGCCGATACCGGTACGGCATGACGAAACTGCGGTCCCTCTTGAATGGGGAGCTCGAAACATGAGACCAGCAGACGACATAAGACGTTTCATCGACAAAGCAGCCGTCAGCGCGAATCCCACCGCAGACAAGATCGTGTTGGACGCCGTGCTGAAGGCCCGCGAGAAAGCCCCAAACAGCGTCTCGGGCGCAATCAGATCGAGACGAAGGATCATCGTTATGAAGAACCCTATGACCAGACTCGCTGCCGCAGCAGTGCTCGTCATCGTCGTCATATCGGTCATGGTCCTGGATCGCTCGGCGGCGCCGGCCTACGCCTTGGCCGATCTGCGCAACGCGTTCGACCAGGCTCACGCCCTTCACATCAAAGGTCGGAAGTACTTCCCAACTCACAAGATGCCCGACGGGACGGAGATTCCGCCCGTGGAAATCGACACCTGGATCGACGTAGGTAATCACCGTTTCCGATACACTCACACCGGTCTGAGCACCGACAGCAGGGGCAATGTCAGCGTCAGTACGATGGAGGTTGTCTGCGACGGCACATACACAATGACAATCAACTCCGCCAGCAAGACGGCGATCTACATGCAAGTCAGCGACCTGAACCGCGAGTTGATGACGCACCGCCTGTCGCAATTGACGTGGAGCCAGTTGTGCGTCGGGCCTGACCTTTTGGGGAAATCCGTGAAGGTGGGTCGCGAGCAGATCAACGCCGGCGTCTACGACATCTGGCAGGTCGACACAGGCGCGACCGTAGGAACCGCCGGCGGCGCGCCACGCGTTTCAACACGATTCAAGCTATGGCTCGGCTCCAACAGCGGTCGGCTCGGTCGATCCCAGATGTGGCGACGAGACCAGGATGCCCGATGGCAGCTCGAATGCGACTTTCAGACAATCGAGTACGATGTGGAGCCGGCAGCGGACACCTTCGCACTGGAACCGCCGTCAGGGTACATCGCGGCGAATACCAAGGAGACTGCGGTTCCCACGGGATTGACGGGAAGCAGCGCATCCTGCGGCGACAACGGACACGTTTGGGAATGTGGTGCGATCGTTGGCTTCACCCTGGCCGACGGGAGCGTCATCACAGGTTGGCACAGTTCGGATCGAAGCGACAGTCGATCACAGCAGCCACTGTTCGCAGGCCTTGCGTTCGGCGGGCCTCTGCCCAAACTGCCGGTCGAGTTCTTCGCCCTCAAGCCCGCCGGGACATCGAGCGGCGCCACGTGGAAGGGATATCACCTGACATGGACCCGGAAAGCGAACCGATTCATCGAGTGGAGTGTCTACGTCCCCGATGGAGAGCCTCCGTCGAGCGTCAGATCCTTGGGCTACGATGTGCTCTACCGGTTCAACCTGGATCAGCGGCCCGGATGGACCATCGGCGTGAATGTTGAGTACGGTCCCCTGGTTCAGAGCGACGCAGACTTCAACAAGTGGGTCCTCGGCGCCATGGGCGAGCTCAGCGACAGCGGCGTCCCGCCGACGGATGTGACTTACCAGAAAGTCGTTGACTTGGCCCGAAGAATGCGCAATCCTTGACGTCGGTCACCTGTGAGAAGCTCGTTCATCGTGTTCAGTGGAGTGAGTATGGAAATGGCGATGAAGATCATGTTGTGCCTATCGGCTCTCCTGATGGCCGGCTGCTGCGGATCGCCGCAGGTGAGCGGTCTGCGATATGGGGACAATGCAGCGTGTGCGAATCTGGTCCGGGACAAGCCGTACCTGGTGATTGTCACAGACGCCCAAATGGGGTCTCACGGTGTCTTCGCCGGACTCTTCATGCAGCCGCGGTTCTTCGGGACAATCGAATCGCAGACCGCCTGCCTGCGATATTTCGCCAAGGGACGGCGCCTCAGGATAGGACAGGACAAGTACGATTTGGCCGAGGGATGCCTGTTCGCAGTCTCGTTTGCGGGGGAAACCCCTGTCGTTCGCCAGATCGACATGCCAGTGAGGGACATGGTCGAAGCCTTCCTCGAAGGCAACACTGAGTTGAAGGACTTCTTCCGGGACGGTGGCTCCACAAGGCCACACGCCGGAGCGGGACAATAGAGGCGCCCTTCCGCCTTCGGCCACCACCCAGGGCGGGTCTGACTGACAGACTGTGGAGATCCCGCGCAACAGATCGCGGATTCTCGTCATGGTGAGCACCACGAAGCATCTGGCCCAGGAAGGAGAAATCGGTCTCGACCACACATCGGATACTCTCCTCCGATGCCCGGATGCTTCACTTCGTTCAGCATGACAATTCGCAAGACACCCCGCTCATGTCGCCGGGGTTCATGGACCCCGCCCTTTTCTCTGCGATGGAAGAAACCGCCGGGAGTATACTAAACCTATACGTGGAGCGTGGTACAGGGTGAAAACGGCCGTTTTTGAACCTGCGGGTGGGAATGATGCTGGAAGACAGATTGCTCAAGTGGAAGTTCCGGCGGGGCAGCCGCGACGCGCTGGCGCGAATCTATGAGAAGTACCTCGATTCGATGCTGACCCTGGCGGCAGGCCTGCTGAACGATACGAGTCAGGCGCAGGATGTCGTGCACGATGTCTTCGTCTCGTTCGCCAAGTCCGCGCCGGGCTTTCGCCTCAGGGGCAGCCTGAGCGGCTATCTGGCCACCAGCGTGGTCAACCGCGTTCGGGACTACCAGAGACGACGGTGCAGGGCACGCAGGGTGGGACTTGCCCCACCAGAGAACACCACGGCGACACCCGAGGACACAGTGATCTTCACCGAACAGGCCGGGAGGCTCAGCCAAGTGATCGCGGAGTTGCCCGACGAGCAGCGGGAAGTCGTACTGCTGCGACTGACGGCCGACATGAAGTTCCGCGATATCGCAAAATTGCAGCAGGTTTCGATCAACACGGTTCAGGGCCGATACCGGTACGGCCTGGACCACCTGCGGTCGATGTTGAACGGCGAGGTGGACAAATGAAACCGAAGAAGAAGGTTGAAGAAGCCATCCGAGGCAAGCTGCGGTTTACTGCCGGCTCGACGTTCCGCGACCGACTGTGGGCGGAAGTCATGGACACACACCAGGAATTCACCAGCACGAGACCGGTTCTCCACGAGCTGGACATAAGGAGAAAAATCATGAGGAATCCAATCGCAAAGTTGACCTCCGTCGCGGCGGTGATCGCGGTCGCGGCGATGTCGCTCGTGTTCTGGGGCCGGTTCAACACGCCTGCCTATGCCATCGAGCAGACGGTCAAGGCCCTTCAGAACGTCCGATGCCTGCACATCATCGGACGCGACGAAGCAGGCGAAATCAGCGACGAACGATGGATCGAGATCGGAGAGGACGGCTATCAGGTGCGTTACCGGCAACAGAATCCGCCTTCGGTGATCGAGGAGCATCCGGGCGCTCCTTCGATGGTGATCGAGGACGGCGAGTCCACCGCCGTGTATCGTCAGGAGAACAAGGCGGTGATCCTCTACGACCGCAAGGAAATGCAGTACCAGTGGGTCGGCCAATTGGGGAAGGCCTTTGACAACCTCCTGCAGGAGGGCAAGATCCTGGAAGAGAACAGCGAGTATCAGGGCCGGCCGGCCCACAAGGTGTGGTGGCCGTTCATGAGCGCCGAGTGCTACGTCGATCCCGAGACAAAGCTGCCCATAGCCATCGGCAACACGGAACTGGGCTACGAGGAGCCTCCGGCCGACACCTGGGAAATCACGATTCCCGACGGCTTTGTCGTCGTGGACAAGCGGCCGGGCGCCACGCCCACGACGACCCCGGATTGGCTTATTGCGGAGGAAAATGCAGGCGAGGCCAAGGGAGAGAGTTTCCGCCAGGGAGTCGAGGCTCTCATCCGCGGCGACCACGCAGAGGCCGCAAAGCAGCTTGAGCAGGCTCTGGGATGCGACAGTTGGGCCACCTTCTGGCTCGGCAGCGCCTACTATGGCCTGGGCCAGTATGACCTCGCCGCGGAATACTTCACCGAGATGCTCAACACCATGCTCAAGGCCTTCGGCGGCGACGTGCTGCCCTACTGCAATTACGCTCTCGGTCTGGCACAGGCCAGGGCCGGCAATCTGGAGGCAGTTACAGTCAACTTCCAGGCCTGCCTGCCCACGATGATCCAAACGCTGCGAATCCCTTCGGGCGGCAAGATGTTCGAGTACGCCGACAACCCCAGAATCCGCTGCGGGCAGCACAAGCCGAGCGACCAGGAAATGGTCGTTAAGATGATCAACCGCCTGCGGATCATCACGGGCCAGAACTTCGGCTACGACCCCGCCCGGACGAACGAGCAGAACGAGGCCGCCATCGCGGCGTGGGAGCAATGGTTCCAGACGGACAGTCAGATTCGTTTCACGCCTGACGCGGAACTGCTGCCGGTCCCCGTCTCATCGGCGGGGGAACAGACCAACGCCAATAACTGAGAGCGACAATCCGCAGGAACATAGCGGAAAGAAGAATGAAGAAAATGTGAAAGAGCGGCCGGGTCTTGTGATCCGGCCGCCGTCTATTCTGATAAGAAGCAGAGTGTTTCTTGCCCGGTTCCGGGACGACATTGGGTTCAGCATTGATTTGGAGGGACACGCAATGACTCGAAGGATTCACATGATCATGGTCATCGGCGCCGTTCTGCTCGGCACGCTATTGACCGCAGGTTCCGGAATCGGCGCACAGCCCAAACCAGCCGGCAATCGTGTGCTGCGTCTGGACGGACAATCGGACTTCGTCCGCGTCGCGGATTCGCCCTCGCTGCACTCGTTCAGCAACGCCATCACGGTAGAAGCCTGGTTCAAGGCGTCCTCCTTCGACCCGGACAACGGCGAAATCAACTGCATACTGCGCAAGGACGTTGCAGAGGGCAACGAAGACTTCATGCTGCGGTTCCGCACCATCGACGGCCGGCCATACGTCGAGATGAGCCCGGGCTGTGAGATCGGCACGGTGCGGGCGGGCCACGATTTCCAGGTCGGAAAGTGGTATCACCTCGCCGGCGTCTACGACGGCAGCACGATCACCGCCTATGCGAACGGAGCCAGCATCGGCAGCGAGAACGCATCGGGCAAGATGTCCATCGACAAAGCGGACCTGTTCATCGGCAAAGGCGACCCGGATTTCAGTTCCGGCGAGTACTTCCACGGCGACCTCGATGAGATCCGCCTCTGGAGCATCGCCCGCTCGGAACAGCAAATCCGCACTGCGATGAATGGTCGATTGACCGGCAAGGAGAACGGCCTCGTCGCCTACTGGAACTTCGACGACGGCACAGTCAACGATCAATCGGGCCGCGCCAACCACGGGCTCTCTGAGCAGGTGGCAGAATCCGCGTGGCCCGACCCGCAGGCGGCTGCGGAATCGCCTGCGAAGCCAAGTGCAACAGTCGAGCCTCAGTACGCCGGCCGCGAACGGGCACGCGATCGCGTCATCCATATCGAGGATGGCGTCATTCGCGAGATCCCCAGCGTGCCGCGTCTGTGCGACAGTCTGGATGCCCGCAAGGAAAAGGTGGACATCGGCGACTGCAAGCTCTACTGCGAGCAGGAAGGCAAAGGCACACCCATCGTTCTCCTGCACGGCGGTCCCGGCGCCACCCACCACGACTTTCATCCCAGCTTCTCCCGGGCCGCGGGGTTTGCACGCGTCATCTACTACGACCAGCGGGGCTGCGGGCTCTCCGACTACACGCCAGGCAAAGGCTATTGCATGGATCAAGCGGTCGATGACCTGGACCGCCTCCGCCGGGCGATTGGCGTCGATCAATGGGTTGTGCTCGGCCACTCGCACGGCGGGCTCCTCGCCCAGTGCTATGCGATGAAGTACCCCGAGAGCATCAAGGGCCTGGTGCTGGTCTGTGCCTCCACAGGTCTTCACGGCCGGTCGATGCCCTCGCGAGAGCAGGAGTTCATCTCCCGGCAGGAACGGGAGAAGATGGGCGAAATCCGCAAGACCCCCGGCCTGTCCGTCGCCCAGCTCATCTACAACAACTTCCTGAACGGAGACTGGAAGCGGCAGTCCTACTACAAACCCACCCGCGAGCAGATCGCACGGGGCGCCCTGTACGGATGGGTCCACGACAACAACTTCAACGCCATCATGAGCGCTTCCGCCAACGCGGTGGATCTCGCGGGCGCGTTCGCACAGTGCCCTCTCCCGACGCTCATCATCGAAGGCGCGTGGGACATGTCGTGGAACACCGACAAACCCCGGCGGCTCGCGGAAAACCACCCCAACGCCGAACTCATCATGTGCAACGAGTCCGCCCACAGTCCCTTCGAGGACGAGCCCGTGCGGTTCTTCGGCGTTCTCAAAGAGTTCATGGGGACGCTCCGCGAGGCGCCCGCCCTGCAACTGGCGTACTGGAAGACGAGCGTCTCGGGCAGTGGAGACAACCCGGCCGTCCTGGTGAGCCGGCTGGGCTGGGGACGCAAATCGAACGAGGAAATCGCCTCGAAGTACGACCAGACGTGGCTCGATCGAATCCACGACGACGGCCCCTGGCTCAAGATCGGCTTCGCTCTGTACGATGCGAAACGGTACGACGACGCGCTGGCCGTCTTCGAGAGGATGGAACAGAAGGCCGGCGACAACCAGCACGGGCGGATGCTGGCGATCCTGTGGCAGGGGCACATGCTGGACCTGCTCGGCCGCCGGGAGGCGGCGATTGCCAAGTACCGCCAGGTCGCCGACATGGGCATCGAAGGCGGAGAACAACGTCACGACCAGTTCGGCCTGGCCTACACCCCGAGCCCTTACGCCAGGGAACGGATGACCACGCCGTTCACCCGCGTGGAAAACGGCGATCCCAATTGAAGTGGGCAGGCGACAACAGGTCCCGGCTTCCACGCGGGGCGTTGCGGGTGCGATTCATGTTTGCAGGTGGGTTCTTCCGAGCTTCGGGAATTGACCCTGTCATTCCTGTACTGCACAGGCGCAATACCTTGTCTTCTTGGCCAGCATTCTGGCTTCATCCGGTCCTCGCGTGCCCAGGGTCGGGACCGCACCGTACGACCGGGGGCGCTGCCCCCAAGAGACACGAACGGACTCAAGACCTGATGCACTCGCGCTTTGGTTGCGGCCGAAGGCCGGTCCAAGAAAGCAGGAATCCAGCAACCATGGTATGCGACGAATCCCAGGAAGTGGATTCCCGCCCCCGATCAGGTCGAGGGCAGGCTTTGCGTGGGAATGACAATCCAGGGGCTCCGCGAACCTCCATTGCATGCACGCAAGTACAATCATGCACTCGTGGCTGGCCTTTGTCGGGTTGATGTCACCCCGCCGATGTGATAGAATGAAGACTTGTTTGAGATAGTCTTCGACAGGTTCTTGTGAGGTGGGTTTGGGATGTCAATCAGCGCGGTCGCTCACAGGCTGAGTCGCACGGCTCTGTCTCTCTCGGTTCTTCTGCATCTACTGCCGGCGTTCGCCACAACAGCGATGGCGGCCATCACCGTCGACGGCGTCGAGGACAAGGAGGTCTACAGCAATCGCGTCGTGTTCACGGTGCAGTCTGAAGCGGGTTTCGAGTACACAGCACAACTCAACGGCGCGTCCGTCGCTGTGGGAACACGTGTCGAAGTCAGCGAGCCGGATTACTACGAACTGGATGTCCGCCGGCGCGACCTGTCTTCTGGAGCCAAGGAGAGTGCTCTTATCCAGTTCATCGTCCGAGCGACCGACCGGGGCAATTCCGAGTGGGGTTTGCCTCCCTGGACGCCCTACCCTGTCATCGACTCCGCGGCCGCCGAGTTCGCGGGCGCCGCGATTCGGATCGTCGCACCCGCCGAGTATCCCCTGGGTCTCGAGATCCCGGTCATCGCGAGGATCGAGAACTCCGGCGGCGGTCGGCTCGGGGTCAATGGTAATCTCTCGGTCTCCGGGTTCGAGGCCTATCCGCTGCGGGTCCTTCGCGGCGTGGGATCGGTCTTCCTCCCGGGCGTGACGACGCCGGATGCCATCGTTTACGCTGCTCGGATCCAGTCTCTCGCGGTCGAGAAAACCATCGCCATCGAACCATCCACGTCGTGGCAGACAATCGCCGGCGATATAGCGGCTTCCACGGACTGGGGAGACGATGCGAGAGTCCACGTCACAGGGGCATTGACCCTCGCCTCCGACGCGACACTGACCCTTGGCAGTGGCTCCGTCGTCCTGGTCGATCCGGGCGTCAGGATCGCAGTCGAAGGCAGCATCGTGGTCCGCGGAACCGTGGATCGACCCGTCGTCTTCACCTGCCAGGACAGGAGCATCCCCTGGGGCGGATTCACCTTCGAGAAGAGCACTTCGCAAGGCGAGTTCGCCGGCACGATCTTCACGGGCAGCGGCGCAGACACGGACTGGTTCGACAACAATCCCGGCCACGGCAGCAGTCACCGCCACGAGGAGCCGCTGCTGTATGTCTCGAATGGGGCCCGCGTGACGTTGACGGACTGCTGGATCGTGGACAACCACGGCCAAGCCGGACACGGCGAAAACGGCTATCTGACGATGACGCGATGCCTCGTCCAGAAGTGCATCACAGCCGGCCAGTACAACAGGGGAGCCGTGACTCTGACCGATTGCTCGCTGATCGAGTTCCCCTCCGAGACCGCGTCGTTCGCGGACGACGACAACGACGGCCTGTACTTGACGGGCGGGGCCCACTCGCTCACGGACTGCCTGATCGGCTGGGCGCTCGACGACGGTGTCGATGCCGGCTCCGGGTCCGGCGGCTCGGTGGATGTACGCCATTGCTGGTTCGAATCGATGGGCCATGAAGCGATGGCCTGGTCGGAGCCGCGAATCGCGACGGTCGCCGACACGGTCGCCCTGAACTGCGGCCAGGGAATCGAATGCGGCTTCGGCTCGCCCGACGTCAACGCGGTCCACTGTCTGAGCACCGCCAACCTCGTCGGCGCCCGGTTCGGCGACAATTACGACTGGGACTATGACGGCTTCCTGAAGGTCCGCGACTCGCTGCTGCTGTTCAACTATCGCGACATCTGGGGCCGGGCCTGGGACGACTGGACGGTCCACCTCGACCAGATGGATGTCCGCGACAACTGCGTCAGCGTCGCCGATGCGGATTTCCCCGACAACCGACTCTGGGACCCGCAGGCCGACCCGAACCAGGC
>JAXDBU010000135.1:0-2996 GCA_034678485.1 Sedimentisphaerales bacterium | reverse complement strand
TTCGTACGACACCCTCAAGCACGCCACGCAGATCAGCTATGACGACCAGCCGCCGCAGGACGTTTTTGCCTTCACGATCCCCGCCGGTGCGAACGTGGAGGCCACGACCCTCCAGGACCCGCTGCAGGATCTGCCTCTGAGCGTCTTGCGGCGGTGTGCCTCACTTCACGACCAGTCGCTCAAAGAGGCGAGCGACCTCGGAGGCCTTCCGGTCAACACCCAGATCTACTTCCTGGACGACCGTTTCGATCTGCGCAAGGGTGGTTTCCTCGCGATCCACAACGATTCGAATGACATCTGGACGGGCGAGGTAAGCGTGGCCAACTTCGACTACCCCAACATGGCTCTCTTCGAAGCAGCCAGTCTGGAGAAACAGCAGATTCGCCTCGTCCAGCAGCGGCAGGTCTCTCCCGGACGGTTCCATCTGTACTGGAAGCTCAAATCGCCTTTGCAGCGCGGCGAAACCCGATACGCTCTGTGGTGGGTCTGCGATCCGGAGAGATTGCGGGAAGGCCTTGACGGCGCGGGGTGGATCGTGCGATTGAGCAATTGCCTTGGGCGCGAATGCCTCGAGAATTTCATTCTCGTCACGCCCGACGACATGGCGGTTTCCGACGGTTCCAGGCCGTGCCAGTCACAAGAGACATCCGGCAACTACAGCATCCGCACGTGGACCCGGCATCTCCCCAAGGAGCCCGTGGAAAATACGGTGGACGTGTCCGTGTCGCACTCGGGGGCTGATTACTCCGCCGAGTACATCGAACAGAATCGAGGCCGGGTGCTCGTGGAAATCCCCGAGACATTCGAACTGGCCAACATCGCCATTGCGATTTCCGAGGCCGGGCTGAACGAGGAGTATCGTGTCAATAAGCGGGGCGCTTACTACAAGCGGGTACTGGAGCATTTTCTGCCGTTCAAGGACCATCCGCTCATTGCCCAATCCGATCTGACGCGTAACTACGGCTACTACTTCCGCGACAACAGCATCTGCTATCGGTTCGAAGGCGACCGGATCGTCCATGCGGGCCAGTACTTCAACGTCCGACGGCCCGATCTGTTCAAGGCGCAGCTTGCCCGGCTGGAGGATTTCGCCCGTGTCAGCGGCTTCAGGCAATTCTATCGCGACAACCTGTCCTACTACGAACAGCAAATCGAGCTGTATCGCCGAAAGGTCCCGGTCCGGCAGATGTGGACCTGGCTTGAAGAGAGGTTCCCGACTCGGCACGATTGCTACAAGGTCGTGTTCTCACCTCTGTTGGGCGCCTCGCACGAGACCTGTGGCTTCACCGATCAGGGATTCAGCGAGACCATTATGTTCGTCAGTGGCCCAGGCGAATCGACCGACACGTCCGACCCGATCGAGGAAGGGTGCCTGTCCCGCGTGGTGTTCACCGAGATCGACCACAACTACGTCAATCGCATTACAGGAGACCATCTCAAACGTGTCAATGAGGTGTTCGCCGACCTGGACCGGTGGAACCGGCAGGACAACTACCGGTCGGCCGAGCAGACCTTCAACGAGTACATGACGTGGGCGGTGTTTGTGCTGTACGCCTATGACACCTATAACGTCAAGGACGCCGAGACCATCATTGAACGCAGCACGACAAGCACGATGGTTCGCTTCCGCAAATTCGTAGGATTCACCGAGTTCGCCGAGCAGTTGTTGCGTTTGTACCGCGATCAAGGCGACGGGCAGACCATCCCCGGTCTCTACCCGGCTATCCTGGATTGGGCCGAAGAGCAGGCTCGGGCTACCTCGGCAAGCAAGTGACATGAGTATCAGTGCGCGTAGGCCGCGGGTCGTTCGGCCCCGCGGCCGATGGACACTTGCGATTCCCCCCAGGGCTGCGGCTAAGCCCCCCCTGGCCGCAGTCGCATATAGTTTCCTCGGCGAGATTTCGTGTCGGGTGCGATCAGCCCTTGGACTTGGCCTGGGCTTCGTCGATCTTCTCGCGGATCATCTCCGCGGCCTTCGTCGCGGCTTCCTTTCCGAACGCGATCGCTTTGTGCATCCCCGAGTTGACGGACTGGGTGAATTCTTCCGATCTGAGTCTGGCCAGAATGCCACCCTTGCCATCGAGTTGCCCCGGGGCCGAATCGGGAGCCGGCGAGAGGCAGTAGATCGCGGTCGCAAAACCGGCGCCGTAGACTATCAGCAGCAAGACGAATTTTGATCTCCAACCCAATGGAGTCCCCCCTTCTTTACTGGATTTACTGTGCCAGTCCCAGCCTTGTTGCGTGCATCCGTCTCTACGTAAATCTTCCGATATAAAGCGGGAGATGCAAATAGAAAAACGCTTGTCGAGGGGGCCGGTAAACTCGGCAATACCAGTGCCAGAATCAGCGAAGAGCGGTGTCGAGGATGCCCCGAAGGACGCCGCAAACGAAGGCGACGTCGTCCTCGGTCAGATGGGCGTGAAAAGGCAGGGCCACCGTCCGTCGAGACGCGTCCTCGCAGGCGGGGAAATCGCCCGGACCGTGTCCGTACCGCTCGGCGATGAACGGCTGCAGATGGATCGGGGGAAAGTAGTTGCCGACCTGGATCTTCTGGCGGCGCATCTGTTCGAGCAGACAGTCGCGATGCTCGCATCCGACCGAATCCGCCAAACGAACGACGAAAACGAACCAGCTCATGTCCCCGCCGGGCGGCGTCGTGGGCACGATGAGGCGGACCTCGTCGGCCAGCATCTCCTGGTACCATCGGGCCACGCGACTGCGCCGGGCCTTGATCTCGTCGATCCGCGCCAGTTGCGCCAGGCCCAGCGCGCAGTTGATGTCACTGAGCCGGAAATTGTAACCCAGGCGCTCGTGGAGCAGCCACTGATCGCCGGCGCCGCGTCCCTGGTTGCGAAGAGACGCGCACAGGTCCGCCAGGGCCTAGTCGTCGGTCAGTATGGCCCCTCCCTCGCCCGTGGTGATCTGCTTGTTCGGATAGAAGCCGAAGACGCCCAGCTTGCCGAACGTCCCGGCCTTTTTGCCGTTCAGGGCCGATC
>JAXDBU010000134.1:0-77137 GCA_034678485.1 Sedimentisphaerales bacterium | reverse complement strand
TGGCGCCGCTCGTGAGTTCCAGTTCCACCCAGGTCCCGTGGCTCAGGTCCAGACCTTCCACGAACGCCCATTCCTCGAAGACGCCGAACCGTCCGCTGCCGAACGAGCCGGGGCAGCCCTCCGGCGGTGCAGGCACCCGGCCGATCTCGACGTAGTGTTCCGGCCGCGAAGGATCGTCATGGGCCAGCAGCTCCGGCGTATCCGACAGGTACACGACGATTTCCGTCGCATCGGCCGTCTCGAACAGGTACTCGAACCGCACCAGCACCCGCGTTGCGCTGCACCGTCCGAACCGCCCCTTCGCCCGCGCGGGCTCCCCCTCGACCACCTGCATCCGAACCATCCCGTTCGGATCAGGCTCGACACCCGTCACCCGTTCGACGAACGTCTCCTCTGATGTATTGTTCGTCGCAACCCGATAGTAGAACTCAATGGGATCGTCCACCTCGATCTCGCCGGCCGAGAACCCGAGCACCGGCCCGCCCGCCCGTTCCACAAACACCGCCTCCAGCGTGTAGTCCCCATCGACCAGCACCGTCGTCTGCTGGGCGAAGCGGTCAGCCACTTTGCTCGCATCCACTGCCGAGCCACTCCAGTGAGAGAAAGTGTATGCTGCCTCGGAAGGAGCCGCTTCGATGAGGATCACCTCACCATCGACAATCTGGAATTGCCCTTCACCCGGCGTGAGCACTGAACCATTTCCCGCGGCCGCCAACGTCAAGGTCCACCAACGTGGCTCGTCATAGAGCAATTCAATCCCCGGATTGTTCGCCAGGATCGCGGGAATCCCAACCATGTGCGATGTGGAACTCAGAGGGTTCGCTCTCAAGTCCATCCATGAGAGACTGGCAAGTGCGGTTAGAGGAGAGATGTCCGTGATTGTGTTTCCAAACAGATTCAACGTGTTCAGGTTCTGAAGGCCAGAGATCAGACTGATATCCGAGAGACCGTTGCCGACAAGTCCGAGCCACGTCAGATTCACGAGTCCGCTCAGAGGGAGGATGCTGGTCACCCCATTGCCCGCCAGGTCGAGGAATTCCAGATTCGCCAGGTCACTCAGCGGAGTGATATCCGGCACTCTGTTGTCGTAGAGGTTCAAGGTCTTCAGATCATGTAGGCCCGCCACGATCGAAATATCAGTGATTTGGTTGCCAGCCAGATTCAACCACGTCAGCTTGCTCAGGGCAGCCAGATGCTCGATACTGGCAATCCGATTCGCCGGCAGGTTCAATCCTTCAAGACGAGTCAATCCGGCAAGAGGCGACAAGTCACTGACCTGGTTGTCGCCAAGGTCTATGCTCGTGAGGTTCGTCTTGTTGGCCAGCGAGGCAATTCCGCTGATCCGGTTGTTCCGAAGGACCAGAGTCTTCAGGCTGGTAAGGTTCGCAAGGGGCTCGATGCTACTGATCTGGTTCTCGAACAGCCAAAGGTCCTCGAGAGCAGTCAGGCTCGCCAACGGGCTGATGTCGCTGATGTGATTGCCCGACAAGCCAAGATACTTGAGGTTCGTAGCATATTCGATACCTGTGATGTCCCCAATACCCCTGCTGGGCCATACATCAAGACGCTGCAACTGCAGCATATTGGCCTGGGTGGGATCGGTGGCAATTCCGAGAGCCTCCTTCACGGCGGCCTTGAGGTTCTCGTCGGCAAAGTATACCGGCTGAGCTACCCCCCTCGAACCCGTGATGAAAACCACAGCCAATGCAAATAGGCGATACCGCGTCATCGTTTGGCTCCTTTCTCGCCAGGCCGCTCATCGGGCCGGGCACATCCCCCCGGACAATTCTTACTCCGTAGACGATCTGTGTGAATCCCGCCAAGACTGAGAAGATCCTCCGTGCGCCTGGCACCCACAGTATAAGCGAGCCGGCGGGTTTCCGCAACGGAAACTCCACGTTCCCACTGTACATTCCAGCCAACGGGACTACGCAGGGCAGATGTCCCGCGTCCGAACGTACGGTCGCGACACGTGTTCTCACCATCGATACGCAGTCGCCGGTGCCGCATTGCGCGGAGCTGCCAGAGAATCGCCGGAAAGAATCACACGTCGAGACGTGCTGCACCCCGGTCCTGCCGCACAGAGAGGGCACGCCCATGCGTCCGGGGCATCGTGACCTTCTCGCTTCGGTGAGCAGCATTTGAGGTACTCGCGCAGGACACGGCGCAAGCGGTCTTCGGACGACAGGAGTGACTGATCGAGTCGTTCCGCAGGAGGATGTTCAGGACGGTCGCTTCCCCGATCAGTCCATGATCAACCCGCCGTTCACATCGAGGATCTCGCCCGTTATGTATCGGGCTCGGTCGGAGGCCAGGAACAAGACTGCCTGGGCCACATCCTCGGGTTGGGCATATTCCTTGAAGGGGATCTTGGCGGCAAATGCTTCGTTTTCTTCCTGGCCCCACGCATCGGTCATCTCTGTCCTGGTGGGTCCAGGACAGACCGCGTTGACGTTGACCTTATACGGAGCGGCTTCCAGCGCCAGGCTCTTGGTCAGACACATCACCCCGGCTTTGCTGGCGGAGTAATGCGCGCCGGCGGCAATCCCGCCGATTTTGCCTGCTGCAGAGGCGATATTGATGATCTTGCCACTCCTGCGCGCCTGCATGTGGGGGAGTACTTCCCTGCTGAACAAGAACACGCCGCGCAAGTTCACAGCCAAGGTGCGATCCCAGTCCGCGACGTCGATTTGAAGAAGGGGGACCATCTTGCAGATGCCGGCACAGTTGACCAGGATATCGATCTGGCCGAATTGCTTTAGGGTCAGCGCAACCACGTTCTTTACGTCGCCTTCATCGGACACATCCGCAGCGATGCCAGCCACTTGCCGCTTCTCACTTTGGAGCTTACGCACCTCTTTGTCCAGAGCCGATCGATCTAAATCGACCAAGGTGACCCGTGCTCCTTCGTTCGCAAAAAGGCGACTGATTGAACGGCCGATCCCGTTGGCTGCACCGGTTACGATCGCAACTCTATCTTTCAATTGCATCATCTGGTCCTTTGTCGGGTTTCAATGGCAACATTCTGGCCGCATCGTGCAGCACCGCCACCGTGGCAGACGGACCGCACATTTCGACCGCCTTTTCAAACGCCTCCTGCGGCGTTGCTAACCATGAGAAACCCACCTTATGCGCCTGTTGTTCCGTGATCCCTTCAGAGACCAAAATCAACCGGGCCTTTTCAATCGCTACGGCACTGGCCTGGGCCATATGTACGCCGACGACCTTGTGTCTGATCACTCCACGGTTGACCATCTTCTTGATCTGCTCGATAGGGAGGTAACCGAATTCGAGTATTTCACTGTGCGTTTGACTGAACCCCTCCCGGCAGGGGGATACGAGGATCACAATGCCGCCTCGCTTGACGATTTCACCGGCGGTATCCAAGGCCTTGTTGGCCTGCCAGAACTCGTTGTCAAAGGGAAAGCTGTCGGCAATGACAATATCGAATTCATGAGGAATGGTCACGCCGTATACGTCTCTGGCGATGTTGCATCCATGGCGGTGGGCTGTGACCATGTCTCCGGCCACCGCGGCTACGATCTGATTGCTCGAATTCAAGACGACGTTCACGATGAAGTCGAGACCGGCCTTTCGCGCCAGCACATCGATGGACTCGCGTATCCGGTTGTCGGCTTTTCCCAGCACGTGATGGGAAGGCACATCGATTCGCGTCCAGTGCATCTGATCGACGGTGATCTGGCCGCTCACGCCGGGCACGAGGATCTTGCCTCCCCCGGTGAATCCGCAAATGTCGATGGGCATGATGGCGCCGAGGCCGACCACCAAATCGGCCTGTCGCACCCGTTTGTTGATCCACACCGGGACCCCTTGATCGGTATCGCCTATGTAATCGAGACGTTCCGGGTTGTCCCATTGGTGATTGTGCACCCGGTAGCAGGAGGCCACCTTGGGTCCCAATTTGGCTGCTATTTCTTCCGGCGTCATGGCCCGATGCGTACCCAGCGCCATCAAGAACTCGATCTGTTCAGTTGAGGCGCCGGCCTGGTGCAGTTCGTCAAGAACCAACTCGACAAACTCGTACACCGGCGTCGGGCGCGAAACGTCGTCTGAGACAATCAGGATCCTCTTCTTGTGAGCGGCCAGCTCGCGAAGGGTTCTGGTGCCCAGGGGGTTCTTCATCGCCGTTTGGACCAGTTCAGGGCCACTTCCAGAAGGCTGATATGCCGGCAAGGAGAACTCGCAAGGGCACATAGCGTCCGGTACGGTCAGCAACTCGACATTGGGATAGGGGAATTCTATTTCCACAAAAAACTCTTCGTGATCTCCTTGACATACATATCTGGATATCTTACCATTGGGCCATGAACAAAACAACTCCCAAAATGGTTCCCATTCAAAATCAGAACAAGATCGAGCAAATAGTCAATTCCCTGAAGAAGATGATTATCGACGGCGGGCTCAAGCCGGGGACCTCGCTTCCGGCGGAACGCGAATTGTCTGCTCAACTGGGAGTGAGTCGTTTCAGTTTGCGCGAAGCCTTCCAGGTCGCCAAGTCGCAGGGACTGATTACGGTCCGTCGCGGCAAGCGGGTGCAGGTGGCCGACCCGTCTCCCGATCCGGTCACCGAGATCATGAGTGTCGCCCTTGAACGTTCCACAACGTCCCACCTGGATCTTATCGAGGCCCGGGAGTGTCTGGAGTGTCAGATTGCCCGATTCGCCGCCCAGCGCGCGGAAGTCTCGGATATCCGCATGTTGGAAGAGAATCTGGCGGACCTGAATGGGAGCCAGGATCGTCCGTCGAGTTGCGTCGAGATCGACATGCGCTTCCACAGTCTCCTGGTGAAGGCCAGCAGGAATGTGGTTTTCGAGGTCATGCTGGCCCCGTTGGCGCAGCTCTTGCGGGAGTCTCGAAAGCAAACGATGAAAGCCGACGGCATCACCCGGGCCATTCAAGGACACGAGAAGATCCTGAATGCCATCAAGGCCCACGATGCCGAAGCAGCCGCCATGGCGATGTCCGAACACCTGAGAATGGCGAGAACCGATCTGAAGAGATTTGAGAGGAGATGAACGTGGCGAGAATTATCGACCTGACCCTGCCTATCTATCATGGCGCCCCAACCATGCCGTTGGACCCGAAGTGTGCCGTCATCGTGCATCACACCATCGACTCCATGAAATACAACATCACGCAGTTGATCATCAGTACCCATCAGGGCACCCATCTCGACGCGCCTTATCATTTCTTCGACGACGGCGTGACGGTCGACAAGCTGGATTTGCACAAATGCGTCGGGAACGCCCACGTCTTGCACTTGACTCACGTGAAACCAGGGTATGCATTGAAGCCAGAGGATCTTGAGCCCTTTGAATCGCGGATCAGTCGGGACTCACGAATCCTGGTGCGCACCAACTGGTGGCGGCGTTTCCCGAAGAAGGAGTACTTCTTCGATGGCCCGATGATAAGCCCGGAATTGGCTCGATGGCTGGCAAAGAGGAGAATCGCGATGCTTGGTCTCGAGACACCCGGCGTGCATCCGATCGAATGGGAAAGGGTCCACAAGATCCTCCTCGGGGCCGAAATCGTCATTGTCGAAGGACTGGCGTATCTGAACCGAATCAGAAAAGAGAGCGTGTTCTTCATCGCCGCACCACTGAAACTCAAAGGCCGAGATGGTTCGCCCATCCGCGCCCTGGCGATTGAAGATGCGGCATCATATCGGTAGGAACGCACGACGCAGGTCGAGCGGAAACGAAAAGGCGTTCATGCTGCTGAACAGGAGGTGATCGTGGACCAGTTTCTTCTTGGAATCGTACTGGTGATACTGGCCGGCGCCTGTGAAGGCCTGTTTTCTCTGGGCGTCACGCGAACACCCCGGTGGAAATGGGAGAATATCTGGGGCCTGGGCTCCCTGATCGCCTTGCTTGTCGTCCCTTGGCCGATAGCGTATTTCACCGTTCCGCACCTTGGGCAGGTCCTTGCGAATGTCCCCAAGACAATCCTTCTGTTGACGCTTCTTTTCGGAATCGGCTGGGGACTCGGCGGCATCTTCTGGGGCAAGGCCATCGCCGCCGTGGGGATGGCTCTTGGCGTCTCTCTCCTGATGGGGTTCACGAACGTCTTCGGTGCGTTGGGCCCCATGATCGTGAAAGAGCCCGAGAAGTTGCTCACGTCGGGAGGGCTGACGCTCTTGTTGGCCGTGGCGGTCATGGTCGCGGGCATTGTTGTCATATCGAAGGCAGGAAAACTCCGCGAAAAGGAGCTGGCTGTCGATGGAAAGCCGACTGACGCGAAAACCACCACGCCTTTTGCCGTCGGGCTTTGCTTCTGTTTTGTTTCCGGGCTGCTTTCCGCCTGTGTCAATTTCGCGCTGCATTTCGGAACGGATATCGGCCAGGAGGCGACGTTGCTCGGAGCCTCGGATGTCTCGGCGAACAATGCCATGTGGACCCTGGTGTTCACGGGCAACTACCTGGTCAATTTCCTCTATGCGGCGTTTCTCATGGTTCAGAACAGAACCGCCGGCCGGATCATAACTCATGGCAAACCGGCATACTGGTGTTGGGCTCTGTTCATGGGAATCGCATGGCCGGTGGGCATCATGTTGATGGGCATCGCCGGTGGAAAGATGGGGGACTTCGGCAAATACGCCGCGTTTCCTATGATGCTCCTGTGTGCGGTGCTGGCGGGCAATCTCTCCGGCGCATTGACGGGCGAATGGAAGGGAACCGGTCGCACGTCAAGAACCGTCATGATGATCGGCGTACTCATCCTGCTGTCGGCCTTTTTGATACTGGGTGTTTCAGCAAAACTCGGATGATTCCTTGTGACACATGGTGACATGAGAGGGCGTGCAATGAACAAGAGAAAAGCCATTCCGGATCGCTTCAAAGGCAAGGTGGCGCTCGTGACCGGCGGTTCTTCCGGCATCGGTCGATCCATCGTGGAGGAATTGTGTAAGGAAGGTGCTTCCGTTTCTTTCACCGGCATCAGCGAGATCGGCGTGAAGACAAGTGAAGAGCTGAGGGCGGCCGGTTTCAATGTGCTGTTCTGCAGAGGCGACATGGTCGACGAAGCCTTTTGCAGGGACATCGTGGATAGAACGGTACGAGCATTCGGAACGGTCGATTTCCTCGTCAACAATGCGTTCTCGTTCGTCGCCAAAGGAATGGACGCAACGACGGAGGACTGGATGCGCTCCTATACCGTCGGCCCGATAGGGTACGCCCGGATGGTCCAGAACGTCGTTCCGGTCATGAGACAGGCGGGGGGCGGCGCGATCGTGAATATGTCCAGTATCTCCGCGTTCCAGGCTCAGCCCAATCGCTGGACGTACAACTCCGCCAAGGGCGCCGTCCATACGATGACCAAGAACATGGCCCTGGATCTGGCCAAGTACAACATTCGGGTCAACAGCGTGAGCCCGGGATGGATATGGACACGCGAAGTTCATAAAGCGGCCAACCTGGACGGCGGTGGCCGCGAAAAATGGGATCCCGTCTGGGGCCAATACCATATGCTGGAACGATGCGGCGAGCCGGTCGAATGTGCCGGCCCGGTGCTGTTCCTGCTGAGTGACGACGCCTCGTTCATCACGGCAACTGATCTGCCCATCGATGCCGGCTATCAAAGCATGGGACCCGAGGGGCTGGGCAAAACAACGGTGATTGCCGGCTCCAAGTGATTCAGGAGACTGGCGGCTGGAAGTTCGGATCGTATTGTCAAGATCAAAGGTTGCTCTGTGCGAGAAGGAAACTACATCAACGGCAAATGGGTGGCGTCGGACGATGGGCCGGCCTACAACCATCAGAATCCCGCCGATCTGACGCAGACCACGGGAACGTGGCCCAGATCCACAGTCAGGGACGCTCACAGTGCAATCCAGGCGGCCCGGAAGGCGTTCGAAGGCTGGCGGCAGACGACGGTCTACCAGCGAGCGGAGTATCTTCGCAAGGCACTTTCTCTCATGCGAGAAAGGACCGCCAGGATCGCCGAGGTGATCACGACCGAAAACGGCAAGACACTGGCCGAATCGAGAGCGGAGATTGCCTCTGCAATCAAAGAAATGGACTACCAGATCAACGAGGGGATTCGTTTGGGCGGTCGGATCATGCCGTCGGAACGGGAGGGGGTGTTTGCCTATGGCATCCGAGTGCCCCTGGGCGTTGTGGCGGTGATATCGCCATGGAATTTCCCATTCAACGTCCCCTCGCGGAAGATCACGCCGGCATTGATCACGGGCAATACCTGCGTCTTGAAACCGGCAGGCTTGACACCCGGCGTGGGGGCGGAATTCGTCGCCCTGTTCGACGATGCGGGCCTGCCGGAGGGGGTGTTGAACTGCGTCACCGGCTGCGGCACGGTCCTTGGTCCGGCGCTCGTTGGAGATCCTGCGATCAGGGCGGTCACGTTCACCGGCTCCACGGAAGTCGGTATGGCGATCCACAAAGTCGCGGCGAACGATCTGACGCGAACGCAGCTTGAGATGGGTGGAAAGAATCCGATCGTCGTCCTCGCAGAGGCAGACCTCGACAGTGCGGCCGACGCGGCGGTGCTGGCCGCGTATGCTTGTGCCGGGCAATGGTGCACCTCAACCAGCAGAGCAATCGTGGAAGACGCAGTGCATGATGATTTCGTGTCCTTGCTTGTGGAACGGGTCAGGAGGATCAAGGTGGGCAGAGGCACAGACCCCGAAACAACTATGGGACCGGTGTGCGGCAAGAGCCAGCTCGCAGGTGTTCTCGAGTATATCCAGAAAGGCAAGCATCAGGGTGCGCGACTCCTTGTCGGAGGCAATCAGATCAAGGACGGTGAGCTGGCGAAGGGCTGTTTCATTGAGCCAACGATCTTCACTGAAGTGACCTCGGATATGGCCATTGCACAGGAGGAGATCTTCGGCCCGGTTCTGTCGGTGCTCCGTGCACGCGATTTCGACCAGGCGGTGGACATCGCCAATCACGTCCGGTTCGGGCTTTCCTCGTCGGTGTACACAAACGATCTCCAGAAGGCCCTGACCTTTGTGGAGCGAACCGATGTCGGACTGACTCACGTCAACATCCCCACGGCGTTCAAGGAACCTCAATTGAGCTTCGGCGGGGTGAAATTGTCCGGTTGCGGGCTCCCGGAGGCGGGCGATACCGGGGTGGAATTCTTCACCGAACACAAAGTCATATATATCAAGTACAGATAGACGATATGAAGATCGTTCAGGTCAATACGACTTTCGACGTACAGAAACTGTGTCCGGACGACGCCGACTACCGACAGTTGTCACTGCAACAGTTGGCCAATATCACGTTTGAGATGTTCCTCATACGCGAATTCGAGCAGACGCTGCTGAAGTTGTCGGCGGAGGGCTGCGTTCACGGACCGGTTCACAGCAGCATCGGCCAGGAGGCTTGTGCCGCCGGGGCCATGTCCGCATTGAACGCGTCGGACAAGATATCCGCCACGCATCGCGCCCATCATCATTACCTGTCGAAAGCAGTAGAACACTACGCCCACAGAGGTTTCAATGCCCTTGGCGATGACGTCCCCGGCGCGCTCCAGACGGAGGTCGCCAATCTGATGGGCGAGATCATGGGCCTTTCGATTGGCTGTTGCGGCGGCCGCGGCGGTTCCATGCACCTGTGCAATACAGAGATCGGCGTCATCGGAACCAACGCCATTGTCGCAGGCGGTATCCCCCTGGCGACAGGCGCTGCATTCGCTGTGAAACACAACAAAGGCGATGAGGTCGTTGTCTCCTTCTTCGGCGATGGGGCGGTGAATCAGGGCGCATTCCACGAGGCGATGAATCTGGCCGCGATATGGAAACTGCCCATCGTGTATTTCGTTGAGAACAACCTCTACGCGGTGGCCACTTCCATCCACAATACGACCGCCACCGACGATCTGGCCGTGAAAGCAATCGCCTATGGATTCGAGGCGATGATCGTGGATGGCATGGACCCTGTGTCCGTGCGCATCGGATTGCTGAAGGCAGTTGAAAGGGCCCGTACGGGTCGTGGCGCCACGTTGATCGAGGCCAAATGCTATCGCTATCTGCACCATGCAGGTCCCATTCCCGGCAGCAACTACGGTTATCGGGAGCAGGCGGAAGAGTCGAAGTGGCAGTGCTGCGATCCCACAGTGACATTCCCTCGGAGACTGATCGAGCTGGCGCTCCTGTCCGGCGCGCAGGTCAAGGAATTGAGACGGAAAGCAACTGACGTCGTACGCAAGGCACTCGAGTTCTGCACCGTGGAGAACAACGACAAGCTGCTGTGTGTTCAGGAGACTCTCTGGCCGGATACTGCCACGATCGAGGATGGGTTGCGGAGTTCCGGGAAGGAATTCGACGGCATCACGTTCAGTCAAATCGAGGACTATCCGGAACGCAAACAAATCAGATATGTCGAGGCGATTGCATCGGTCACGGGCCGTTGGCTGGAAAAGGACGATCGGGTGTTCGTCCTGGGTGAAGAGGTCGCCAACTTCGGCGGTGGGCCGTATGGGGCAACGAAGGGCTTGCTGCCCCGGTACGCCGACAGAATCCTGAATACCCCGATCTCCGAGGCCGGCTTTGCAGGGCTCGCCGGCGGAGCAGCAATGAGCGGTCTGAGGCCCATTGTGGAAATCATGTTTCCGGATTTCTCTCTCGTCGCGGCCGATCAGCTTTTCAATCAGATCGGCAGACTACGCTATATGTACGGCAATTCGATCGACATGCCGGTCGTCATCCGGACGAGAATTGCCATTGGCTGTGGCTATGGCGGCCAGCATTCGATGGACCCGGCCGGCATGTTCTCCCTGTTCAGCGGCTGGACGGTCGTCGCTCCTTCCAATGCGTTCGACTATATCGGCCTGTTCAATTCCGCCATGACGAGAACAGACCCCGTCTTGATGATCGAGCATCAGGCGCTGTACTCGGTTCAATCCGATGTTCCCCAGAACACGCTGGATTACTTCGTCCCTCTGGGAAAGGCAAAAGTCATCAGGCCGGGCACCGATGTCACGGTGTTGAGTTACTCCAAGATGATCGATGACTGCCGGAAGGCCGCTCAGAATCTCCAGCAGGAAGGGGTCAGTGTGGAGCTGATCGATCTGCGCACCATCAGTCCTCGGGATATCGACTATGAGACGATTGGCCGGTCCTTCAGAAAGACAAACATCCTGGTGATTGTGGAGCAGGCCCCCAAAGGCCTGTCTATCGGTCCCAGAATCGCAGAGCACTGCCAGGCAGCTTTCTTTGACTACCTGGATGGGCCGATCACCACGATTTCCGGTCGTGACATTCCCAGCCCCGTGTCCAGGAGACTGGAGCAAGCGGCGGTGCCGTCCCTGGGTGAGATCCAACGAACCATACGGAACGCTGCAAAAAGGCAATTGTAAGTGCCCAAACGTGTGTGTTGTTCGCGAAAGGTGTCTCCATGCGAGGATTGTTCTGCTGTTGCCTGGGGGCCGTGATGATTCCGGCGTCGAGTGCGGCCGGCGCGATCCATCCCATCAACCTTCGTTGCGAGTATCGCGTCGACCCATTGGGTATCGACACGCCGTGGCCCCGACTGAGCTGGCAATTCACCGCCGACTGTCGCGCCGAGCATCAGCTCGCCTATCAGGTCCAGGTCGCGACTGCACCCGAGGTCTTGCTCGCGGATGCGCCGGACCTCTGGAACAGCGGCAAAGTCGTGTCCGATCAGTCCATTCACGTCGAGTACGGCGGCAAGCCGCTGCCTTCGCGGCAGCATTGCTTCTGGCGGGTCCGGGCCTGGGATCGCGACGATCAACCTTCTGCCTGGAGCGCAACAGCTCACTGGTCGATGGGCATCTATCGACCGCAGGATTGGCGCAGCCTTTGGATCGCCGCTCATAACGATTGGACCAGCCCCGGCAGGAAATACAATGGATACCACAGCCAACCGGCCGGACAGGCAGATACCGAGAAATGGGTGCAGATCGACTTGCAACAGATTGCCGAAATCGAGCAGATAAACCTCCACCCAGCCAATCTGCGTGACCCGATCAATCCTCGGAGCTTCGGCTTTCCCCTGCGTTTTCGCATTGAGGTTGCCGATGATCCGGCGTGTACCGCGTCCCACACGGTCGCCGATCATACCGCGAGCGATTATGGGCCGGTCGCCTATGCTCCGCACGTCTTCCCCGCCCAGGGCGTCCGCGGACGCTATGTTCGCATCACGGCCACGCGGCTCTGGAACCGCGACACAGAGGAGAAACCCTATTACTGTTTCGCTCTGGGAGCAGTGGAGGTCATCGTCCACGGTCAGAACGTCGCCCTGAACAAGCCGGTTGCCGCGCTGGATGCCGTGGATCATGTTCACTGGAGCCCGCGAGGTCTGACGGATTACCGCAATCTCCTCGATGAGAGCATTCCGTACAACCTCACGCCCACCCCATACGCGGCGGTCCTGTTGCGCAAGGCCGCAACGCTGGATCAGGACGTCGTCCGTGCTACCGCGACGGTCTGCGGATTGGGCTACTATGAACTGTATCTCAACGGCGAGAAGGTGGGCAACCACGTGATGGATCCGGGCTACACCGACTATCGCAAACGAGTGCAGTACGTCAGCTACGACGTCACCAAGTACCTCCACCGGGGTGAGAACGCCATCGGGGTCATCCTGGGCAACGGCTGGTACAGCGGGCCGGTGTCCGATGTGCCGCCGCTCTGGGCCGCGGCGCCCATGCTGCGGCTCGAACTCGATGTCGAGCTTGCCAACGGAGGGCGCACCCGCATCGTCTCCGACGAGACCTGGAGATTCTCGGCCAGCGAGATTCTCAACAACTGCGTTCGCGCCGGCGAAGTGATCGACGCCCGCCGGAGGCAGCCTGGTTGGAGCACTCCGGGTTTTGATGACGAAGCCTGGGGACCGGTGAAGAGGATCGCCGCGCCGGGGGGCAAGCTGGTCTCTCAGGATCAACCGCCTATCCGCGTGGTCGAGTCCATCCGGCCCGTCAGGGTCACCGAACCGAGACCCCACATCTACATCGTGGACATGGGCATCAACATAACCGGCTGGGCACGACTCCAAATCACCGGTCGCCCCGGCCAGATGATTACCCTGCGCTACAACGAACGGCTCAATCCCGACGGAACGTTGAGTCCCATCAATTCCGAGTTCACGCTCGGTCCCTTCCAGCGAGAAGTCTTCCTGTGTTCCGGCGGCGCCGACGTGTTCGAGCCACGCTTCACCTATCACGGCTTTCGCTACATTCAGATCGAAGGGCTGGAGCGGCAACCCGATCCCGACGCCATCACCGGCCGATTCGTTCACACCGACGCGGAACCGGACGGGACGTTCGCCTGTTCCAACGACCTGATCAATCGCGAGCACGATATCTGCCTGCGCACCCTGCACGGCAATATGCACAGCATCCCCACCGATTGTCCCCAGCGCGAGAAGCTCGGCTGGATGCAGGACGGCTGCGTCGCCCAGGAGGCGGCCATCTTCAATATGGACATGGCCACGTTCTACGCCAAATGGTTCCGCGATATGGTGGGCACACAGGAGTCCAGCGGTTACGTCGCTCCGATCGCTCCCGAGACGGACTGGAGTGGCTCTGCCCCGGGCGATGCACCATCCTGGGCGTCGGGCCCATGGTGGTCGGGCGCCATCATTCGCACACCATGGAATCTCTACCAGTATTACGGCGACCGGCGGATTCTCGAAGAAGGCTATGAGCCGATGAAGAGATACGTCGGTTACCTCGCCTCCCGCGCCGAGAACGGCTGCATCAACTTCGGCCTGGGCGACTGGCTCGAAGAAGGCACCCCCAATTACCCCAAACGGACACCGCCGTCCCTGTCGAATACTGCGGCGTACGCTTGGTATGCTCGAATCGTCTCCGACACGGCCGCTGTGCTGGGTCATGTGGAAGATGCCGAACACTACCGTGAGTTGGCCGAATCGACTCGGGCGGCCTTCAACCAGCGATTTCTCGATCCCGCGACGGGCCTGAAGGTCGAGGATAGCCAGACGGGTCCGGCGCTGGCGCTGTATCTCGGCGTTGTCGCCCCGGATGCACGTTCCTTGCTGGAAGAACAGCTCCGCCGAAGCATCCGTCAGAGCCGCAACAGCCACATCAGCTCCGGCATCGTCGGGACACTCTATGTGTTCTACCAGCTCGCCGAACAGGGCGACAGCGACCTGGCCTATACCGTCGCGACACAGACAGACTACCCCGGTTGGGGCTACATGCTCAGCCGGGGGGCCACCACCGTGTGGGAGCAATGGGCCGGCGACAAGGCGACATCCGGCTCGGCCTCGCACAACCACCCTGCCCTCGCCAGCGTAGACGCCTGGTTCTATCGGGCATTGGCGGGCATTCGGCCCGATCCCGCCGGCCCGGGCTTCAAGCGGTCTGTCATCAAACCCGAAATCGTCGGCGATCTGACGTGGGCGAAAGCCTCCTACGATTCCATCCACGGCCGAATCGTCAGCCACTGGACCCGCAGTGGGAACGCCCTGACGCTCAATGCTACGGTGCCGCCCAATACGCAGGCTCGAGTCTTTCTACCTGCCACCAGCACCGACAAGGTCCGAGAATCGAATGAGCCGCTCTATCAACACCCCGAGATCGACGTGCAGCCGGGCCCGCCTGGCTGGCTGGTTCTCAAGGTTGGATCGGGCGATTACCACTTCACGACCGCTGTGGAGTAGACCGGTGCAGTATCTGATGAAGTGCCCAACGATAAGAAGGCGAGCCTGTTTCGCGTTGTCGGTTGCCGCCGCGGCATTGGCAGTCTCCGGACAGGTTCTCGGCCAACATGCGAAACAGGGATTGTCGCTTGGAGACAATGCCAACGACAGAGCAACGGGCCAGTCCCTCCAGAAATCCATGATCTGGTTGCCTTCCGCACCGGCGGGCAAACAGGTCTATGTGGTCTTTCGCAAGCGATTCGACCTCGATGCGATGCCTTCGAGTGCCACCCTTCATATCTTCGCCGACTCGCGGTACATCCTGTGGATCAATGGACGTTATGTCGAACGGGGTCCTTGCCGGTTTGACCCAAAAGGCCCCGAGTACGACACCCTGGATATCCAGCCGCACCTGCACCTCGGCGCCAATGCAATCGCTGTGCTGGTGCACCACTTCCACGACGGATCAGACCGCACGGACTGGGCCTCGCTGAACGGACGCATCATGCGTCACGTCCCTGGGTTGTGTGCCTTGCTGGAACTGAAGGGTTCAGCCGGACAGACGAAACGAATGTGTACCGATGCAACCTGGCGTGCCAGTGCTGCCACTCGCTTCTTGCCCGGTCCCTTGGATCGGTGGGAGAACTGCTGGGCCAGTTTGCCGGATCGGATCGACGCCCGGCGTGACACCGGCGACTGGACGCTCGTCCAGTTCGACGACTCCGGCTGGGAGACGGCAGCGCCGGTCGATGGGAACCTCTGGGGCCCGCTGCAGGCACGCGCCATTCCGCTGTTGCGCGAGACCGAGATTGGGCCACTCCTGCTTGTCCAGGACTCCGGGAAGAAGCCGTTGGCCGAGACCTTGCCGGTGGAATTGAATTCCGGCGATAGCCTGGTCATCGATGCCGGCCAATTCGTCCAGGCCTATTCCGACCTGCAATTCGAAGCGGAATCGGGCGCCATCCTCGAACTGGAGTATGCTCCGCATTACTTCGACACGGGTCGACGTCCCAGTGGCTCATACGGACGCGTGAACCAGTACATCGCTCGGTCGGGACGCCAGAACTACCTGAGCGGCGACACATTCGGCTTCAAGTACCTCGTGATCCGCGCGAAGTCGGGACCGATTCGGCTGCAGCAGGTTCGCATCGTTCAGCGGATCTATCCGTTCGACACCGTTGGGAGCTTCCAATGCAGTGATCCGCTCTTGGAGCGGCTCTGGTCCATTTCCGTCCACACCGTGTGCGTCTGCAGCGAAGATGCTTATGTGGACTGCGCCACCCGCGAGCGCACCGAGTGGATGGCGGACGGCTATGCGGTTGCCTATCGCACGACTCGCGTCGCACTGGCCGGTCCCGAAACGGATGGACAACGCGTCTACAGCGACCCTCGGTTGCTGCGCAATCTCCTGCGACACATCGCCCAGAGTCAACAGCCGGACAGCCGGCTCAAAGCGCATCACCCCTCCAATCGCTGGGACATTCACGGCTACATCGAGGATTATGCCTGCCTCTGGGTCCATGCCCTGAGAGAGTACTACGACCATACCGGTGATGCGGGACTGGTGCGCGAGGTGTGGCCGGCGCTGACCGGGCAATTGCAGTGGTTCCTGGACCGCCGAACCGCCAATGGCCTGGTCGAGGCGCGCGAGTTCCTCTACGTCGGCAACCCACTGGTCTACAAGGTATGTGAAGGCGCCACGCTGAACGCATTCGTCTACGGCGCGCTTCGCGATGCGGCTTTTCTGGCTCGTATGCTTGGGCAGGATACCCAGTACGAGTGGTTCATGGCCGCTGCTGTCCAACTCACTCAAGCCGTCAACCTACACTTGTGGGATCAATCCAGCGGCGCCTATCTGGGTTCCATCCTGGACGGAAAAGCCACTCCAGCGACGGCACACGCGACTATGAGCTGTCTGCACTTCGGATTGGTTCCCCCACAACGCTGCGAACCGGCGCGCCGTTGGCTCCTCGCCAACTGCGAGAAAGAGAACATCTCCCCGTACGCGTACCAGCTCTTGCTCGAGGAAATCTATCGCGCCGATACCGACCAGGCGGATCGTGAGGTGCTTGACCTGGTTCGTAAACGCTGGGGTCCCATGGCGCAGGGCGAAACCGGCACGGTTTGGGAAGCGTTTGGTCCGAGCGAGAATTGCCACGAAGCCGGGGCCGTCCCGGCGTATTTCCTGAGCGCTTACGTCCTGGGGGTCCGCCTTGATGAGCCGGTCACGGACAAACGTCTTATAATCGAGCCGCATCTGGGCAATCTGCCGCACGCCGCGGGCGTCGTTGTCACGGAGCATGGTCCCGTGCCGGTCTCCTGGACGCGGGCGGCAACTGGCGTCTCGTTGGATTTCACCTTCGAAGTCCCAACCGGGATTCAGGCAAGACTCTCGCTGCCTCGCTTGGGAGAAAAGGCACAGATTCGTCTGGATGGCCGGCCGATCGATCCGACCACACTCACCTCTCGGGGACGCTGGATGGACCTGGAGGTCGCTGCGGGCAAGCACAGTGGACGGATTTCAGTCCACGCAGTCGAGGGGTCGCAACCGGCTGCAAGCGTAGGAGGGGGGTAGTCCCCGCGTACCCATTCTCCCGTCTTGAGAAGCCCGAAAAAAATCGCGTGCGGGTGAGAAAAAGCACCTTGACAGACATATATGCATATGTTACCATTTTAATATGGCACCCGTAGAAGAATTCGTTAGGAAATTGCCCAGTTCCCGCAAAACGGAGTCTCTTATCCGGGCTCTGCAAAATTACATCATCGACAGCGGTTTGAAACCGGGCATGCCGATCATGGCGGAACGGGAAATGGCCAGCCGTTTTGGAGTAGGCCGATACAGTCTGCGTGAGGCTCTGCGTGTCGCCCAAGCCCAGGGCCTGATCGAAATCAATCAGGGATGCAGGCCGAAGGTCGCCAAACCCTCTCCACAGGCCGCTGCCCAAGTCCTCTCCCTGAACATCAGAAGATCTGCACAGACCTTAACCGATCTGATTGAAGCCCGTATCTACATCGAATGTGGCATCGCTCGCTATGCGGCCCAACGCAGAACCGTGGTGCACGTGGAGGCGCTCGGCCAAACCATCGCGGACATGCAGTGCCACAAGCAAGATACGAAGCTCTGTGTGGATAGAGACCTTGAATTCCACAACATCCTGCTGCAGGCCGCAGGTAACGACGTGTTTCAAATCATGCTGCAACCGGTCGCGGAACTGTTGCGCAAGTCCCGCGACAAAACAATGGCCGTGAACGTTGAAAGAGCCATTTCCGGACACCAGGCCATATTGGACGCCGTTCGCGCCGGGAATCCGGATCAGGCGGAAAGCACCATGCGAAACCATCTCGTGATGGCGCAGGAAGACATAGGAGAACAATAGCTGGTCACAACACTGGAGTGAGAAATACTACTACGGCACGCGGCAAGCTCGCTCAGAAGCGGGGGGCGATCACTCCTCGGAGGGTGGTAATTCCTCACGAGGATCGGCGACGAGTGTGCGTCAAGTCAAGAGGATAGGGCGGCAGTTGAGAAGGTCTCTGAGGAAACTCGATGACTGTTTGGGCCTGAGCGGGTCGCACGACCACCAGCAGACGTACGTTCAGCATCAGCGGTCGAGTCTACCCTGCACGAGCATCGAGCCGAGCGCGCTGTCGGCCAGGGTAGCCTCACAAGAACTCCAGGGTTTCTTCTGTAGTCCGTCCACGGACACACCCTATCCGCGATGTGGATCGCAGTCCCGGATCATGCCGATCCGGACACCACCGGGTCATCAACACGAGCCGCAATTACGCAAACGGCAGGCGTACGGCCTGCGCCCGTGCGCCGACGCAAATCCCGCATACCGGGAGATCTATGTACAAGCTACGCTATGGCACCGAGGAGTGGGTGGTAAGACAAGGATCTTCTGCAGAATCAGAACAGTCACTATGGCGACGATTAGAGGGGTATGAGAGATGAACAGGAAACGGTCCAACGCCTTCACGCTGATCGAGTTGCTTGTCGTTATCGCCGTCCTTGCTCTGCTGATGGGGATTCTGCTGCCCGCCCTCAATAGGGTGAGAAAAAGTGGCTGGCGCACCTTCTGCGCGAACAACGAGCGGCAGTGGGCAATTGCCCTGCACATGTATGCCACGGACAACGACAACTTCTTTCCCGACAATACGGACGGCTGCGACGTCAGTTGGCTGGGAACCAAGATGCAGGAATTCTGGAAACGGTACTTGGTCGAATCCCCAAAGACCGAGAAGGAAAAGGAACGTGCACACGTCCTGTTCTGTCCCACCGATAAATGGCACCGGCTCGCGGACCTGTGGCGCAACAGTTCCGATACCGGGGTTGTCCTCACCGGCTACTTCTACCTGCCGCATCGGGCGCTGACCAGTTGGGAATACACCTGCAATGGCATCGGAGGGTGGCACTCGCGCAAGAAACTCGGGGGGAAGTACCAGACCGCACCCGTGATGAGCGACCGGTTGCAGGGGGTCGGAACGTGGTCGCTTGCCGGCAACAAGGGCAACGTGACATGGGAAGCCACCAATACGGATGGGCAGGTGGTCCCTTCGGCGACGCATCCCAAGCCCGGCGCCGGTGTGCCGGAGGGGGGGAATTTCCTGTTCGAAGATGGTCGAGTGGAATGGCGCAACTGGAATGAGGACGATGCCAAAGGCACGATCGATCTGGGCTCCAAGGGGGGATCGTGGTTGTGTTTCTACAAGCTCCCCGGTATTCCCACGGGAAACGAGTGAGGTTCAAGAGGAGGAGGAATGGACAAAGCGTGCGTCATATCGTTGTGATTATCTCGGGTGAAAACAGTTTGTTTCGGAGCGCCGCTCCAAAGGAGGATCATCATGAGATTTGTGACCGTGTCTGTTGTTTTGGGAACGCTGCTGCTGGTCGGCCTTCCCGCTTGGGCGGGGAACACCGGTGTTACGGTCGGCTCGTCGGCCCTCATCGTCAACCTCGATTACAGCGACACCTTTACCGGTACGGCCGCCGGGGGAATCGCCAGCCGAACCTGGAGCGTCTATCCGGTGCCCACCGAGGGTCTGGCAGTTGAGAACTGCTATGGCAATCCCCAAGCACAGTGGACCGCTTCGGCGTGGTCAATCAACTCCGATGACAACGCACTTCCCGGCGTGACATCCTGGCCCGGCGGCACCGGGGCGGGAACCGCCACAGGCATGACCCAGACCGGAGGTGTGGGCAATGACTGGAGCATTGCATACGGCCTCCGGAATGACTTCATCGTGCAAATGGATGCGGTGCAGGGTCTGGATCGCCTCGACATCTGGATATCTGCCACCGACTCGTTCTTCAATGCGCAGGCTCTCGCCGTGTTCTTCCGTGGCAGCGACTACGCGGGAGGCTGGGGCGACATCGGCATATACCACAACAAAGAATATGACAGCGGCCTCAAGTCGATTGCGCTGATCGGAGAATGGCATAACTTCGCGGTGCACTTCATGCTGGACCAGATGAAGCTCGAGATCTTCACCGACGAGATCTCCCTCGGCGTGGTGGACCTGGCCCAACTGCTTCCCGATACGAACATCTCCAATGCAAGGGTGGGCTATGGATGGGGCAGCGAAGGCGACGACCGCATGTGGACGGACAACTTCCAGGTCGGCTCAGCGACCGGTCCGGGAAGGGCCTCCAAGCCTGATCCAGCCAATGGGGAAGAAGACGTGCCGCTGGATGCGGTCCTCACCTGGAGACCGGGAGCGTTGGCCGAGGCGCATGACGTCTACTTCGGCACCGAGTTCAGCGATGTCAACGACGCCAGCAGAGTGACTCCGCTCGACGTGCTGGCAAGCCAGGATCAGGACACCAGCAGCTTCACTCCTGCTGAAGGTCTTGAATTCGGCAAGACCTACTACTGGCGCATTGATGAAGTCGTCGGCACACCATACAACACGATCGTCAAGGGTCATGTCTGGAGCTTCACAGCGGAACCCTACTCGTATGCGATCGAGGGGATCGAAGCGACCGCCTCCAGCCAGGACACCGATTCAACCGGCGCTATGAAGACCGTCGACGGTTCCGGACTCGATGATGAGGATCAGCACTCCGCGAAAGACGACACCATGTGGCGTAGCGCCATTGGGGATACCGCGCCCTGGATTCAGTTCAAGTTCGACAAGGTCTACAAGCGGGATCGGATGCTGGTGTGGAATTTCAATGGCAGCACAGAGCCGGCAGTAGGCTTCGGCGTCAAGGACGTGAACATTGTGGTCAGCACGGACGGCATCACCTGGACTGCGGTAGAGAATGTGCCGGCCTTCGCGCAGGCGCCGGGGCGAGACGGCTACGAGGCCAATACGGTCGTTGATTTGGCCGGCGTTCTGGCCAAGATGGTGAAGATCAACATCCAGAGCAACCAGTACAGTCTGATCAAGGCGTTTGGTCTGAGCGAAGTGCGCGTTCTCTGTATGCCCACGTTTGCCAGGGAACCTCAGCCGGCAGACGGCGATGTCACCGATAGCATCGGTGTTCAGTTGAGCTGGCGCGCGGGCCGGGAAGCCGTGTCGCACGAAATCTACCTGGGAACGGATGCCAACGACCTGACGCTGATCGATACCGTGACGGACACCACCTGTGCCGTGGATGAGCTGCTATACGGCACCACGTATTACTGGTCCATCACCGAGGTGAATGGTGCCGAAACGCCGGCGGCCTGGACAGGCGATGTTTGGAGCTTCAGCACCCCGCTCTACAACGTCGTCGATGACTTCGAAACCTATAACGGCGAAGAGGGCCAGGGCACCCTGATTTTCGAGTCCTGGATTGACGGCTGGGGCCCCGATAACGGCAACGGCTCGGTGGTCGGTTACGCAGAAGCCCCGTATGTCGAGCAGACAATCGTCTATGCCGGCGAGCAATCCATGCCTCTCTCATATGACAACACGACGGAAGGCCTGTCGGAAGCGACACGGTCGTTTGACGCCTGGGACTGGACCGCCGGAGAGGTCAAGACCTTGTCGCTCATGTTCTACGGCTCACCCGGCAACACCGGCCAACTGTATATCAAGATCAACAGCACCAAGATCGCCTATGATGGCGATGCCGACGACATTGCCCGTCCGCAATGGCACGCATGGAACATCGACCTGTCCTCGGTGAGCGCCAATCTCCAGAAGGTCACCAGTCTGACCATCGGCGTGGACGGCGCCTCTGCCACAGGCGTGATCTATATCGATGCCATACGCTTGTATCCCCAGGCCGGCGAGTTCATTACGCCGGTCGAGCCCGACGCCGCGGGGCTGGTGCTCCGTTATGAATTCGAGGGCAATACCAACGACAGTTCGGGCCAGGGCTACCACGGCACCGCGATTGGCAGTCCCCTCTTCGTCGCGGGCAAGCAGAACCAGGCCATCGACCTGGACGGTCTGGAACAAACTGTCCGCATCGCCTATTCCCCGGCACTCAAACCGGAAAGTGAAATCACCATCAGCGTCTGGATAAGACCCGACGACATCACTTTCAATCAATACTGCGAAATCTACAGAAAAGAAGATGGCAGCGCCCGTCAGCTTCTCTCCTTCCAGGAGTGGGGCACGCTCCTGGCTTTCGGCCTGGGGATCGCAGGGCGTTACGTCGAGTTGGATGCGCCCATCAATCCCTTGAACTACACCGATGGAGAGTGGCATTTGATCACAGCCACCTACGATGGTGCGTATAAGAAGATTTACGGCGATGGCGGACTGATCGGTGTCGCTGAAGCCGGCGGGGCGATCATGACGACCGGAGCCGCGGACGGCTTCATCGGCTCGTTGGGCGGGACGCAAGAATGGCTGGACACGGGGATCGATGATTTCCGGTTCTACTCGCGTGCCCTGTCCGCTGGAGAGATCCTCTGGCTGGCCGGCAGAACCACAACAGTCCACAAGCCATTCTGATAGGACGGAGACATCTGTTTTGTGGAGGGGGCCTCCTGCTGATGGGGTCCCCTCCGGAGGGAACCGAACTCGATGACGTTTCAAACGATCAACGAACCTGACAGGATTGGCGGTTTAGCTGATTCCGAGCATATCTCGACCACCTACTTGATGAGAAAGTAACAGGTCCTCCTACGAGCGGCACACCTCCGGGTGTGCCGCTCTTATGATATGCGGCACAATACGAAGACGGAGAATCGTATGAAGACACACCTTCTCATCGGTATCGTACTGTCATTCGTTACGTCATCAGTCGCTGTGTCCGGCGCCACGCTGACCGCACGTGACCTCCGCTGTGAGTACCGTACGGATCCGCTGGGGATCGACACGGTCGAGCCCCAGCTGAGCTGGGTTCTCGATTCCGACGCCCGCAGCCGGAAACAGACCGCCTACCACGTTCTCGTCGCCACCAGCGTGGACAAGCTGAATGGGGACAAGGGAGACCTCTGGGACAGCGGGATGGTGAAGTCCGATCAGTCGGTCCATGTGGCATACCAAGGCCGACCGCTCGCGTCCCGCGCGCGGTGCTACTGGAAGGTCCGCGTGTGGGACGGAGACGGCGAAGAGTCTGCCTGGAGCACACCCGCATCGTGGTCGATGGGACTGCTCCATCCCGACGATTGGCAGGGCCATTGGATCGGCGTCACAGATCAACTGGATCCGCCCAGCCCACGACGATTGGAGGGCTATCATGCGGCTGAGGCCGCAAAGGCCGATGAAGTGAAGTGGGTGCAGGTCGACCTGGGCGCTGAGCATCGGCTGGACAAGGTTGTCCTGTATCCACCGACGCCGTCCGGCTTCGCGCACGTCGAGGGTTTCGGCTTCCCCGTACGGTTCCGGATCGAGGTCTCTACGGATTCCGATTTCAGTCAGAGCCGGACCGTGGCGGATTTCACCGGCCAGGATTATCCCAATCCGGGGAATAGATCGCGGACGTTTGTCGGCGACGGCGCACAGGCGCGCTACGTGCGAGTCACCGCTACGCAGCTCTGGAATCGCGAGACGGGTCCACGCCCGTTCTGTTTTGCCCTCGCTGAACTCGAAGTCTGGTCGGACGGCGCCAATGCGGCTTTGCACGCGCCCGTAAAGGCGAAAGACAGCGTCGAGAACTTCGGCTGGAACCTCAAACGGCTGACCGATGGCGAGCGACCTGTCGATACGGAAGCCACGGGCGATCCCGCGTCGTACCGGCCGGAACGGACCAAGGAGGAACGCAACGGTCAGGGAGCCGAGGACAGTGACACCCCCCCCTATGCGGCGGTCCTCCTGCGGAAACAGGTCAATCTGACGAAGCAACCCGTGCGCGCCACCGCGTACATCAGCGGTTTGGGCTATTACGAACTCTACATCAACGGTCGCAGGGCAGGCGACCACGTCCTTGATCCAGGGTTCACCAACTACACGCAACGCGTGCTGTATGTAACGTATGACATCACCGACCTGCTGCGAAGCGGTCGCAGCGCGATTGGCGTCGTCTTGGGCAGCGGCTGGTACGACTCGCCCGCCACGGACGTGTGGACATTCCACCTCGCGCCCTGGATTGCGCCGCCGAAGCTGCTCCTGCAGATCGACATCGAGTACAGCGATGGTACCCGCCAGACCGTAGCCACCGACGCAAGCTGGAAGTGCGCAAGCGGCCCAATCGTGTTCAACAGCATTCGGGGCGGCGAAACCTACGATGCCCGGCGGGAAAAAACCGGCTGGGACCAGCCAGGTTACGACGACTCGTCGTGGCGCAACGCGAAGATCGCGCCGGCGCCGGCCGGTCGATTGCAGTCCCAATATCACCCTCCCATCCGCGCCACGGCGTCCATCCGGCCGGTCAAGCTCACGGAACCGAAGCCCGGCGTGCATGTCTTCGATCTGGGCGTGAACCTCTCCGGTTGGGCGCGTCTGATTGCAGGCGGCCCACGCGGCACACGGGTGAAACTCGCCTACAGTGAATCGCTCAATCCGGACGGCACGATCAACGTGGAGTCCCTCGCCGGCCTGACGGCCGGCCGGTTCCAGACGGAGGAGTACATCTTCGCCGGCAAGGGCATCGAGACCCACGAGCCGCGCTTCAGCTACCACGGCTTTCGGTATGTGCAAGTCACCGGGTTGGCGGGAAGACCCACACTCGACAACCTGGTCGGAATCCGGGTTCACACGGACCCGGAGCCGGCGGGCGAGTTTGCCTGTTCGAATCCAACGGTGAACCGCATTCAAGAAGTAATCGTCCGCACTCAGTTGACCAATATCCATGGCCTCCCCACCGATTGCCCGCACCGTGAGAAGATCGGCTGGACCGGCGACGGCTACATCACGATGGAGGAAGCAATCTACAACTTCCGCATGCCGATGTTCTACCTGAAATGGTGGCGTGACATGCTGGATGCCCAGGACGACAACGGGCATGCGTCGCCCATCGCACCGAGCCCCGGCTGGGGACGATCCCAGGCGGACGGCTCGCCGGGCATTCTGTCCGATCCCTGGTGGGGCGGCGCGATCGTCCGCCTGCCATGGAAGCACTATCGTTACTATGGCGACCGGCGGATTCTCGATGAGGCGTATGAGCCGATGAAGAAGTACCTCGGCTACGTCGCCACACGTGCTCCGGACCATATCAGTTGGGGCGCCGAAGGCGATTGGCTCGAAGTGGGGGCAGGCGGGAGTTCGACGAGGACCCCTCCCCGGCTGGCCGGCACCGCAGCTTACTTCTACCATGCGAAGATCGTCGCAGAGATCGCCAGACTGCTCGGCAAGAACGATGACGCCGCGAAATACTCGGCGCTTGCAGAGGAGATTTCCGCCAGTTTCCACAAAGAGTATTTTGACCCACAGACCGGCCTTTACGCAAAGGACAGCCAGACTGCTCAGGCCATGCCGCTCTGTTTCGGCATGGCCTCGCAGGATCAGCGTGACCTCGTCCTCAGACGACTCGTCGCGAACATCAAGGAAACTCGAGACAATCACATCAGCAGCGGAATCATAGGCACGTACTACGTGTTCCAGGCGCTTATGGAAGCAGGTCGGGACGACGTTGCCTACGCCATGCTGACCCGGAAAGGCTTCCCCGGCTGGATTCACATGCTCGACCAGGACGCCACGACCGTGTGGGAAGCATGGACCGGCGACGGCTCGCGCAACCATCCGGCGCTGGGCAGCATCGGCGCGTGGTTCTACCAGGGACTGGGCGGCATCCGCCTCGACCCGACCGCTACCGGCTTCAAGAAGACCCTCATCAAGCCGGCAATCGTGGGCGATCTGACGTGGGTCAAGGCGCACCACGAATCGCCGTATGGTCGCATAATCAGCAACTGGAGACTGCAGGACTCACGACTGACGATGCACATCACGATCCCCGCCAACACCACCGCGACGGTATATGTCCCCACGACGGACCCGAAGTCCATCACAGAGGGCGGGGCACGACCCGACCGGGCGAATGGCGTCACGTTCCTTCGCGTGGAAGAAGGCAATGCGGTCTTTGCTATTGGATCGGGATACTACACCTTCGTCTCAGAATTGAAGACAAGCGATTGAGATGTCTCAACAAGGACTCGTCAGGGAAGGGAATTGCACATGAGGATGGATCACGCAAGACCTTGTCGCCTTCCCAGCGCACTGGCTGTGACCCTGCTGGCAATACCCGGCATCGTCTCCGGACAGGGGGCGGATGCCGCCAGCGCCACAACCCATGTGAGAAGCCTTGACGACAGGCATAGAGCCATCAGGTATTCCGGTGCAGGCTGGTCCCTTTTCGATCCGGGACCGGGCTGGAACAACGGAACGGCCAAGTCGAGTCGCACCGCGAAGGATTTCTTCGAGTACACCCACCCGAGTTGTTCCGGCCTCAGGTGGTTCTGCACGAAGAGCGACTCCCGGGGCAAGGCGGTTGTCTACATCGACGGCGTTTTCCAGGCAACCGTGGATACCTACAGCGCCACGGTTCAGACCACCTCGGCGGTATTCGATTCCGGGCCACTTCCCCTCGGGAAACACACCATCAGAGTGGAGGTGACCGGCCAGAAGAGTGCTGCTGCCACCGATTACTGGGTCGAGTGCGACAAGGTCGAGGCGGCAGCCTCCGAGGTTCTGCCTGTGCCCATCGTTCAGCCTGCGCCGGTTCCCCTGCCGGGCGCAGTCACCGTGAACGATGACGAGAGCTCGGTGCTGTATTACGGCGAGTGGGAAACTCAGGAGGATCAGAGCGGATTCCACCGGCGCGACCTGCGAATCTCCAATATCCAGTACAACACCTGTGAGTTCAAGTTCAGAGGTTCTGCAGTCCGGTGGTTTGGATCCAAGAGCCGAGATCAAGGATTTGCGGATGTGTACCTCGACGGGGTCTTGCAGAAGACCGTCGATGCGTACAGCGACACTCGGCTCTCCAACGTCGTTCTGTTCGAGAAGACAGGACTCGCCGCCGGCTCGTTGCACACCTTGAAGATGGTCGTCCGAAAGGAGAGGAATCCCGCCGCTACGGACTGCTATCAGGTCGTCGACCGCTTCGAGGCCGTCGATCCGGTGAACTATATCGAGGAAATCACCAAGGCCATGGAAGCGGAGTACGCTCTGATCGAGAGCGGCGCCAAGCCCTACGCCCAGCCGGACACCTGGCGTCCGGTGGCCTACGTTGCACATTCCCCGGCCACCGGAGTCTCCCTCCAGGCGGGAGTCTTGAAGGACGCTTTTGAGCGGAACATCAAGTACCTTAACCATTGCTTCGCCAGCGAAACCTACTGCGACGGGCCGGGATGGTTCAACTGGCTGCCAGCGGCCTGTGAGAGCCGTTTGCTGCAAGGAGCGGCCAATGCCCTCAGCTGGGGTGAGCGAGCCGACTTGCGCAACATTGTGGATACGGTCGTGGCCAGGATAAAGGCCCGGCAGCGGGCGGATGGATACCACAACTACTATCCGGAGAAGGACTCTTTTGCCACAGACAGCGGGGGCAACAGTGAACGGAAGAACTACGACCGCGTGTTCTGGACCCGGGGCATGTTGGATGCGGGCAGCGCCGGCAACGCGGACGCCTATGCCATCGTGCGCAAGTTCTATGATTGGTTCAACAACTGTTCCTATTTGCCCAGAATGATTCGCGGCTGCAATTCGCCGAATGGATTTCCGGGCGGGTCGCTCGTGCATCTCTCGCCGATCGGGACCAGCAAGGACCTGATCGTCAGCGAGAGATATTTCGACCAGGACTATTGGATGGACGAGCTGAAGCGCGGCGAGCCGTTGTGCTTCACGTTCTATCCCGGAGAACGGCCGCACTGCTACGATCTGCTGGGGCTGGAAGCCTACCTCGATGAATATCGCGCCACGGGATCGCAGAAGTACCTGGACGCCGTATTGGGCGGATGGGCGATGTACCGTGAGAATTTCGAACATGTCGGCGGGACAACCGCCATCTGTGAAGCTCGCGGACCGTACCCTCCCCAATCCTACAAGCTGACGAGCGGATGCACCGGGGAGACCTGCGGAAGTGTCTTTTGGGTGAACATCAGCAGCCGGCTGATGCAACTGTTCCCAGCGGAGGAGAAGTACGCCACGGAGATCGAGAAGTCCATCTACAATGTGATGCTGGCCTGCCAGGATGCGAATACTGGTTACATCCGCTACCACAATCGGCTGGACAAGGACAAGGACCGACCGCAATGCGTGGGTACCTGCTGTGAAACCTCCGCGACTGGCCTGCTGTCCAAACTGCCTGAATACGTCTATTCCACCGATGCGGACGGTCTGTGGGTCAATCTGTTCGCGGCATCCACGATTGCCTGGAGCCACCGCGGCGGCAAGGTGACGATGACCCAGAAGACGGGCTTCCCCAACAGTGCCGCTGTCTGCATGACGCTGAACTGCGCGGAGCCCACAACCATGGCCATCCGCATCCGGGTGCCGTCCTGGGCAACAGGCAACATGGACATCATGGTCAACGGGCAGCGCGTTGTTGCGGGCGCACCCGGCAGCTACGCGTCCATCCACAGGAAATGGGCGGACAACGACGTGATCCGCTTCACGCTGCCGATGGGCTTTCGCGTGGTCAAATACACGGGGTTGGATCAGGGGCCGGACAACGTGGACCGCTGCGCGCTGTTGTACGGCCCCATCCTGTTGGCGCTCGATGATGCCGACGGGCGGATTCGCACCGACGCCGCCGGCCTGCCGGGCCTTCTGACCCCAGTCGAGGGCAAGCCGCTGCACTATGATGTCAAGGAAACCGAGTATCGCTTCGTACCCTACTGGCAGGTGGAAGGGGGCTTCACATGCTTCCCCATGGTCCAGCTCTGAGCAGCCATGGGACCCGGTAGCGCCGCCGTACGGATACGCTGAAGAGTTCATCTACAGGAGAAAGGACGCTGTATGCAACACAAGAAGATGGCCAAGACAAACCACGGCTCAAGCCGATTCGTGCCCACTCTCATCGCCATGCTGGTGATGATGCTCTGGTGCGGCCAAGCCGCCGCCGCAGTCAACGTGACGAACTTACGATGCGAGTACCTCAACGACCCGCTCGGAGTCGGCACGCCGCAACCGCGGTTGAGCTGGGTTCTCGAATCCGACCAGCGCGGGCAGAAACAGAGCGCCTATCGAGTCCTGGTCGCCGCCAGCGAAAGGGAACTCAATAAGGACCATGGCGATCTCTGGGACAGCGGAGAAGTCAAGTCCGACCAGACGATTCAGGTGGTCTACGCGGGCAAACCGCTGACCAGCGGTATGCGCTGCTGGTGGAAAGTTCGCGCGTGGGACAAAAACGACAAGCCCTCGCATTGGTCCAGGCCTGCGTTGTGGTCCATGGGATTGCTCGACCCGTCGGAGTGGAAGGCACAGTGGATTGCGCATGAGGGACAGGCATCGTATCGAACGCCGCACAACGGCTATCACAGCCAGATCGCCAATTCGGCTGACACCACAAAGTGGGTCAGCACCGATCTGGGTGAATCGAAGCAGATCGACGCGGTGCGCTTGGTTGGCGCGCGACCGTACGACTTCAGCCCGGATACGCCCGGTTTCCTGTTCCCGGTGAGGTTCAAGATCGAAACGGCACAAGAACAGGACTTCTCGGACGCGAAGACCGTGGTCGATTGCACGGACAAGGATGTGGCGAATCCCGGCCACGATGCGCCGGTCTATCACTTCGCGTCAGTCCAGGCTCGTTACGTGCGGCTGACCGTGACGAAGCTGCGTGCACGCGAGGGGAACAACTTCGCCTTCGCGCTGGCGGAAATGAACGTCCTGTCAGGCGATAAGAACGTCGCGCAGGGCGCTGCCGTGAGGGCTCTCGATACGATTGACGCCGGAGGTTGGGCGCGGTCGAATCTCGCGGATGGCCGGGAGAAACCCGACGCAGGTGATATCGAGCCCAAGCCGGCCACAATGCTGCGCAAGTCGTTTGCCGTGCGTGAGCGAGTCAATCGGGCGACCGTCTACGTCACCGGCCTGGGTCTGTACGAACTGCACCTGAACGGCAAGCGCGTGGGCGATCACCTCCTCGCGCCCGAGTATACGGTCTACGACAGGCGCGTTCAGTATCAGACGTTCGACGTGACCGACCTGATCGTCTCTGGAGACAACGCCATGGGCGCAATTCTGGGGGACGGCTGGCACGGCGGTCGATTCTTTGGATCCCCTGCACCTGATGCTCGACCTTTTCATGGTCAGAGGGGTTTCCTCATGCGGCTGGATATCAACCTGGCCGGTGGAAAGACGCAGACGATTCTCACGGATCCCTCGTGGCGATGCATGAGCGACGGGCCGATCCGGTCGGGCAGCCTCTACGACGGCGAAGTCTATGATGCCCGCAAGGAATTGAAAGGGTGGGATAGTCCGGGCTTCGATGACCGCGGTTGGCACCCCGCACACATCGTCGATGAGTTCGCCCAGGCGAATCTGGTATGGCAGTGCAACGAGCCGATTCGCGTGATCCAGGAGCGCAAGCCTGTAAACGTGACGGAGCCCAAACCCGGTGTATACGTGTACGATCTGGGCCAGAACATGGTCGGCTGGTGCAGGCTCAAGGTCCGCGGCCCGTCCGGCGGCACCGTTACGCTGCGCCACGCGGAAATGCTCAACGATGACGGCACGATCTACACCGACAACATACGCGGCGCAAACCAGATGGAGATCTACACCAAGCGCTCGGACGACGAGGAGACATACGAGCCGCACTTCACCTATCATGGTTTCCGCTATGTGGAACTGACCGGAGTGTCCTACAAACCCGCGACGGACGACATACTGGGACGGGTGTTCCATTCCGCGGCGCCGGACGCCGGTCGTTTCGAGTGTTCGAGCAAGCTCATCAATCAGATCATGCACATGGTCGTATGGGTGCAGCGCGGCAATATGCACAGCATACCCACCGACTGCCCGCAGCGTAATGAACGCGCAGGGTGGATGGGCGACATTCAAGCGTTCGCTCAGACGGCCATATTCAATATGGACATGGCCGGCTTCTTCAGCAAGTGGATACCGGACGTGCGTGATTCTCAGACCGACGACGGACGCTACCCCAACTTCGCTCCCATGCTGCAGAATTCGTGGTCCGGCGGGACGCCGGCCTGGGCCGACGCCGGCACCGTGGTGCCCTGGCGCGTGTACCAGAACTATGCCGATACGCGCATTCTTGAGGAACACTTCGAGTCGGCGCGGCGCTGGGTGGATTTCGTCCGCAGCAAGAACCCCAACATGCTCTGGGAGAACGCCCTGGGCGACAAGTTCAACGATTGGCTCAACGGCAACACGATCATCATGGAAGGTTGGCCGAAGACAGGCGGCGCCGTGCCTCCGCAGGTATTGGCTACGGCATTCTTCGCTCATTCGACAGAGATCGTGGCCAAGATGGCCGACGTGATCGGTCGCAAGAGCGAGGCGCAGAAATATGGACAGATGTTCGAAGAGATCAAAGCTGCCTTCAACAAGAAATATGTCACCCCAGACGGGAGAATTGAAGGCGACACCCAGGCGGGCTACGCCCTGGCCCTTCGCTTCAACCTGCTGCCCGACACTCTGCGGCCGCTTGCTGCGAAGCATATGGTCGAAGGGTTCGCACGCTACGGCGGCCACATGTCCACGGGGATCCAGACCACGCATCGGCTGATGCTGGAGTTGACGCGCAACGGGTACAACGACGAAGCGTACCGCCTGCTGAACCTGCGGTCTTTCCCGTCGTGGGGATTCATGGTGGAGCAGGGCGCCACGACGATCTGGGAACGCTGGGACGGCTATGTCAAGGGTCGAGGCTTCCAAAACCCCGGCATGAATTCGTTCAACCACTGGGCTCTGGGTTCCGTGGGAGAATGGATGTGGCGGAACATCATCGGGATCAATCCCGACGAAGCGTACCCCGCCTTCAAGCGATTTGTGATTCACCCGCGTCCGGGCGGTGGGCTGGAATGGGCAAAAGGCACGTACATGTCGATTCGCGGCCTGATTGCAGGCGACTGGAAGATCGCGGACGGCAAGTTCAGGTTGAACGTCGAAATCCCCGCCAACACAAGTGCCACGGTGTATGTGCCGACGACGAATCCGGAATCCGTCACGGAGAGCGGCAAACCAGCCGGTCAGGCCAGAGGCGTCAGATTCCTCCGTGCGGAAGACGGCAATGCCGTCTTTGCCGTTGAGTCGGGACATTACGTCTTCGCATCGGAATGGAAGACAGACGGACACGAACCACCGCGATAATCCGCAGGGATTGTCACGAACCTGCCGGTGGCGCCGCATCGCCCGGGGTCCTGCGGATAGCGATGCCGTCGAGACGTGTCTGCATCGCGCTCGTGGCGGAGCCAGACGGTCGGCGAAGCAAGACCTCAGTGCAGCAGGGCAGGCAGAACGGTAATGAGTTTCGGGAAGAGCATCAACAGGCCGATACAAATGATATAAGCCGGGAGGAAGAAGGAAACGCCCTTGAAAACATCTCTGAGGGGAATGTCTTTGGCCATGCCGGCCACGACGTAGGTCGTCGCGCCGACCGGCGGCGTGATCGCCCCCAGCGTCGTAATCACCGTGACCACCACGCCGAACCAGATCGGATCGTAGCCGAGCTGGTCGGCCAGGGGGAAGAAGATCGGGATCGTGATCATCAGCAGCGCCAAGGCATCCATCACCGCGCCGCCCAGGATGTACATGGCAAAGACGATAAGGAGGATCACCGTCGGCGGCACCGGCAGTCCGGCCACCCAACCCGCCAGGTCGTTGGGAATGCGAGTGACCGTGAGGAACTTGCCGAAGATCACGGCGCCCGCGACAATGGTAACGACCATGCAGGAGGCGCGGAGCGTGTCCTTCAAGGCGGCCAGGAAGCTCTTGAACGACAGTCTGCGCCGGGCCACGGAAATCAGGATCGCCAGAAACGCACCGGCGGCGCCTGCTTCGGTGGGCGTGAACAGCCCGAAGTACAGTCCGAGAATGACCAGCGAGAACAGCGTGATCATCTCGACGGCCCCAAACAGCGAGAGGAGCCTCTCTCGCCAGGCACTCTTGCCGCCGACCGGTCCCCACTGGGGACACACCAGGCACAGAACGTACACGGTCGCGATCAGCAACACGGTCAGAACGAGTCCCGCGCCGATCCCGCCGTAGAACAGCTCGGCTATGGACTGTCCTGTGCTCAGTCCGATGATGATGAGCACCACGCTGGGCGGGATCACGACCCCCAGCGTCGATCCGCTGGCGACCGCTCCGGTACTGAGCATCGGATGGTAACGGTACTTCTTCATCTGAGGCAGCGCGACGGTGGCCATGGTCGCGGCGGTCGCAGTATTCGATCCGCAGATCGCGGAGAAAGCGGCGCACGCCGCGATGGTCGCCATCGCCAACCCGCCGCGAATATGGCCGATCCAGTGATAGGCCGCGTTGTACAGCCGCTCGTTGACCCCGGAATGAAACGCCACCTGGCCCATCAGGATGAACAGGGGAATCACCGTCAGACCGTACTTGGAGAAGGTGGACCACAGGGTCGTGCCGACCATGTTCAACGCCGCATCGAACGAGACGAGATAGGCGAAACCGAGAAAACCCACTATGGCCATGGCAAAGCCAACGCTCGTGCCCAGCAGGAACAGCACCAGCATCAGAATCACGACGCCCAGAATACCAACGATCGTGGCGCTCATACCGGCTGCTCCTGTTCTGATTCAGTTTCTGCACGGACTGGGGCAAAACCGCGGATCAGTTCTGCCAGGAACACGACGGCCAGCAGGCCAAACCCGGCGGCAACCCCGTAGGCGAAAGGATAGTAGACGATCCGCAGGGTCTCGGTCAGTTCACCGCTCTTCATCAAAGTGGTAGCCAGTCTGCCGATCTGCCAGGCAGCCAGCCCGCTGAAGAGCATGCACACGGCTCGATTGGTGATCTCCAAGACTTTTCTCACGGTCTTGGGATAGTGCGTGACCAAGATGTCCACGGCGATATGGTCCTTGCGGCGCTGCGTATACGCGAGCGAGCAGGCAATGACCAGGGCGCCGAAGTATCCCATCAACTCGTAGACGCCCGGAATGGGCGCCGCGAAGAGGCGTATACCGATGTCCGCGCTGGTCAGGCCGACCATGATCAGCAGGAACAGGGCGCCCGCCGCCAGCAGCGCCCTTTGCACGAGTCTCTCCAACTTGACGAGCAAGTCAATCATCCGCGTTTCTCCCCTTGTCACCATACGCGTCGCAATGCGTTCTGCGACTGGTTCTTCGCACAATGGCTGCCTGATCCGGCGACTATTTACCACGATGGGCCGCAATGGAGGCCTTGATGTCCGCGACGATCTGAGCCGCAGGCAGACCCTTCTGGGTGTTGGCTTCGATCCAGGCGGCGGTCATCGGCTCCAGCGCCTTGTCCCATTGTGCCTTCTCTTCCGCGGACAGCGAGATCACCTCGACCTGCTGATCCGTCTTCGACCATTCAAGGGATTCGGTGCAGTGGTTGTCCATGTATTCGCCGGTCCAGAGACACTGCTCCACAGCCAGATCGTCCATGACCTTCTGAACGTCCTGCGGAAGGCTGTCCCACTTGGCCTTGTTCATCACGACCGCGAAGGGATAGATCACCGTGTCGGTGAGCGTGACGAACTTGCACTGCTCCGCGAACTTGAAGTCCTTCATCACTTCGACGGAGGAGAACAGACCTTGCACGGTCCCCTTCTGCAGGGCCTCGGGCGCGTCGCTCATCGGCATGCCGACCTGATTGGCGCCCCAGGCCTGGAGGATCTCTGCGGCGCCGCCGCTGGCTCTCAGGTCCTGCCCCTTGACGTCGGCCAGCGTGCGAATCGGCTTGCTCGACATGATGTTCGACGGGGCGCAGGCGAACATGGTCAGGACTTTCACGTCCTTGAACTCCTGGGGCTTGTGCTTGGTGTACACGTCCCAGAGGACCTGGCTGCCCACCTTGGCATTGGGAATTCCCAGGGGCAGGGAGGTGGCGTTGGTGACCGCGAACCGCCCGGGCTGGTAGGCCATGCACAGACAGCCGATATCCGCCTGGCCCCCGATGACGCCGTCCATGATGTCTTTCGCGTCGAGCAGCGTTCCGCCGGGATAGGTCTCGACCGCGACCTTGCCGTTGGTGCGTTTCTCCACCTCTTGCTTCCATCGTTCCATCTGTACACAGGGGAACGTCGGGGCCGGAGGGAAATTCGCGTACGTCAGCTTGATCACCTTCGCCTGACTTGGACCGCCCTTTTGGCCGGCCTTCTTGACGCAGCCGAACGCAAGGAGCGACAGCACTGCCGCCGCAACCACCACCGCAACTACATGCTTGTTCATGGCTCTCTCCCCTTTCTGGATACAGGGTTGATCCTAAATCTTGGGGGACCCGGTTACGTCAGGTTCCCGTCCTTGTCTCTACGGAAAACGCGCTGGGCCTTGCCCTGCTGGCGCGGCAATGCGCCAATGGCGAACACATCGCCCTTAGGACTGAAGCCCAAGGCCTCTTTCAGCACCTTCTCGACCGTGAAGCCAGTCACCTGGGGTTCGGCCTCGACGTTGACGGTAACATCCCGCACGCCGTCGACGTCTTCGAGAATGATCTGGTAGTTGGCGCCGACGCCCGGGATTTGCATCAAGGCCTGCTCGATCTGCTTCGGGAAGAAATTGACCCCCTTGACGATGAGCATGTCGTCCACGCGCCCGGTGATCGGAGCGATTCGAACGTGGGTGCGCCCGCACGCGCACTTGTCCCGGCTCAGAACCCGCGTCAGGTCGCCCGTGCGGAAGCGAATCACCGGCAGCGCCTCTCGCGTCAGCGAGGTCACCACCAGCTCGCCCTCTTGCCCGTCGGCGACCGGCGTCTCGCTCTTGGGCTCCAGCACTTCCAGGACGTAGTGGTCTTCCCAGACGTGGATACCGTGGTGGGCCGGGCAATCCTGGCCCAGCGTGCCGACACCGCCGGTCTCGGTCATGCCGTAGATGTCGAACACATCGATGCCCAGGCCGGATTTCATCTTTTGTTTCATCGAATCCGAGAAGACCTCGGCGCCGAAGATGCCGATCTTGAGCTGGGGCAGCGTCTCGGACATCTCCTGCAGGACCTCCATGATCCGGATTCCGTAGCTGACGACGCCCGTGACGACGCGAGTGCCGAAGTCCTGGGCCAGGCGGATCTGTCTCGGCGTGTTGCCCGCGCCGGTCGGGATGATGAACAGCCCCGCCGCCCTGGCGCCGTGATACATGCCGAACCCGCCGTTGAACAGGCCGAACGACGGCGTGATCTGAACCGGGTCGCTCGCCCGGGCGCCCGCCATGAAATAGCAGCGAGCCATGCACTCCGCCCACTGCTGCAAATCCGCCCTCGTGTAAGGCATGACGATCGGGGCGCCCGTCGAGCCGCTGGACATGTGCATCTCGATGATCTCGCTGGCCGGCACGCACAGGAGCTTCATCGGATAGGTTTCCCGCAACAGCTCCTTGTTCATCAGGGGCAGCTTGCGAAGATCGTCGAGCGACCGGACCCCCTCGGGTCCGACGCCACGCGCCTTCAGACGCTCGCGGTAGACCTCGTTATGCTCGTACACATGCCGAACCATCTTCTTGAGCCGGCTCGTCTGGAGAGAACGGATCTCGTCTAAGGATGCAGTTTCCAGCGCCTCCTGAAAGAACGCGCTCATGCCAAATTCCTCCCGACCTCGAACGCCTGCACGTTCAGGTCTCTGTATTGCGGTTTCACGCAGTTCGCGACACCGGTTCGCCAGGCGTCGAGCGGAAGATCCAAACCAGTGGACAGGGCCCCGAGCAGGATCACGTTCGCCACGCGAATATTGCCCAGCTCGATTGCTTTCGCCCCTGCGTCCACATAGATCAGCCGATCGAACTGGTCGCGCAGCTTCGCTTCGGCGTCATCCGGATACCGTGCGGCTCCCATCGAGACCGTCACCGGCGTAATCACCTGGCTGTTGACGACGACCAGGCCGCCCGGCGCCAGGTAGTCGGCATATCGCAATGCTTCGATCCGCTCCAGAGCCCCCAATACGCTGGCTGTGCCCTTGCTCACCAGCGGACTGTGCACCTGGCGTCCGTAGCGAATCTGCGCGACGACCGATCCGCCGCGCTGCGCCATGCCGTGAACCTCGTTCGTCTTGACATCGAAGCCGGCCACCATCGCGGTCTGAGCGACAATCTCGCTGGCCAGGAGGATTCCCTGGCCGCCGACGCCGACCAGGACCACGCTCGTTGTCTCCGTGTTATTCATTCCGCGTCCTCCTGCGTGGTCGTGATCGCTCCGAATCGGCAGACCTGCTCGCACAGGCTGCACCCGTTGCACAGGAATCCGTCGATTCGCGGCTTGGCGCCGGCGCCGTCAATGGCCGGACAGCCCAGTTTCAGACACGCCTTGCAGGCCTTGCACTTCTCCGGATCGATCCGTCGAACCGGTCCGACCCGCTTGTGCTCCCGCAGCGGACAGGGCGCCCGCGAGACGATCAGCGAGGGCTCTTTTACGTGGATCTCCTCGGCAATCACCTTTTCCGTCTGCTTGCTGTCATAGGGGTTCACCGTCCGGACCCGCTGGATGCCACAGGCTCGTCCGATCTGCTCGATCGAAGCCGCGACGGTGCTCTCGCCCATCAGCGTCAGGCCGGTGCCCGGATTCTCCTGGTGTCCCGTCATGGCGGTCGTGCGGTTGTCCACCACGATGATGGTCGAACAGCCTTTGTTGTAGGCGATATCCAGCAGGCCGGTGATGCCCGAGTGGAAGAAGGTCGAGTCGCCCACGATGCCGATGACGGTTCGCGGGTCGCCCGCCTTGTCCAAGCCGTGGGCCATCGAGACGCCGCCGCCCATGCACAGGATGATGTCCAAGCGGTTGAGCGGCTTGAACGTGCCCAGGCTGTAACAGCCGATGTCCCCGGTGACGATCACGTCGTGCTTGCCCAGCGCGTGGAAGATCCCGCGATGGGGGCAGCCGGGACACAGGACCGGAGGTCGAGCGGGAAGCTCGTCCGCGTATTTCGGCGCCGGGATCGGGACGAGTTGACGCCCTTCCATCGCGGCGCGACTCTGCTGCAGCACGGTGACGGATAGCTCGCCGATGCCGGGCACGAACTCGCGCCCCACGCAGGGAATGCCCAGCGCCTTGATGTGTTCCTGCAGGAAATCGTCCAATTCCTCGACGACGAGCAGTTTCTCGACGCCCGCCGCGAATTCGCTGAGAAGCGAGTCCGGGAAGGGATACGCCATGCCCAGCTTGAGCACGGACGCCTCCGGCCAGACCTCGCGAACGTACTGATACGCGATGCTATGCGTCACGATCCCGAGCGAGCGGTCCCGCCATTCGATCCGATTGACCGGGGAGGTTGCCGCAGCCTGCTTCAACTGCGTGAGCCGCTCCTCGACCTTGCGCCGCATGGGACGACCCCACAGCGGAACCGGCACGAATCGCGGCGGATTCTTCTCCAGGCCGATCGTCTTGGGATTTGCGGTCCGTTCCCCTAATTCGACCAGGCTCCGCGAGTGGCTGACCCGCGTGGTCGTCCGCAGAATCACCGGCGTCTTGAACTCCTCCGAGACGCGAATCGCCACAGCGACGAAGTCCTTCGCCTCCTGGCTGTCGGAGGGCTCAAACAGCGGAATCTTCGCGAAGCGGGCGTAATTCCGTGTGTCCTGCTCGTTCTGCGAGGAGTGCATGCCCGGGTCGTCGGCGACGACGATGACCATACCCCCTTCGACGCCGATGTAACTGAGCGTCATGAGCGGATCGGCCGCGACGTTGAGCCCAACGTGCTTCATTGTGACGATGGACCGCGCCCCGGCACATGCCGCAGCCGCTGCGACCTCGAAGGCCACCTTCTCGTTCGGCGACCACTCACAGTAGATGTCGCCTTTGTACTGAACCACGTTCTCCAGGATTTCCGTCGACGGGGTGCCCGGATAACCTGTCGCGACCGTCACGCCCGACTCGTAGGCGGCGCGTGCGATGGCCTCATTAGCACTTAGCAATCTCCTCAAAAATGTTCTCCCAAGATAAGCGATCTGTTTGGGATATCGGAGTATCCACATGTTTCAAGAACCTCTATATTACCCGACGGGGGGCTTTGAGTAAAGGCGCGGACCCGTCCGAGGCGCATGACGGGTGCATGACCGTCGTTGCGAGGTCTGGAGTTCCGCCTTCAGGCGGGTCAAGACGGCGTCAACGCGAAACTCCAAACAGGCGAGACGAACCATAGCTGGCGGAGGATGCCCCATGAACGTCGGTTGCTGCACCGGAGGAATTCGCCTTGCGAGCGGACGAGTTGCTCCAGCGGCAGAGCGACGCAGGAATGGTCATGCACCCACAGGGAAATCTCGCCGGGCAGGGCGCTTGATCGAAGGATGCCTCGCGGATACAATCTCCTTCCCATATAGGAACTGATTGCAGGCAGTAGGGGGCTCATGGCTGTCTCGTCGCGCCACGACCAGTTGCGGGGTTTGCACAAACGCTGTGCCGCCAAGAGATGAACCTGATTGGCCGAAGAGCACTGCGGGTTCTGTGACAACAGGCTCTTGAGCAGGATTTGATATGGCTGCATCCGGGAATGTGGGAGTTGCTCTGACGCTGACCTTGCTGGCGGGGTTATCGACCGGCATCGGCAGCGCGATCGCGTATTTCATCAAGCGGCCCAAGGTCATCTATCTGTCGTTTTCGCTCGGCTTGTCGGCAGGCGTGATGGTCTATGTCTCCTTTATGGAGTTGCTGCCCAGCGCTGTGGAGAGGGTGGGCAACGCCCTGAGTGTGCTGTTTTTCTTTGGCGGGATTGCCTTTATCGCGGTGGTCGATCTGCTGGTGCCGGAGCCGGAGAACCCGCACAACTATGAGGGCTTGGACCAGCCGGAGTCGCCCGATGCCGGGCACCATCTTATGCGGGCCGGCGTGCTGACCGCGCTGGCGATCGGCATCCACAATCTACCCGAGGGGTTGGCTACCTTTGCCGCGGCCCTGAGCGACGTACACGTCGGGGCCTTCATTGCCATCGCCATCGCGATCCACAACATCCCTGAGGGAATCGCCGTCTCGGTGCCGATCTTCTACGCGACCGGGAACAAGAACAAGGCGTTCCTCTATTCCTTTGTCTCCGGGCTCTCCGAGCCCCTCGGCGCCCTGATTGGCTTTCTGGTGCTGATGCCCTTCCTGAAGCCGGCGGTGCTGGCCGGGATTCTGGCCTTCGTTGCAGGCATCATGATCTACATCTCGCTCGACGAGCTGCTGCCCATGGCCCACCGCTACGGCCATGGGCACCTGGTCATTACCGGCGTTGTCCTCGGCATGCTCATCATGGCGCTGAGCCTGATGATGCTCTGAATCGGCTACAGGATTTCTATTCGTCGCTGCGGACGATGTCGAAGACCTTCACCAGTTGAGTGATCTCGAAGACCTTCTGGATCTTGGGATCGAGATTGAACAACTGCAGGTGGCCGCCTGCTTCGATGACCCGTTTGTGGACCTTGACCAGCAGGCCGAGGAAGGCCGAGGACATGAACTTGACCTTGGCGAAATTCAGGACAAGCCGCTTGTGCGGGCTCTTGCGAATGATGGGCAACAACGCTCGCTCCAGCTTGCGGATCTGCTGGTCCTCCAGAATCGTCTCTTCCTCGAAGGTGACGATCATGACGTCCGTGCCGTTTTCGACCAAGATCTTCTCTTTCGACTCCATAGCCACCTCAGGGTCGCCTGCAGGAGGGGTTCGCAACGTGACGATCCACCTTGAACGCCCGACCTTACGCGACATATTCTATGCGCCGGCCGGAGCTTGGCGAACAAAAAAACGGGAACAAAATCGGTCGTTCCTGAGCGCGGTTTCGCGTGCCGACAGTCCCTCTACAAAGGGCCATTTCCGCGTTGGCCTGTGAATTCGAACTCCGGATTCCTTCCTGTGCACACGGGTCAGGGCCCGCGCACGGCATGAAACGCGGCGAGGCTGGAGACGTTGTTCGCCTCATCGGATTCGAGAATGTCCCCCGCAGCGTCTACCACCGCAAACACCTGCACGTGTTCCCCGACAGTCAAATGACCGCTGGTGTCCCACAGCAATGTGGTCTCGTATGCTCCGCCCGCGATGAGCGAGCCGATCGCACCGAAGCCGATCTCCTCACCGTCCACCGCTCCGAGTCGCCAAGAGACGTCAAACCCACTCGCAGGGACGACGCCGGCGTTCACGACCCTCGCGGTCAAGGCCATCGTGGTGCTGGAGACTTCGGTGCTCCAGCACGTCGCTATGACCAGGTCCGGCAGCACCGTGCGCACTGAGAGTTCGTTGTTCGAGCGGTCGCGGTCCTCGATCGCCAGACTCGGATCCACGGCGACGAAGATCTCGTGGGAACTCTCCTTAGAGGGCACGTTCCAGGAGACAGATACCTCTTGCTTGCCACCGGCGATCAGGGTTCCTGCAATCACCTGCGGATTGCCGATGACGACTCCTCCGCCAGCGGGATCGCCATCGTAGAAGACCACCTCCACGTCCTGCAGCGGCAGATCGCCGCGATTCTCGACGGTCGCACGAACCGTCGAGACCGTGCCCGGCGCGGGATTCGCAGGCTCCACCACCAGGGAATCCGAGATCACGGCCAGGTCATCGGCCAGAGCGTGCTGCAGGACGTACAGGTCCGTGCGCCCGGGCTGTGGGACATTCTCGAGGTGCACCATCTGGCCCTCGATCTCCACGTCCATGCCGGTCCGCAGAGTCTGGGTCTTCAGGTAGGCGACGACCAGCTCGTCGGCATCGCAGGCCAGTGACACCGACGTCTCCGCGTCCTCATCGCTGGTCAGTTGCCGCGGCAGCGACCAGCAATCGAGGTCCGCATCATAGAACGATGCGACCATGTCCACACCGTTGGGGCCCTGCACGGTGTACGCGATGGCGGCACCGCCCGGCATCGCGACTCCGTCGAGCGACGGCGCCTCGTTGGCGAGCGTGTATTCGCTGTAGACCTCTCTCGGATTCCAGTCATACAGTGCCGAATAGAGCAGCGTCCCGTCGGCGGTCCAGACACACATCGGCACGCCGTCCGGCGCCAGCAGCGTCGGGAGCGAGTCTTCGGCGGAATCGCTGGTCAGTTGAACCGCCGTTTCCCACGCGCCGCTTGCGGTGGCAAGCCGGTAGAGCTCGCAGTCCGCCGTGGTGTTGGGATCTCCGTCTTCGTCCACAGCGAGGACCACATTTCCCTCGCCGAACTCGTCGGCTGTGTATGAGAAACCGGAAATGCCCTTTGGCGCCGACCAGAGCACTTGTGGCTCCTCCCACTTGTCGCCCGACCACCTCACAAACATCAGGCGGTCGCCCGAGTTGGCGTTTCCAATGGCGGCGTCTCCTTCGTTCTGAATCCATAGGATGCCAGAGGTTGCACCCAGGGCAATCGCCATCGGCTGATGGTCGGCCGCAGCGTTGGAGGTGAGTTGTTGCCGCTCGCTCCAGAAGCCTGTCTTCGGGTCGAACCAAGCAGCGACAATCTCCAGATGAGGAGCAATCTGATCCGGTGCATTGGCGTCCGAGGCGTCCCCCGAGACCCGTTCCCACGTTGCCAGGGTCGCGCCGGAATCCGTCGTGACGACACTCGGGCTGAACTCTGCCGCCAGGTCATCCGCAATCCGGTCGAGTGTCCACGGCTGCTCGTCTGCCTGACGCAGCATGCCGATATCCGTCGCGGCATACCACGGCTTGTTCGGATCGTGCAGACAAAACAGGATCTGTCTGTCCGACACGCTCGACAGTATGACAGGATTCGCCAGCGGCACGACGTTCTCCACCAGTACGGCTTCCCGCGTGGATTCGCCCTGGGCGGACAGACTGTGCAATCGTCCGCCCGAATCGTCCTCGACTGCCAGAAGGTTCGTCCGTCCCCAGCGAAGACAGCTATCCCCGATCGGCTGCCAGGAGCCCTCCGGGCAGGACCCGGGGATCGACGCGATCGCCAGGACCTCACCGGGTTGATCGGGCCCGAGGCGGATTGTCATCCCCACCTCTCCTGAATACCGGAATGACCAAGCGGAGGCAAACACGCCGACGTACGCTCGGAGCGTGACGCCTTCAAATACGAAGTCCGGACAGAATTGGAACTCGGGAGTGCCCGTCCCGCCCACATAGACGCCCGCCTCCAGGTTCCAGCCCCATTTCTTGTATGCGAACAGCATCTGGGCTTCGAGTCCAAAGGTCAGCGTTGCGGACGTCGAGCTGGTTCCGAACCAGCAGTCCGCCGGCTTGGTGGGGTCGGATTTTCCTATGATTCCTCCCCCCAAGATCATGAACAGACGCAGCTTCAACGAGTCGATGAGTTTCCCGATAACAGGGGTCTTCTGTAGGATTCTGATCGGAGTGGCTGCCGGTGGGAAGGCAACGCTCACAACGTTGACAACCGGTCCTCCGATACCTGTCTTGCCCGCAAACGACACCCGAAACGACGACGTGCTCGTCGGAGCATCACAGCCCCAAACCGCCAGCAGAATGGTCTCGTTTGCGGCCACGTCGATACGTCCATCACCCAGAAAATCCAATGGAATACCCCCACGGGTGCCTTTGAGGCTCAGGTTGAACCTGCCGAAACCCCCGTTCGACCGGGTGAATATTCCGGTCCACGGGTCATAGGTCAGTTGATGCTGGTAACCCAGGGAGGCCTTCATCGATAGCGGGTTGCTGCTGGAGGTGGTATCGAACAGAACAAGTGACACCTCCTTCTTGTCATAGAACGTCATCGCTCCGGTCAATAGAGTCGGCCCGGAAGTCTTCCACCCAAAGTACTCCTCGCCGAGATAGCCGTAGTAACGGAGCCTCGCGTCGAGGTTATACACAAAGTCTCCCGTGCGCAGCACGGCTGTCTTTCCTTCCAGGGTCTCGACCACGGCCTCGATTTCACTGCACGGGACAACGTCTGCTGGCGCCGGGATGGTCAGGGTCGCCAGTGCCTTGCCTTCGCCAAGGTCGGTGACCTTCGCCGGATACGAAGTCCCGCCCACGTTGAAGTTTACCGAGCCCGGCTGGCCGTTCCATGCTACGATGCAGGAGAAAGACAGGTCGCCCGGCAGACCTTCGATGAAGTACTTGCCGTCGGGCGAAGCGAAGTCGAACGCCACGGGCTCCTGCGATTCCGGCGTCAGGCGGAACACCTCGTCCTTCGTCTCGCCCGCCGCCAGCGACACGCTGCGGCTCTGTGCGTAATACCCGTCCCTGCTCACGCTCACGGTGTACGTCCCCGCGATCAAGCCCGCCAGCGCGAGCCGGCCCTGTCCGTCCACGGTCGCGGTCGTCGCCGCTCCCGGGCCGGCAAGATCGACTTTCGCGTCAGGGAGGGCCCCCGTGGCTTGTCCCTGTGCGTCCAGTCCAACGACCAGGATATTCAGCCCAGCCTGCTGGGATTCGGCTTCCACGTGGACGACCCATGTACAGGCCACCCCGGAATTACTGGCCGAATCGATAGGGGTAAACCAAACGCGATGTGTCCCGAGCGTGTTGAATGTGCAGGTCCATTCCGCGGTGCTGCCGCTGGCGGCGCCGCTGAACGGAACGCTCGTCTGAAATATGCCATCGAGAAATACATCGCAAAACTGCAGATCATCCGCGGGATCGACGCCTTCCAACACGAACGTTTGTAACGTGCCCTGGAGGATCGTCATGGGACTGCTCGGACTGACCATGGTTCCGCTGGGGGCGTGGCCTTCCACCACGACGGTCCAGGTAAGATCGCGAGTCGTTACGGGATAGGCGCTGAGCCAATACAGGGCCCTGACCTTGACTGTATGGGTTCCCGCCGTGGTGAAAGAGGGGTAGAAGATACTGTCGTCGGCTTGCCCACCCATGGCCTCTGTCTTCTTGAGTTCGCCGTCCACGTACCATTGGGCCCGATCCCAAGTGGCCCCTGACACGAGGCCCCCAAAACTCGCCTTGAACTCGGGAGAAGTCGTCAGCGGCACCCTACAAGACTCCTCAACCGGGTTCACTCTCTCAATTGTGTATGTCTCGGGGTCGACGATGGTGAGCGTCCATGTGAGATAATCGGTCCACACGTGGACGCCGAAGGGCATACTGTCGTATTTGGCACGAACCTTGATGGTGTGCGTTCCAATCTCAGTCCCGAGAAACAGACAGTAGCTATCGACGGCCTGCCCACCGAGGCCATCGTCCGAGTACCACAACTCGCCATCCCAGTACCAGTCGGCCTGATGCCAAATGTACGGCCATGTCAAGCCGCCGAAACGCGCATGAAAGGTCAAGATTCGAGCCTCCCATGTGGCCGGCACGGAAACAGACGCGGAAGGGGGGTACATCCTCTCCATGGTGTACGCCTCTGCGCTGGATGCCAGAGCGAGGGTGGTCATCGCCACGGCCAGCAGAATCATGTGAGATCTGTTCATGGTTCTTCTCCTGTGAAGAATGGCCCAGCGTGAGGAATCCAGCCCCGCGTCAGGCAGTGTGATGGCTTGTTGGACGATGGGCTCGCGACAGAAGGGCTGCACGTGTGTCGAGAAAGAGCGCTCCCTCGGAACGAGCCGAAGCTCACATCCCTTCCCCACGAGAACCCACTCCACGACTCGTGTCTTTCACCTGGCCCCCGGACTCGTTCGGCGACATGCGAGAACCGCTCGATCCGGCCCGTCGTTTGAAGGCAAAGCGGCAATGCGTCAGGTGATACTCGTTGTGTGGTTGCTGGTTGGCCTTGCAGAACGAGGCGCCAACCTGGCATGATGCTGCCAGCCGTACCACACGCGCCTGATTATAGACTACTGGGAGGCATCCGCCAAGGAAAAAACGGTGTTCTTCGGACACGGCAACAGCCGTGGTCGCCGTCTGAGGCGGGATTCCAATTTGCTCCGCCCCTCGCCTTCGCTACAATACGGATCAGACATGACAAGATGAAAGGTGCCGAGATGCTGCACGAGTACATGGTTGCGGTGAGAATCTCCCTGGTGGTGTTGGCGGTCTGTGCGGCGGGCCAGATGCCTGAGCAAGCACCTGCGCCGGCACAGGCAGTGGCCGCGAGCAATCGCCCGATGCGCAGCAAACAGACTCTGGTCCTGACGGTCGGTCAGAAAGAAGGCGATCTCCAAGGCTCCGACGACAAGGTCATCCAGGCAGGCATCGACTATCTGCACCGACTGGGCGGCGGCACGCTTCGCGTCCTGCCTGGGGTGTACGAGCTGCGAAACGCCATCTATCTGCGCCCTCATGTCACCCTGCGCGGCTCGGGTGAGACGACCGTCCTGAGAAAGGGCGCCAGCGTTTCCGCGAAGCTCTCCAGGGATTCGGACTGGTACGAGTACGGCGTCGCGGTGAGCGAGGCCGCGGGCTTCGCGCCGGGCGACGGCGTCATGCTCCGATCGAGCACCGGTCCCGGCGCCTGGCAGTACGAGGTTCTGCGGGCGACGATCACCGCGATCGAGGGGAACGTCCTGTTCCTGAGCCGGATGACCGAGGAGAACTTCTGGACGGAGAAGGACGCGACGGCCGCGACCGTCTTTCCGATCCTCACCGCCGAGGACGTCGACGACGTGCGGATCGAAGACCTCGTCCTCGACGGCAATCGGGACCACAACGAGCACATCAACGGCAACTTCGCCGGCGCGGTCTTCATCCAGAACTGCAACCGCTGGCGATTCCGCAACGTGATTGCGAGGAACTACAACGGCGACGGATTCAGCTTCCAGGTCTGCGACGACATTCAGTTCGAGCACTGCCAGTCCCTGAACAACGCCGACCTCGGGTTCCATCCAGGCAGTGGCTCGCAACGGCCGGTCTTCCGCGCCTGCGAGTCCAGGGGCAACAGCCAGGGGATCTTCTTCTGCTGGGGCGTCTCCGACGGCCTCGTGGAGGACTGCACCCTCTCGGAGAACACCAACTACGGGATCAGCATCGGTCACCGCGACACAGACAACACCGTACGGAATTGCGTCATCGAACGAAACGGCGAGGTGGGCATCCTCTTTCGCAGCGAGGCCGGCGAATTCCGCTGCGGCCACCGCAATCGGGTCGAGGGTTGCCTGATCCGCAACACCGGCGCGGGCAAGCCAGGAATCGGGATCGACATCCAGGGACAGACCCACGACATCACGATCCGCGACACGCGGATCGAGAATACGGCCGGCGGAAATCAGAAAGTGGGCATTCGCATCGGCGCCCAGGCCCGCCGGATCTCCCTCCAGGGCAACACCTATGAGGGTAGTCCGACAAACGTCGAAGACCTGCGATCCACGGAGAACAAGTCGCCTTGACGCGTCTGAATCGAGCCGCCTCGAAGCCGCATAAACCCAGCGTAAACGGCGGATACCACCCGCGAGAGTTTGCCGCACTCGAGCCTCCGCCATGGTACCCTAAATGGCAATAACCAAGAAGTGGGCGGCGCCTCTAAGCTCTTTTTCAATAAAGAGTTACGCGACCATATGGAGAAGATGTGCCTGACACGCTTGATACACCTTCGCAGATTCCACACAGTTGATCCAGGCGCATACAGGAGCTTACGATTGAGCATGGCTTCTGGATAAAGGCGAATGCACGTATGGCTGGGCTACGACAAGAAGGACGCAGGGACACACCACAGAAGGAAGAAGCTGCCCGATCTTGCGCCAGAACAGATGCTTCTCACACCGAAATAGTTCACAGCCGATTGCCCGAGCTATTGCAGTCGGCTTCACTGCGTGGGTATCATAAGGCGCATACCGTATAGGAGAGTGGTTCATGAACTCGATTGGCAGACCCTGGATGGCTGCTTGTTTCTCGGGACAGTACTTGTTCCTCGGGGTAGTTGGACAAATAGTCTTCTTTTGCGGTCAACGTCCTTCACCGTCTCCTGAATTACGCGGTGGTAGATGTTCACCGGCAGGAAGGATGCCTGCCATGAGACCCGCACTCGTGAACAAGGTCAGCTCTCTTGCCTTCTTCGTAGCTTGCCTCTTCTTTGGCCTAACGTTACTTACAGGATGCGGTCCCTCGTATCCTTTGCACGCAGCAATAAGGGCCGGCAATACCGATAAAGCCCTCAGACTCATCGAGCGCGGCCGATACATAAATGACATCGATTGTACGGGCAATGCACCGCTGCACTGGGCGGCACTTGAGGGCCAAGTGGAAGTCGTCAGGCGACTCTTGGATGCGGGTGCTGATGCCGACGTACGCAGTGTTGGCACACCCCTCTATCACGCCGCCGCCCGTGGGGATGTGCCTGTTGCTCGCCTTTTGCTGGAGCGTGGTGCGAAGATCGATGCCAAGACCGCAGACAGCGTGACCGCCCTGATGGTTGCATCCTATGCAGGGCACGTTGACATGGTGTCATTTCTCATTTCTCAGGGTGCCGATGTCAATGCCAACTTCGGTTTTGGTACGGCCTTGTCCATATCAGCCTATCACGGGCACGCCAGTGTCGTGAAGGCACTGCTCGAGAACGGCGCCGATGTCAACATCACAGACTCTGAGCAAGTGACTCCGGTAATGGATGCTGGCGGGCGAAAGCACAGCGATATTGTGGGTCTCTTGATCGCAAAAGGCGCCGATGTCAATCGCGTCAGTTCAACGGGTTTTACCGCTTTGATGTTCGCAGCAAGGGAGAACGATGCTGGCAGTGCAAAACAACTGGTGAATGCAGGCGCTGAAGTCAATGCACAGCATCCAACACGGAAGTTCTCCTGCTTGGACTTTGCTGCGTGTAACGACAACATTGAGACTGCAGAGTATCTCATTAGTGTTGGAGCCAAGTCGAACTATGTTGAGGACGCCCCGGAAGGTCTCTACGCGGCCGCTGTGAGTAGCAAGCTGCTCGCGAAATGGTGTGAACAATCTGAGGGAAAGAACGCCGCCGTCCAACACTTCACGGCGGCCGGCCACTACTACGAAAAGGCGTCCCTCGCCTACAGGCAGGATGCCCGGACGTATAGCAAGCAGATAACGCAAGTCTTCACAGAGGACCTCGTTCGTGAGCTTGCCGGCGCTTTGGGACGAAGCGTGGTAGCTGCGATTTCAGGCGTACAAGAGATACACCGGGCAGAGTGGCGCGATACGTCCGATTTGTCACGAGTGAAGAAGATGTGCCAAGCCAAGGCAAAGCAGTGCGAACTGTGTGCTACCGCCTGTCGCCAGATCGTGGAATGCTACCAGAGCCGTGATTCCAGTCAGAAGACAAATGATTGCGTGACAGCCGCTAAGAAGTGCTTGGGTATTATATGATTGCCCGAAGATAATGGAAAGCGTATCGAAACCACTCGCCAGTGCCCATGTTGCAGCCGATCGCAATCTAACGCTTCAGCATAGACGGCGAGCCTATCCTCAGCGGCGGTGGTTCGCCCAGAACGGCAACATCCTTGGAAGGAGCACAACAATGGTCGGTCGTGTGATCTATCTGATTATGATGGTACTACTAATTGCGGGTTGTGAATCGATGGTCGAGAACATCAACCAGAATGCGGCGCTTTGGCAGAAGCCTTCAAGGTTCACTACAGACCCGAATGCGGGCAAGCCATCAGACAAGACGCTCGATCTGGGTAGTGGCGTTCGTATGGAGTTTGTTTTGATTCCTGCGGGGAGTTTCGCTATGGGTTCTCCCGATTCCGAAAAGGGCAGGAAGTCTTGCGAGGGCCCGGTAAGACAGGTACAGATTACGCGGCCTTTCTACCTGGGTAAATACGAAGTCACACAAGACCAGTACGCGGCCATAACGGGGAAGAACCCGAACCAGATTGCTGCTCCCGGGCGGGACTATCCGCAGAACTCGGTCACTTGGGGGCAGGCGGCTGCATTCTGTGCCAAGGTTGGTGGAAGGCTCCCCACTGAGGCGGAGTGGGAGTATGCATGTCGCGCGGGTAGTAGTGGTCGGTTCTGTTTCGGAGACAGTGATGAGAATCTAAAGGAATACGCGTGGTACTCTAATACCGCGATCTACCATCCTGTAGGCTTGAAAAAGCCAAATTCATTCGTTCTCTACGACATGCATGGGAACGCCTGGGAATGGTGTCAGGACTATTGGGCCAAAAACTATCAGGACGCCGGGACTATCGACCCTAAGGGGCCGTCTCCTGTGAAGAATCCCGGTGTTCCTGCGGAGGCGCGTGTTGTTCGGGGCGGTGAAGTGGGCAAAGACGCTGCGGACTGCCGCTGCGCCTCTCGCTGGTGGGGCGCCCCCTTCCAGCGGAACATCGGATTTCGCGTCGCTCTGGACTATACCCCTCCTCAATGAGTTCTCGGGGAACCCAGGACAGCTACTGTCTCTTGGGAGGCGACCGCCAGAACGGTGGGCACAGCCCACCCTACAAACCGGTGCGTCGTGCGTCGTTCGTGAAGCTTCGTGCGTCAGAAGCATGGATCCCCGCCACTGATCGGGTCGAGGGCAGGCTTCCGCAGGTATCTCGCAAAGAGCGGTCTCACACAGAGCCACGAAGCCACGGACTGCAGAGACCATTTCTGCATCGGTCTTCTTCGTGTCCTTGTGCCTTTGTGTGAAGCTCGCTCTTCAAAGCATGAGCCGGCCTACTTCTGCGCCTCCGTGGACTGAGCCAGCATGCCATCGAGTTCGCCGAGCTGGAACCCCTCCGCCCGCACGACGTGGTCCTTGTCCGTCAGGATCAACCACGGCAGGGACTGCACTCCCCAGGCATACCGCAGTTTGTTGAAGTCGCCTTCGAGAACCTGAGCTTGGAACGGGATCTTCTGGTCGGCGAACCACCGGTCGAGTTCCGTACGATCCACCGTGGCGACCTGCATGGCCACGATCTTGATTCCCTTTCCTCGGAGGAGATCCATCCGTCCAGCCAGTTCCGACGCGATCCTGCGAGACGGGCGCTGTTGCTGGTCCATGAACAAAATGAGCACAGGCTTGTCCGCGGCCTCCGGCGGCGCCAGGGATTCCAGGCCCTTGACCTGGGCCAGTTGCTTGCCCGCCAAGCTCACGTACTGCGGAGAGCCCTGCGAGAGGCCGGCCGCGATGCGAAGGTTCGCGGACTGTTCTCCAGGCTTCAGCACGATCCGGACGTCCTGCCGGCCGGCTTCGACTTTCGTGCTGGCCCAGCCGCGAGGACTGTTGGAGAAACTGGCCTGGAGGTGCGCCGGGCCTTTGCATATCCGCTCGAAGCGGAACCGGCCGCCCTCGTCCGTGGCTGTCGTCTTCTGGGGCTGGATTGCCTCGCGAGAAGCCCTGCGTAAGAAGATCGGAATTCCCGCCGCAGGCTGGTCGCTGGCATCCACCACGATTCCCGAGAGGGATTCGTTGGCGACAGGGAGGGCGATCCTGCCCAGATCGGTCGTCGCCCCGGCCTGATCCGAGACCTCGACGTCCACATACGATTTCGGGCCATAGCCAGAGGCATCCACGCACAACCTGTGTGTGACCGCGGCATCGGCCGGCAGCACAGCCGGGATGGAAAAGACGCCGCCGCCATCGCACAGGGTCTCCGTCGTCACGCTGGATACCGCCCCACTGACATGGGTCAACACAGCCACGCGGGCCGAGGGGATTCCGATGCCGTCTTCCGTCACGACGGTCCCCTTGACGGTCACGGCGGGTCTGAGTGCGATCTTCACAGGCTCTTGAAGCGTGGTGATCTCGGCAATGCCCGCCCCGCCTTGCTCTTCGCAGCAGGCAGTCACGTGCCAGCCGACAGGGTCTGCCTCGCCGCAGGGGAACTCGAATCGACCCGCGGCATCTGTGGCGCCCTCGTCTCCCACGTTCGAGATGATCCGGCTGCCGGTTCCCAGGGGATGCAATGTGACCGTAGCTCCAACCACCGCTCTGCCATTTGGGTCGACGACCGTACCACGTATCCTGTTGGCGCGTTCCAAGTCCGCCTCCAGGCGGACGGTCTCGCCTCGCTCGACGACAAACCGACTGCTCGGACCTGAACTCGCGGACCTCCAACTTCGATAGTCCCTGTTCTGGGCAATGCCACTCGATATCAGAACACTCGATTCTCCCGCCCGAACACGGGCCCGCGCGATGCCCTTGCTGTCTGTATGCGGGAGCTGAGAAGGAGACAGGATGCCGGCCACCGATATGCAGATGCCGGCAAGGGCCTCGTGGGTCCGAGCATCGCGCGCTAGCACCTCGACGATCCCTCCCCGATCGACCTGCACGGTCACGTTGTCGCTGTCGTAGTCCGCTCCGACCTGGACGGGGATCGGCTCGGCGACCCAATCGGCCAATCCCCGTTCACGGTAGGCCACTCTGATCTCATGTTCACCCTCCGGCACGCCCGGGAATATGAACAATCCGTTCGCGTCCGAACGAGCCTGATACAGGAGATACGAATCCTTGACGTCCTCCCTGCGATTCTGGCCGCGGGGAGGCGAGATCTCCAAGTCCACGCCGGCCACGGGTCGGCCCGAACCCTGTTCCACGACGCGACCCTGGACCCGGCGCAGGGTGGGCAGGACGAGCTGGATGTCCGTGCGCCCGACCTCGTAGCCGCACCCGGGCAGAAAGTGCGTGCTGAAAGTATACGCGCCGGGGTCACCGTGCGTCCGGACCCAGAAGTCGCAGAGCACATTTACAGAGAAGGCATCGAACCGAAATCGGCCCTCCGTGTCGGTCGTGGCGGACAGCCACGACTCCGGCAGGGAGATCGGACTCTGGTCCAGTGTCGTCAGATAGGAGGTCTTGGGCACGGCCCGCACGTTTGCCCCAGCGACCGCCCGGCCGAACCTATCCAGCACTCGGCCCGAGATTGTCGCCGGTTTCTCCATGACCAGATGGAAGCGGATGTGGCTCGCGCTGCCGGCTTCTATCGGGGCTTTGTCCCAGGCCATGGCCAGACCCGGCTTCCGGACGACGACGAACGCGTTGCGCAGGGACTCAACGTCCGCCTTGACCTCGAATAGACCTTGGCCGTCCGTCCGCCCGATCGGTCCGCACACCCTGGCCTCCTGAAGCTGCGTGTCCCAGTCGGGACCATTCTCGATGACCGCCACCTCCGCTTCGCCCACCGGTCGGGCCTCGCAATCGACGACCCTGCCGGTGATCGTGACGCCACGAGCAAAACAGACGCCGGCCCACAGAAGGACCACACAGCCGCCCACGATCGTTCTTCGCATGAGACATCGTCCTTTCCAAGTCACCGCACCGGTAACTCCGTCGCCTTCATCTTCTCGCTCAATTCGTCCACCGTGAACCCTTCCGCAATCACTCTGTGGTTCTTGTCCGTCAGGATCAACCACGGCAGGGACTGGACGCCCCAGGCGGATGTCACTTTCTTTACGTCCCCTTGGATCGATCCGACGGGCACAGTGATGTTCTGTTCCTTGAACCACTGTTCCAGGGTGGCCCGATTTGTCTCAGCGGCCTGGACCGCAATCAGTGTCACATTCTTTTGCCCAAGTTCCTCCGCCCGCGTGGCCAGCGCGGTCAGGTAGTACCGCGACGGTCGCTGGTTCATGTCGAAGAAGCACAGGAGCACCGCTTTGCCCTGCATCTGCTCCGCGGGCAGATCGAGCAGTGGTCTGGTGTCCGGCAGGGGCTTGCCGAGCAGGGATGTGACTTCGATGTGTACACCGCTGCGGCCGAGGATGACCTTGGCATTCTGGTCGCCGCCCTGGGCGTCGAGCATTCCCACGCCGCCCGGACTGCTGCTGAAACTGGCCTGGATTTGCAGCGGACCGGCGCACACACCCTCGACGGAGAATCGACCCTGCGCGTCGCTGACGGTCTGAATCTGCGGCTGGCCTGCTATGTAGCTGCCATCCGGCCCGGTGATGAAGATGGGCAGGCCCGCGCCCGGGGCTCCGTTCGCATCGACCACCACGCCGGAGATGGACTTGTCCGCTACCGGCAGGCTGATCGTCCCCACCATGACCCGCCCATCCCGGGCGCTGTCAAAGGGCAAGGTCGTCAGCGCCGTTGGGCCGTAGCCCTGCGCTTTCACCTGCAGTCGGTAGGTAAAACCGTCGCGGGGCGCGGGGATCGCACGCGCTTCATAGAAACCGTTGGCGTCGCTCAGGACGTGTGGCGCCGCATCGGTCCACCAGCCGGGCATGGAGGCGCACAATGAAATCACGGCCTGGTGGATTGGCTTGCCATTGGGGTCCGTGATGCGGCCCCCGACCGCGAAGGCGGGCGCCAGCGTCACCTCGACGGGCCGGGATTGGTCCTTCACATCCGTCAAGCCCGCCAGATTATGGTCCGGGTCTCGGGCCAGCACCAGCACGTTCTCCACACTCTCGCTAGGCGGCCATGTGACTCGGAACCGGCCCTGCTCGTCGGTGGTCGCAGGCTCCTCGCAGATCGGTTTGGAAGCCACGAGCACACCCGCGGCAGGCTGTCCGTCCGGATTGCGCACGATCCCCGTCACGACGGGGAAGGCGTCCAACCTGACCTTCCGGCGAAGCACTTGGCCCTCGGTCACAATGGCCGGCTCCGAATCGCTGAAGTCGGCGTATGCCTCTGCGCACGTGACCAGATGGCATTCTCCCGCCGGTGCGCGGAGGCGGACGACTCCGTTCGGATCGGCGCATGCCGAATACCACCAGCAGGGGTGGATGCCGAAATTGGCTTGCTGGCTGACGACTGCTTGCGCGCTCTCGATGGCTCGTCCCGTCGCGGCATCCAGAACCGTGACCTCGATCAGTCCGCCTTTGCCCACGGGGATCTTGACATCGACCGTCTGCCTCGCGACGGCCGTGACTCTCACGTCCTGGCCGGTCCATTCGGCGGTATGCTCGTGCGGCGCGACGATCTGGAGCGAGTAGTCACCGGCGGTCAGACCGCGGTAGACGAAGGCGCCGTCCGGGCCGGAAGTGACCGGATCGACGCACGAGTAGTTGGCGTATCGGGCGTTCGGGCGGGCCAGGACTACGACGCCTGCAATGCCTTTGCCGCTGTCCTCGTCGATCACCCTGCCGTGAATGATCGCCTCGGGTTTCACCACAATAGGAATATCGGTCTGGCCCGCTTTGAACTGGCTTCCCGCGGAATTGGACAGTTCCTTCTCCCAGTACGTCCAAGAGGAGGCCCAGCCGGGGGCCTCGACCCAGAAGTCCGCCGAGGCCGCGGCGGGGATGTTGTCAAACTGGAAACGACCCTGTGCGTCGGTCTGGACGGTGACCCACTCGCGAGGCTCGTCGAAACGAACGCCGAGCGACCCGCCCATCCAATCCATCTTCAGACAGGGCCGGACCGTGGCGCCGGGGACCGGTTTGCCGCTCTCATCGACGACGACACCCGCCAGAATGGCCGGCTGGGAGAGCCGGATCGTGAGATTCTTGGCCGAGCCGGTGTTCCGCATCCGTTGCCACCCCAGAGAGTGCCCTTTCTTCCAGGCGACGACCCAGACGCAGTCCTTTCGCTCGGCGCGGACCTGCGTCCGGAACCTGCCACTGGAGTCCGAGGTTGTCCGGCTGGGCGTCCCCCACGTAATCGAGCCCGCCCCGTAGTCGTAACGCTGCTCGGCACAAACCACGTCGGCCTCCGAGACAAGATGGCCTTCGTCATCCAGCACGACGCCGGTGCACTCCACCTGTTCCAAGTGCCCCTGGCTCCACGACAGACCTGTGACACAGGAAACGACCATTGCCGCGACCAATCCACGCAACCAACAAGCCATATGAACCTCCGCGAAAGACAAACTCCCCTATTTCTGGACCCCGATGGTCTGAGCCAGTATACCGTCAAGCTCGCCAAGCTGAAACCCTTCGACCCGTACGACGTGCTCTTTGTCGGTCAGAATCAACCACGGCAGGGACTGCACGCCCCATCGGGTCTTCACTTGTTCACTGTCGCCCTCGATTCGACCGAGCGCGAAGGGGAAGGTCTGCTCGGCCAGCCATTTCTGGGAGGAATCCGATTGCGGCGACGTGTCCACCGCGGCGAAGACAGGGCCCGTCTGTCCCAATTCTTCGCACCGACGAACGAGCTGCGTCAGGCCGTATCGCGAGGGCCGCTGGTCGGCGTCGAAGAAACACAGGAGAATGGGTCTGCCGACGGCTGCGTCGCCAAGGTCTATGTTAAATTCCTTCAAGTCGTCGAGGGATGTGCCCAGGAGCGAACGCACCTGCGGCTCCTGACGGACGGTGAGTCGCGCCGCGCGCCGCGCTCTGTATTGCTCCTGGTCGTCCGCGGTCACGACCAGCTCATTGGGCTCGATGACCGTGGTCGCACCGGGTCGGATCGTCCATGGTTTCTGGAAGAACATGCCCAGCTTGCGGGACTTGGGCATGCCGGTCATTTGCGGCGTTTCCCAGATGCCCGCATAGTCTACGCGATACGTGCCCGCCGGCACTGCGACGGAAGCGTCCGGCATGCGCAGGCTGAACGGGCCCAGAGGACCGACAAGGCAGACGTAGGCATATCCCGGCGGCATCTGCAACCGGCCCATCGACAGATCCAGAGGCGTTACCCTGACGTTCAGCCCATCGGTGGAGCAGTCAATCCGGTACGCCTTCTCGCCACTGAGGACGTAGCTGCCGATGAAATGCTGTTCCGTCATGCCGATTTGCCCGTCGCCGTCGGCATCCCAACTGATGCGGTCAAAGTCGAACTCGCGCGGTCCCAGGCTGCCGATGGCCTCTTCCACGACTCTTCCCGAAGCGTACCGCCCGTCGCAGTTGTAGTCGAGCAGGGTCGCCTCGATCTCCCGGTCGCCCAGGCGGATGCGCCCTCGCGTGTAGCAGTGCGAGGTCAGGTAGAGGGGCCCGTAGGCATTGGTGTGGACGAAGACCCGGTGCGTCCGCGGGCGATCCGGACGCCCAAGCAGGAGGTCGGCGGCGCCGAGTTCCACCGCTGTCAGGCCTGCGAAGACCGCCGTGCCTTGGAGCACCTCCCCATCCTCCAGGGCGCCGTTGCGGTTCAGATCGATGAAGAAACTGCTGTCCGTCCTCCCGTCGAGGGACGTCTCTCGCAGTCCGCAGACGAAGCGAGACTGTCCCTCATCGGCGAACTGCACAATCCCGAACTTGGCATTGGCCGTCGGCAGCTTCTCGGCCCCCGCTGGCGGCGCGTCGGCCAGATGGATCTCGAAGACCCGCAACATGCCGGCGTTCAGGCCGTCTCGCTTGCCCGGGTCGCCCGCGTGCCAGGTCATTGCGAAAGCCTCTCCCGACGGCTGCTTCGACGAGAGATCGTTTGCACTCGCCCTGGGCGGTTCGTCTGCTCGGAGGGTCGCACCAGACCATACTGCCATCAACGCCGTCGAAATCACGACCATCCGGGCCACGTGGATCATGGCAGCAGTCTTTCGTTTCAGCCAGACAGATTTCGCTCTCCGCAGACACGGCCAAGCCGGGATGAACCAAGCGCGCAGACACTCCCCGGCCCACCATCTTATAGACGCAGACGAAGCCCGCGTGTTACAGGATTCATCGCGCTGCTGTCTGCTGTCGAATCGAGAGGCGTGTCGCGGCGAGGGCAGGCCTTTCGCGGGCACGACAAAAATACGGCGGCAACTCCCTTGCAGGCAAGGACTTACGGATGGCTTATGGTTATTTGTACGTATTTGTGTTGACACATAACAGCCGAACTTTTATACTTTATCGCAGTTTGTAGTGAGAGATTGATGGTGCGCCGGGACGCGGGCCCCGGCTGGAAATAAGAATGGAAGGGAGGAACCATGTCGGGACCGAATTGTCACCATTGCGTCCATTCGTGCTGCGATCCTGAGCTGTGGCTTCGGAACGTCTGGCGGGGCGAGCCGCTCCTGCCGCGATGCGCGAACCATCCGTGCTGGCCGGGACAGATGCGAGAGGTCACGGGCGTCCCCTGCCGGAACTACCGGCCCAGGCCCGCGGCGCCGAAGGGCGACGTCAGGCAGATCCCGTTGAGCGAGGGGTGCTATGTCTACGTGGAGGCCGCCGATTACGAAGGGCTCAGTCGGTACAAGTGGCACCTGGAGAACGGATACGCCGCACGCAAGGAGAAGGGCAAGACCATCCTCATGCACCGCCAGATCATGCAGGCGCCTGCGGGCATGGTCGTGGACCACAGGGACGGCAACCAGGCCAACAACTGCCGATTCAATCTCCGCGTCTGCACCCGCCGGGAGAACCAGCGCAACCGGCGCAAGCACGCCGGCTCGGTCTCCCGGTTCAAAGGCGTCTTCTACAACAAGCGCCGGCACAAGTGGCACGCCCAGTGCTGGTTCGAAGGCAAGTGCCACAACCTGCCCTACGTGGACGACGAGGTCGAGGCCGCGAGGGCGTACGACCGCAAGGCGGTCGAGTGCTTCGGCGAGTTCGCGAGGCTGAACTTCCCCGACGAATGGCCGCCCGAGCGACGGGCCCAGGTCCACGCCGAACGCCAAGCCCGCGAGCGCGAAGCGGGCCCCGACCCCGGCGGGTAAGTGCCCGCGCCGGCGGCTCCATGCCTGCCCTCGAGAATCTCTCTGTCTTACGCCTTTCGCGTCCAAGCCTATGTCAATTTGCTTGCATCGGGGACAACTCGGAAATCGACGCCTACAAGCGCTCCGGGCTTCTTCAACTGTCTGGAGCCAAAGTGAGCGGCGCCACATCGGATGCGCCGCCATTCATCGGGGCGGATTTCGTTCTTGAGGTCCGCCAAGCTCCCGGTCTCATTGAACCTCTTTCCGCCCTTTGTCTCTGAGACGAAGTACAGGACCGGCTTGCCGTCCTTCTCCGGGCCGTCCATGACGATGGCCCAGTCGGGCCGGTAATCGCCTACCGGCGTCTCGATATGGAACCAGTAGGGAAGCTTCACATAGACTCGTACATCGTCTCTGGCTTCCAGGTCCTTCACGAACTGCCGTTCGGTCTCCGAATCGCACGGCACGGCATCGTAGAGGCTGCGTTCCAGGGGTTCCCCGTTGTCCGGGACCACGTACTTGCTGAAAAGTTCCATAGCCTCTTCGTCAAGGATCTGCTGCATTTCATACCACTTGGCTTCGGCGGGTAGTTTCTCGCTGCCGGGGCAGTCCGATACCCGTCTATATTCGATTCCATTGACCAAATGGTCCGCAAGCCTCTCTTTCAGGATGCGTACCGCGGTAGTTGCCCACTCATGCGGGTTGTCGAGAGCCGCCTGCTTGTTCTGAGCCCGGCGGAAGACCTCCAGAAGGGTCTTTCGAGTCAACCGGACAGGCGGCGACGTATGCTCCAGAAGGTCGGACATCAGGTCAACCAGATTCGGCAGAGCCCATCGGCCCGACAGGTCCTTCGCGGTCTTCGCGGCGCTGGTCTGCATGGCTTCGAAGATGTCGTCGTCATCCACGCGAAGTTGAGCCTTCGTTATCGTGATACGGGGCGGGGCGATTTCGGCCCGGTCAATTTCCGGCACAACCTCTTTTAGCAGGGCTTCCGTATCGAGCTTGACCGCGTAGCGGGTCTTATGCTTGATGCGTTCCCAGAGCCCTTTGAACTCCTCACGCAACTTTGCCGATTTCGTGAGTCTGGCCTTCCGTTCGCCCTTCTTTCGGGGCGGAGGCGGGAGAATCCCTTCGCCGTATTCCGCTTCGATCTTCCGCCGTTCGGCGTCCGTCAAATCGCCGATGGACTTGCCGTACCGTGCCTCGATCTCTTCGCGGTACTCCGCCGCAATCTCGGTCTGATAGTTCTCCACGTACTTGCGATAGCTCTCGTTCGCAACTACCGTCAGGATGTTCACCTGATCGTCTCGCACGCGCTGGCCCGACTGCTCGACGGCCAGCCGAATCCCACGTCCGACTTCCTGCCGCTTCCTCATCAGAGAGACACTCTGGTTCAGCGTACAAATCTGAAAGACGTTCGGGTTGTCCCATCCTTCGCGTAAAGCGGAATGCGAGAAGATGAACGCCACTTGCTTCTTCCGGCAGGTCTCTTCGTCGTCGGTATCCGCCGGGAAGCTCAAGAGCATTTCTTTGTCCTTCATGATGAGGTCATAGGCCACTACGTCTTCCTTCGCGTCGCCGGAGGAGGAATCGACCATCTCAATCACTCCCCCTTTGCGGTGTTTCTCCGCGAAGTAGGCCGCCCGGACATCTTCCGGCGCAAGTTCCTTCCACTCCGGATGGCTGGCCTTCAGGTCATTGAAGGCCCGGTTGAAGAGCATCTTGATAGTACCGTCTTCATCGGCATAACTCGCCACATGGTCGATGAAGAACAGCGACAGGACTTTGATTCCGGCGTTTCTGAGCCGTGCCTGTTTGCGGAAATGCTCGTCTATCGTATGGCGTATCTGGGTGTCGAAGATGGCTTCCTTGTCGGCCCCTTGTTCCTCTCCAAGGCGCAATTCCACGTTGTTGGCGAAGCGAACGAAGCCGCCGCCGGGATTGATTTCATCGACTTCCCATCCGGCGTACTCCGAGCGGTTCGCCTTCTTCTCCAGGGGCTCGCCCGGTCGGACGGTGACTTTTGCCTCTTTCACCTGTCCAGTCTTCATAAGCTTGTGGACGGTCAGCCGGGCGGTGACCTTGTTCTTCTCCGTCTTGATCTCATCGACGCGGACGTAGGGCCGGTTCTCTTCGTTCTCGCGAAGAACGGCGTCCACTTCGATCTTCTTCACAAGCCCTTGCCGGTATGCCTCTGCCGGAGTGAGCCGGTAAACCACATTGTACGGGTTGCGGTGGGTCGCGCTGTAGCGCAGAGCAAAGAGCGGATCAAGCGTGGCCAGCGCCGCAATCGCCTTCTCGCTCTCCATATTCTGAGGCTCATCGAGAATCAGAATCGGGCGCGCCGCCTGTACCAGAAAAAGCGGCGTCTCACCTTGGAGGCGGTCCGTAGACTGGCGAATCACGTTCGATGCCTTGTTGAAGGAATCCAGCGTCATGACCATAACTTCGACGCTGTCGGCAAGAGCAAACTGCCGGACTTGGGACAGGTTCGAAGAGTCGTAGACGTAGTAGCGGTAAACCGGGTTGCCGAACAACTCCCGGAAGTGCCTCTCCGTCACCTGGAGCGTCTTCAAGACGCCTTCGCGAATCGCCACAGAGGGAACCACAACAACGAACTTCCGCATGCCATAGCGCTGATGAAGCTCCAGGACCGTTCGCAGATACACATACGTTTTGCCCGTCCCGGTCTCCATCTCAACGGAGAAGTTCGGGAACCGGACTTGTCTTCCCCCGTCTGGCGTCTGAATCGTATTCTCGATGCACTCAAGTCCTATATCTGGATTGATGCCGTGTCGCTTCTGCACGTGCTTGAGGTTGCGGAGAATCTCCGACTCACCAAGATCAAGCCGATTGGCAACTGCCCATAGCGTTCCTGCTTGCCCGCCCCTCGATTGAATGCCACCGTGAACGAACGTCTGACCGTCAAAGAGGTCCGTGATTGCCTCAATGGCATGTACCTGGAAATCCTGAGTGGGATCAAATCGAAACTGCATTGCTATCACTCAAAACCATCCATACAACCGTGTCTGTGTCTTGCCCCACGTTCCGAGTGAGAGTGATCGGGCGATGACTTCATTCATCTCGCGCCCCGGTGGAAGAAGCGTAAGTGAAATTGGTGGGCCCCCTTCCGGCCCTCTCGCAACGAGTGCGATTCCACTCTTTTCGTGTCTTGCCCTTTGAACTCCAGGTACGCTGTTCGGTACATTCAGGCGGTACAGCGCGTTATCTGGATAGTATCGGAATGTCATGGCTCGCGTTTCATTGTCGTCGCACGTCACCGCGACCTTGTTACTTCTCAGTGTACGAGTCCCAACGAGCCGATGCAGTACTTTGCCCGCCGACTTCGGGAACTCCACCTGCAGCGCATACTCACCTGTAAAAGATGCGAGACCTGCCCACACTTTCGCAGCAAAGGCCTCAGACACAGCAGCTTTACGTGGTGCGATTGTCTTCAAGAGTTCCTTAGGCCCTCGCACGGAAATCTGAGGTGTGTCATTGATGCCGAGCGAGACTATGTCATCTGGGGAACGTTGCCGATTACGCTGTGCGAAATAGGCAGCATAGTTAGTCAGCTCTTTTTTGCTCAGTTGTTTCGAATTGCGCCAGATGAGCCCAAAAGCATCAGAAGCCTCCTGTGCACGCTCCTCATTCGTCGTAATCACGCCGCACTCGACGTTCTGTCTCAGCCCACCTCTCGTTAGGTTCCCCGAACCAATATACGTGCAGCATGGATTGTGGATACCCCCACTCTTGTCGAAAGCACTGCCGCCCACCACGAACTTGGGGTGAAATATTCCCCCACGTATCTTACAAATCCGAACCTGCCATCCCTTCTGCGCAGCCAGATTCAGCGCCTCAGGATGTGTGATAGCATGGTCGAGACCGGCGATGAGCCTGCGAGCATGGAGCCGCCGTCGGAGAAGCTTATGGAGTTCATTCAGTCCTTGTACAGACACGTACGCAATGGCAATACCCAGCACTCGCGGACGTGCATCTGAGATGATCGCCTCAACCCCGGAAAGGAGTTCTACTCCGTCCAATCCCGCCAGCAGTACCCTGTCCATAGTGTACTTCCTCCACTCAGATTGTCTTCAGCTTACATTGAAGCGCCAAGTTCGCCGCGCTTTCATCATTCAATGCTGTGTCCCGGCAAATGAACAAGTCAGCTTTATCAAGCTGCATTGCCTTGCTCGTATCTTCATCAAGTGTATCATCCAGGCAGATATGGAAGGACTGCTCGCGCTCTGAGTCCACCACGTGGAAGACTTGATTGTGGTTCACTGCATCAGTAGCTGTGATTGTTGACGACAGACTGTAGCCCTCCTTCAGAATGATTTCCCAAAGCGCCGTGTCAATGTGCCATGTTGGCAGGAGTGGGTCTGTGAATAGCTGCATCTCGTCACCGTAGTCATCAGGATGCTTGGTGTCAACGCCACGCCATTGACGGAAGCTGCTCTCGGTTAGTGTGAAGACGCGAACGCCGAGATCGACCGGTACATCGCGGTCAAACTCAAGGTGAGTCTCTCTATCCGCCTGCAACTCACTGGAAATCCGCCGAATCCTCTCTTTGCCAATCTCCGCGATGCTCTGAAATCCAGCTTTGCGGGCAGGCGATGAGGATGGTACTGGCTCAGGTATCTGCACCATGATGAAGCGACGATTGCCTCCATCCTCCATATTCTGTTTCAGGACAGCATGAGCAGTAGTGGATGAACCTGCGAAGAAATCCAGAATATAGTCGTCTTCATCAGGCTGCGTGCAGAGTTGTATCATTCGCTGAATCAGGAGAGAAGGCTTGGGTGTGTCAAAAACCTTGTCGCCGAACAACTCGCCGATCTCCTTGTTGGCGACGTCCGTGTGTCCGGCAAACTCATGCTTCCACAGGTTGATGGGGGTCATCCCCTCACGTACCTCAGAAAGAAATCTCTTCACATTGGGAATGCGTGAACACCCATCTTTTCCCCACCAGATGCGATTGTCCTTCAGGTGTTGTTCGAAAACGGATCGCGAAGCTCGCCATGCCTTGCGCGTGGGGTGAATGGTTTCGCCGGTATTGGGGTTGACAATTTCGTAGGCGAGATTCGGTCGTTCCTCTGGTGAGAGTGGGTTGAGGAATGGGACAGCTTTCCACGGGCCGCGTGGGTCGTTGTCTGGATTGTGGTATCGTTCATCGGCAGCCTCGTCGCGTCGAAGCAGATTAGGAGAAAACAAAGCACTCCGCCGATACAACAAGATGTGATCTATGACCGATGTGAAGCCATCAGTGTTGTTGCTTCGTGTGTAGCGCTTCTCCCATTCGATCTGGATTACGAAGTTCTCCTCACCGAATACTTCATTCATGAGAAGTCGAAGGGATGCAAGCTCCGTATCGTCAACGGTCACCAGTATAGCGCCTTCCTCTGAGAGTAGCTGACGTGCGATGAAAAGACGCGGATATATCATGGAGAGCCATGCCGAATGATAACGGCCGGAAGTCTCCGGGTTACTTGTGAGGAGATTGCCTTCGGCATCCTTCTGGCCCGTCATGGCGAGATAGTTCTCAAGCGGGTCGCTGAAATCGTCGGGGTAGATGAAGTCATTGCCGGTGTTGTACGGCGGGTCGATGTAGATCATCTTCACCCGTCCGGCGTAGGACTTGTAGAGGAGCTTGAGGACTTCCAGATTCTCGCCTTCGATGAAGAGGTTCTTCGTCGTATCCCAGTTGACCGATTCTCCCGGGCAGGGCTTGAGCGTGGCCCGGCTGGGGACCTGGAGCAGGCGAATGGCGTCGCGCTTGCCGGCCCAAGTGAAGGAGTACCGCTCCGGCCGGTCGTCCACGATCTCGCCGAGCGTCGCCTTGAGCTTTTCGAAGTCCACCTTGCCCTCGGAGACCGCTTCCGGGAACAGTTCCTTCAATCGGGCGATGTTCTCTTTGACCAAATCAACCGACTGCCGTTCAACAGGTTTGGCTCCAGCCTTTGCCATCCTACCAAAGACCTCTCATAACGGGGTACACCTTCAGGCCATGCTCTCCCATCCAAACCGGGGGAACCTACATCCATCGGGGACCATGATAGGATATCCCGCGCCCCTGTCAAGCCGGTGAACCCATCTCCATATCCAGGCAAACACGCGGCAAGACGCGCGAAACTCGGGGTCGAACTGCGCGTTCCACAATCGGTTTTCGGTCTGCTCCCAGATGGAGAAGACCAATTGCGGTTACGTCGGGATTCCCGGGTCCGCTGGCGGCGTTGGGGCGGGCGATCCTTTTTGGCGGTGCAGGATCGTCGCGGGGGTCAGGGCGCCCAGGCTGCATCGCGTACACTCCAGGCAGCGGATGCAGCGGAGGTCGTTCGGGCTCTTTTCGGGCTCGATGTTGTACTTGCACAGCTTGTTGCAGCGGCCGCACTCGGTGCAGTGGTTGGCGTCGAATCGCAGGAAGAAGGCGGAGCCCTTGTTGAACACGGAGAGGATCGCCCCCAGCGGGCACAGGATGCGGCACCAGGGCCGTCGGAAGAAGAGAATGGCGACGAGAAACAGACCCGTAATCGTCAATTTCAGGGTGTTCGGCCAGACAACCTCCTGACCGGCCAAGGCTTGGCTCACGACGCTCGGACCGCCCGCTTCAAGGCCGCCGGCTGGGCAGACCATGCAAATAGACAGCGGGTGCTCAATGCCGAAGAAGTACGGGATCGCCAGGACGGTCACGCCCAGCACGACGAAGCGGAGATGCCCCATCCAGCGAGGCAGTTCGAATTTGGGCGTGGGGATTTTGGCCGCCAGATCTTGCAGCCAGCCGAAGGGGCAGGCCCAGCCGCAGAACAGACTGCCCACGAAGGCGCCAAAGAGGATCAGCAGACCGATTGTCACGAAGGGAATGAGGTGCAACGCGCCGGCATGCGCCAACATGCCGATGGGGCAGCCGAAGGTCGCGAGCGGACAGCCATAGCAATGGAAGACCGGGGCGCAGATACCGTGAAGGCGGGTGCCGATGGGAAGCAGCCAAACCGCCAGGAATGCTGTCTGAATCCACAGTCGGTATGGCTGCAATCTGGCGAAAACACCGGCGGATCTTGTCTTGTCGGCCACGACTGCCATGGCTCCTTTCACAGGGGTGTGTCGATCTGAGTTCGTTCAAGCCGTGGACACCACGGCGGGGAACTACTTCGGTCAGGTAGGACAGGCCGCGGCGGCTTTCGTCGTCTCCTTGGCCGGCGGCGTGACCTGGTTGGACTCCCCCTGCTTGACCGCGTCTTTGGCAACAGTCCCCTGCGAGGCAGGCGGCTCAGGCGCCGACGGGACTTGAACCTGGACCTGACTCTGCTCGTCGGAGGGTGCTGCAACGTCGGCCCTCGAAGAAAGGCCATAGAGCAGCAAGGCAGCTCCGATAGCGATCAGCACGACAGATGCGCCTGTTCTATGCTTTTCCATAGCCACAATCCCAAAAATGGCGGAGGCGAACGGGAATCGAACCCGCCCAGGACCTTCTCGGCCCCACACTGGTTTTGAAGACCAGGAGCGCCACCAGACGCCAGTCACCTCCGCGATTCGCAGTGCCCCAGTCACCTACTCAAGTATACGTCATGCCGGGCCGAAACGGAAGATTTTTCCACAATCTTGCGTTGGGAGGACCGGTCCGATAGAATGCCGACCATGCGGAGCCTTGCAGCAAACATCCTGTTTCGTGTAGGTGTTGGCGTGGCGATAGCGAGTGGCGCCCCGGTGCGAGCTGGGGTCTCGGAGAGTCCGCAGACGATTCAACTGATGCCGTTCCACGGACCGAACATCAGCCGTCTGGTTGGCTATGGCAACTGCCAGTGGCTCGACCCGCGAGAGGAGCCCGGCGAGAAGCTCATCTCCGAGCCGGACTACCAGTCCGGGAGGCGGGTGTATTACGCCGCCAGGTACGGCGATGCGCCAGACAGCGTCTTCACGCTCGTCCTCGACGAGAGTCGCGGCACCGGGACCGGCCACGACACGCTCTACGCGGACCTGAACAACGACAATCGGATCACGCCGGAGAACGAGAGGTTCGGATTCCAACTCGGTACAACTCGCGGCGCGGAACCGGTGAGAATCACGCTCTCCGTATCTGCCGGCGGAAAGACGATCCCCTACGCCTTCGACTTCACGGCTTTCCCCTACAAAGACCAGAACAACCTGATCGAGAAAGTCCATGCGAATTGTCGCGATTCGACCATCATGATGGGCGAAGCGACCTTCGGCGACAAACGGTGCAAGGTCGCGTTGGCCGACTTGGACTCCAACGGCCTGTTCAACAACTACGAACAAGGCTTGTTCCACGGAGACCGTTTCTTCGTGGACCTCAATGGAAACGACTCCTTCTTGGAAGGCTCCGGTCCCGCCGAAAGTTTCTCCTACGCGCAGTACACGGAAATCGCGGGGACGTGGTACGCCTTGGAGGCCTCGCCCGACGGCGGGACGCTCCAGATCCGATCCGCCCGGCCGACCTTCGGCACGGTCAAGGCTCCTGCCAACGTGAAGTCCGTCGGGCTCAGCTCGCCCAAGCAGTTTCAGCAGCTTGAGTTCAAGGACGGACAGGCAACGGCGCTGACCGGCACATACGAAGTCCGCAACATCGCGATGGAGATTGTCGATGGCAACGGCGTTCAGTGGGTCACGCAGGGGGGATATCGCCAAGCCGGGCCCCAAGTCGCCATTGACGCAAATCAGGAAGCGACCTTGGCCAGCGTGCTGCCGCTGACGATCCGGGTGGACGTGCGACAGACCTCCGAGCCCGGAGTCATCGAGCTGGAGCCGCAGATTGTGGATGCCCTCGGCGGCTCGTTCAGCACCCTGCGAAGGAACAACGCCCGTCACGAGCCACCGGCGAAACTGCTGGTCAAGGACGCCGACGGCAGGCAGATTGCCGAGGCGAATCTGGAGTATGGGTGAAGCTCCCTCTGCGCGTATTCGTGGCGAATACCCCAGAATCTTACAGGAACCTGCACGATCACGCCGGTGATCGACTTCCGACCGTTCGAGGCGAAGGCCGTTGATACGACCATCCACCTCAAAGATGGCCGGTACATGCCCCAGGCGGACAAGTAGCCTTCTGTCATACGGATTCGGAATACTTCGTGCGCGGGTGGAGACTTGTCATCCTGAGGCAACGCCGAAGGATCTGGGCACCGGACGAGAGGGTTCTCTCGGCCGCAGGCCAGATCCTTCACTCCGCTGCGCTTCGTTCAGGATGACAGAACCCGCGCAAGTATCACCCCTAATCCATATCACTCGTTCGTCGCGTCGAGGACCTGCTGGTAGAACACCAGCGCAGGAGAACCAGCGAAGCTGATGCCCATCCAGGCGGCCTCGTCGATCTCCGCCTGCGTGAAGCCCTTCTTGCGGGCATTCTGCAAATGCATCTTCAAACAGGGCTCGCACCGCAGCGCGACCGACAGCGCCAGAGCCATCGCCTGCTTCGTATAGGCGTCCAGGCCGTGTGGGGAGCTGGCGGCGCTGAGGAACTGCTTGAACGCCGTCTTGACCTGGTCCATCTCGTGTAGCCCAGCCGCCCCCGGCTGGGTGGAACTCACCCCCGAGGGCGGGGGTGCTACATTGCTGATGGCGTCGGCACAGCAGGGAACCTCTTGCATTGATGATTGACGATTTATGATTGATGATTGAGGAGACTCGACCGTGCGACCAGACTCGGATGACGGGATCTTGCGTGCGCCCGTGGTTTCGACGTGGATCAGGCCTTTCCCGTTGCCTGCGACCTTGCCGATGATCGCGGCCGCCGGGACGCCGCGACTATGGAGAGCCTGGAGCAGATTCGCTGCTTTCGACTCCTTGATGGCGATCAGCAGTCCGCCGGAGGTCTGGGCGTCGAAGCAGATATCCACCATGTCCTGAGGCAACCGGTCGGAGGCCACGACGCGGTCGGCGCAGGACTCCTTGTTCCGCTCGATCGCGCCGGGTAGGATGCCGCCCGCTGCGTATTCCAGCACGCCTTCGAACAGGGGCAGATCGTCCCAGATGATCCGCACGTCCACGCCGCTCGAGCGGGCCATCTCCGCCAGGTGGCCCATGAGACTGAAGCCCGTGACATCGGTGCAGGCATGCGCGCCGAACTCGACCATCAGCTCTGCGGCGGTCTTGTTCAGCGAGGTCATCGACGCGGCCGCTGCGGCGACGCTCTCGGGTCGCGCACGGTCGATCTGGGCGGCGAACGCGACAATCCCTGTGCCCAGAGGCTTCGTCAGGATCAGCACGTCGCCCGGCCTCGCGCCGGCATTCGTGACGACGCGGCCCTTGTCAATCCGCCCGGTGACCGCGAAGCCCGCTTTGACCTCGGGATCGTTGATGCTGTGGCCGCCGATAATGGCGCAGCCGGCCTCGTTCATCTTCTCGATGCCGCCGCGGAGGATCTCCAACATGGCCTGATCGGGGATCTTCCGCACGGGGAATCCGAACACGGACAACGCGGTCATCGGCGTGCCGCCCATGGCGTAGATGTCGCTGACGGAGTTGGCCGCTGCGACCTGGCCGAAGGTGTACGGATCGTCCACCGAGGGGGTGAAGACATCGACCGTCTGGACGAGGGCCTGGCCGTCGCCCATGTCGTAAATGCCCGCGTCGTCGCCGGCGGCCATGCCCACGAGGACCCGAGGATCGTCCACCGGCGGCAGGTCCTTCAGCACGCTCTTGAGGAACGCCTGGTCGATCTTCGACGCGCAGCCCGCCTTCTCGACGAGCTTGGTCAGGCGGACCGGCCCGGTCGGACTGTCTTCCCGCTCGCCGGCACAGGAGCAGATGTTCTTCTGTTTGAATGTCGGGCAGGGGCATGGCTGCTTCGCGTCACAGATGCAGTGTCCCAGCCGGATGGATCGCTGCATCACTCGTTTTCGTTTTTCCATATCGATCATGATCGAATTCTCCGTGTCACCACAGGTTTCTCCGCCCGATTTCCCTCGCGTGCTTGTCGCCGAGGCGAATCCTCACGCTGACTTTGTCATCCTGAGCCGCAGGCGAAGGATCGGGCCCAGGAGTTGGATGTGCCCGCGAACGCTCCAGAGCACGTTCCGCTCGCAGGCCGGATGCTTCACTTGGTTCAGCATGACACGATACGACGAACGCTGTCAATCCGTATGTCTCACGCCTCGTCGTTTTCACAAAACCGTCGCGCGAGCAAGGCGGCGCCGAGCGCGCCGGTCATCTGCGGCTCGGGCGAGATCGAGACCGGTTGCCCCAGAGCGGTCTGCAAGGCGGTCTCCATGCCCGAGATCCGCGCGACGCCGCCGGTGAAGAGGATGGGCGGTTCGACGCTGCGGCCCGCCATCGCGACGATCCGCGACGCGATGGCGTTCTGGACGCCTGCGACGATGTCCTCTCCCGGCCGCCCCCCTGCCAGCAGACCGATGATCTCGGTTTCCGCGAAGACCACGCACATGCTGCTGATCGCGGCGGGGCTGCGACTCTTCGACGCCATTTGACCGAGACTATCAACCGGGACGCTCAGTCGCTCGGCCACCACTTCGAGGAACCGGCCCGTGCCCGCGGCACAGCGGTCGTTCATGGCGAAATCCCGCACCTTGCCGTTGCCGTCCAGGCGAATGAGCTTGCTGTCCTGCCCGCCGATGTCGATGATGGTCTTGGCATCGGGAACGAGGTGTCGCACGCCCGCCGCATGGCAGGTGATCTCGGTGATCGTCGTATGGGCAAGGTGGATCGCGCTGCGTCCGTAGCCGGTCGCGACGATGCGCCGAACGTCGGACTCGCCGATGCCGTTGTCCGCGAGAGTCCTGGCGAACAGCTCGCAGGCGAGCCTGTCCTGCTCGATGCCCTGATCCGCCTGGGCCTTGGCGATGATCCGTGGGCCGTCAGCGTCGATCAGCACGACCTTGATCGCTCTCGACCCGGCGTCGATTCCTGCATAGACCGTCATGTCATTCCTCAGAAGCACGAAATCCAAAACCGCGAGGCGCGGAAATCCGAAATCCGAAGCTCGAAATCCGAAACAAATCCAAAGGTCCAAAATCCAAATGACAGAAACGCTGTCGCCCTTCCGATGGTTTGTCTGGGATTTTGGGTTTGGGTCATTTGTGCTTGTTTCGGATTTCGCATTTCGGATTTCGAGTTTCTCTTCATTGTCTCTTCTCCTTGACCGTTTCCACGAGCGCCTCCAGCCGGGTGCACAGCGTCGCCTGCGTCGCATCTGTGATCGAGGGCACCTCGATCTCCACGACAGGCACGTCGCATTGCTCTCGAACGATCTGGCCGATGATTTCGCCCTCGAGAGCGCAGTGACTCGCGCCCGGGATGCGGGAGATGAGCACGCCTTCCGCGCCGAATCGGCGGATGTCGGCGACGATCCTCGTCGCGCGATCGATCGCGGAGCCGACCATCGGGTCGGCCAACGCCATTTGGGCCAGCGCTTCCATCGGAGGCAGCGTCGTCGGGATGGCGTCGAGCGCGTGGGCGAAGAGGTACTCCGTGCCGCATACCCGCCCGCCGCAGTCCTCCAGCAGGTTCATCACCTGCAAATCGGCCACTGGGTTCACCCAGAAGATCCGGGCCGCATCGGGTGCCAGGTGGCCTGTCCCCGCCGCGGCCCGTCGGCTGACCTCGTCCAGCAGCTCTTCGAGGACCCGGATCGTCTCGTCGCGATCCGAGCAGAAGTGAATCGCGAGCATTTCCGCAATCAGCATCTCCAGGGCAGGCATCGGGCATCGTGGGGCCGTGAACGCCAGATGTCGAAGCTGTTCGAGCAACTCGCGCACACGATTGGCCTTCGCGATCCCCTGTGCGAGCGTCCTGTCGTCGAGGGTCCGGCCGGCGGTCTCCTCCAGTGCCGCGCGAACTCGACACAACTCTGATTCAACGAATCTGACCTGGCTCCTCGGCGCCGAGAAGCCGCCGGGCAGCGTCACGACCTCCTCACGGGGCTCGGGGGCCCTGCGATGCGGGATCTCCCACCACAGAATCGGGTAGCCCAGACCGTTGAGGCGCTGGGCGATCGCGGAGAAGTCGTCGCACGTGGCGCCGACGCTACACGTCAGCAGGTCGGGAATGGGGAAATGAGCTTCCGTCACGAATGCGCCGAGCATCGCGCGGACCGGGCAGAACGACTCGTCGATGCCGAGCGAGTCGGCGATCTGGAGCAGACCCGCGTTCAGCTCCATCACACAGGGAATCCACCAGGCGCCGTCGGGATAGAACGCGGTGACATTGTCGAGGCTGTACGCCATCACGGGCACGGTGCCGAGGTCCTTCATTGCGCCGACGAGTTTCTTGCCGCTGGCGCGGGCGGCCTGGAGGCGATCCTCCTCGGTCAGGAGGAAGTTCCACAGTCGCAGGGCCGCGGGCGAATTGTCATAGCGGAGCTTGAGCAGTCGGGTGTCGCCGTCGGCCACGTGCCGGCCGAGCGGTCCGCCGTAAACGGGCTCGCTCAAGCCTGCCGCGTGTAAGCGGTCGTATCGGCGGTCCCATTGCTCCAGGCTGATCTGTGCCGGCGCATCGGTCAATGCAGCATCTCCAGAAACGCCCGAATGCGGTTCTGCGAACGGGCCATACTCATATCACTGTGACCGTCGCTGTCGAGCCCAAGCACGGGCAGGCCCGCCCACTCTTTCAATCTCGCCAGCTCGGCCCGCCAGGCGTCGCACCATACATAATGATGGAAGACGATCCCCCTGGCGTTCGTTTTGACGAGTTCGTCCTTGAGCCATTCGTACAGTCCGCTGTTGGGCCTGCGGGAGGCATCGGGGATACTGAAGTACGCATCGGCAAGCTCCAGCAGCGGGTCCTCGATGAGTCGCCTGCGATCGAAGGGTCGTCGCTGTCCTCGCAGGCCGGTCTCGGTCGCGTCGAGCACGATCCGTCCGCCGGATTGTTCGATCAGATCGAACAAGACGCGATCTCTCTGCATCAGGGGACCGCCCACCACGGCTATGGGCACGCCGTCTTTCCGACGTACGGGCGAGATGGTGTGCACAGCACACCCTGCTTTGGTCATTGTGTTTGCGAGTTCTCCCGGGGCCGGGGACCGACCGCCGAGTCGAACCCGGAAGCGCCCCAGGCGTTTCAGCTCGTCCACGTAGAGCCTCTGTGCCGCGACCGTCTGCCAGGTCTTGGGCACGTTCAGCAGGAACGCGGGCTTGTCGGTCCCGCGAACGAGCAGATCGTAGACCCGGCGCATCTGGTCGCACAGGGTCGTGACGACGATCCCGTCGGCGTTCTCGGCTGCGGTGTCGTTGACAAAGGCCCGGGCGTAGGGGCACAGGCCCTCCAGCCGCATCGCGACGGACCGGCCCTCGGTTGGCAGCGGGATCAGCCGGCGCGGCCGGAGGCCGTGCGCCGCGATCCACTCCGCAGGCACGTAAGGACACGTATACACGATGGTTCCGGTCGGATCTGTCATGCCTTCGCAGAGGCCCTCTGCCCGACGGTCTCGAACAGTGCCTCGACCCGCAGCGCGATCCGTGCGGAATCGGAGGGCGAGTAATCCGTCTCGATTCGCAAATACGGGACGCCCAGCTCCTTCTCCGTCAACTGCCTGACGAAGAACGACTCGACGTCGTACGTCAGGCACGCCTGCCAGACGAGGTCGATCACGCACTGAACGCGGTATTGCCTGGCCAGGTCCCGCAGGACTTCGAGCCGGCGAGTGTTCTTCGTCATGACCGAGCACGGCAGGTGGAAGTACTTCTCGGCCAGTGCAACGATAGGATCGGGCGCTGCCTCGTCCACGTCTTCGAGGACCGGCTTCAATCCCGTGCAGTTGTCGGTGCAGACGACCAGGCCGCCGTGCGACTCGATGATCTCGATCACTCGCTCGGCGCCGTGCGCCATGGGAACGCCCGTCATCAGGACGCGGACTCTGGAATTCTCCGTGGGCTTCTTGGCCGCATACATGCCCAGGGCCCGCTCGTACTGTGCGAGGTCGGCGCAGAGGCCGGAGATGCTGCTCTTATACTGGAGCAATTGTCGACCGGTCAGCGGCGGATGGTCCGCTTTCATCAGCTCCGCCAACTGCCGACGGAGGAGGCGCTCGCGATTCATCGTTCGGATCGCCTGGCGGATCTTGTCGTCGCAGATCACGACGCCGAAGGCCTCTTCGAGCCGGGCCTTGAGCTTGTGCAGCTCGCGGACCCAATGGGCCATGGCATCGGGGTCGTCGGGCTTCTGGGGCAGCTCCAGGACGTGCATCGTGCGGGTTTCGCCCATCAGCTCGTACATCTTCTTCTTGCCGTCGCAGGTGGTCTCCGCGACGATCAGGTCCGCCATCTCCAGGAACGGATTCGCCTTCTGGACGTGGTAGCCGTAGGTGGATTTGATGAGCGGACAGAGATTGGCGGGCAGGTGCTCCTCGGCCGGGCCGATGGTCTGAGCCGAGCCGCCGCACAGACAGACCGGGACAGCGCCCGCCGCCATAATCAGTTCCCGCGGCGTGTATTCGCACATGATCCCGACGATCCGTTTGCCCTTGGCCTTGGCATCCTGGGCGTATTGCAGGCAGTTCGGGATCATCTGCTCGAACCACGCCAGCGGGCAGCCTGTCGTCTGAGCCGCCGTCGCACTCTTCGACCCGCACGACACCTGCGGCGGGCGACACGGATCGGTCGGATCGATCGTCACATCCCGCTTGTCACAGCAGTTTCCCATCATGTTCTCCCTTCTAATCACCACTCAAGTCCACACCACAGAGACACAGAGAACACCGAGTGCCTTCCTTGTTCTGCTCTGTGCCCTCCGTGCCTCTGTGGTGAGTTCCTCTTGTCATTTGTTCTTTCGTGCGACGAACAGTCCCTGGACGATCTTGCCCGCGTGGGCGAGTTGCTGGGTGAACGCCATTTCCGCCGCCAGGGCCGCCATCATGGCCTGATCGAAACCAATAATCTGCAATGCGTCATACGTCAACTGCATGCCGATCATGTTGAGGTACAGATCCATGTACGGTGCGAACCGGCCGGTGTCCTGGGCGGCGATCACCTCGCAACCGCTGGCCTTCAGAAGATTGCTGTATCCGGCAATGCTCTCGATGTTCTGGAACTTCATGAAGCGAAGGAACCGCTGGGCCTCCGGCTGCGACAGGTCTTTGCCCTCGACCCAGTCGGTGAACGCGATGACGCCGCCGGGCTTGACAATCCGGGCCGCCTCCGCGATCAGCTTGTTCTTGTCCACGACGTAGCACCAGGCGTCCTCGCCCCAGACGAAGTCGGAGCTGTTGGCCGGCAGTCCGCTGTTGCACACGTCGGCCAGGGTGAAGTCGATCCGGTCGGCCAGACCCGCCTGCGTGCACCGCTGTATGCCCAGCTCGACGACCGTCGGGGTGGCGTCCACGCCGCGCATCCGGGCGACGTTGCGGAAGCGAACGAGGAATCGCATCCCGGCGCCGCTGCAGCAGCACAGATCGACCCCCGCGCTCCCCGCCTTGATCCCCGCCTGCTCCGACAGATCCATCGAAGAGGTGAGACCCCCGATGTGGATCTGCTCGCCCATAATCAGTTCCCACAGCTTTCCCTCGGGTCCGCTATAGACCCCCTGCACGTCTTTCAAACCGATGCCGCTTACGCTCTTCACGATCTATCTCCTTTCGAATCTCCAATGTGATCACGACTTGGTTGCAGAGCACGCCAGTGTCATTCCCGCGAAGGCGGGAATCCACAGAGTCCATCGAATGGACCCCCGCTTTCGCGGGGGTGACAGCACAGAGAACTCCGCCACATACTCTGGTCATCTCATCGGAGGACCATCAGAACTCGTACTTCACCTGGATGGCCCACACGTTGTCTTCTTTGTGGTTCAGGATGTCGCCGAAGTTGGCGTATCCACCCGCGACGGTGACGTGGTCGTTGACGATGTAGCCCAGGCAAATGTCCCACCAATCGTCCTCCGACTTGACGAGATCTCTGCCGTTGACGGTGCATTCGTCGCACAGGTCGGACTTCTGGCGATATTCGCCCGCGATCAGGAGCTTGTCGGCGAGGAAGTAAATCACGCTGCCCTCGACCGTCGTGCGCCGCTCGCCGGCGAAGCCGAGCAGGCCGGTGTGGATGGCGTCCCCGTTGCGAAGACCCGCCGAGACGATCAGCGGTCGCGGCAGCAGCTTCGCGATCGTCTTGGTGGCCGTGATCGTGAACTCGATGCCCCTGTCATGGTCGGCGCCCAGATCATCGCACGTCCCGCTGAGCTGCTCGTTGATGTCGTCGAGGTCCTGCTGATACTTCAAGTGCGCGCCCACGCTCACCGCCGGGACCCAGGCCGCGTTGAATCCGCCTTCCTTGATGGCCAGCAGTCGGACGTTGAAATTGTGCAGGTACGCATCGTCCTGGACCCGCATCGTCGTGGCGTCCCCCACGTCGTCGGGCCAATCGCCCAAGCCGATTCGTTCGAGTCCGTAGCCGAGCTCGATCCGGCCCCAGAGGTTCTCGGTGATGACGAAGGCCTCGAAGTCCTTCTGGCCGATGTAGGCGTAGGAGCCCGAGACGCTGGGCAGGCCGAAGACCTGGTTTGGCTCGGCTGGATTGGCGAAATACGCGGTCGGCGTGATGAACACGCCGCTGTTGCCCTCGACCTGGTGCGTCGGCAACGGCGGCCCGGCATAGGCGCCCGCGCACAGCAGGACCGCGACCATCAGTGCCATCTCCGCAATTCTCTCCCGCTCACATGATGTCCACATTCTCGTACCTCCTGGAAAACATCCTTGACCAATAAAAAAGGCGGGCCAGAGACATCTCTGAACCCGCCGGTACACGCTCGCGCGAACCCCGCGCTACTCGATGGAGTGCCAACTCCTTTCCTGGGTGACTTCGAAGGGCCCCAGGTCCATTTCGATCTGCACCTGGAACTTGCCCTTGAACCCTTCTGGCACTCGCCACGAGTACCGGCAGGTGCCACCTCAGCCATACTCGAACTTGTCCGTTTCCAACACGGTCCCTTTCTCGTCCACGATCTTGAACGCCGGCGACGACGAACGCCGCTGATCCTGCTGGATACCCCAGTACTCTTCGCCTCCGCAGCCGACGAGGGCCATGCCGATCGATACGTGCCCGGCAGCCACCTTCTGGACGTCCGTCTTCGCGATGAACGGCGGCCCGATCCGGATCGCCGTCGTTTCTCCAGGTTCAATGATGAAGTGCTCCAACGGTCCCAGGCGGGTAAACGCCGAACGGGAGTTGGACAAAACGGTCCACACAGTGCCCGACGCATCCGTCGTGGTGAGACTGGCATGGATCGCCTTGTACTTGCCGACCGGCAGTTGCCACTGGCGGCCTTGCGGGAGGTACTGATCCGCGGCGTCGGACCACAGTCTCAACTCCATGGTCGCGTCGTTCGGTTCCACGACCAGGGTCCCGAATTGCGGCTCGGTCCTGGAAAGGGAAAGATTTCGTCCGTCCGAGGCGACATCGACGGCGTAATAGACGTTCTCGACCCTTACCAGCCTTCCGAGCGGCATGACCTCGGAACGATCGGACATCGAGTACTCGAATGTCCCATCGCCATTCAGATCGATGGCGAACACGTCACAGGCAGGTACTCGCCATGGACGATCCAGGGGCAACGAAAGCATCGAGTGATACGATGCGTCGTGATCCCCATCCACCAGGGCCACCTGGCACGTCCGTCCGGCCAGGCGGAGCTTGCCTGTGCGAAGGAATGCCGGGTGTGCGGTCAACGTCTCCGGCGCATCTGCACGATAGCATTGGATGTGGAACCGGCCGTCGATCTTGCCCCCGCCCTCGCGGGAAGCCAGCGAGATCGGTCCGAACCGGTAGAATTGGCTCATTCTCCGCGTAGCTGTGACGACCGTGGGCACAAGACACCGCTCCTCCGAGAGAATCCCGTCGCCATCCGTGTCGATGCACAGTCGGAGGTCCTGGGAGTAATCGACGGCCATCAGGACCGGCCCGTCGCCGCCCTTGATCTCATAGTAGCTCGGCCGCCTGAAGCCGTCGGGAAGGTCCTGCCCGCGATCCGGCTTGCCGTCCAAGGGAAGGATGATCTGAGAG
>JAXDBU010000133.1:0-34468 GCA_034678485.1 Sedimentisphaerales bacterium | reverse complement strand
CGTGTTGAACACGACCTCGCCGCACTTCTCGGCGCGGGCGCCGAACGCCCGACCCTCGAACAACGTGCCATCCTCTAACAGAAGTACCGCTTTCACGATGCTGTCCTCAACGGAACAAATCCGAAATTCGAATTTCGAAATCCGAAACAAGCACGAATGACCAAAACCCAAAACTCCAAACGGCTCCTTCGATGGGCGTCAGCGTTTCTGTCATTGGGGTTTTCCCTATTTTGAATTTGTTTCGGATTTCGTGCTTCGGATTTCGGATTTCTCATTTGTAGTACAGCTGTATCGGCTTTACGCCCACTTTCTTGCCCCTGACGGCCTCGATGGCCTTGACGACCGCTTCGGCCCCTCGCATCGTCGTGACATAGGGGACTTGGCGGTCCACCGCGCTGCGTCGGATCGCGAACGAGTCGCTGATCGCCTGCTTGCCCACCGCTGTGTTGACGATCAGATCGATCTGCCTGTTGATGATCGCATCCACGATGTGCGGCCGGCCCTCGGTCATCTTCAGTGCGAACTCCGACGGGATGTTGCTCTTGATGAACTCGATGCACGTGCCCTTCGTGGCGACGATCCGGAAGCCCAGCTCGCGGAGTCGCCGGGCCAGGGCCACCGCCTTGGGCTTGTCCCGGTCGTTCACGCTGAACAGGACATTGCCGCCCGTCGGCAGGCTGTTGCCCGCCGCGATCTGGCTCTTGGCGAAGGCGGTGCCGAAGTCGTCGGAGATCCCCATCACTTCGCCCGTCGAGAGCATCTCGGGACCCAGCAGCACATCGGTGCCCGGGAACTTCAGGAAGGGGAACACCGCCTCTTTGACTGCGTAGTACCCAGGCACAACCTCCTTCGTGAAGCCCAGCTCCTCGAGCGTCATGCCGGCCATCACCTTGGCCGCCAGCTTCGCCAGGGGCACGCCGATGGCCTTGCTCACGAACGGGATCGTCCGCGAGGCCCGTGGGTTCACCTCCAGGATGTAGATCCGGTCTTCCTTGATCGCGTATTGCACGTTCATCAGTCCCTTGACGTGCAGATTCACCGCCAGGAGCTTGGTCTGACGCATCACCTCATCGATGATTTGCTTCTTGAGATTGACGGGCGGGATAGAGCACGCACTGTCGCCGGAGTGGACACCGGCCTCCTCAATGTGCTCCATGATGCCGCCGATCACCACGGTCTGCCCGTCGCTGATCGCGTCCACGTCCAGCTCGGTCGCATCGCCCAGGAACTTGTCGATCAGAATCGGGTGCTCTTCGGATGCCTCGATCGCCTCCTGGACACAGGCCCTCAGCCCGTTCTCGTCGTGAACGACCCGCATCGCCCGGCCGCCCAGGACGAACGAGGGCCGGATCAGCAGGGGGTATCCGAGCTTGCGGGCGATCTCCAACGTCTGTTCGTAGCTGGTCGCGGTCCCGCTCTCCGGCTGGAGCAGTCCGAGCTTCGCGACGAGCTTGTTGAACCGCTCGCGGTCCTCCGCCAGGTCGATGCTGTCGGGCGAGGTGCCGACGATCTGGACGCCCGCCTTCTCCAGCGGGACCGCCAGCTTCAGGGGGGTCTGACCGCCGAACTGGACGATGACGCCGTCGGGCTTTTCCGTCTCGACGATGGACATCACGTCCTCGAACGTCAGCGGCTCGAAGTACAAGCGGTCGGACGTATCATAGTCCGTGCTGACCGTCTCGGGATTGCAGTTGACCATGATCGATTCGACGCCGATCTCGCGGAGCGCGAAGGCGGCGTGGCAGCAGCAGTAGTCGAACTCGATGCCCTGCCCGATGCGGTTGGGCCCGCCGCCAAGGATCATGATCTTGCGACGGGTCGTGGGATTGGCCTCGCACTCGCTCTCGTAGGTCGAGTACAGGTACGGCGTCGCGGCCTCGAACTCCGCGCCGCACGTATCGACCGTCTTGTAGACGGGCTTGATGCCCAGCGACCGGCGGTGCTTGCGGAACTCCGGTTCCGAGACGCCGGCAATCGAGGCCATGTACTTGTCACTGAAGCCATACTGCTTGGCCTGCTCCAGCGTGGCCGCCCCGGGCAGCTTGCCCTTGTCGGCCAGGAGTCTCGCTTCGAGCGAGATGATATCCCTGACGTTGTTCAGGAACCACGGGTCGATCTTGGTGAGCGAGAAGATCTCTTCGACAGACATCCCCCGCCGGAGGGCCTCCGCGACGTACCAGAGCTTGTCCCAGTAGTTCCGTCGCAGTCGCTCCTTCAACTGGTCGGACGAGAGCGACGTGTCGACGTGCTTGGCCGCCAGCGCGTACCGATTGATCTCCAGCGAGCGGATGGCCTTCTGCATCGCCTCTCTGAAGGTCCGACCGATGGCCATCGCCTCGCCGACCGATTTCATCTGGATCGTCAGCTCCGGCGGCGTCTGCGGGAACTTCTCGAACGTGAATCGCGGCCACTTGACGACGCAGTAGTCGATGGTCGGCTCGAAGCAGGCCGGCGTCTTCTTCGTGATGTCGTTGGGGATCTCGTCCAGCGTGTACCCGACCGCCAGCAGCGAGGCGATCTTGGCAATGGGAAAGCCGGTCGCCTTCGAGGCCAGCGCCGAGCTGCGCGACACGCGGGGGTTCATCTCGATCACGTAGAGCTTGCCGTTGGCGGGATTGACCGCGAACTGGATGTTCGAGCCGCCCGTCTCGACGCCGATCGCGCGGATGATCTTCAGCGAGGCGTCCCGCATGATCTGGTACTCTTTGTCGGTGAGGGTCTGGGCGGGGGCGACGGTGACGCTGTCGCCTGTGTGAATGCCCATCGGGTCGAGGTTCTCGATGGAGCAGACGATGACGACGTTGTCCTTGCGGTCCCGCATCACCTCCAGTTCGTATTCCTTCCACCCGATGACCGATTCCTCGATGAGCACCTGGTGCTTGGGGCTGAGGGCTAGGCCCCAGTGGATGTACTTCTCGTACTCCTCCGCGTTGTAGGCGATGTTGCCGCCGGTGCCACCCAGGGTGTAGGAGGGCCGGATGATGGCGGGAAAGCCGGTGTCCTTGACGATCTCCTTGGCCTGCTCCCAGGATTCGGCGTATCCGCTCTTGGGGACCTCCAGCCCGATGTCGAGGATCGTCTTCTTGAACAGGTCGCGCTCCTCGGCCTTCTTGATCGAGCGGAGATTGGCGCCGAGCATCTTGACGCCGTACTTCTTCAGCGCGCCGCTTTCCGCGAGGGCCACCGCGGTGTTCAGGCCGGTCTGGCCGCCCAGCGTCGGCAGCAGGCTGTCCGGTCTCTCCCGACGAATGACCTTCTCGACCATTTCCGGCGTGATCGGCTCGATGTACGTCCGATCCGCCACCTCGGGGTCCGTCATGATCGTCGCCGGGTTGCTGTTGACCAGGACGACCTGGAACCCCTCCTTGCGGAGCACCTTGCACGCCTGGGCGCCCGAGTAGTCGAACTCGCAGGCCTGCCCGATGACAATCGGTCCCGATCCGATGATCAGGATCTTGTGAATGTCCTTCCGTTTCGGCATAGTTGTCTATAGTCCTCCATCCCTTGGAGTCCGGGTCCCGGCCTGCACCTGCACGCCGACCCCTCCATCAGGCTGTCACCTGTCACACCGCAGAACTGCGCTTGGGGGATGGTGTAGGGTACCCCACCCACGTCCGTGGCCTTCCAGCCCTTCTACGGAGCGCACGGGCAGGGGTTTGCCGCGTCGCTGGGGGGTGGACTCCTGCACGCTCTATCGCGTGGGGAGGCCTTGACGCAGCCAACGGTCCATTGCCGCCGCCGCCTCACGTCCGCTGTTGATCGCTCGGACCACCAGCGAGGCGCCACTGATCGTATCGCCAGCCGCGAATACCCATGGCTCGCTGGCTTGGTAATCATCGGCTATTACATTCCCTTTTGCGTCAAGCTGCAAGCCCAAATCCTTCACCAGGCCCTCGTGAACGACATGAACGAAGCCCAGAGCCAGCAGGACCAAGTCCGCCTGGAGCGTGAACTCCGTCCCCGGCAGTTCCGCGAGTTTCCACGAGCCGTTGACATTCGTCCACTCCACCTCGCAGGCGTGCAGCTCGTTCACAGAGCCGTTGCGGTGGCCGCCGAAGGCCTTCGTCTGCACGCTCCATCGCCGCTCACAGCCCTCTTCATGCGAAGAGGAGGTCCGCATCATTCGCGGCCACATCGGCCAAGGAGTGTCTTCCGGTCGCGATTCGGGCGGTTTGGGCAGGATCTCCAGTTGACAGATCTTCCTGGCCCGCTGCCGACGGGCGGTGCCGACGCAGTCGCTGCCGGTGTCGCCGCCGCCGAGGACGACCACGACCTTGTCCCTCGCGGTGATCCTCGGGATGTCGCCCAGCGCCTCGGCGGCGCAGAGCTTGTTCTGGGCGGTCAGGTAGTCCATCGCGAAGAGGATGTTGCCGAGTTCCCGACCGGGCACGGCGATGTCGCGAGGCTGACGGGCCCCCATCGTCAGACAGATGCCGTCGAACATCTTCCGCAGGTAGTGGGCGGAGATGTCCTTGCCGACCTCGACGCCCGTCTGAAACTCGACGCCCTCGGCCCGGAGCTGTTCGAGTCGCCGGTCGAGGATGTGCTTGCCGAGCTTGAAGTCAGGAATTCCGTAGCGGAGCATGCCGCCGACCCGCTCATCCCGCTCGAAGACGACCACGCTGTGCCCTGCCCGAGCCAACTGCTGAGCGGCTGCCAAGCCCGCGGGTCCAGAGCCAACGACGGCGACTCGTTTGCCCGTCTTCCTCGCCGCCGGCAATGGCTTGATCCACCCTTCCTGGAAACCCTGTTCGACGATCTGGTACTCGATATGACGAATCAGGACCGGATGGTCGCTGACAGCCAACGTGCAGGCCGTCTCGCAGGGCGCCGGGCAAATCCGTCCCGTCACCTCGGGAAAATTGTTCGTCTCGTGCAAGATGCGACAGGCCTGCTCCCACTGGCCTTTGTACACGGACTCATTCATGTCGGGGATCGAGTTGCTTACCGGGCAGCCCGCGCCGTGACAGAACGGGATACCGCAATCCATACATCGCGCCGCCTGTTTGCGAATCGCGTCCGGCGTCAGGGGCAGGTCGATCTCGTTGAAGTCGTGGATGCGCTCCTCGACGGGGCGATGCCCGACCTCCTGACGTTCATATTTCAAGAATCCCTTGAGCTCACCCATGGAACACCTCTTCTGTTGCCGGTGTGGTCTCGGTGTCGCGTTGTTCGACGGCCCGCATCCGCTCCAGCGCCTTGCGATAGTCGATCGGAATGACCTTGACGAACCGGCCCACCATGTCCGGCCAAGCCTTCAGGACGTACTTGGCCCGCTCGCTGCCGGTCCATTCGAGGTGCCGCTCGATCAGCTCGTAGAGCAGGGCCTTGTCCGCTTCCTGCCAGACGGTCTCGAGCTCGACCATGTCGAGATTGCACAAGGTGTCGAGGAGCTGCATCTCGTCGAGCACGTAGGCAAGACCTCCGCTCATGCCGGCGGCGAAGTTGCAGCCGGTCTGACCGAGGACAACGATGGTGCCGCCGGTCATGTACTCGCAGCAGTGGTCGCCGACACCTTCGACCACGGCGGTCACGCCGCTGTTGCGGACGGCGAACCGCTCGCCGGCCATGCCGTTGATGAAGACCTCGCCGCGAGTGCCGCCATAGAGCAACGTGTTGCCTGCGATGATGTTCTCATGGGCCATGAAGGGCGAGTTCAACGGCGTCTGCACCACGATCCGACCGCCGGAGAGGCTCTTGCCAAGGTAGTCATTGCTGTCGCCGATCAGGCGGAGCGTCACGCCGGGAGCCAGGAACGCGCCGAAGCTCTGGCCTGCCGAACCCTCCAGGACGACTTCCAGCGTCCCATCGGGCAGGCCCTTCGGGCCGTACTTCCGGACGATGCGATTGCTGAGAATTGCGCCGACCGTGCGGTTGACGTTGCGAATCCGCATCTGGATTCGCATCGGCTCCGTTCGCTCGATGGCCCCCTCCGCTTGCTTGAGGATCTCCCAGTCCATGTGGTCCGCGAGCCGGTCGGCCTGTGGAACGACACAGCGGATTGCTCTGCCGTCGGAGACATCCGGGCGGTGGAAGACAGCTGAGAAGTCGAGTCCTTTGGCCTTCCAGTGTGAAAGGGCCTTGTGCATCCGCAGGCGGTCCGAGCGGCCCACCATCTCCTCGATCGTGCGGAAGCCCAGTTCCGCCATGATCTGGCGGGCCTCTTCGGCCACAAAGTACAGGAATCGCTGAAGATGCTCCGGCTTGCCCGCGAACCGCTTGCGCAGCTCGGGGTCCTGCGTCGCGCTGCCGAACGCGCAGGCGCCCTCGTGACACGTGCGACGCAGCGTGCAGCCGAACGTCACCAGCGCCGCGGTCCCGAAGCCGAATCGCTCGGCGCCGAGCAGCGCCGCGATCACGATGTCGCGTCCGGTCCGCATCTGGCCGTCCGCCTGGACGCGGATGCGGTCCCGCAGGCCGTTCATCACGAGCACCTGCTGGGTCTCCGCCAGTCCGAGCTCCCAGGGACAGCCCGCGTGCTTGATCGACGAGAGAGGACTGGCGCCGGTGCCGCCGTCGTGGCCGCTGATGAGAACCTCGTCGGCATTGCCCTTGGCGACGCCCGCCGCGACGGTTCCGACACCAACCTCCGCGACGAGCTTGACCGAGACGCGGACACCGGGATTGCCGGCCTTCAGATCGTAGATGAGTTGCGCCAGATCCTCGATCGAGTAAATGTCGTGGTGCGGCGGCGGCGAAATCAGCGTCACACCGGGCGTCGAGTGGCGCAGTTCCGCAATCTCCGCGGAGACCTTGTGGCCGGGCAGTTGCCCTCCTTCGCCCGGCTTGGCGCCCTGGGCGATCTTGATTTGCAGCTCCTTGGCATTCGCGAGGTAGTGAATCGTCACGCCGAACCTCGCGCTGGCGATCTGCTTGATCGCGCAGTTCTTCGAATCGCCGTTGGGTTCGGGCTGATACCGCTTGGGATCCTCGCCCCCTTCGCCGGTGTTGCTCATGCCGCCCAGGCGGTTCATGGCGACGGCAAGGCATTCATGGGCCTCCTTGCTGATCGAGCCATGACTCATCGCACCGGTGCAGAATCGTTTGACGATCTCGCTGGCGGGTTCGACCTCGTCCAGAGGCACAGGCTCGGCGTGCGTGAATTCAAACAGGCCCCGCAAGGTGCAGAGCGACTTCGCCTGGTCGTTGATCGCCTTGGCGTAGGCCGCGTAACAGGCAGGGTCGTTGCTGCGAACCGCGTGTTGGAGCTTCGCAACAGTCGTCGGGTTCCACAGGTGCCGCTCGCCGCTGTGTCGGAAATGGTATTCGCCGCCAAAGTCGAGATCCATGGCGGCTGCCAGTCGCGTCTGGAAAGCCGACCGATGACGTTCCAGGGTCTCGATGGCGATCTGCTCCAGGCCGATGCCGCGAATCCGCGAGCTGGTCCCGGTGAAGTAGGTCTCGACGACCTCCCGATCCAGGCCGATGGCTTCGAAAAGCTGGGCGCCGCAGTAGCTGCGAAGCGTCGAGATGCCCATCTTGCTCATCGTCTTGAGGATGCCCTTCTTGACCGCCGCGATGTAGTTGTCGGCGATCTGGACGGGTTCCATCTCGGCCGCCAGTTCGCCCTGCTGTTTGAGCTGATCGAGCGACTCGAAAGCCATGTAGGGATTGATGCCGTTGGCGCCGTAGCCGCACAGGAGGCAGAAGTGCATCACTTCGCGAGGTTCACCGCTCTCGACGATCAGGCCCGCCTCGTGGCGGAGCCCCTTGTTCAGCATCGCGTGATGAACCGCAGCAATCGCCAATAGCGACGGGATCGGCGCGTGAGTCGCGGAGACGTCGCGGTCGCTGAGGATGACCAGCGAGGCCCCCTCCCGAATCGCCTGTTCCGTCGCGGCGATCAGCGTATCCAGGCCGCGGCGCAAACCATCGCCCCCGGAGAGGGCATTCACCTCGAACAACGCCGGCACAGTCACCACGCGGAAGTCGCCCCGGCGGACGGACCGAAGACGCTCCATGTCCTCGTTCGTCAGGATCGGATGGGGCAGCTTGAGCTGCCGGCAGTGTTGCGGCGTCTCATCCAGCAGGTTCCCCTTCTTGCCGGTGAAAGACATCAGGCTCATCACGAGCCCCTCGCGCAAGGGATCGATGGCCGGGTTCGTCACCTGGGCGAAGAGCTGCTTGAAGTAGTTGAACAGCAGCTTGGGTCTCTCGGAGAGCACCGCCAGCGGCGCATCGTTGCCCATGGACCCGACGGGCTCCTGACCGTTGATCCCCATCGGGGTGAGGATCATCCGCAACTCCTCTCGCGTATAGCCGAAAGCCCGCATCCGACGCGCGATCGTCAGCGGATCGCTCTGGACCAGCTTGGGCGCGTCGAAGAGCCCGCGCAGCTCGATGCGGTTCTCGTCGAGCCACCGCCGATAGGGTTTCTGGCGGACGATCTTGCTCTTGATCTCGTTGTCGGAGATGATCCGTCCCTCGGCGGTATCGACCAGGAACATGCGTCCCGGCCGGAGCCGGCCTTTGACTCGGATCTTCTCCGGCGGGAACTCGACGACGCCCGCCTCACTGCCGATGATCGCCAGACCGTCGGTCGTCACCAGGTATCGACAGGGGCGCAGCCCGTTGCGGTCGAGGACGCCGCCGATGAGCCGGCCATCGGTGAAGACCATGGCCGCCGGACCGTCCCAGGGCTCCATGATCGAGGAGTGGTACTCGTAGAACGCCCGCTTGTCGGTGCTGATGTGGTACTTGGCGCCGAAGGCCTCGGGGATCATCATCATCATCGCGTGCGGCAGGCTGCGTCCGGATCGCACGAGCAGTTCCATCGCGTTGTCGAAGCAGGCCGAGTCGCTGCCGCCGGGCACGAGGACCGGGAACACGTCCCGGATGTCGTCGCCGAACACGGGACTCGCCATCTCTGGCTCTCGCGCCCGCATATGATTGCGATTACCGCTGAGCGTGTTGATCTCACCGTTGTGGGCGATGCAGCGAAACGGCTGAGCCAGCCGCCAGTTGGGGAACGTGTTCGTGCTGTACCGCTGGTGCACAATCGCGAGGGCGGATCTGACCCGCTCGTCCGCGAGGTCAGGATAATAGGCGAAGAGCTGCCAGGCCATGAACATGCCTTTGTAGCAGATGGTCCGGCACGACAGACTCGCAATGTAGAAATCCTCGGCCTTTTCGCCGAGCTTCTCGCTGACGAACCGCTCGGCCCGCTTGCGGGCCAGAAAGAGCCGCCGCTCGAACTCCTGCGTAGCGAGGGTATCGTGCCCTCGTTCTCGCCCTTCGTTTCGGGCCCCGCGCAAAGGAGCGGACGCTGCGTCTCCCTCGGGAAGGCCGACCACGAAGATCTGCCGAATGACCGGCTCGGCCGCCCGCGCCAGCTTGCCCAGACACTCGCTCGACACCGGCACGTCGCGCCAACCGAGTGGCTTCAAGCCGTAGTAATCCAGCGATTCCTCCAGGAACTGCTCGCACCGACCGCGAAGCTCCGCGTCCCGAGGTCCGAGAACCATGCCGACGCCGTAGCCAAATGGTTCAGGCAGAGCCAAGCCAAGTCCCTCGCACTCGGCAAGAAAGTACTCGTGCGGGATCTGGAACAGGATGCCCGCGCCGTCCCCGGTGGTTTCGTCGGAGCCGGCCGCTCCCCGGTGCGACAGGTTGATGAGGATCTGTTTGCCGTATTCCAGGATGGAGTGATCCTGTGTGCCCGCGATATTCACTACGGCGCCGATCCCGCACGCATCGTGTTCATATTTCGTTTCGTATAGACCTTGGTCGCGCATCCGTGTCATTGGGTTACCCGGAACTGCCCACCGGCGTGGCCCTCACGGACCGCCCGCCTGGGGTTCTCTATATCATACGGCACTACGGCCCCGTGGGCACGGCAGTTCCGTTAATACACCGCATAAGCCCTACTGATACTAATATAAACACTGCTTATCGACCGCAACGCGAGCCGTCTGACACCGTGACATTAGCCATGACATCAGATGTCACCGGCATTGTCAATCGCTCAGTTTGTCCTTGCCTTCCCTCGTCCCCGCCCGCTCTCTTCGGCAAAGCCGCGCTTGCCCATTTTATCACCCCTGTATTCCTGTATTTGCGCATCTTAACACACAGCAAATGTCGCCCCAATCCGAAAAAAGTCGTGGGCGAGTTCCTTTTTCCCTTGCCTCGGCTGAGAAGTCCCCGATAATACTCCATAGAATAGCGCTGGCACTGAGATTGCCGTGAGGGTGGATTGCAGCGTGCGAAGGCTATGTACGAGCGACAAGTCCGAGGGCTTGGACGCAAGCGGTTTTTCAAGGTTCTGGAGGTCCAGAACATGAGAGGGACATAGGCCGGACAGGACAATGCGGATTGACCGTGATGGGCGGTGGGAGGTGCACGGCATGGAAAGGAGGTGAAGCGACACGTTAGGTTGGCCCCACGAGAGGCCGTGTTTGTTCGACAGGTCGGGTCGAGAAACTGCATCTACAATTGAAAGGGACAACGAACAAACCAGGAAGCTGGAATGGAAGTCGGATGAGCGGTGGTATGTGGGTCCTCGGTGACACGTGCGGCGTCCGATGTGAGTGGTGTGCGAGCAGGCAAGAAAACCTCTCAAGTTTTCGCCGAGAAGCTGAGGTCGGTGAGGCGACCAGAAACGCCGGTGGATCTTTGGTCATGGAAGAGGTCGGCCGGTTAGCTTCCGGGAGATAAGTGGTCTCCCACTTTGATCGATGACCCGGTTGACTTGGTTGGGTCCGATGGGACTTCAGTTCATGAGTATGTCTTTTTTTGGGAAGGGAGTAGTGTATGAGACAGGGAAGATTGTACTTCTGTGCCCTGCTTGTTGGGATGTTGAGTTCGGCCGCTGTGGCCGGGGGCCCCTTTGGCGCTCCGATGTCAACCCTCAATCCCGGACAGTGGGCTGTCGACGGGGGGTATTGGCATGAGGAAGCGGATATGGACGGCAGCGCCGTGATGACGGAGTACTGGCGCGGCTGGTCCGGGAACGCCATAGATGACCCGAACGGCGTGTGGACCGACTGGTACCTCGATGGCAACTGGGATCAGAAGGTCTCGGTGGACGATCTCGAGACCGACACGTACGTCGGCAGCGTGGAATACGGGCTCTTCGAGAACATGGATGTCTATGTCCGACTCGGCGCAACCAGTACCGAGGGAGACGTGATCTTCAGAGGTTGGGATGTCGACTATGAGGACGTGAACGAGGCGTACGTGCTGGTCGTGGATCCGTGGGAGCATAAGTACTCGGTCGATTTCGGCAGTGGGTTCACCTGGCAGGTTGGCACACGCTTCACGATCTGCAAGAGTGGCCCCTGGACCTGGGGCGGGCGACTGCACTTTGCCATGGCCGACGGCGGCACCGGAGACGTCTGCTTCACTGAGGAGGAATACTGGGAGGGGGATGAGTACACGGGCGTCGATGTCTACACCACAGACGCTGAGGTCGATCTCGAGTGGTGGCAGGCCGTAGCCTACATTGGCCCGACTTACCAGTTGAGCGATGCCTTCCAGGTCTACATTGCCGGCGGCTGGCAAACCATGAATGGGACCGCCAAGTTCGAGAGCACTGACACCTGGGATGGGTATACTGTGTCCGAAGGCGAGGGAGGAGAAGAGAGATCCTGGTATTCCCGGGAGCAGGATTCCTATGAGGGCACATTCAAGCTCGAGCACGCCTCGGCTATTGCCGTCTTCGGCGCGGCCTGGGCTCCGACCGAGCAGATCAACATTGGGGTCGATGCCCTCATCGGCGAATCCGGCAAGTGGGGTATTGGCGTCACCGGCGCGTACGCTTTCTAAGCCGCTGTCCGGCGTGAATCGATCGTCCACGCAGGTCATGGACGGATCTCGCCGGGTCTAATCGAAGAACGCAGTGTTCGTCATATGCTCCCCTGCGACGTCGCTGCGTGTCACACACTGGGGCTGCAGGACCAACCACCTGCAGCCCTTTCTTATGCACGCCCAACGCTCCGCGACGAGAGGAGAAGCCCCGACCGTTGCTCCCATGGACGAGCTTTTTCCGCAACCGGTTGACTTCCGCTCCCACTTGCAGTGATAGAGAGGAATACTGGGTGCAGGGGTCAACCTGTCAGGAGATCACAAATGGGAGTTCGCAGTACGGTCGTTCTATCCGTCTTGATCGCGGTCTTGTTCTGCTCGCAAGGAAATGCCCGCATGGGGCCCCGCGAGGGGCGGGGCGGTCCCGGATCGCACCCGGGACCAATGGCGCCGGGCAGGCCGTCGCCCATGCGGCACCCGCCTAACGGCGCCCGTCGCATCGTGGTAGGCGACACTCCTTATTGGGTCTTCAGCGGCGTCTACTATCGGCTCATTGACGATGACTACATGGTCGTCTCGGCGCCTGTCGTCCCGATTCTGCCCATGCCCTATTCCGTGGTCGTGATTCGCGGCAGCGTCCTCTACGTTTCCGACGGGATCTACTACCGGGCGGCGCCGGGGGGTTACATCGTCGTGGAGAAGCCTGTGGAGACCATTACAGTCCATGCAGAACCACACGTGGCCCCCGCCGGATTACCCGCTGAAACACGGGTGCTCTATGTCCCCAAGCAAACGGGCGGCGGGTTCGTTCCTATCACGCTCAAAAAGCTCGAAGGAGGGTATCTTGGGCCACAGGGGGAGTTCTATCCGACCATTCCCCAGGTGGCCTTTCTGACGGAGATGTACGGCGCATCGGAGGAGATCAAGCCGGCCAGAACCGATGTCTTCTTCATCCACATTCCCAACAAGGATGGCACGACCTTTACCCGTGTGGAGTTGAAGCAGCGTGGCAAAGGCTTCATCGGGCCGCAAGGTGAGCTCTATCCCCTCATGCCCACGGTCGCACATCTGGTGGAGTTGTATCGAGCCGGAAGGCCCCCGTCCAGGAAGACAACGGAATCATCCGGGTCCGTATCCAGAGGAGGAACGGCCAAGGCTCCGCTGAGATTGAACTGGAAAAGCACGAGCAGGGTTATCTCGGCCCGCAGGACAAGTTCTACCCGGATATGCCAACCGCAGATCGGCTCGCGGAGACGTATGGGGGGGAGCAAGGATCCTGATTCCCCCGTCGAAGCCGCTCGACCGTGCCGCGTGGGTTCTTCACCGGGATGCTCCTACCCAAGGCAGTTGTCCTGCGTGCAGGCGGGATTCTTCTTGCCTTCCGGCTTGAGGGAAGGCATAATCTCTGACTACAGAGGCGGCCCAACCAATCAGGAGTGCAGTAATGTCGCAGTTTGATGCCTTGGAGTTCGTTGAAGTTGAAGTTCCTTCCGTGTTGGCGGCACAGATGCCCGGGGTATGCGGTCCCGATCCGGCCACGATCAGCCGGGCGATGCACACCGCGTTCGACGAGCTGACGGCCTTCCTGCGACAATACAAACTGTCCCCCTCCGGCCCGCCACGGACCATCTACACAGCCTACGGTCCCCAGGGGGTGCGATTCACCGTCGCAATGCCCGTCGCCGCCCCGCCGGCGGCAACACGGATGATCGGTCCGGGCTTCGTCAAGTCCCTGCCTGCCGCAAAGGCCATGCGGTTCACACATCGCGGCCCCTATGCGGATCTAATGAAAACCTACGGCCTGATCGTCGAGTTCCTCAAGGCCCAGGGCCGGATGAAGACCGACGCGGATTGGTCTCGTTACATGCCCATGTGGGAGGAGTACCTCAACGACCCGCATACGACGCCGCCGGAGGAACTGCAGACGTACCTTTATCTGCCGGTGACACGAGCCCTTCATGCGTGACGGGAGAGGAATATGCGAGAATTCGGGGTCATCACGGCGCACACGTCTGTCGTGACGATCATCGCCCCGGCTCTCTCTGTGCCGGTGTTGCGACACTCGCGGCCGCCTGGCTGAACCCGGATCGGCGCCCAACCGGCATTCAAGTAGCACGGGCATCTTGCCCGTGAGTATCACGGGCGTCTCGCCCGTAGGATAAGACCGTCTTAACAGGGCCACGATGGCCCTGCGGGTCACACCACCCAGGAGGATTATGAAGCACAGGCCGGAGACTACGGGATTGGAAGCTCGTGGTCTCCAACCGGTGTCCCGCAATCTCCGGCCTGACGACATCAGACCATCAACGGCTCGTGTTCGCACGATCACCGCACAAACAACATCTCCGCGTAGGACGGGAGCGGCCAGAGTTTCGCATCGACGATTGTCTCCAGCTCGTCGGCCGTCTCGCGAAGCGCCGCCATCGCCGGGATAACCTCCTCGCGACAGCTCTTCGCATGTCTCTCGGCGCCGTGAGCTCCGGCTGCTTTGGCCGTGACCTTCTCCAGGGCTTCGATCCGACTTTCCATCGTTGTGATCAGGCCGCAAATCCGTTCGAGCAGTTTCTTCTGCGTCTCGGCGGACACGCCGGCGCCCGACACCGCAGTCACCGCCTTGCCCAGCTTGGCGGAGTATTCACAGCAGGCCGGCAAAATCTGACGCTTCGCCATGTTCAACATCGTCAGAGCCTCGATGTTGATCTGCTTGCTATAGCCCTCAAGCAGCAGCTCGGCGCGGGCTTCGACCTCATGTTTGGAGAGAACGCCGTGCTTGGTGAACAGCGCGATGTTCTCCGGCGTGGGGAAAGCCTTGAGCGACTCGTACGTCGAACGAATATTCGGCAGACCCCGTCTCGCGGCCTCGGCCACCCATTCCTCGGTGTAATTGTCTCCGTTGTACACGATCCTCGCGTGCTGGATCGCGATGTCCTGCAAGATCTTCTGGACGGCGCCTTTTACATCGTCCGCCTTCTCCAGAACGTCCGCCACTTCGCTGAGTGCGTCGGCTGCGATCGTATTGAGGACGAAGCTGGGCCCGGAGATGGATTGCGAGGAGCCCACCATGCGGAACTCGAACTTGTTGCCTGTGAATGCAAACGGCGACGTGCGGTTGCGATCCGTCGAATCCTTCGGCAGCGGCGGCAGGATCGAGGATCCCAGCTTGAGCACTCCGCCCTTCTTGCTGTTCCTGGCGGCGCCCTTGGCCAACTGCTCGAAGATATCCGTCAGTTGCTCGCCGAGGAAGACGGACACGATGGCCGGCGGGGCCTCGTTGGCGCCGAGACGGTGCTCGTTGCCGGCGTTGGCGACGCTCGCTCGCAGTAGGTTGGCGTACTTATCAACTGCCCGGATGACGGCACAGAGCATGACCAGGAACACCATGTTGTCATGCGGCGTGTCGCCCGGGTCCAACAGGTTCAGGCCCATATCGGTGCACATGCTCCAGTTGTTGTGCTTGCCGGAACCGTTGACGCCCGCGAAAGGCTTCTCGTGCAGCAGGCAGACGAATCCGTGCCGACGAGCCACCTTCTGGAGCGTGTCCATTGTCAACTGGTTGTGGTCGGCCGCCACGTTGATCGTCGAAAACACCGGCGCCAGCTCATACTGGGCGGGCGCGACCTCGTTGTGCTGCGTCTTGGCGGTAACCCCGAGCTTCCACAGCTCGTTGTTCAGCTCGTTCATGAAGGTCGCGACTCGCTCGTGCAGGGAGCCGAAGTAGTGGTCTTCGAGCTCCTGCCCGCGAGGAGGCTTTGCTCCGAACAGCGTCCGCCCGGTCAGCAGCAGATCCAGACGCTTGGCGTAGAAAGCCTGATCGACCAGGAAATACTCCTGCTCGGGTCCCATCGTCGCGGTCACCCGCGTCGTCGTCATATCACCCAGGGCCTTCAGGACCCGAACCGCCTGCTTGCTCAACGCGTCCATCGATCGCAGTAAAGGCGTCTTCTTATCCAGTGCTTCGCCCGTGTACGAGCAGAACGCAGATGGAATGTACAGGGTGATGTTCTTTCCGTCTTCCTTCACGAAGACCGGCGACGTGCAGTCCCACGCCGTGTAGCCGCGAGCCTCGAACGTGGCCCTCAGACCGCCCGAGGGGAAGGAGGAGGCGTCGGGCTCGCCTCGGATCAGCTCTTTGCCGCTGAACTCCATGATGGTCCGGCCGTCCGCCCTCGGCGAAATGAATGCGTCGTGCTTCTCCGCGGTCAGCCCGGTCATCGGCTGGAACCAGTGGCAGAAATGGGTCGCCCCTTTGGCGATCGCCCAGTCCTTCATCGCGTTGGCGATCACATCCGCGGTGATCGGATCGAGCGGCTGCTCGCCGTCCAGGGTCTTCTTCAAGGATTTGAATACATTCTTCGGAAGACACTCCCGCATGGTCACTTCATTGAACACATTGCGCCCGAATTCACCTGTCACACTGCCAGACATCTGATACTCCTCAATCATTATCAAGGGGGTTATAGTTGGATGAATGGAACTTCGTCGTGGGCTTCGCCCTGGGGACAGCATCGCTGCAAGGGAAAAGTGGGACAAGGCTTGCGCGGGCCGGCTATCCCCAGCAAAACCTGCCGACGGCAACAAGCCCCGCCCACAACCCAATGCAGGGTACACCCGTTCCAACGTGCCATCATTTCTGTGCCTCTCTTCTATTGGGTCAGTCCTACCCCAGGATGCCCGACCGCTCCCGCTCGGCAAGCGCGGGCGCCAACGTACCTGCTGTATGCAATTACAAACGACGTGCCAGATCCGTCAAACATACCGATATTGACGTAAGTCATTTCACCACAAGGAGTCACATGCACGCAGATCGGCCTGCCAAACAAACTGCACAGATACACTATTGTAGATTCCATTGTCGATCCCTACATTTCTGTCGCTGCGTGGTCTTCGGGCGATGGGGCTTCCTCGTCCATCTTACGCCGCCCGCGAGACCGTGGGACATGACGGAGTGCAGAAGTAACTGGGCCCTGCCGTTGGCGACAGGGCCCGCTTCTGGCCCAAGAAAGGGCACACGAAGTGATGGTCGAAAGGTCGAAGAGCACCGGTCAGCCGATGGCCGCACCGCCTCGTTCTCCGGTACGGATGCGGATGCACTCGGGCAGGTCCAGGACGAAGATCTTGCCGTCGCCGATCTGGCCGGTGCGGGCGCCCTCAATGATGGCCTCGACCGTCCGCTCGACGAAATCCTCGTTGACCGCGATCTCCAGGCGGACCTTCCGCAGCAGGTTCACCTCCATTGGCACGCCGCGATACGATTCGTGGTAGCCCTTCTGCTGCCCGCAGCCCAGCGAGTTCGTCACAGACATCTTGTGAACCTCAGCCCTGTACAGCGATTGCTTCATGTCATTGAGTTTGTGTGGTTGAATATATGCAATGATGAGTTTCATGCTCGTATCTCCTGAATCGGGCCCGAAGCCCATGCACTCTCTCAGATCTCCATCGGCCCGCTACGCTGTCGTGAACACTTGGAAACCGGCATACCCTTCGTTTCCGTGCTCGCCGATATCGAGCCCGCGCAGCTCCTCTTCACGCGAGACCCGGATGCCCATGACAGCCTTGAGAATCAGCCAGGTTGCCGCGGCCGCTCCGAACACGAAGACCGCCACGGAGGCCGCGGCCAACAGTTGGGCGCCGAGGAGTTTGAATCCGCCACCGTAGAACAGGCCGTTGCCCGTCGCAGTGCCGGTGATCTTGTCCTGCGCGAACAGACCCACCGCGAGGGTCCCGAACACGCCGTTGACCAGGTGCACGGACAGCGCCCCGACCGGATCATCAATGCGGAGCCGATCGAACCCCATCACCGCTGCCACGACCAACACACCGGCAATCAGACCGATCAGGACTGCGCTGCCCACGCTCACCAAGGCGCAGGGGGCAGTGATCGCCACGAGACCGGCCAGACAGCCATTGAGGGTCATGCCAAGGTCCGGCTTGCCCATCAGGGCCCAAGACATAATCGTCGCACTCATGATCGCCGCAGCGGCCGCTATGTTCGTGGTCACAGCCACATGACTGATCGCTCCGGGATCGGCCGCCATGGTCGAACCGGGGTTGAACCCGAACCACCCGAACCACAGCACGAACGTGCCAATCGTCGCCAGCGGCAGGTTGTGGCCTGGAATCGCCTTGATTTGTCCGGTGTCGAACTTGCCGATCCGCGGCCCCAGGATGATCGCACCCGCCAGGGCCGCCCAGCCCCCCACGCTGTGCACAACCGTGGAGCCGGCGAAATCGCACATCCCCAGCTTGGAAAGCCAGCCGCCGCCCCAGATCCAGTGGCCCACGACCGGATAGATGAACATCGCCATGATGAACGTGAAGACGATGAACGAGACGTACTTGATACGTTCGGCCACGGCTCCAGATACGATCGTTGCGGCGGTTCCACAGAACACCAACTGGAAGAAGAACTTGGCAAACAGCGGCACACCGGTCCAGGAGATGGCCGAATAGGCCCCCTGGTAGGCATCGCCCGTGGCGGGCGAGTTGTCCGCCCCACTCAGGCAGAACAGGCCCTCCAGGCCGAGGAATCCGTTGCCGTTGCCGAACATCAGGCCCCACCCCAGGACCAGGAAACCCAACGAAGAAGCGGCGAACACGATGAAGTTCTTTGACATGATGTTCACCGAGTTCTTCGCACGGGCGAAGCCGGACTCCACCCCTGCAAAGCCCAGGTTCATGAAGAACACCAGCATCGCCGTGATCATTACCCAGACTGTATCTACAATGACTTTGACGTTTGGATCCATCATTTCCGCCCTTCGTTAGTTGGAAGCGGCGCCGGTTCGACGCGGTTGCGTTCTGCTCTTGTTCGGTCCCGAGCGACGATCGGGTCACGCTCGCCGCCCGGGACAATCCCACGACATCAGAAACTGTACGACGCCCCGATGCCGCCCCAAAGGTTGTCGCTCTTGTCCAGTCCGCGAGTATCGTCGTCGAGCATCGTAGAATACGCGATGCTCGGCTCGATCGTCAGCGAACCGAAGGTGAACGGAACGCCAACCGACAGCGTCAGATCGTTGAGCGCCCCATCGTCGACACCGAAGTAGAGCTCGTTGTAGTTGTCCGTGCCGTAGCCCACGCTGGCGCCGAGCACAAGATCACAGGAGTTCTCCTCGCCCCACGAGGCGATCTTCTCGACCGTATGTCCGATGGAAAACAGGATGTGACTACCCTCGGCCTCGTCGAAATCATAGAACCACTTCACCGCGGGCGAGAGCGGCACGTCCGCCGACAGCCCGCCGTAGATCTCGCTCGTCGCGCTCCAACCGGTATTGGGGAAATCGTAGTAGATCACGCCGACTGAGTAGCCGAAGGTCTCCTGGCCCGGGAAGCTGTTGCTGTAGTCGATGGCGTAGTCAGCCTCGCTGAACTCCCAGTCATTCACGAGTTCGCCGTTGAGATCGACGTTCCCCCAGACCGACGCGGTGAATCCCATGTATCCCAAGCTGACGCTGGGCTGGAGCACCCAGTCGTCCACGACGTTCTGCCCGCGCCAGACATACTTGTCGAACAGATCGGTTGCCACGCCAAATGTCACCTCCTCCTCAGCCATCGCCACAGGTACCATGCCAAAGACCACCACCGCCAAGCACCACAAACCGTTGCTTCTCAACATCGTTGCCATGCTCCTATTCACAAGTTGCCCCTGCTTCCGCCCGGATGCCGCTGTCCATTCGACCCTCGGCGGACCCGCCGAAGCCGGCTGCGGTTCCTGTCGCGAACCACGTGCCAGAATGCCGACACAGGGACTGCGCAACCTTAACCCATTGGAAATACATGCGTTACGATCCAGTGACCCGCCAAGGCAACACCGGCTCCATACATACAAAAATGTCACACTGAGCCAGCACGACTACAATTATGTAGCTATCCGATGTGTAGAGATGGCGGCTTGGCTGGGACTTTCTCGCGGACCAGATACTCCGCCAAGTCCGTCTCAGATGTACTTGGGGTCAATGGCGTACTTCTTGATCTTGTAGCCGAGGATGCGCTCGGTGATGCCCAGCTCGACAGCAGCCTTGCGCTGCTGGCCGCCGCATTTCTTCAGGGCGTCCACGATCAGCTCTCGCTCCTTGTTCGCGATGATCTCGGTGAACGAGGGCAACGCAGTTGTGTTGCCCTTGTCGATCATCTGCAGCGAAGGCGGCAGGTGCTCGCTGCGAATCACGTCGTCCTCGCAGACCAGGACAGCCCGCTCGATGCAGTTCTCGAGCTCGCGGATGTTGCCGGGCCAGTGATAGCGCGTGAGCATGTCGATGGCCGGCGTCGAAATCCGCGTGATCGGCTTGCCGTTCTCGCGAGCGAAGTGCTGCAGGAAGTGGTCCGCCAACAGCATGATGTCGTCCTTGCGCTCGCGTAAGGGAGGCAGGTAGATCGGAAACACGTTGATCCGGTAGTACAGGTCGCTGCGAAAGGCGCCGTCGGTGATCTGCTGTTCGAGGTTCTTGTGGGTCGCGACGATGACGCGGACGTTGGCCTTGATCGTCTCGGTGCCGCCAAGCCGCTCGAACTCGCGGAACTGGATCACCCGCAGCAGCTTGACCTGGAGACTCGGCGGGAAGTCGCCGATCTCGTCAAGGAAGATCGTGCCGCCGTTGGCCCGCTCGAACCGGCCGAGTTTCCGTTCGATGGCACCGGTGAAGGCCCCCTTCTCGTGGCCAAAAAGCTCGCTCTCCAGCAACGTCTCGGGCAGCGCGGTGCAGTTGACCTTGATGAACGGCTTATCCGCTCGCAGGCTGTTGTAGTGGACCGCGTGGGCGACGAGATCCTTGCCGGTGCCGCTCTCGCCGCGGATCAGGACGGTCGCGTTGCTATCGGCCACCTGCTCGATGAGCCGGTACACTTCCTGCATCGCGTTGCTCGTGCCGACCATGTTGTTGACCGCGAAGCGGGTCTTGAGTTCCCGACGCAGGCGGACGTTCTCGTCGCGCAACAGCGCCCGCTCGGACTCGACCATCTTGTTCAGCTTAATCGCCTGGGCGACCATCGTGGAGATGATGTTGAGCAGCCGCAGGTTCGCGTCGAAGTCGTCGCCGCGTCCGGCGTGGCGATCCACGCTCAAGGTGCCCACCGTCCGTCCTTCCAACTTGATCGGCACGCAGAAGAACGCGATCTTGCCGTCGGCGACAGGTTCCCTCGCTCGAGTCCGGTGCAGGAATCGCGGATCCTTGGAGATGTCGGGAACGATGATGGCCTCGCCGGTCTGGACAACCCGGCCGGTGATGCCTTCGCCCACCCTGTAACTGCCCTGGCTCTTCGACCGCTCGCTGAGCCCGTGGGCCACCTTGATGTTGATCGTCTCGGTGTCAGGGTCCAGCAGCGTGATCGTCCCTCGATGGAGCTTCAAGTGCGTGTCCAGCAAGGTCAGAATGCTCTTGAGGGTCTCTTCCAAGTCCAGCGACTCTGCGAACGCTTTGGCGATATCGCTGAGAAGCTGTACTTCCATCGCGAACGTCGTTTTCATGTGTCCTTCTTCCATCAGTCCCAGAAGCAGCGAGCCTACAAATTTGTAAGCCACGGGGGATAGTCTACAATAATGTCATATCGAAGACAACAGGAATCTCTGTGAAAAGTGCGAGTGTGTTTGCGTCGATTTGCCGGCGCGGCAGATGCTTCCTATGCTTTGGACGGAACTCACAACGACTCGCCCGGCTCGAGGTCTACTTTATCTACGGGAGAATCGCACAATGAGATTCACGAGTACTGTGTGGATAGCGGTCGTGTGCCTGGCTGCGTTGTGCCTGGTGGCTTCCTGCGACACGCTGGTCGCGTATCGACACCGGAGCCCGGGTCCTGGAACAGGGTATGGTCCGCCGGCCCACGCTCATGCCTACGGCCATCGAAACAGGTGGATATACGGCCACGAACTGGTCTACGATGACGCCAGCGGCGTGTACCTCGTGGTCGGTACGACCGACTGGTACTACTACGATGGGTACTTCTACCGCTTCTATGGCGACGTCTGGCAGGTCAGTCTGCGAGCCGACTTCTGGGAGCCCGCCGGCTGTGACAGGCTGCCGCCCGGCCTGCGGATGAAGGGCAGGCCCGTGATCGCGGCTGGCGACCCAGGCAACCAGCCCATCAAGCTCAACGGAAATGGCAACAGCCTGGTGAAGCTCAACGGCAACCCGGACAAACAGCGTCACGGCAGGTCTGTCGCCAAAGGAAGGAAGTGACCTGCTGCTCGACCTGGCTGGATCGAGGGCAAACAGGCGTCTGACGACTGGAGTCCTCAGGACGGGAGTGATCGCGCTCGGCTCGCGCTGACGTTTGTGGTATGATCGCCGGCGTATGAGTCGACAATTCATAGAACAACTGGCGTGTTGCGAATGCTGCCCGCGGAAGTGCGGCGTCAATCGTCTCGAAGGCAAGACAGGCTGGTGCCGGATCGGAGCGGACGCGCTGATGTCCTATGCCGGCCTGCACTTCGGCGAAGAGCCCCCGATCTCCGGGACGCGAGGCTCCGGGACCATCTTCTTCGCCGGCTGCAACCTGCGCTGCGTGTTCTGTCAGAACCACCAGATCAGCCAGGACTTCAAGCCCGATCAGATGCGGACCCTGACGACGGATGACCTCGCGTCCGAGATGCTCAGGCTCGCGGACGACGGCGCTCACAACATCAATCTGGTCTCCCCTTCCCACGTGGTCTTCCAGGCGGCCGACGCGATTGTCGCGGCCAAAGACCGGGGTCTGACGATCCCGATCGTGTACAATTCGAACGGGTACGATTCCGTGGATTCGCTGCGTCAGATCCGCGGGCTCGTGGACATCTACCTGCCGGACATCAAGTACCTTTCCAACGACCGGGCCCAGCGATACTCCGGGGCAGCCGACTACGCTGACGTTATCCCCGGGGTGCTTCGCGAAATGTTGGATCAGGTCGGCCACCTGGAACTGGACGAGAACGGCATCGCACGTCGCGGCCTGCTGGTCCGTCACTTGGTCCTGCCGGGCTGCGTGGACGACAGCCGCAAGTGCTTGGCTTTCCTGGCGTCCCTCTCAGCCGAGACGTGCGTCAGCATCATGTCCCAGTACTCCCCCCGTCACCGGGCCCCCCAGCACCCAGAGATCAATCGGAGCCTGACCGCCAGCGAGTACGACGAGGTCACCGACTACGCGATCGAACTGGGCCTGGAGAACGCCTTCGTCCAGGAGCTCGACAGCCGTCACCGTTACCTGCCCGACTTCGACCTCGACCGCCCGTTCGAGTAGATCCACCGCTCGTGCTCTGTGTGCCTTCCGGCCGGACTGTCATTCAACCGGCCCATGAAGAAGCTCGGTGAGGATGTCTTTCGCTTCATCGCGGGAGTCTGCACCAACAAGCCGGCGGATCAGGACCCGCTGACGGTCCGTGAATGCCACAGGTGTATCCAACGCGAATGTTGCCACGCCGGACACAAGGTGGATGGCTCGAATCAGGTCCTCGATCCCAGTCTCTTGCTTTGCGCTGACGTGAACGACTGGCTGCTCATGCTCCGGCAGACTCGATGGATCGAGGCGATGCGCCAGGTCCGCTTTGTTGAGGACGGTGAGCACTCTGCGTTCGACGAGCAGATCGGTGAGCAAGATGGGAAGCTGGTCGGCGGGTTCGCTCGCGTCCAGGACCAACAGGACCATGTCCGCGCGGCTCAAGGCTTCGATGCTCTTGTGCTGGGCAGCCTGATCGATTCGGCCGGAGGCGGCCAGCGAGAGATCCAGGCCGGCGGTGTCGATGACCGTTGCGGCCAGCGGCGGGATGTGAATCTCGGCGGATATCCAGTCGCGCGTCGTGCCCGGGACCTCCGTGACAATCGCCTTCTCCCGACCGGCCAGAGCGTTCAACAGCGTGCTCTTGCCCGTGTTGGGCGGGCCGATCAGGACGATGGTGCAGCCGGAGAGGATCAGTTTCGCTGTGTCACTATCCTTCAGGATCTTTCTGGCCTCGTCTGCGATTTGTTCCAGGGGCGTCGAATCGAGATCGGCCTGCCACTGTCTGGCTATCGCGGCCAGACCGGTCTTCGCCTGGCCGGCGACGAGGCGCGCGCCCTCGATTGTCTTGACCGTCGCGAGGGCCAGCTTCGCTTCCACGCGGATCGAGTCGTCCGGCTCCTTTTCCCTCAAGAGTCGGGCCAGGAGCTGCTCCGCTCGCACCGGCTGAACGCCGTGACGCTGGAGCGCAGCCATGATTCGCTCCACGATCAATGGATTGCCATGACAGTGGATCGCAAAGACACCGGTCTCCGCGCAGCCCACAGTGACTTGGTCGATGGTTTGCTCGCGGTCAACGATGTCGCCCAGGAGGATTCGGCCGGTCGCCAGTTCGATGGGCCTGCGGTTCGCCCGCCGGAAAACCGCCCGCAAGGCGGTCTCGGCCGAATCGCCCAGCAGTTGGATCGTGGCGATGGCCCCCGCGCCCCGGCCGGTCATCACTGCTGCAATGGGAGCCATGGTCAGGCCATCTCGCTCTTTTCCTCGATGTGCTTCATATAGGCCAGGACGATGCCTTTGACAACCAGGTGCGGGACGTAATTGTCCACGAAGGGGCAATCGTCTTTGATCGTCGCGGCGGCCGAGCCCGTGATGATCGTCTGCGGCCAGCGTCCGATCTGCTCGGCGTATCGTCGGACAATCTCCTCCATCCCGCCGATGATCGAGTAGTACAGGCCGCAGTTGATCGCATCCGCGGTGTTCTTGCCGAACGGCCCGTCCGGGCGGTGGACAGTGACCTTTGGGAGGTGGGCGGTGTTGTCCTTCAGCGCCTGCGCGCTGATCTCGAAGCCCGGGCAGATGACCCCGCCCAGGAAGACGCCGTGCTCATCGACCAGATCGATCGTCACGGCGGTGCCGAAATCGGCGACGACGACCGCGTCTTCGACGACATCATAAGCCGCCGCGGCGGCAACGATGCGGTCTGCGCCCACCTTCTTCGGCTCGTCCACCCACGTCGAGATCGGCAGTGGGATATCTTCGCCGATGACGCGGATCTTCTCACCCAGATCTTCGTCGGCGATCTGGCGAATCAGGTCGGTCCAGGCAGGCTTGACGCTGCAGACGACGATGACGCCGTTGCGTTTCCGCTCCTTGGAGCTCTCGACAACCGGGATCTCCGCCCACGCGCCGATCAGGCACTCGCGAAGCTCGTCCTCCGACCCGCCGGGGATGGAACGGATGAAGTCCTCCTTCCCGTCCAGGAAGAGCCCGATGCCGACGTTCGTATTCCCGATATCCACAGCAATCACGTTCACGACGATTGTCCTATCTGATTTCCAGCGACTTGTCAACTTGTCGTCAGCGCTCCCCCTGTTGGTCATCGCAGCCGCCGAATCAGTTTTGGCGTGGACAAATCCGCCTCGGCGGCCACTATATCTGTGAGTATGGAGAAATCCGCGGACCCCATATTGCACAGGCCGAGCGACGGAGAACTCGTACGAGTCGTACTGGCCGGCGACAGGACGGCATACGGCGTGCTATATGACCGGTTTGCACCGTTGGTGCGAGCGGTCTGCCACGACCACACGCATAGCCTGGCCGACGCGCAGGACTTGGCCCAAGACGTGTTCTTACGCGCCTACCAGAAACTGGGCGAGCTTCGCAAGCCTGAGAGCTTCGGTTCCTGGATCGTCGGCATCGCCAGGCGGCGGTGCTCGGAATGGCGTCGACAGCAGATGCGAGAACAGCGAAGGAACGCCACCTGTCGGGCAAATCCGCAGGCTGTCGGCGACTGCGATCGGCCGGAGGAAGACGTGCAACTGCTCCGATTGGTCTCCATGCTCGGCGAAGACGAACGTCTGGCGCTACACGCGTTCTACCTGCAGGACAAGTCGGCCGAAGAAGCCCGGCGGATCATGGGCCTGTCGCGCAGCGGTTTCTACAAGCTGCTCGGCCGCGCCCGCGCGAAACTGCGACGGCAGTTGGCATACAACCAGGAGACAGTCCAATGAGCGCACAACTGGATGACAACCTCGGCAAGGCATATGAGTCTTTCAAACGGAATCATGACGTGCTGCGCGACGCACTGATGGCCTCGTTGCCGGAGAGTGCGACGCATCGGAAACGACCCGGAGTAGTTGAGCGACTGTGCCAGGTCGCGGGGGATTTCACCGTGAACAGCAGAATGACAAAAGCAGCCATCGCGGCGGCGATTCTCATCACCGCCTTGCTTGGCCTGCACTACCTCGGCGGCTCCGTCGATGGCACGAGCGTCGCCTGGGCGGACGTGCTCAAGAACTTCGAGGCGGCCAGAACGTACATGTACACCCGGGAGTTCGAGAAGAGGGACGTGAAGGAGGTGATGGTCGTCAGAGTCAGGGAGCCGTATCTGTGCCGGCACGACTACATCAAAGGTAGTGTTGGATGCGACACAGGCATAATGAACACGCAGACCGGCAAGCAGATCAATCTCTATCCTCGCACGAAGTCCGCCACAATCAGCAGTGAAGAAGGCTACAGCGGCCACGAATTTCGCGAGTACAAAGACCTCAAGAGAGATCTTCGCGATGGCACCGAGAAGAACCTGGGACGAGCCAGACTGAACGGCCGCGAGACCCTCTGTTTCGAGATCGACAAGGCAGATCGGACCATCACAGTCTGGGCGGATCCGAATACGGCGCTGCCTGTTCAGATCGAGAACCTTACCGACGAGAACGGGCAAACCCGAACGCTGATGAGCGACATCCGGTTCGATGTGGAGTTGGACGAGCAGATCTTCCAGCCTCCCGCAGACTACTGCGTCCTGGACCTCGATACGCAACGGTGGACGACGCCATTCGAGTTGACGGAGAGACATCTGATCGAGGGGCTGGCCGTATACCCCAAGTACCTGGATGGGAGGTTCAAGACCCGCTACATAGGCGGCAGACCGCTGACGGACGAAATCGAGAAGAAGTGCGACGCGGAAATCGAGAAGTTCCAGACGTGGTCGGAAGAAGACAGCCACAAGAGCGCTCTTGGTTGTGCTTTCATCGAGCAATTGCCCGAAGGCAGCGATTGGCAGTACGTGGGCGAAGACGTCAAGCTCGGCGATGGTACGAGGGCCGTGTGCTGGTGGAAACCGACAGGATCAAGCACCTATCGCGTGGTATACGGCGATCTGAGCATTCGCGATGTGGCTCCGAAGGATCTGCCGCCGATCCCGTGGCTCGCGGAAAGAAAGTGAGTCGCCATAGTACGGCCGGGCCGCCTCCAGCCCGGCCTTCTGTTTCCAGGCGGCCGACCAGCGGCACTACGGCTCTTCTTCGTGCCCGCGGACCTTGCGCCAGAGCACTTCGGTCAGTTCACGGATGCCCTGGCCGGTGGCGGCGGAGATCGGGACGACCTCGCGGCCCAATCGCTCCTGGAGGTCCTTGAGCCGGGTGCCGTCGGGGTCGAGGTCGATCTTGTTCGCGACGACCACTTCGTCCTTTTGAGCGAGGACCTCGCTGTGCCGGGCCAACTCGTTGCGGATCGCGTTGTAGTTCTCGACCGGGTCGGTGCCGTCCAGCGGCATGACGTCGAGGATATGCACGAGGATTCGCGTTCGCTCGATGTGCTTGAGGAAGTCGTGCCCGAGGCCGGCGCCGTCGCTGGCGCCCTCGATCAAGCCGGGGATGTCGGCCATCAGGAACCGCCGATACCCCGGCAATTCGACGATCCCCAGCACGGGCTCCAGCGTCGTGAAGGGATACGGCGCGATCTTCGGCCGGGCCGCCGAGCAGCGAGAGAGCAGCGTGCTCTTGCCTGCGTTCGGCATGCCGACCAGGCCGACATCCGCGATCAGCTTGAGTTCCAGACGGAGGTTCCGCTCCTGGCCCGTCTTTCCGGTCTCACACTCCCGCGGAGTTTGGTTCGTGGAGGTTGCGAAGGCCCGGTTGCCCTTGCCGCCCTTGCCCCCGCGGCAGACCATGACCTTCAGTCCCGGCTCATCGAGGTCCTTGATGAGCAGGTCCAGGTCCGTATCGTAGATGAGTGTTCCCGGCGGGACCGGGATGACCAGGTCCTCGCCGCTGGCGCCGGACTTGCCGCTGCCTTCCCCAGGCCGGCCGTTTTCCGCCCGCCAGTGGTGCTTGCCGGCGAAGTCCAGGAGCGTATCCTTGTCCGCGACAGCCTGGAAGTAGACGTGGCCGCCGTCGCCGCCATCGCCGCCGTCCGGACCGCCTTTGGGCACGAACTTCTCGCGACGGAAGCTCACGCAGCCGTGGCCGCCGTCGCCGGCTCTGACATGGATTCGGGCTTCATCGACGAACATGATGGGGAGATCCGCCCGCGTATCGGGCACACAAGAGAAAGGCTACAAAAAAGGGATGGCCAACCGAGACCATCCCTCGAACATCACACCGACTCCGCGGCGTCGATCAGACAATGCTGACCTTACGGCCGTGGAACTGCACCGTCCCCTCGGTCATCGCAAAGAGCGTGTAGTCCCTGCCCATGCCCACGTTCTCGCCGGGGAAGAACTTCGTGCCGCATTGCCTCACGAGGATCGCTCCAGCCTTGGCCACCCGGCCCCCGCACAGCTTTACGCCACGATATTGCGGATTGCTGTCGCGACCGTTTCTTGAAGCACCCTGTCCTTTTTTATGCGCCATGGCTCAGTACCCTTTGCTTTCAATCGACCACTTCAAAACCACAGAAACTGTGTAGTTTAGTCGCTCGATGCCCTCTTGTCCAGCCTTTCCTTGAAAAAATTCCTGTCACTGGGCCTGCACAATCGCCTTCCCATCGGCCGCTGGTACAATCCCGCGGATGGCCAGTTTGATGTTGCCCTCGCCGTCGATGAAAAGGCTGCTGGGCACGTAGTCGTCAATCTCGCTGTAGGGCGCCGCAAGGGAGCCCGAGTTCAACAAAACCGTGTAGTTGACCCCCTGCTCGGCGGCGAATCCTTTCACCATCGCCGCATCCTCACCGGAAATCGCAAGAATCGCCAGCTTGTCCTTCGCGAAGGAATCCCTAAGTTCTTTCAGCGGCGGGATTTGCAGCTTGCAGGAACCACCCCAAGTGGCCCAGAAAGCCAAGATAACGTCCTTGCCGCGATAGTCGCTGAGCTTGTGGGTCTGCCCGTCAGTGTCCACGAGCGTGAAATCCGGCGCCGGCTTGCCCCACCACTGCGGACGGACCGCGTGCCACTTCTGTTCCGAAGCCTTGATGATCGCCTGCAGGCTGGCTTTGGGCTCGCGGAACAGATTCGCCGCGGCTTGGATCGGGTCCGCAGCCGGGGTCTTGGCGTTGGGATCGGTCGTCACGTTGTTCGGCGACGGGGGTTGGCTGGAGTCGGTTTTCTCACGCTTGCAGCCGTGCAGGACACCCATCACAAGTACAAAGGCAAGAAATGATGCAGTAATCCAGTAAATGCCATGCCTATCTCTTGTCGACATACGCAAAACCTCCCTGGTTGGGAACCCGAAGCGCGAACCGTTCGACACAAACCGCTGCCGCGGGTTGGGGCGCGGAGGCACCCGAATTAGATATCCAAAGCGAGTACTATACCCCAGCGCCGTAGTACAGTAAAGGCCATAGTGGAAATTTCCAGACCTTCCCGGCGATCCGGCGCGAGACCGTCGTCAAGCGGATCCTCCTGGACTTCTTGAAGCACGCCCCGCGAACACCGGACGCGCGCAAACGACGCTTTTCCAGATACCCTTCATAGCATTGCCTCTCGCAAAAGAACCTGCCTTGTCATCGCCAGTCTACACAGGTCCCCTGCGACCGGCAAGCTTTGCTGCCGGGCCGCTCTCGATCTCCAAGAGAGTATTCGCCATCTACGGTTTTTACCGTTGACAAGCTACTGGTTAAGCAGTAGCTTGTACTGCGGACTCGGAAATGGACTTGTTGTTCCTGTGCATCAGGAGGCTTTCTATGGGACGACCACGTCAGGAGAATCCGACGCCGGCGGAGTTGGAGGTGCTGCGCGTCATCTGGGAGCGGGGACCGAGCACCGTGCGAGAGGTCATGATCTCGCTGCATCAGGATCGCCCGAGGGCCTATACCTCCGTGATGAGCCTGATGAACGTCATGGTCGAGAAGGGTCTGCTCGGGGCAAAACCCAAGGGACGGGCCTTCCTCTACTCCGCGAAGATCTCCCAGGCCCGAACGCAGTCCGAGATCGTGAAGGACCTGCTCGGTCGGGTGTTCGACGGCTCGGCCAGCGCCCTGGTGACTCACGTGCTGGAGCAGGCCAGGCCGAACAGTGAGGAACTGGATGAGATCCAGCAAACGATTGCCGAGTTCGCACGCAAGAAGGGAGGTGCGTAGTGTACGTTGCCGAGTTCTTCTCACAACCCGTCTGGCACCGTCTAAGCTTGACCTTAGTGCATTTCCTCTGGCAGGGTCTGGCGGCAACGATGCTCGGATTCCTTGGCATGTCTCGATGGCGCCGCAGCGCAGAACCTTTGACAGAGGAACTCGCCGCCAGGATCGGGACGCTGAGCGAAAAGCTGGGCATGGCAGGCTTCTCTCGGGTCTTCATCTCGCAACACACGACGGAAGCGGCTGCGATGGGCTTTCTGCGTCCTGTGGTGCTGCTGCCTGCTGCTCTGGCGACTGGAATGCCGCCGGAAATGCTGGAGGCCGTCATCGCCCACGAACTGGCCCACATCCACCGACTCGATCTGTGGGTCAGTCTGGCACAGCGGGTCGTCGAGACGCTGCTGTTCTACCATCCGGCGGTCTGGTGGCTGTCTCATCGCCTGCGGGCCGAGCGGGAGTTGTGCTGCGATGAACTGGCGGTGAAAGCAACAGGACAACGACTGACGTATGCGTCGGCCTTGGAGAACGCGGGGAGAATCCGTCTCGCCGCAAGACAGCCTGCCCTGGCCTTGGGATTTGGACAAGACGCAAAGCCCACACTCAGCCGCGTCCGTCACATCCTGGGCTTTCCCGCCGCTCCGCCGGACTCGCGTGCCTGGCTGGCCGGCATGATCGGCGTCGCGGTCCTGGGCGTATTCATCGTGTGCGTGCCTTCATCTCTGACCGCCCGCGTAGAGACCCGCGGTCAGGTGGATGAAGCCCAGGTTGGCGGACCGTCAATCGGCCAAGCCCTGCCGCAGGGCTGGAGTCTCGACTACGACGATGGACAACGCGCCGGCGGCGCCGGGACATGGGTCGGCGGAATGGCCAAGGACCTCGCATCGTTGGGGTGCGTGGCGACGGGTCTGGACGTGTCCGACGCGAGCAAGGGGAACGAGCGGTACGAATTCGAGATTCGTTCGGCCGGGGGCGAGAGACTTGGAACACTCGATATCCGTCCTGACAACCGCGACATGGGAACGACTCGGATGACACTGAAGCCGGGCAAGTACGCGATCCACTACACGCGAAGGTTCGGAAACAACGGCGACAACGTCAGAATGCACAGTGGTCCATTCACCGTGGATCTGCCCCAGCCGGGAATGTACAAGCTACGATTCAGACCAACACTGGGGAATGGCGAGATCAGAGGTTCTCTGGGCGGATGCTACGCGCTGAACTTCGAAAGAATGGGCGACGGCCTCAGCGTCACGGGGTTCGCATACCAGAACGCTGCGAAGCAGTACACGGTGAATGGCCTGCCCGCCGGCACGTATCGACTTAGCGCCGTGACGCACGACGAACGAGGCAACACTCTTGTCAGCCTGGCACGGGCGACCCTGAAAGGCGAGGAGAGCCTGACCGTGGACATCGCACGATCGCCACGTGGAGACTGTTCCTTGCGTGGCGTCATCGCCGGCAGACCAGGGACCTACTGGACACCCATAGGAACACCGCAGCAGACAGGTCGGCAGTGGTTCGTACTGATTCGCACACGCGGTAGCGGACCTGTCGAGCAGGTGGGAGCCTATGAGGCCCAGACGATGGACAGTCACTACGTGGTCCGTGGCAAGAACATCATCCAGGAAACCGCAGACCGCGCGAGTTACTCGATCAGCGGCATCGCTCCGGGCAAGTATACCGTCACCGTCATCGAGCATCCGTGGTGTGAGGGTATTGCAGTCGAGCGACAGCGATCCCAGCCGCTGACTCTCCGACCGGGCGAGACGGCCACGCTCGATTTCGACCTGGGCGACCGTCCCCTCTGCCTGACGGCATTGCCTCCTCTCGAACAGATCGGGCATGCCGATCAACTCGCTCCGACCCAGGGGAAGAAGCTGCTGATATGTTTCCTTGACCTTGGCCAGCGATGGTCGCGCAACAGGCTGCTGGAATTGAACGAACGCTCCGAGTCACTGGCGGCACAGGGCATCGTCGTGCTCGCGGTGCAAGCGTCCGATGTGCAAGCTGGGACTCTCGACGAGTGGCTCAAGCAGAACAACATCGCCATTCCAATCGGCCAGATCAACACTCCGAAGGATCGTATCCGCGCCGCATGGGGCGCTAAGGTCCTGCCTTGGCTGATCTTGACGGATGAGCGTCACACCGTCATTGCCGAAGGCGTCGAGTTGGCGGACCTTGGGGAGCAGTTTCGACGCAGGTAATCCAGCGACTGCCCCGAACGAAAATGGGCGAGGCTGTGGAGGGCCTCGCCCGTGGGTTTGCGATTCTACATGCGTTTGTAGCGGGGTCCGCCGCCGCCTTCGGGGGCCGTCCAGCGAATGTTGTCGAACGGGCACTTGCGCTGGCAGGTCTTGCAGTGGAGGCAGTTCGACGGGTTGGCCGCCTTGGGCTGGTCGTGGATCTCCTCGTAGACGCCCGCCGGACAGAACGCGACGCACGGGGCGTTCAAGGTCGGCTTGCACTTGGTCATGCAGATCGTCGGATCGACGATCTGCAGGTGCGAGGGCTGCTCCTCGCGGTGCTCGGTGGCCGCGACCGCGGTGAAGGTGTCCTTGTCGAAGCTCATGTTCGGCTTGAGCCGGTACGGGGCGCCGGTCATCGCTTCGTAGTCCTTCTCGACGTGGAACTGGGGCAGCCAGCCACCCAGGACCGAGAACGGCATGCCCTGCAACGGCCCGAACTTCGCGACCGTCTGGCGGAAATTCTTGGCCGACTTCATTTCCTTGGCAATGTTCGACTGCTCCACGCCGGCGGTGTATGTGGCCGCTGCGGCCGCCGGATTGTCCAGCGAGGCGACGATGGCCTTGGCCGCCAACATGCCGGACTCGATGGCGTTGTGCAGGCCCTTGATCTTGCACATGTTCACGAAGCCGGCGCTGTCGCCGAGGATCATGACGTTGCCCTTGCCGATGCTCTGCGTCTCGGGGTCGCGAGGGACCGCGTGCCAGCCGCCCTCGGGGATCATCTTGGCGCCGGCCTCGACGACCGTGCCACCTTCGATGAACTGCTTGACGAACTTGTGCTCCTTGAATCGCACGAGCGCGTCCTGGGCGTTGAAGTTGTGATACTTCCAATCAAGCCCGACGATCATGCCGACCGCGAGGTGGTCCTGCTCGCCGGCGTAGACGATGCCGCCGCCGAACATGCCGGGACCAAGGACCGGGGTCCAGATCGGGTAACCCATCGCGTGGACGACACGGCCTCGCGTGAACTTGTTGTACTGTTCCGGCGTGACCTTGATGAGTTCCTTGACGCCGATGGAATACAGCTGGTGCGACTGACGCTTGAGTCCTGCGGATTCGACGAACCGCTCGGTGACGAGCCCGTCGCAGCCTTCCGCCAGGACGACGAACGTCGCCTGGATCGTCTCGCCGTCGACGTAGTTGGGCTGCTTGTGCCCTTCCTTGTCGATGCCCTGGTCGACGAGCTTGACGCCATCGGCGACCGCGTCGCCGTTGCAGACGACGTGATCGGCCGCGAAGCCCGTCAGGACCTCGATGCCCATGCCCCGCGCGATCCCGCCGAGCCATTTCGTCAGCCGGCTGATCGAAACGGAGTAGTCGCCATGATGAATCATCTGGCCGAAGGCCAGGCCCATCCGCCGGGCCAGCTTGAGCATGGGGAAGATCCCGAACGCCATGTTCTTGCCGAGCAGAAACATGATGTCGTCCTTGTCGATCACGTTGGCGAGGACCTGCTTGGCCTCGTCCGTATCGCGCCAGCCGGGCTTGGCCGCATCGAGCAGCGTGCTCAGCGGCTCTTTCTCAAGCACGGCCCCCGAAAGGTTGTGGTTGCCCAGATCGAGAGCCTTGTCGATCACGACGACATCGATCTCGGGCTTGAGGACCTTCAGTTGGATCGCCGTTGAAAGCCCCGCCGGGCCCGCGCCAACGACCAGGACCGACGCTTTGCTGTACTCACTATGATTCGGCACGGTATACCTCTCGATTTTCGATTTATTATTTACGATTTACCATTGGGGCCGAACCCATGCATCGGGGGCGGTCTCATCCGCCGGCACCGCAAATGGTGAATAGTCAATTATAAATAGTCGATTCCTGAGCTTACGCTTCGTGCAACGCCTCGACCAGCTTCGGCACAACGTCCTCGACGGTCCCGACCATGTAATAATCGCACTGCTTGAAGATCGGAGCGTTAGGGTCGCTGTTGATCGCCACGATCGTTTCACTATTCGCGACGCCGATCATGTGCTGGATCGCGCCGGAGATGCCCAGCGCGACGTAGAGCTTGGGGCCGACGGAGGTGCCGGTCTGGCCCACCTGGTGGATTCGCTCGACGAAGCCCTGCTCGACCGCAGCGCGGGATGCGCCCCGCTCGACCTCGGTTTCGAGCTTGTGGCTCAGGGCGCCGGTCAGATGGCCGACGAGCTTCTCGAACCCGTCGCGGCTCTGCATGCCCTTGCCGCCGGAGACGATGGCGTCCGCGTGCAGGTTCACCGCACCGTGACCCAATTCCGTCTTGATGATTTCCAGACTCACATCGTCGTCGGTGATTTCGACTTTGT
>JAXDBU010000132.1:0-5129 GCA_034678485.1 Sedimentisphaerales bacterium | reverse complement strand
CAGGATTCTCTGGCGGCCGATCTGGCGCTTGCGCATCTGAAAGGACAGATGCAGGCTGTGCGGGCGGATGGGGAAGAACTTGATCAGCTCGTGAATCAGCCGGCTGAGCACCCAGGGATCGGAGGTCGCAGGCCGGGACAACTCGCCTGCGACGCTGAGCCGGCCCGGCGCGATCTCGAAGAATCCCTGCCTGCGGGGAAGATCGTTGTAACCGCTGTGGTCGTCGATGTAGCCGCCCAGCTTCCAGCACAGGACGTCCAGGCGAAAATCGTAGAAGTACCGGAAGCCGTCATAGACCGCGTCCTTTGCGTTTGAGGCGCTCCGCAACGGCTCAACCGCGGCGGCGCCCAGATTGCTCAGCTCCAGCTCGCACCCCAACGGCACCAGGCCCGGCTGGAGATTCGATCGAATCCGACTGAGATAGTCCTCCGCCATGCGGGGATCGAAGATGCTCTTGACCACACCGACGGCGTACTTGACGTAGTCGATCAGATCGTTCTGCTGATGCGGCATGGCGTCCAGGCACTTCTGGATGATCGGCTCGACCACGCGGTTGTTGGCGTTGAGGATCTGCAGACATGCGAAGAGACTGACGGTGCGAGCGAAGTACCGCAGACTGGTCCTCATATGCTCCAGCTCGTAGCGGAACCGCCCCTCCATCTGCTCCTCGAACTGGTTGAGCAGGACCTGGCGGATCACGAGGGCCAGGTAGTTCCGGATGTATGGCTGGGCTTGCGGTTCGCTGTACAGGGGCCGGATACTGGGTCGAGGCCGATCCAGCTCCCGCTCCAGGTAGTAGTCGCTGACCGCATCCCGTCGATAGTGCGCCATCACCAGGTCCCGTTCGGTCGCCGCGAGCAGCTCTCGTTCCGCCTGCCGCTCCAGCTCGGCATCGACCGTTCGGTCGCCGGGTCGGGTGTGTTTCTTCAGGAATTGCTGGATTCGCTTGCGCAACCACAGCTCGTGGATCAGGTTGACGTGGAAGCGGTCGCCGAACTGCTTTCGCATCGATTCGATGGTCACGAGGTAGGCCAGCGCCTCCTCGACGCCGTGTCCCGTGTGGACCTGCACGGTCTCCCGTCGATACCGTTTGCCCTCATAGCGGTCGATCTCCGTCATGGCCGTCATGGGGACGTCGTGGATGATGAAGCCCTCGATCCTGGCGGTTTCCGACGGCACGGCGTAGTAGTAGACATTGTCGGGGCTCACCCTGCGATGGTGCGGCAGGAACGCCAGTTCGGCAAACAGCGTCTTGTCGTCCAGTCGCGAGGGGCTTCTCGTAAATGCGTAGCCGCTGACCGACTGGAAGATCCGACTGTCTCGGAGCGAGCCGTAGACGAAGAGATTGACTTTCTCGTTGTGCATCGTGGGTGTGGTCCCCAGGTGGAATCGACTGCAATGGCGCTGTCGATCGGACAGAATGCGCCCGCGAAGCCGGATGACCTCCTTGAATGCCCGGAGGATGACTCTCGGATTGCCCCCGGTCGGCTTGCCGGCGGTTCGCGGATAGTGGTGCACCCCTTTCTCCGTGATCTTGTAGCCCTTTCGGGCGGCGCGAGCCAGGATCTCCGTAGCGATCAGGGCCCCCTGGCTCTCCATCTTGATATGGTCGAAGATCGCCCGTTTGAACAGCTTGAACGCGCAGTCCAGATCGCGAAGGTCCAGCGAGAACAGGAAATCGTTCATTCTCGTCCAGAGCCAGCCGTTCAGCCTCCGCAACGGCGGGTCCTGGCGATTCATCCGATAACCGCTGACAATGTCGTACTCCGCCATCAGAGGCAACAAGAGCGGCATTTCTTTCATGTCGAATTGGCCGTCGCCGTCCGTGTAGAACACCAAGTCCCTGGTTGCCGCACGAAAGCCGGATTGCAGTGCGGCTCCGTAGCCGAGGTTGCGAGGGTGATGGATGACGCGGATTCTCTCGTTCGTCGCCGCGATCTGATCGGCGACCCGCCCGGTTTCGTCCGCGCTGCCGTCATTGACGATGAGGACCTCGTAGTCCGCCCGCAGGCCCTCCAGCACCTCGACGGCCTGACGGACCACGTTGGCCACATTATCCTGCTCGTTGTAGCACGGGAAGAACACCGTAAGGGAAACAGGCGGCGTCGAATCGCTCTGTGGACCGTGCCGTCCGCCCTGCTCTGCCATGGCTCACCACCTTTTCGTCCTCAGAATTCGTTCTCGCTGTTGTTCATACTGGTTCTTCTGCTTGCCGTAGGCTTCGGACGATTCCTTGTCGTGCTTCAGCAGGGCAATCTGCTGCATCCGGATCAGAGCCAGACGAATGGTCTCCAGGCGGAGGTTGAACCCATTCTGCCGGGAGTAGGTCGTCCTGTTCTTCTCGAAGTCCGCGACGTACTGCGTGCAGACCTCGTCAATTCGCGGCCGCAGGTCGGCAAACAGGTCACCGATCGTCAACATCTCATACAGCGGCGCCGGGGCAAAGGTGTCCGCCAATGCCTCGATCAGCGATTCCAGACCCTCCTTCTTTCGAGCGGCATCCGGAAGCACCAGGAGATTGTGCCCGACCGTCAGGCAGCGGGAGTAGTTGTCCGGATAGAACGTGTCGCCCGTGAACATGCCCCGGAAGAGCCTCTCGCCGTCAGGGGACTGGGTGTCCACGAAGAGCCTCTGTTTGTCGTCCATGTACACGGTCCGCCAGGTCTGACTGTATTCGAGCCCATCCGTAAACGGCTTGCCGAACTGGCCGTTGGGCATCAGGACGACCCAGACGTTCTGCTCGTTGAGCCGCTTACCGAGCCAGGCCGCGATCTGGATGCACTCATTCTTGTTCACCCGGCGCCCCGCTATGCCGGCCGGGATCGCCGACGGCCCGCCGGACATGATGTCCGTCCACAAATCGAAGGTGTTTACGTCGTAAGCAGCCTGTGCTCGCCCATCCATGAACAGTTGCAGCGGCGTCTTGCCCGTCTCGGGATCGGGGTCCTGACCCCAGGCGATGAAGCCGCCCTCGGTCCAGTAATTGAACATCTTGCCGCTGAGCTTGTTGGCGCGGATGAACTCGCAGGCGGCAAAAGGCTTGGCGTCCGACGCGGTCATTCGCATGAATATCGACGTGTACTTGAAATCGGCAGGCCAAGGGGCCAGATAGACCGAGTAGAACCGCGTGCCCCAGAGGGCGGCGAACGTCACGACGACCACCGCGCCGCCGACGGTCAGGCCGCGGCGCCACGGCGCCGGCATGAACGGCACCTCCCATGTACCCGCCCGTCGGGCCCGCACCGTCGCTGCGATGAGCCGCACGAGACAATCGATGAGCAGAGCGACAATCGGACAGGCCGTGAACCCGGCAATCGGGACGAACCGACGAGATCGAATCGCCATGTAGATCGTCAGGCCCGCGACGACAAGCAGCGACAGATCCATCTTCGGCCATGCATAGTCCACGAACGTCTTGGCTTTCCTGCCGGCCGGCGCGATCCGAGCCCGCGAGAGGTACACATAGGCGCCGGCCCACACCAGCAGAACCAGCCAGGCAAGGATGTAGATGACGAGGAAAGGCACCGCGGTGCCCACCGGGTTGGTCCAGTCGAAGGCCCGGTGCCACTCGTGGACGTCGCGCCAGCGTTCCGCGTGCTTGCTGACCGAGATCACGAAGGTGTGCGTGAGATTGGTCAGATGGAAAGGATTGAAAACGACCATGGCCACGAACGCCACGATGCTCGCCGCAACAGTATGAAGAACACCCTTCCAGGACATCGCCTGCACGACCTTTTCCTTGAGGGACACGACGACGGCGCCAACCAGCATGGCCAGCGAGAAGATACCGAGATAGGCGAGGCGTGAGCCGGCAATGTAGATATCGAGCGATTCCCGATCCCGGCGGGTGATCCGCGTGGCGATAGCAGGGAAGAAACGGGACAGCAGAATGAGGAACAGGATGCATGACACGACGATATGGCAGGCGAGGACCACACGATCATCCACCTTGCGATGGACCGCGAGAGCGATACTGCCTCCAATCGCGAGAATCAACAGGTAGAAGATCGCGTCCTTTGAGACAACGACGGCCTGCAGGCCCTCGTGACGGAGGAAGCGGTAGGCCATGCCATAGAGGGCCAGCCACATCACGATGCTGTACGCCGCGACCATCCATCGCCGCGACAGGTTCATAATCGCATGCCACGCGATGAACGGGGCCAGCACGATGAACGCGTAGAGGTAGCCGCCGTGGACGTTCGACCAGAAGATAATCAGCGGCACGATCAGCCAGATGAACAGGGCGTTTCTGTAGCTCGTCAGAGCCAGGATCAGGATCAGGACAGCCACAAGGAGGTTCGAGAAGCCCGCGGGGCGGACATCGAAGAAGGACCGTCCCATAAAAAGGGCAAAACAAACGAATACAACCGCCAGACACCGATTCACGCCGTAGATTCGTGACGTGCCGTACAGCGCCGCCGCCGCGAGGATATAGACCGCGAACTTCCACAAGACCAACGCATCATAGTATGGGTCCGACTCCGAGCCCAGGGCCGTCGTGAGCCGGTAGAAGATCACGTGCGTCAGCCAGTTCTGGTTCACCCAGCCGGTCGGGTGCCAGTAACGAACGGTTTCCAGGCCCACCTTGTTCGTGATCCACTGGGCCCATTTGGGCCAGGTCTGGACCTCTTCCGCGGTTGGCCCGGCTTTGTGCGAATTGGCACTGAAGGGCTCGACCGTATCGACCCCGTGGTTGACGAAGTGCCGCCCGCAGGCCATGGCCACCCAGGTATCGCCTGCTGCAACCATGTGCGTGCACGCATGAAGGGCGAAGATCAGCATGGCGGCCCAGCCGATAATCATCGGCCAGCCCGCGAACGCCTCGCGAGTCGGATTGCCGAGGGACCCGCCTGTTCCGAGAGTATCGTTCACGCTCATTCAACCGCTTTCAATGTGGTTTTTGAAAACAAGGCACACGCGGAGGATACGTCTTTTCTTCCCTATCGTCAATAATCCGTTCCGGGTTCGGGCAACAACCGCAAGTCCACAGGATTCGTTCGTGGTGACGCCGTAAGCTCGACTTCTGCCGTTTTCGAGGGGTCAGGCGGCTAGGGTAAGTTGGTCGAGCATCCAGTTCCTGAGCTTCGGGGATAGGTTTTTGAACATCCTGCAATAGGGAGGGTCGTGAA
>JAXDBU010000131.1:0-15960 GCA_034678485.1 Sedimentisphaerales bacterium | reverse complement strand
CCCGTGTGGCGGGCCCCCCGCCACCTGTGGGTTGCCCGCTCCACGTGGGCCGGCGCCGCGGTGGGGGATTACCCCGCCCCCCGACTCTGGGACCCGCAGGCCGACCCGAACCAGGCGAACGAATTGACACCTTCCCTTCCGACCCCCGCCGGCACAGTGGGCATCAGTCTGGCAACACTCGCGGATACGCTCGACATCGCGGCCGTCGCGAAAGGCATCCCCGTCCGCCTGAGCACCTTCACAAACCGGGAGGTCCGCGTGGACTACACGATCGACTCCGAGGGCAACGAGCTGGCACGCGGCACGCTGCGCTTCGCTCCCGGCGAAACGGTGCAACACCTCGACTGCGCCGCCGGCGAGAACCTGTGCGAGATCCGCGTAATGCTGAGCAACCCGCTGAACGCCGACTTCACAGGCCGACAGACAGTCACCCTGCGAGGAGAGTGCCGGCCCGCCGACGCGATCATCCGCGAAGGCGACGAGTGGCGGTACTTCAAGGGCACGGAAGAGCCCCCTGCCGGCTGGAATTCGCCGTTCTTCGACGACAGCACATGGCTTTCCGGCCCGACGCCCATCGGCTTCGAACACAGCTCCGGCTACGAGTCTCGAATCGCGACGGATCTCACGGACATGCACGATGGATACCTCAGCGTCTGTGCCCGCCGGGAGTTCATCATCGACGACCCCGCCCGAGTGGTCGCGCTCGCCTTCACGATGGACTACGACGACGGATACGTCGCCTACCTCAACGGGGTCGAGATCGCGGCCAAGTCGGCCCCTGCGTCAAGGGCATACAACCAACCTGCCACCGCCAGTCACGAAGCATGTTGTGGCACCGGCACCCCAACAGGTCCCTGTCCACCAGAACAGATCGACCTGAGCGATCACATCGCCGACCTCGTCCCCGGCGTCAACGTCCTGGCAGTCCAGGTCCACAACCAGTCCCTCTCCAGCTCGGACTTCATCCTCGTCCCGGAGCTGTTCCTCACGGTCGCTCCATAGCATGGTACAATCCCTAGCGGGCCCCTTTTTTCTGGAATCCGGAGGCTCCCTGTTCGTCTTGATTGTGGTAGCAGGTTCAGGAGCTCCGATTGAACGATCCAGCAGATGAAAGCGTGGTCCGTCCTGGGCAGGACGGCGACAAGACAGCCTATGCGACGCTCGTAAGAACGCATTATCGGCGTGTGTTTGCCCTGTGCTTCGGCATGCTCGGGAATGTTCATGACGCCGAGGATGTGGCCCAGGAGACCTTGTTGAAGGGCTTTCTGAGTCTTCGCAAACTGGCGAAGCCCGAGCGGTTTGAGTCGTGGATTCTGCGGATCGCGAAAAACCAATGCATCGATCTACTCCGCAGGCGCAAGTATCATCAGGCCCTGCCAATGACGCAGGAGCCGGTTTCGGAGCCGCAGCCACAGGAGAACCACGACCTCGATGCGGCCATTCATCGGCTGCCACAGGAGCTTCGTCTGCCGCTGGTCTTGTTCTACTTCGAGCACAAGGACGCTGGAACCATTGCCCGACGGCTGGGCATTTCCTGTGCCCTGGCATACGAACGATTGCGAGCGGCACGCGAAAGACTGCACGAACTGCTGACCGAAAGGGGTACCCATGAACAGCGATTGCCATAGATTCCGAGGTCGGATCGCGGACTTCGTCGCAGGCACTCTGGCGAGGCGGGACAGTCAGGAACTTCAGGACCATCTGAGCGTCTGCGAATCCTGCCGTGACCACATGCTGGCCCTGAGGCAGGAAGATGTCACCCTCGTGCAATACTTCGCTGGTCTCGATAAGAATATGACAGATCGTCAAGAGCGCACGCTCCAAAGGATCGAGTGTTTCGATATGAACGAAAGAACGGACACCATTCCCATTTGGAGAAAGATCATGAGAAGTCGTTACAGCAGGTTCGCGACGGTCGCGGCGATCCTGGTGCTCGCCACGGTCTCGATGGTGGTCCTCGACAAGTCGACGCCTTCGGCGTATGCACTCGAGCAAACCGTGGAGGCCCTTCAGAACGTCCGGCACGTGCATCTCGTCGAGCGCGACGACACCGGCGTCATCAAGAGCGAACGGTGGATCGAGATCGGCCAGGACGGCGCGCAGGTCCGGTATCGGCAGGACAAGCCGCCGGGGCTCTTTGTCATCGACGATGGCAGGTCCATTGCCCGATACCATCCGTACGCGAAGGCGGTGACCTTCCGCAATCGAAATGAGATACGATATGAGTGGATCAGCAACATAGGACGGGCCTTTGAGAACGCCAGAGATGAGGGGATGATCCTCGAAGAGAACGCGGCCTATCACGGTCGTCAAGTGCACAAGGTCTGGTGGCCCGCGATGCGCGACGTGTGCTATGTGGACCCCGCCACCAAACTGCCGATCGCCATCGGGAACACCGATCTCAGCTATGAGCAGCCGGCGGCAGGGACGTTCGATACCGTGATCCCCGGCGGGCATCTCGATGGCTACACCGTGGTCACGGACGTCAATGAGAGTGGTTTCCATGCGAATGTGGAATTGATTCAGCCGGACGAGCATCTGGCCGAGATCCTCAACGCGGATGATGTCATCACGCTTCACCGCACGGGTCCCTATACCTACGAGGGAGACCTGGATATACAGGTCAAGTGCAGTACGGACATCAGATGGGGCCTCTTCATGAAGGTCCTGACCGAACCTCTTCGCGGCTTCAGTTCGTGTTCGTGCTCGATCGACAGGTGGGAAATGACGAAGCCCGGCGGAGTGGCCACCGTGGGCGTGAAACTCACGGGAGGACGGATCGCAGACACGCCGCGAGACTGCAACATCGGCACCGTCACGCTCCAGGTCGAGCGAAGGCTGGCGCCGACGGATGACGCTGCAGCCTTGTACACACTCGGACTTGCGCTCTACGATGCAAGACGCTATGAGGAAGCCCTGGCGATATTCCAGAGGATGGAGCAGCGGGACAATGCGGAGCAGCACGACCGGGCCAATGCCCTCATCTGGCAGGGGCACATGCTGGACCTGCTCGGGCAGAGAAGCGAGGCCATCGCAGCATATAGGAAGGTCGCCGAGACGGGACTCGATTCCGGCGCTCGGGACGACCGGTATGGTCTCGCCTATGAGTACACCCCCTATGCGAAAGAACGGATGACCACACCGTTCACCCGTGTGGAGAACCTGAACGACAAGTGAGATCGCCCCTCACCAACAGGGCACAAGACAACGAGTACGTCCGGGCCCATTACCCGGCCGTCCTCCTTGTGATGACACAGGAGAATCGCATCTTTGATTAGAGGAAACGGCGACGGCCCTGCGTTATACTGGTGAACGTTGGTGGTTCAGCATGACAAGAAAGGCAGGGGCGTCCCACAAGACCTGTGTCCTTAGGAGGCGCAGCCGAAGGACCTGGGCATAGACCAGGAAGCTCGCTTCGGTCCCAGGCCGGATCCTTCACTCCGCTACGCTCCGTTCAAGATGACAAACGGCGAGTCCTTCCGAATTGAAACCCCCCTCAAATCACCGAAGTTGCATCCGGAGGTAGCTGTAGGTCAGTGCCGTTCGCAGGGCCAGGTGCCTGTTGATCGCGGCGCCGGCGTGGCCCCCTTCCGTGTTTTCGTAGTAGTACACCTTGTGCCCCATCGCCTCCATCCTCGCGGCCATCTTCCTCGCATGGCCCGGGTGCACGCGGTCGTCTGCGGTGGACGTACAGAAGAACACTCGGGGATAGCGGACATCGGGTTTCACATTGTGATACGGCGAGTACTTGCCGATGTACGCCCATTCCTCGGGGATGTCGGGATCGCCGTACTCCGCCATCCAACTGGCGCCGGCCAGCAGCTTGTTGTACCGTTTCATGTCGAGCAGCGGGACCATGCAAACCACCGCGTTGTAGAGGTCGGGCCGCTGGGTGAACTCGACGCCCATGAGCAACCCACCGTTGGAGCCGCCCATGATGCCAAGATGCTCCGGCGTCGTAATCCTGCGACGGACCAGATCCTCGGCTACCGCCGCGAAATCGTCATAGGCCCGCTGGCGGTTGGCCTTGAGCGCCGCCTGATGCCAGGCAGGACCGAATTCGCCGCCGCCGCGGATATTTGCCAGGACGTAGACTCCGCCTCGAGCCAGCCAGCATGCACCGGTCAGAGCAGAATAATGGGGCAGCATCTCGATCTCGAAGCCCCCATAGCCGTACAGCAATGTCGGATTGGCTCCCTCCATCTGCATTCCCTTCGGGCGGACCACGAAATAGGGAATCTGCGTCCCGTCGCGGGAGGTCGCCTGGAACTGTTCCGTCGTCAGGCCGTTGGCGTCGAAGAAATGCGGAAGCGACTTGATGACCTGCATCCGCCGGTTATCCGAGACGTAGTACAGACTCGTCGGCTGGAGGAAGCCCTGGTACGTGAAGAAATACTGATCGGATCGCTCGTCCGTGGAGACGACACCCAGCGTGCCGAGCTTGGGAGCATCGATCCGTTGCTTCGACCAACGACCGTCGCTCAGGCGAAATGCGTACAGCTCGCTGCGGACATTGTCGAGCAGGTGGACCAGGAGCAGGTTGCGAGTATCCGCGAAGGAAACGACGTTCGAGCGGTCGTTCGGCTCGACGATGACGCGGAACTCGCGGTCTCCGTGCAGGTACTTGTCGTAGTCGATAGCGATCAAGGCCCCCTGTCGGTATGTGTTCGGGCCCAGCTTCCAGTCGGATTTGAGCTTGACGAGCAGTTGGTTCTTGAAGAACCCGCCGAAATCCGCGTCGTCCGGGATGTCGAGCTTGAGGGGCCGGCCGTTCTCGATCACGTAGGTGTGCGACGTGTAGAACGTGATGCCACGATGGATGATGTCGTATCGCCTCTCGGGCGTGTTGATCGTCACACAACCCGTCTCGACATCCTTCGCCTGCCCCTCGAACACGGTTTCCGCGCTGCTCAGAGGCGTCCCTCGCTTCCAGAGCCTGGCGATGCGCGGGTAGCCGGAATCCGTCAGGCTCCCCGGCCCGAAATCCGTCCCGACGTAGAGCGCGTCGCGGTCCCGCCAGGAGACGTCGCTCTTCGCTTCGGGCACGATGAAGCCATCCCGGACGAACTGTTTCGCAACCGCGTCGAACTCACGAACGACCACCGCGTCCCCGCCGCCTCGCGAGAGCTGGACCAGGAAGCGATCGTAGTCGGGGTACAGGCCGCCGGCGCCCTTGAAGACCCACTGCTCACCCTCGTCCCGACAGAGCTGGTCGATATCGAGCAGCACTTCCCACTGCGGCGAATCGGAACGGTATTGGTCCAACGTGGTGCGACGCCAAAGGCCCCGTTCGTTCTTCTCGTCCTGCCAGAAATTGTAGAGGTACTCGCCCCGGATCTGAGGGTACGCGATGCGGACATTCGAGTTGAGGATCTTCAGCGCCGTGTCGTAGGTCTCCTGAAATCCCGGCTGGGCCTTGAGAACCGCCAGCGCCGCGTCGTTGTGGGCTTCGACCCATTCCAGGGCCTTCTCGCCCCGAACCTCCTCGAGCCACAGGTAGGGATCGGCCGACGGAGCGGAACCTGCGGCATGGGTGCAGACAGACAGAAAGAGGGTCAGGAACAGACCCGCAGTACGATGATTCATCGGTGGCTCCTTGTCTCATTGGGATTCGTTTTCTGTTACAGCTTCTCCGCCAACTGGCTCAGCAGGCCCGCGATGTCGCTGCGCACTCTCTTCGACGGCCCAGGCAGCGTCAGGTGGCGTCGGCCGGTGGTTATGTCCGTCTCGACCCGCAATCCCGCGCCCCCATCGACCGATCGGCTGCTCTCGGCGGAGAGAGCGGAACTCCGTTTGCCGAGGAAAGACAGCCCTGCGGACAACAGGTCGCCCCACGGGCGCCCGCCGGCGCTCCGCGCCCCTGTGGATTCCTCGACACCTGCGGCATCTGAGGTCGGTGCGCCCCCGTCTTCCGGAGCCGGCATGGCCGGCGGGATCGACCCTGTCACCCGGTCGACCGATTCCTGCAGAACGGAAACCAGCTCGTCCGCTTTGCAGCCGAAGTCGGTCTTCCTGTCGAGCAGATACGTGCTGTTGCAGCTCATCCGCATGTTCTGCAGGGCGATCATCAATCGCCGCTGGTCGGCCTCGGAGAGGAACCCGAATCGGCGCCACTTGGCCGCGATCCGTGCAGCGATCTCGCGGTTCTCCTCGTGGTGCGCCATCTGTTCCTTGGTCATGGGGACGATGTAGTTCTTGTCGAGCCGCTCGGGCAATTGCCGGAGCACTTGCTTCTTCGTCCGCCGGATCAGGATCGGGGCCAGGGTCCGTCCGATGGCGGCGAACAACGCGCCCTCCCGCTGATGGGGGTACAGAGGGACCTTGAGCAAGTCCTTGAACGCTGAGCTCTCGATTCCCGCAGGAAAGGCCTTGTCGAGACACTCGGCCAGAGTCGCTCGATCCCGCACTTCCGCAATGAAGTCCAGCATGTCGTCGTAGCACCGCAAGTCGTGAGAGAAGGCGGCCGCCTGTCGGAGAAACACATCGAATCGCCGGTATCCCCGATCCTCGAGAGCGCCGTGCGCGTCGAAGTAGCCCGCCGCAAGCTCCCTCAGACCTTTGGGACACTCGGTCCCCGCCCGAAAGACCACCTCGCGTTTGGCGCCGTAGCGAAGATAGACCTCGGAGTACGCAGGTCGGAAACCGTCGCCAAGCGCCTTGATCGCACCTCGCCGGAACCTCGGCTTGCCGAGGAGCCACTCGATGTGCTTGCAGGTTCCCAGCGTGTTGACAGCGAAATCGGGGCACGAGCAGCAGTTGTCACCCAATCCGTGGCCGCGAATGGCCACGCGGTATTCGCCGCCGGTCACGGGATTCGCAACGAGCAACTCCGAGAAGATCGCTTCCGTCCCCAGATTCGTCACGCGGTAATCCTGTCGTTGGGCGAATTGCCTGCGCAACGCGATCTGCCACTGTTCGCAAGACATCTCCTCGGGCCTGCGCAGGCGGGAGACCTTCCCTGCCGACGCCGGTCTTGCATTCGCCTTCTTGTATCCTGTTCGCCCGGTCGGCCCGCCGACCCTGGTCAGTACACGCGTTCTTGCCACGCGTCGTCCTCCGACACGCACCGCGATCAAGTCCACACCTGCGGCAACTCAGGCAAGTATAGTAGCTGTGGATGGGAATGCAATGAGCTACTCCCTCACGAGACTCCGCGAACGATTGCCGGCCCGCTCGATCACCGATAGAATGCCCCGGAGAAACACAATGGCAACAATCCAATCCGGAAGAACGAACATGAAACACAGGTTCCACGTGTGCCCGTTGGGCTGCTTGCTGTGGATGGGTCTGCTGCTGACTTCCTCCTGCGCCCTGGCAGCCCGGTCGGGCAAGTTCGGTCCCGGCCGAAAGGTCGGCGTCGTACGCAGCGAAGTGGTTCGCGAGGCATCGGGCATCGTCGCCAGTCGGCAGAATCCCGGCGTGCTCTGGGTCCACAACGACTCCGGCGATGCGGCCCGCCTCTTCGCAATCAACGACCGGGGCGAGTTCCTGGGCGTGTGCAACCTCGCAGGCGCCACGGCCCGTGACTGGGAGGATATCGCCGTCGGCCCGGGTCCCGATCCCAACCGGCCGTGTCTCTACATCGGGGATATCGGGGACAATCTCGCCTCCTATCCCGATGTCACAATCTACCGCGTCGCCGAACCGAAGGTCGATGCCACCTCGCCCTTCGAACAGATGGAAATCGGGCCGCCGGATGCGATCCGACTCACGTATCCGGACGGGCCGCGAGACGCGGAAACCCTGCTCGTCGATCCGCTGACGCGAGATCTCTACCTCGTCTCCAAACGGGAGTTCTGGTCCAAGGTGTATCAGGCAGTCTATCCGCAATCGACGGCAGAGCCCACGATGATGAAGCGAGTGGCGAAGCTGCCATGGGGTTTCGCGGTCGCGGGCGACGTTTCGCCCGACGGCCGGCGCGTGATCGTCCGCGGCATGTTCAATGCCTCGCTGTGGGTCCGGCCCGACGGCGAGCCCCTGTACCGCGCGTTCGCAGGCAGGCAGGTGCGGCTGCCTCTGCCAAATGAGCCGCAGGGCGAAGGCATCTGCTTCGATGCCCGAGGCGCCGGTTACTTCACAATCGGCGAAGCCCATCTGCCCCCCCTGTACTACTTCGGACCCGCCGAGCCGAATGCACCTCGCCCATAAAGGGCATTCGTCTCCTCCTGGGGTTGGCCTGCGCCCGTCCGCCCCCCGGTTGGCGTGTGGAAAAACTCCCCCTATACTTTAACTGAGACTCGGAAACTGCCGATGGTCTCCCGGGATGATGCGGGTCTGCTGTTTCCGGACCCATCGATCACCCCTGATGGAGCGGTCCGCGTAGCGGGCCGACGGAACAATGCCCTATATGCCTGCAAAGCTCACTCGACTGGAGCTGGTCATCATCGTATCTGCGCTGGTGGTCCTCGTGCTCACCAATCGGCCGCCGGAGCCAGGCAATGCAGACGTCCGCACGGATATCGGACAGAGAGACACAACGCCGAGCGCGATTCCCCAGGCGCAGCCCGAGTCGGTCCCGCCCGAGAGGACTTGGACCAACACCCTCAGTCCACAGCCGCCGGTCGGATCGACGCCCGATAACCCAATCGTCGAACCGGTTCCCCCTCGCCAGACAAAGAGATTCGGCATGGTGGATGCCCGGAACTGCGATTCCCTGAGAGACAAGTACCCCAACGTCATGTACGGCGAGATCACCGTCCGCTGGATCTGGAACGGGACGAAATTCGAGCCGACCAAGGTGTGCGAGGTCAAGGAGAGCAACGGCATCGTCACCGTCTGGAGGTTCGACGAGCATCAGGACGGCGTGACGATCACCCCGGTGTCGGAGGATGAGGTCCCGACGAACTGAGAACTCGCCTGCAGCCGGCGACGCACCTTGTCCTGCTCGCGACGATCTTCGAAGGCTCACTTCAATTCCAGTCGTCGTTTGCACTCGTTGAGAATTTCCGCCGTGCGAGTAGCGCCGGCGCGGGTAACGCCCAAGGCCCGGACCTCCAGCAGCTTGTCGAGATCGCGAATGCCGCCTGCTGCTTTGACCTGCACGCTCGGGGGCGAGTGCCGCCGCATCAGCTTGAGGTCTTCCATCGTCGCGCCGCCTGAGCCGTAGCCCGTGGAGGTCTTCACCCAGTCGACGCCGAGCCGGCCGCAGATCTCGCAGAGCTTGATCTTCTGGTCGTCGTTCAGGTAGCAGTTCTCGAAGATCACCTTGACCTTCTGCCCATGCTGGTGCGTCAGGTCGATCACCGCGGCCAGCTCCGAGCGGACATACTCCCAATCGCCGCTGAGGACCTTGCTGATATTGACGACCATGTCCAGTTCCTGCCCACCGTCGGCGAGGGCCTGCTTCGCCTCCGCGATCTTGACGGCGGTCGCATGTCCTCCATGCGGGAAACCAATCGTCGTGCTGGCTTTCACGCTGCTACCCGTCAGGATCTCGGCACACCTCTTCAGGTAATACGGCAGGATGCACACGCTGGCGACGTCATACTCCACAGCCAGCCGGCACCCCTGCTCCAGTTCCCGCTCGGTCAGCGCAGGGTTCAACAACGAATGATCGATCATCCTGGCGATATCGCGATACGTGTAGTCCATCGTGTAAACCTCAGACAACCCCAATACGTGCGACCCAATGAAATCCGCATTCCGGTGTAGAGGCTGCGTATTCGACAGGCAATCTTATCACGAACCAACAATGTTCCGCAAATCCTCAGGTCTGGACTGACCACAAATGGAACTTGAGCGATGTAAGGCGCGTTTGCACATCCATAAGGCATCGAGTATAATTTCACATAGAGGGAAGTCCACAGGGTTATAGGCCTAAGCTCCCAACCCTGGCAAGAGGCTGTCCAGAGCGTTTAGGCACCCGTGTCTCGGAGACCATAAACGTGCGCGTGCTGCCTGGAATCAGAGTGGCACCATCGAATCCAACCACCCAATATCGCTTTTCCGCAACAGGAGGCAGTAGAAAATGGCGCAGTTGATCCCGAGTGACGAGATCGAACGGTGTCTCAGACTCTGCTTAAGCGCAGAGGGATACAGACTGAGTCCCCCTCGCAGGAACGGTGAAACAGGCGCCGATTTGATCGCCACGAAAGGAGATGACGAGCATTTCATCGAGGTGATCGGTTTCAGGGAATTTCCACCAGCCCGATCCAAGGACTTCTATGAGGTGTTCTTTCGGGCTGTCTCGAGGCTCGTCGATGGTGCAAAGAAGTTGGTGATCGCTCTCCCGCGGAGATTCGCCCAGGGACTGCCCACAAGGGCATCTCATTACGGTGAAGCGTGGAGACGAATGGGAACCGCGTTCCCCGAGCTTGAAATATGGCTTGTGAACTGTGACCCTCCATCATACCAGCGCACGTCATGGAATCACTGGCTCAAGAAGGAGTGAAACAGTTCTCCTCAATCCAGACTTCGGGGAATCGTCCAGCTTGGTGGGCGGAGCAGACACAGATCTCATTGCCGGCGATCTCCTCGTCGACTTCAAGGTGACACGAAAGGGCGAGGTGGCTGCCAGGGACTTGGATCAGCTCTTGGGCTACTACCTGCTCTCGCGCAACCAGCGTCGCCTGGACCCCAGGTTCCCTAAGATGGAACGAGCCGCAATCTACTTCTGCCGATATGGCTACCTGTGGCTACAGGACGTAAACGTGTGGGTCACCCACCCGGAATTTGCACGGATCGAGAAGTGGTTCTTCGGGCGAGCAAAGGAGCTTCTGGGGCCGTCAAGAACCCGCACGGAATTTGAAGACTGCCAGCAGGTCGACATTACATCGCATTCAGATTCCTCCTTCGGCTGCATTCTGACGACCTTTCGTCGGAACGGCATCACACGCTGCGCAGGGGTCCTTCACTGGATTGATGGGCACAGATCCTATGGGCGGGCCGAAGATGCCATGCAAGAGACCGGCAGAAATGCAAAAGGTTTTGCTGGCAAGAGGCCGGCGGGTGTGGTATAGTGTCGCCCTGTCGGTTGGGTCCCTGGGCGACGATAGGCTTGCGGGACCTGTCGCAGGCTCTTTGATTCGGGAATAGTGGGGATATGATGGGCGCCCCAGGCGCGAGAGATCGCGTGGGGGGACCCTTTTGCCGGCCGGGTCCCATGCAGGCCGAGCCCGTGAACCTGGTCAGGCGGGGAACCGAGCAGCCATAAGCGGACGCTCAGCCGTGTGTGGGGGCACCCGGCCGATCTTTTTTGATTTACGATTTATGATTTACTATTTTCGATTTGGGTGGCCGGAGGGACGGACCCGTGAATCGACAAGAAATGACGGAGAGGACAAGGCAGTTTGCCCATCGGTGCGTCAAACTGGCCTTGGCTTTGGCGAACACCACTCTGGGTAGCCACATTCGAGGCCAGTTGATTCGGTGCTCGACTGGTGCGGCTGCCAATTATCGCGCCACGTGCATTGCACAGTCGCGAGCAGCGTTCGTCGCCAAACTGAGCATCGTGATAGAGGAGGTTGATGAATCGTGCTTCTGGATGGAGTTCATCATTGATGAGGAACTGCTCGCGAAGAAGCGAGTTGCCCCACTGCTCGAAGAGGGTCACGAGTTGAGGCGGATCTGTGTCGCCGCGAGGCACACGACGCGAAAACAATCGTAAATCGTCAATCATAAATAGTAAAATGTCATGGCTTACACCGTCCTAGCACGAAAGTACCGCTCCCAGACGTTCGACGACGTCATGGGGCAGGAGCCGATCTCGCGAACGCTCAAGAACGCGATTGAGACCGGCCGGGTCGCCCATGCCTACCTGTTCACCGGCACCCGCGGCGTCGGCAAGACCACGATGGCCCGGATCCTCGCCAAGGCGCTGAATTGCCTGGAGGCGAAGGAGCCGACGACGACGCCGTGCCTGAAGTGCAGCAGTTGCGTCGCCATCAACACCGGCGAGGACATCGACGTCATCGAGATCGACGGCGCCTCGAACAACCGCGTCGACGAGATCCGCGAACTGCGGGAGAACGCGATCTACCGCCCGGCCCGGGCCCGCTACAAGATCTACATCATCGACGAAGTGCACATGCTGACCACGGCGGCGTTCAACGCCCTGCTCAAGACGCTGGAGGAGCCGCCGGAGCATGTGAAGTTCATCTTCGCGACCACCGAACCGAACAAGGTCCTCGCGACGATCCAGTCCCGATGCCAGCGATTCGACTTCGCCAATATCAGTCCGAAGGTGATCGCAGAGCAGCTCAGGACGATCCTCGCAAAGGAAGGCATCGGGTTCGAGGAGGACCTGATCCTGCCGGTGGCAAGGATGGCGAACGGCTCGATGCGGGACGCCTTGAGCCTCCTGGACCGGCTCATCAGCACGGGCATCCAGCCCTTGACGGCGCAGCTCCTGGAGGACTTCCTGGGCCGGCCCAACGCGGAGAAGATCCACCAGCTCATCGAGCGAATTGCGGAGCACGACGCGGCGGGCACGCTCACCGCCGTCGAGGACCTGGTCTGCACCGGGTTGGGCGAGATCCAGATCGTCGATGCGGTGATCGAGTCGATGCGCGACCTGCTGGTCATCCGCTCGGCGGGCGTCGATACGGACCTGCTGATCCTGACCGCCGACCAAAAGGACAAGGCCGCGGCCCTGGCGAAACGATTCGACGCTGCGGCGTTGATCTACAACATCACCGCGTTGGAGAAGCTCCGCTGGATGGTCAAGAACAGCGACACGCCCAGGGCCCTGCTCGACGCCTCGCTGTTGCGCTTCGCGCTCAGCGAGCACTTTATGAACGTGGACGAGCTGATGAGCCGGGCTCAAGGGACAGCGCCGGCCGTTAAAAAAAAACTGCTGACCGAGGATAGCCCCCCATCGAAGCCGGCAGCATCTCCTACTCACCGCAAGGACGGGCAGACCCAGGCGGAGCAATTGCCCCTGCCTGGCGAGCCCAGGGCGCCTGCGGCCCCTGCCGATCTAATGCAGGATTGGCCTGAGATCCTGGAGATGATCGGGACGAGAGTCGGCAACGGCACCGCCGGGCTCTTGAAGGGCTCGACGCCGCGGGGACTCGCGGGCGACACGCTCCTGATCCACTTTCCGCCGACGGGCGGAATGCAGAAGCACATGTGCGAAAGCAACGGACGGGCGGATCAGATCGCTTCGGTTCTGAGCGAGCACCTGGGTCGCCCCATCCGCGTGAGGTTCGAGCTGGCTGTCGGAGCGTCGACGGAAAGCACAGGGGACCCCGCAAGACCCACCGCCCAGAAGCGATACGAGATCGCCAGCGATCCGGCGGTCAAGATGGTCCTTGTGGGCCTCGACGCAAGCATCACAAGAATCGAAGAAAACCCATAGGGCAACCACAGGAGTGAGTCATTTGTGCCATGAGTAGCGCCTATACCGCCACGTTGAATCGGTTGATTGAGGAGTTCGGCAAACTGCCCGGGATCGGACCCAAGACCGCGGAGCGTCTGGCGTTCCATATCCTCAAGAGCGACGCCCCGACCGCCATGGCCCTGGCGGACGCGATCCGAGACGTCAAGACCAGGATCAAGCGGTGCCGCGTCTGCTGCAACCTGTCCGAGGGGGATCTGTGCCAAGTCTGTTCCGATACGCGCCGCGACCGAAGCCTGATCTGCGTCGTCGAGCAGCCCAAGGACGTCATCAGTCTCGAAAAGACCGGGGCCTGCAGATGGCTTTATCACGTCCTGGGCGGACACATCGCACCCCTGGAAGGCGTCAACGCAGGCGATCTGACCATCGACAAGCTCGTCGAACGCGTCCGAACCGGCGAAGTGAAAGAGATCGTCATGGCCACCAATCCGAACATCGAGGGGGACGGCACCTCGCTGTACATCAGTTCGGTCTTGAGACCGTTCGGCGTCCGAATCACCCGTCTGGCCCGCGGACTGCCCACCGGCAGCACGATCGAATACGCCAGCGGACGCATCCTCACCGACGCGATCCTCGGTCGGCAGGTCGTCGAGTGACAATCCTCCGTCATCCTGAGTCGCTCAGCCGCTTCACTTCGTTCAGCATGACAAACTCATCGCACCGATTGACTGTGATCCGTGTGCCGCCCGGAGTTGGCACATACACAAAGAGGTTGGAGCAGACAGGCGGTGGTTGACGAAACCCAGGGTGCGGCTATCATGGGGGGAGATTCGTCAAGCAGCGCGCAGGCCGGAGTACACAGGTGGTTCCATGAAGCTGGAAATGACAGGACAGATGCGGATGGAGCAGCGGATGAAGCTCGCTCCGCATATGATCCAATCCATGGAGATCCTCCAGCTTCCGATTCTCGCCCTTCAGGAACGCATCGAGCAAGAGCTCAACAGCAACCCCGTTCTCGAACTGGACGACGATTCGAGTCCGGATGAGAGCGAGGCCCCGCCGGAAGTCACACAGGACGACGACCTCGCGGAAAAGGCGCTGGTCGTGGACGCCACGAATCAGGCGGAGGATTTCGAGCGGCTCGGCAATCTGGGGGACGAGTTCCGCGACCTCATCGAGCAGTCGGGTCCGTATCGCAGCCGGCACGATAATGAAGAGAAGGACCTCAAGCTGGAGGCCATCAAGAACACGGCCGCTCCGCCGCAATCTCTGCACGATTATCTCACCGACCAGTGGCGACTCGTGGAAGCCGAGGAGCCCGTGAAGCAGGCCGGCGGCGCGATCATCGACTACATCGATGATCGGGGCTATTTGAGCGTCCCGCTCGAGCAACTGCACAACAAGGACCAGACTGCGTTCACACCCGAGCATCTGAAGGAGGCCCTTCAGCTCGTCCAGGAATTGGAGCCCTCCGGCGTGGGGGCACGGGATATCCGCGAGTGCCTCCTGATCCAACTGGCGCAGAGAAGCGAGGACATGGGCTTCGAGTACCGTCTCGTCGGCGATCACATGGACGCGCTGCTTGAGAACCGCCTCCCGGAGATCGCCAGGAAGATGGATTGCAGCATCAAGCGGCTCAACGCAGCCATCGACCGACTCCGTAAACTGGACATCTCGCCCGGCCTGCAGGTCGGGCGCAATGAAAGCATCCCGATCACGCCGGATGTGATCGTGGAACCCAAAGACAACTCGGAGGAGTTCTCCGTCCGTCTCGCCGACACCAGTCTGCCCGGCTTGAGACTGAGTCCTTACTACACGAGGATGGCCGAAGATCGTCACATCAGCGACAACACGAAGAAGTTCCTCATAAACAACATCCGGTCCGCTCATTGGATCATTGAGGCAATCGAGCAGCGCAAGAACACCCTGCTCAAGGTCGCCAAGGCAATCGTGCGACATCAGAAGGACTTCTTCGAGCAGGGCCCGTTGAGCCTGCGTCCTCTGCCCATGTCGAAGATTGCGGAGGAGGTGGGCGTCCATCTGGCCACGGTCTCGCGGGCTGTGTCCGGCAAGTACCTCCAGTGCTCCTGGGGGATTCTGCCGTTGCGCAAGTTCTTCAGCGGGGGCACGGAAGACACCAGCGGGCAGGCCCATAGTTGGGAGGCCATTCGCGTCAAGCTCCAGCAGATCATCGACGAAGAGGACAAGGCCAGGCCGCTCAACGACGACCAGATCAAGGAGAAACTGGCCGAAGCGGGAATCCCCAACCTGGCCCGGCGCACCGTCGCCAAGTACCGCAAGCTGATGAGCATCCCCACAGCCAAGTTCCGCAAGAGGTACTGAACCCCCACGCGCAAGACGGATCGCGCGCGATTGCGAGACGCCCTGGGCATCCCCCATGTCCTATGTGTCCGTGAGAAGAAGCCGGCCATCGGGTGGTCATGGCGAACGCCGGCCTGCTGGTAGTATGCCCATGCTACGGATAACGCCTCCCGGCGTCACTACGAACGGACTGTCTGCGGACAGGACGAATCCGGATCGGAGGGGCTCCGACGCCTGATACGGATTAGGATTGACCGTTGCGCGGGCTCTGTCATCCTGAACAAAGCGCAGCGGAGTGAAGGATCTGGCCTGCGACCGAGAGAACCCTCTGCTCCGATGCCCAGATCCTTCGGCGTTGCCTC
>JAXDBU010000130.1:0-26841 GCA_034678485.1 Sedimentisphaerales bacterium | reverse complement strand
TCGCAATCGGGCAGGACGCACCAATGAAGCCTCGGTCAGGACTGTCGGAGCTTACACACCCCATCGTACCACAAACCGTTTCTTTCACCTACCCGCCGCGAAGCGGCTTCCCGACTCGCAATGACATTCATCGTTTTGAGGTGGTTTCTTAGGGCAGAGTCTGAGCTTCCGTCTCGGTGATGGACGGTTGCGGGATCAGTCGCTCCAGCGATTCCAGCCGCCGATTGAGGCTCTTCTGCTGTGCTGCGATCTGCTCGAGTTCCGCGATGCGGGTATCCTGCTCTTTCAGTGCCTCGATCAGCAGGGCGACCAGCCTGTCGTAGACGACCGACCTTGCGTCGGTCCCGTTGGCTTCGTAGTCCACGATCTCGGGGATTACTCTGCCGACCTCTTCCGCGATCAGGCCGATGTCGTGCGCGCCGGATGATTTCCAGTCGAAACGGACGCCGTGGAGCCGGCGGACTTTCTCCATTGCGTTGTCGATGGTTTGGACGTTGGTCTTCCATCGTTCGGAGCTGTAGGTCTTCCAGGCGCTGGCCACGGCTTGGCCGGATTCGTCGTCCGTGTTGGGCAGTGTCAGTCGACAGTCAGGATCACTGACGCCCAGCCCGACGTACCCGGTACGGGCCTGGATCGCTACCCTGTCGCCTCCGAACGGCGGATAGGGGAAGCTCTCCGCGACGACCAGGTCGGCGGAGGACCCGTCTCGCCGGACTCCCCACATGTTGACCCCGACGCCGGAGGCGGTCAGGCTGATCCCGGCGTCGTGTCCCAGCGAGCTGATGAACCTCAGCCAGGGCGACTCGCTCGCCGCCAGTACGTTGCCGACGACATGGAGCTTTTCAGATGGCTTGTCTGTTCCGATCCCGACGTTGCCCAGAGGGATCGAGTACAGATCGCTGCCTACCACCATCCAATCGTTGTCTTGGCCTTGCGTGATGAGCATGATGTAGTCCGAGTCTTTCAGGATCTGCACGTGCCCGCAGTATTGTTTGGGACAAGCGCCGGACCAGTAGTAGCCGTTGACCTCGACCCAGTCGCCGGACAGCAGGTGGCGCGCGGCATCGTAACAAACTCGCAGAGACTGCACGCCGGTCAGAAGCTTGTTCGGATCGTCCAGCACGATGTCCATGGCCACGGTGACGGTGTTGTCCCCATAGCAGACCACTGGTACGTCGTTCGCTTCGTCGGTTGTGACCATCCCTCGGAACTTGACCTGTCCCTGGCCGAAGAGCTGACCGGCCAGACTCAACACAAATGCCATGATTGCTACATACGCTGATGCCTTCATTCTCTCACCTCTTCAAACCGCTGATTACGTTAAGTGTATGAAACCGGTCAACCGTATGACTCTGCATCCATTCTATGGAAACCCATAGGGGAAGACAAGAGACGCGGTTCGGGGGCTTTGTGCCGGTGCCCCATGTGTTTCCTCTTGTGGTGAATGGCGGTGCTTTGGTAAACTGAGGAGAGATGCATGGGGCTGATGTGTGAAATCAGTAAAGCGTGATCGGGTGGCAGTACGAGAGGAGGTAGTGCCGACTGGATGCAGATCGTAGCGGTAGCGAATCAGAAGGGTGGTTGCGGCAAGACCACGACGGCCATCAACCTGGCCGCGGCTCTGGCCCAGACTGGGTACCGCGTGCTGCTCGTTGATTTCGATCCCCAGGGCCATGCAACGTTGGGCTTGGGTTACGACCCCAACGACTTCGCCAGAAGCGCCTACCACGTCGTGGTGGATTACGAGCCCATTTCCGAGATTGCGGTGAGTACCCGCGTGGGTCGGCTTGGCCTGTTGCCGAGCAACATCCTCCTGGCGGGGGCCGAATTGTCGTTACGCAATGTGCCCGGCAAGGAGTTGATTCTCGGCGAGCAATTGCGGGCGGTCTCTCGCGACTACGAGATCTGTGTGATCGATTGCTCGCCGTCGCTGGGTCTGTTGATGTTGAATGCCCTGGTTGCCAGCACCGGCGTTATTATACCTGTACAGGCCCAATTTTTCGCTCTCGACGGGCTCAGGCGGATGCTGGATACCGTTCGGCACATCCGGGCGCGATTCTACCCCTGTCTCGTGAATCCCCTGGGTGTGGTGCTGACCTTCGTGGAGGAGCGAACCGCGTTGAGCAAGCGGATTGAGACCGGCCTTCGCGGCCTGTTCGGCGCGATGGTTTTCAGTACGGTGATCCACAAATCGGTTGCCCTGGCGGAGGCGCCAAGTCACGGCCAGACGATTCTGAGCTTTGCTCCGGGCAACAAGGGCGCGCGGGAATACGAAGCCCTCGCCCAGGAAGCCGTCGCCCGCCTGCAGGTGCCCGATGTGCTCGATTCAGCCAAGTCTTGAACCGGCGCCTCACGAAGCGAGATCCGAATCCATCGCCGCCTTGATCTTCCTGGCATGTGCCTGCCTGGCCTTCATCCGATAGCCGCGAGGGCCGCCGTTATGGATTCCGGCCTCGTCGAGCAGACTCCTGTTCCGGCCGTAGTGATTCAGGCAGATTCTCCCGGATTGCAGGAGGGGGAGAAGGGAGAATATCCGCCGGTCCCACCCCGGTGGGAGCGGGACCAGCGGGCATTGTCGTTAGGAACCGACAGAGTCCTACTGTTGCGAATCGAGCGACTTGATCCGGATGTTGCGGATTTCGAGATAGTCGCCGTGGCCGCAGAAACCGATGTGGCCGCTGGTTCGCTTGAGTCCGGGGTGCTCGTTGCCGTCGATGGTCTTGGGCGTGCTGGCCTTTTCGATATCTGCATCCACGATGGTTTCGCCGTTGACCTTCACGGTGATCTGCTTGCCCTTGGCGGTGATTTCCTCGCAGTTCCACAGTCCCCACGGCTTGAGAGCACCGGTCCTGGCGGGGACCACACCGTAGATCGAGCCGTGATGCTGGTAGTCCTTGAGCCAACCGCGATATCGCGGCGAGGCGTCATCCAGAATCTGGATCTCCATCCCCTCGTAGGCCGGGTTGCCGGTCCGAGGCGTTCGAATTCCCACGCCGTTATTGGCGCCGGGCGACAGGCGGAACTCGAATCGGAACACGAAATCGCCATACTCCTTCTCCGTGAGCAGGTTGCCGCCACCGCCTTGCGATGGGTCGATGATGAGCAGGCCGTCCCTGATGGTGTAGCCCTGCGGGCCGCCGACCCAGCCCGCCAGATCCGTGCCATTGAATAACTGCACGAAGCCCTGCTGTTGTTCTTCCTCGGTGAGCTTGTTCGTCCCGTTCTCGCGCGGCAACTCGCGGATGTAGACGTTCCGAAAATAGAGGAAGTTGCCGTGGTTCTGCAACTCGATCTGACCGGTGGGGTAGATCGGTTTGCTCCGGTCCCAGTAGTTCTCCATGACGACGTTGTCAACGACGATCTCGCCGTTGAGGATGACCGTGACCCGGTCGCCGATCATGCCGATGCGGAAGGTGTTCCACTCGCCGATTGGTTTGTCCGCGACCTTCGAGGGTTTGCTCGGGTGCTTCTGATTGTTGTAGAGGCCGCCCGAACCCACCTGGGCGCCGACCAGGCGATTGGCTGTGTCCCAGATCTGCACCTGGGGTGAGCCTCGTAGATAGATGCCGCTGTCGCCGCCTTTTTCGATCTTCCAGTCCACGAACATCTCGAAGTCGCCGTAGTCCTTGGCGGTACAGAGGCTGCGTCCCTTTCCGTCGAAGGTCAGGACACCGTCGACGACCTTCCAGTGGGCTCGCATGTCCTCGTTGGCTTCCTGTTGGAGTCTTGCCAGCTCGTCCGGGGCAAGGGCCGCTCGCTTGTCGGGATTGTCGTACGGGCCCTTGACAAGACCCTTCCAGCCGGTGAGGTCCTTTCCGTTGAACAGGGCGGTGAAGCCCTCGGGAGGCTGGTTCAGTGGTTGTGTCGTCTCGGCTGCATGGACGGTGCAGGCCGCCGGCAGGAGAAACAGAAAAGCCGCCGCAAGGACCGGGGTCGAATGGAACATCTCTCTTCTCATCGCGATTCTTCCTTTCCGATGCCTGATGCGACCCGACGAGGCCCGCGAGCGGCTCGTACCGTCCGAGCGTCACGGGTGCACAGGCGACTGCAACTGGCACGAGTTTATGACGATGGGTCTGTCCCGTCAAGTTCTCGGTGCGCCGATCCCGGGGCAATCACAGTTGTCCTTCGACGGGACTGTGCGTACAATGAACCTGTGGATTCGCGGATCGTGCGCATGAAGAGAGTTTCTGGACCTCGTGTCCCAAGGAGCTTCATCATGAATGAGCAGAGACCGAGCGGCCGATCTGTCCCGGCACGCGGGACAGCGTCGCACCACAGAATCAGTGGTCTTCCCCAGGCATTCACCTTGATCGAGCTCCTTGTGGTCGTTGCCATCATTGCCATCCTGATGGCTATTCTCATGCCTGCGTTGAATCGGGCGAGAGAGCAGGGTCGCCGCGCGGTCTGCTTGAATCACCTCAGGACGTTGACGCTTGGCTGGATGATGTACGCGGATGAGAACGACGACCGGATCGTCAATGGCGAAGCCTACTATTCCCCAAGCGCGCCGGCCAGTGCCCCCATACCCTCGTCCGGCCCTCACGAAGGCGAGCGGTACTGGGTCGGCAACGACTGTGCCTCAGGTTACGCAACGGGTCAGCAACGACCTCTCAACATACAAATGGACGCCATCCGCGTCGGTGCCCTATTTGCCTACTGCAGAGCGGAGAAGGTCTACCGCTGCCCGACCGGGGTTCGCGGCGAGATGCGGACCTACTCGACCGGCTACGGCATGAACGGGTGCTTCGACGCCCCGGGAACCTACGTCGGCAACAAGGGCGCGCGGGTCGACCGGACGGTGCTCATGGTCAAGAGACGATCGGAGATCACCATTCCCTCGCCGGCCTATCGGCTCGTCTTCTTGGATGAGGGACGGATCAGTCCGGACAGCTATGCCGCCTACTACCTCACAGCGAAATGGTGGGACCCGCCGTTTGTCCGCCATGGCGACGGGACGAACGTCGCCTTTGCGGACGGCCACAGCGATTACTGGAAGTACCAGGGGAAAGAGACGATTGAAGCGGGCAAGCAGCCCAACCCGCCGTACGGCTACACGCCTACCACCGAGGACGGCCTGGTCGATCTGCGGAAGATGCAGGAAGCGATCTGGGGACGAGTAGGGTATTGAACGTCGGCAGATCAGCATAAGGAAAAGGGGCCCCGTCGTGCGCGGCAGGGCCCGCTTCTGGCCCGAGAAAGGGCACAGAAATGATGGTCGAAAGGTAGCGACGCATCATGTCAACCGATGCCTGCGTTGCCTCGTTTGCCCGTTCGGATCCGGATGCACTCAGGCAGGTCCACGATGAAGATTCTGCCGTCGCCGATCTGCCCGGTGCGAGTGCCCTCGATGATCGCCTCGATGCCCTGTATTCGGGTTCTCTCCGTTCGCTTTGTCGGTTAGGCTGCCGCGATCTCTCTGGTTCGCGATGTCATTGGCGAGGCGGGATTCGACGGCGCCGACTACGTGGACCGACGATGAAGACAGACCCTAATCACCGTGGGAGGGCCTCTTGGAGGTGCAGTAAGATACGTTCTCGACTGGACTTACAGATATGTCGAGCGCCCCTGAGAATGCGGTAGGACAGTTCGTCTCCGGACTTTGGCCTTTACAGTTGAGTGGCGCACGGTAAAATAGAGTCTTTTTCTGCTGGCCGGTCGAGCAACGGGCGTACCTGTGAGCTGATGGTTCCCGGCCGCACGGGAAGTTGGAACGCAACATGACAAGAATTGCCGTTTATGATACGACGCTGCGCGACGGCATGCAGGCGGAAGGGGTCAGTTTCTCACTCGAAGACAAGCTGTCCATCGCCAAATGGCTGGATGGCCTTGGCCTGGAGTACATCGAGGGAGGGTATGCCGCCTCGAACCCCAAGGAGATGCAGTTCTTCCAGGAAGTGGCCAAGCTTGGGCTGACGACCTCGAAGATCTCTGCGTTTGGCAGTACGCGGCGGGCCGATTGCGGCGTGGCCGACGATCTGTCCCTCAATTCCATTGTCGCTTGCAAGGCGCCGGCGGCCACGATCGTAGGCAAGACGTGGGATTTGCACGTGCGGCACGTGCTCGGCTGCTCTCTCGACGAGAACTTGGTGATTTGCTGCGAGTCTGTGCGATACCTCAGGCAGAAGGGGATCGAGACGATCTTCGACGCCGAGCATTTCTTCGATGGGTATCGGGAGAATCCGGAATACACCATGAAGGTTCTGCAGGCGGCTGCCGAAGGGGGGGCCGATGCCCTGGTTCTGTGCGACACCAACGGTGGGTCGCTGCCGGAGCAGATCTTCGAGATCACACAGCAGGTCTGCCGGGTGTTTGGCTCGCTGGTCGTCGGCATCCACACGCACAATGACTCCGACTGTGCGACCGCCAATTCGTTTGCGGCCGTCCGGGCCGGTGCCCGGCAGGTCCAGGGCACGATCAACGGCATGGGCGAACGGTGCGGCAATGCGGATTTGTGCTCTGTTATCCCCGGCCTGACGCTCAAGATGGGTCTCGAAGTCCTGAGCCCGGAAAAGGTACGAATGCTGACGGAGACCTCGCGGTTCATTTACGAGATCGGCAATATCGCCCCCGTGATGAACCTGCCCTACGTGGGCGGCAGCGCCTTCGCCCACAAGGCGGGCCTGCATGTCGATGCCCTGCGAAAGAGCAAGCGGACGTACGAGCACATCGATCCACAGCTCGTCGGGAACGAGCGACGATTCCTGATCTCCGAGCTCAGCGGCAAGTCGAATATCCTGGCGGAAATGGAGAAGGCCAAGCTCTCCCAGGACCCGAAGCTGGCCCGGAAGATTCTCTCCCGCGTACAGGACCTGGAGAATCAGGGTTACCAGTTCGAGGCGGCCAGCGCGAGCTTCGACCTGCTGACCAAAAAGGTCCTCGGCACGTACAAGCCGGCGTTCGAACTGATCGAGTACCACGTTGAGGTGGAGAAGCGAAAGAACGGCGAGATCCTCACAGAGTCCACCGTGAAGCTCAAGGTAGGCGACAAGGTCGAGCATGTAGTAGCCGAAGGGGACGGCCCGGTCAATGCACTGGATGCCGCCCTGCGGAAGTCGTTAGAGAACTTCTACCCTTGCATCCGCGAGATGCACCTGATCGACTACAAGGTTCGCGTCGTCAATGGCAAGGCAGGGACAGCCGCCCGAGTCCGCGTCGTGATCGAATCCCGCGATCGGCAGTCTATCTGGGGAACCGTAGGCGCCTCGGAGAATATCATCGAGGCAAGCTGGCTGGCACTGGTCGACAGCGTCGAGTACAAGATCCACCAGGCCACGACGTAGTGCGATTCTGCGGGAACACAGACAGATCCCCGAGGATTGTGAGATCCTGAGGGATCTGTCAGGTGTCTACTGCTGGTCTTACGATCTCATTCTGCGTGGACGACTTCCTGGGCTGCCGCCTGCTGCTTTCGCTTGCGGCGGTTGACCGTTCGCCGGTCGGGACTTGGCACGGGCTGCTCATCTGCGGCCACCTGAAGCACCTCGGCTGCGGTAGCAGCGAATCCGTCGGCTCCGATCTCCTCCCACAGACCCTCGGCTCGATTGAACAACCCCCCGGACACTACGATCCGCATGTCCGGCCAGGCATTCACGGATCGGACGCGGTCGATCAGACGTCGGACGTCGGGCGCCTGTTTTGGCGTCGTCCCGTAGACCAGCAGGACGTCAGGTGCATATTCGTTGATGTATGCGAAAATATCGTCGTTACACAGCCCGCCCCCGAGGAATCGCACGTACCAGCCATCACTTTCGAGCAGGTCCGCAATGATCTGAGCCCCGAGCTCCTGCAGTTCCTCACGGGAACAGCAGACTGCAACCTTCTTGTGTTTGGTGGGCCGGCGGGGCAGCTTGTTCTGCAATTGGTCCACGATCGTGCGGTTGATCCGCGTGGCAAGGTGCTCCTGTACGGGTGTGATCCGATCCGTCCTGGACAGACGCTCGATCTCGGTCATAACGGGCCAGATCAGGTGCACGTAGATGGAATTGGCAGGCACGCCACGCTGCATCGTCTCCTCGATGATGGAACGGCAGGTGCTGCGATCTCCCTGGATCAGGGCTTCGAGATAACGGGCAAGTACTTCATCCTTTACCATTCGATTCTCCTTTGTCATCCGTTACAGTGCTATGCCGAGCCTCTGGAACATGCGTAGTATTTGTCAGTTTACACATGTAAAGCTGGGTAATATGTACTTGTCTGAAGTGGTATCGGAGGTTCGATTTAGAAAACATGAGGGAAAATGGCTAAGATTGGAAGACTGGGTCGTGTTTGTGGCCCTGACATTTGTTCTTCTGTATTCACCAATTTCAAATTCATGGGAGCCGTCTTGAGCTGATCCACGATGGTTTCGCAGCGGGTCCGAGAATAGCTCCGTTTGTTGGAGTGGAGTGTGGGTGGCTGGCGGGTGAGGCGGATTACGTTCCGCCGGATGGTCGAGATTTCCCTTGTAATCCTTCGGTGTGGCTGGTATAAAATAAGTAGTCATGTTGAGGCTGTGGCCGTCTCAAGACGCCGCAGTGGTAGCGCAGGAGCGTGTGCAGGTGGATCAAATGGGGAGGCGCATCGCTCAAAAGTCCATGATCGTGCTTGAACAGGTGCCCGTGCGATGGCAAATCACTGAGTGTCGCAGGCGATCCATTGCACGGCATATCTCTCGGTACCGAGTTGACGTAAGAGAGGTTCCCCAGTGTGTGGCTGGTGGTGACCTTTCGTATGTCATCGGCGAGGATTTGAAGGAGGATTGGCATGGACAGAAGAGCATGGTATGCGATTGTGGTGATACTCGGCGTGGTTTCGTCCGGTGCCGCGTGGGGCCAGAAGGCCACCAACCCCACCCCTGCGGACGGGGATCTATACGTGCTGGCGCCCATGTTTCAGTGGACGCCTGGGATCGGAGCGGTGAGCCACAACCTCTACGTCGGCACAGATCCGAACCTGGGTCCCGAGGACCTGGTCATCGCTGGACTCACGACTCCGGCGTGGTGGTACATGCCGGGCTTGGTGCCCGGCACCACGTACTACTGGCGAGTAGATGAGGTTGAGCTGGACGGCGTAACGGTGCATACAGGCGATGTCTGGACCTTCCTGGCCTGGCCGGAGATGGCGTTCATGCCTGATCCCGCCGATGGCAGCAACCGCGTGGCGCTCGCGCCGGATCTGACATGGCTCGAAGGCCAGGTCGTCCAGGCGCACCATGTCTATTTCGGAACGACGAAGGCGGCGGTGGCGGCCGGAAACACCGAGACGGACAAGGGCATTTTCGTCGATCCGAACTACAATCCCGGCGCTCTGGAGCCGTTGACTACCTATTTCTGGCGTGTGGATGAGATTCAGCCGTTCGATCAGCTCGTGACCGGCGACGTCTGGAGCTTCACGACCGTCCTGCCGGTGGATGATTTCGAGAGCTACACGGATCAGGAGGGCAGCCTGCTGTATGAATTCTGGGTCGATGGCGTAACCAACGGCACCGGCTCGTACGTTGGCTATGGAACCGCCCCGAACGGGACCTTCGGCGAGACCGTCATCGTCCACACGGGGTTCCAGTCGATGCCGCTGACGTACGACAACACCAAGACGCCGTACTACAGCGAGGTCGAGTATCCCTTCGATGGATCTCAGGATTGGACGGTCGACGATGTGAACGAGATAGTCCTTTACGTTCGCGGCAACGGTGAAAGCACTGCGGATTTCAGAATCAACTACGTGAGCGCACCGCCGCTGATCGACGGACAGGTCGATGAGGTCTGGGCATCGGTCGCAGCGCATCCGATCACAACCCTCATCGATGGCGCCGAGATCGACTCGCCAGCCGATGCCTCGGGGCAGTTCCGTGTCCTTTGCGACAACGATTATCTCTATGCCCTGGTCGACATCAACGATGCGACACTGAAGAATGATTCTTCTTCCGCCTACCTCGACGACAGCGTCGAGTTCTATGTCGACGGCGACAACACGAAGAAAGAACCGGGACTGAGCGGCAACAACCGCCAGTACACCTTCGGGTGGACGGCCACCGACATCCAGGGGACCAACACGAACACCACTGACGTCGCGCACGCGCAGGTCAATACACCCGGCGGCTGGAGGATCGAGCTGAAGTTTCCCTGGCAGTCGCTGATGGGCACCAGCGCCCCCACGGGCAAGCTCATCGGAGTCGATTGCTTCTACAACGACGACGACGACGGTGCCGATACCCGTGAGTCACAGATTGCCTGGCATTCGACTGTAGGAAATGACTGGCAGACGCCTGCGAGTTGGGGCACGGCATTCGTAACGCCAGCGACTGCGACCACCGGGGCAGATCGGCTCTACGTTGTGGTCCGCGATGGCTCCAATCGTACGGCCACCGTGGTGCATGCCGACCTTGAGATCATCAAGACGGGCATTTGGGTCCCGTGGCAGATTCCACTGGCCGATTTCGCAGGCGTGAATCTTGCGACGGTTCGCAAGCTGTACATCGGCGTCGGCGATCGCGACAACCCCGTGCCGGGCGGCAAGAGCACCATCTTCTTCGACGACATCTTCCTGACTCGGCCCGCGTCCGAGGAGTAGACGAGAGGAGTATCACGGGGCCCGTTTGCACGCGCGACGGGCCCCGTTTTTCATGTTCTCACTCTGTGCCGGACGCCATCCATTCGTCGGTGCCCGGGTTCCCATTGTCTTGGGTCGGGGACGGAGGTATCGTAGGGGGTGTCCCGCAGGTGCGGATGGTTCGCTTATGTGACGGAGTGAGAATCGAATGGTTCGAATCGCCTTGGTCGTTGGATTGCTGCTGGCTCTGGAGCCGGTTCCGCAGAGTGACGTCAAGCCCGTGCGCGGGGCGCACGCGCACAACGACTACCAGCACGATCCGCCGCTGCTGAAGGCCCTCGGCCAGGGCTTCACCAGCGTGGAGGCGGACATCTTCCTCGTGGACGACAAGCTCTGCGTCGCCCACGAATCGAAGGAGATTACGCCCGACGGGACGCTGCAATCGCTCTACTTGCAGCCCCTCCGCGAGCGGGTGAGAAGGAACGGAGGGCGGGTCTACCGGGAGGGTCCTCGCTTCACGCTTCTGATCGATCTCAAGACCCCGGCCGAGCCGACGTATCGCAGACTCCACGCGGTCCTCGAAGAGTATCGGGACATGCTCACGACGTTTGGCCCGAACGGCCGTAAGGAGGGGGCCATCCTCGTGGTCTTGTCGGGGAACAGCCCGCTGGAGCCGATGCGATCGCAGGAGGTCCGCTATGCGGGCTGTGATGGTCGCCTGACCGATCTGGACTCCGATCTCCCGTCCGATCTGCTGCCCATGATCAGCGACCACTGGGGCAGGCACTTCTCCTGGCGAGGCGATGGACCGATGCCGCCCGAGGAACGAACGAAACTCGACGAAATCGTTCGCAAATCGCACGCGAAGGGCCGCGTGGTGCGATTCTGGGCCACGTTGGACAGACCATCGCCGGCTCGCGAGGCCCTGTGGAAGGAGCTGCTCTCAGCCGGCGTCGATCTGATCAACACGGACGATCTCGAAGGATTGCGGAGGTTCCTCCTTGAGCAAGGACGATGATGCCTTCATCGAAACGGTGGGCCTGAGCAAGGTCTACACCCTCGGCGAGGTCCAGGTGGCGGCGCTGCGGGACGTGACGTTCTCGGTCGGCCGTGGCCGGCTCGTGGGTGTCACCGGGGCCTCCGGCTCGGGCAAGTCCACCTTGATGAACCTCCTGGGCGGTCTGGACACTCCGTCCTCCGGCACAATTCGCGTCGCCGGCAGGCAGATCTCCAATCTGAGCAAGAGGGAACTTGCCCTTTATCGCCGCAATACGGTCGGCATGATCTTCCAATCGTTCAACCTGGTGAACGCCTACACGGCCCTGGAGAACGTGGCGTTTCCGCTGTTGTTTGCGGGGGCGACGAAGAGACAGCGGCGCGAGCGGGCCGCGGAGCTTCTTCACGCCGTGGGTCTCGATGCCCGCAAGGACCATCGTCCGACCGAGCTTTCCGGCGGGGAGCAGCAGCGGGTCGCGATTGCCCGGGCCCTGGTCAACGAGCCGCAGATCCTGCTGGCCGACGAGCCGACGGGCAACCTGGATAGCAAGACCTCGCGTCAGATTGTGGAGATCCTCGCGGACCTGAACCGTCGTCGCGGCCTGACCATCATCATGATCTCCCACGAGCAAACCCTGCTCCGCGAATTCGCCCACGAAGTGATCGGATTGCAGGACGGCACGCTGGTCGCCCGCGAAGCCGTCGGGGAGTCCGACCGCCCCCGCGGCGAGCGATAGGGCGTGTGAAAATACGTGTTTTGCCCATTGACAAGTCCTGCGGCCTGCCGTAGAGTACTCTTCGCTTCGCTCGAATGTGTTCCCGCGTACGTTGCGACGCTGGGGACATGCGTGGGAGAAGATATGAGACGTGCGATCGATGCTGTGGAGGTCGGCAGCAAAGGTGGGCCAGTGGGCCCCGGACAGGAGGTAGGTCCCGTATGAGAACGTCTACACGTATCCTGTTGGGTCTGTCGTTGTGTGTGGTTCCGGCGGTCACGGTCCGCGCGTCGATTGCTCCTGCGGCAGGGACGATCGGGCAATGCCTTCCCGTCATCATCACGGGGCAGGGGGTGGCCCTGCAACAGGATACGGTTGTCGCTGTCGTGATCGATATCCAGCCCAACCGCACGCCGAACCGGATATATCTGGGAAAGAACTACACAATCTATGTGGCGGTCTTCGGCAGCGACAAACTTGCGATCGAAGACCTCGATCCCGGGACCGTGGCGTTTGGAAGCACGGGCGAGGAGGCCGATCCGGTGCGGCCTCCGGTGATTCGCGATATCAATGGCGACGGTCTGGATGACGCGCTCTTCGGCTTTCTGACCTTTGACTGCGGTTTCAAGCTTGGTGACATGGTCGGTTGGCTGCGAGGTGCCACGACCGACGAGACGGTCGTGGAAGGGAGCAATGCCGTGGTTGTGTCGCCGTAGACGCGGTTCTCCATGTGAGAGAGATTGGTTTTGCAGGACCTTGGGGGATATGAGAGGGTGGTGTGATGACGTTCAGGACAAGGGTGTGGGCGGTCGTTGCGGTTGGCTTGGCGTGCTCCGTGGTCGAAGCGGCTGTGACAAACGGAGGTTTTGAGACGGGGACATTGGACGAATGGAGCGACGCCGGATCGGTGATGGCCGTAAAAGAGGAGTACCCGCGGGAGCTTCTCGGATTGGATCAGGCTCCGGTGGATGGCGTCTGGCATCCGGCGAGCGGCGACTACTTTGCCTCGTTGTGGAGCACGGACAATAACGGCGTCGACGTCTCCTTGCTCAGTCAGACGTTCGAGGGGACAGTCGGAGACGTGGTGCAATTCGACTACTTCTTCGATTTTGGGGATCTGACGCCCGCCTATGATATGGCAGTGATCGTGTTGACCGGACCGAGCGGGGAGACGACTCTCGTCCAGATCAACACGGCTGGATACGAACTGGCTGACGATCAGAACGTGGACTGGACTCACATCTCGTGGGTGTTGACAGAGACGGGAAGCTACGCGTTGGAGTTCACCGTGTGGGACGGCCCCGGCGTGTTTGAGTCGATCCTCGGCGTCGATAACGTGAGCGTGGGAGCTGCGATTCCCGCTCCGGGCGCGCTTGTGCTCGGCAGCATCGGTGCCGGTGTTCTTGGCTGGTTGCGACGGCGCCGCGCGGCATAGCCGACGCACCGTCTGTCTCCCGGGAATGCGAGTTTGCTCCGTGGCTCTCGCAGGTTTGCGGGCAAACCGGAGCGCGCTGTGCGAGGCACAGACTGGTGGTGCGTGGAGCAGCAGTTCCATGGGGTCACCTGATGCTGCGGTGGGACTGAAGCCAGATGCCCAGAATGATGTTCCAGACTTTGAGTCGGCGTCTTCCTGCGGCAGACCTCTCGCTTCTTGTCATCATCACGGTCGGTCTGATGCCGTTTGTGATGTGCGAGTCGACCCTCGACCCAGGGTTGACGCCGCGGTTTCTGCTTTGGGGGACCGCATTGGGGGTGGTTCTCTGTTCGTTTCTCGTGCAGGCCGCTGCGGGAGATCTGCTGGTCGATTCGATTCTTCCCCACCGCACTGTATTCCTTCTGTTCCTGGGGTATCTGTTGTCGTGTCTGGTTTCTCTCTTGCAGACGACGAACCTCGGCGAGGGGCTCTATGATTGCGCCAAGGTCTTTCTGTCAGTTCTGTTCCTGCCGGTCTCGATCATCATCTTGAGTCGGAATGGCAACGCCATTCTTAACCTTGCCAAAGTGACGGTCCTGTCTGCGACGGCACTGTCCCTCATCGGATTCTATCAATATGCGACCGCCGATGCTCCGAATGCCGCCCGTCATTTCGCCATGACCGGGACGATGGGGAACAAGAACCTCCTTGCCTCGGCCCTTTTCCTGATGCTCCCGTATTGCCTGTACGTGGTCGTGGGGTTTCGCGGCCTGTGGCGCCTGGCGGGCGTCTGTGCGGCGGGGGCGATTCTGGTCGTCGTGCTGCTCAGCCGGACGCGCGCCGTGTGTCTCGCCCTCCTGGTATCCGGCGCCCTGACGACAGCGTTGTCCCTTCTGGGGACTCGTCGGTCCGGAATCGGTCTGTCCGACAGGCTGCGACGCAGCCTCCTTCTCGGGGCTTGTCAGATCCTGGTTGTGGTCCTCATTCTGGGCGGGGCGGTCGGTTGGGCGTATCTGCGGTCGCACTCGCAGATGCAGCTGGCGAGCTCCTTGCTGGACACCGAATCGATCATGAACCGCCTGTGGATGTGGAAGAAGACCCTCGCGATGATCGGCGATCACTGGTTGTGGGGCGTTGGGATGGGCAACTGGAAGGTCGTGGTGCCCTCCTATGGCATCCCCGGAGGCTTCTCGTCGGATTGGTTCCAAACGATCTTCTGCGTGCGCCCGCACAACGACTTTCTCTGGGTGTTCTCGGAGACCGGGGCGATCGGCTTTTGTTTCTACGTCTCCGTCTTCGCCGTATCACTGGGGTACCTGGTACGACTTGTGTGCCGCGGTGCGGCCGGCGATGACGGCGTGCTTGCCCTCCTGATGTTCTTTGGGATCACCGGGTACCTCGTCATCTCCATGTTCTGCTTCCCGCGAGAGCGGGTGCTGCATTCCGTCATGCTGCTGCTGATGTTGGCCGTCGCCCACGTCGTATACCAACGTCGTTTTCCCGGCCCGGCGGGTCGTGAACATCGGGTCCTTGGCACGTTCCTGGTCCTGTCATTGTGCGTGCTTCCCGTTGTGATCGCTCTGGGCTGTATGCGGTTCAACGCGGAGCGTCACATGAGACGCGCCCTATTCGCCAGGGCGGCGCAGGACTATCGCACGGTCATCGCCGAGCTGGACCATGCCTATTCCCGATTCGCCACGCTGGATCCGACGTCAACGCCCTTGATGTGGTACCGGGGGGAGGGCTGCTTTCTCTCCGGCATGTACTCGGAGGCGCTCGAGAACTACAAGCAAGCTCTCGCAGATCATCCGTATCACGTTCACGTGCTGAACAACCTGGCGACCTGCTATCAGAAGATGGGCAGCCGTGAACAAGCAGTACATCACTACGAAGAGTTGCTGCAAATCGCCCCCAGGTTTGCCGAGGCGACGTGCAATCTGGCTGCCGTCTACTTCAATGCGGGAGAGTATGAGAAGGCCTGGGATACTCTGACGCGATGCGAGCTGGCTTCGCAGAATGCGCTGGTGGAACGCTATCGGAGAATTGTGGCCGGCAAGTTGGAGACGTGTGGCCTCCCTGCGACGACCGAAGGGGCGGCCCATCAGGATTTGTCCGTGCCTGACACGACCCCACATGCGGCCGACACGCGGCTCCGTCCTCTCCATCGGTTGTGGTCTGCGACGTACGGGCGGTACTTCTACAGCATCCACGCCGAGGAACGGGATGCCTTTCTGGCTTGTCGAGACCAGACGTGGATCTACGAAGGGATCGACTCCTATGTGTTTGCCGAGGATTGCGTGCCCGGACTGAGTCCGGTGCATCGGTTCTACGCCCCGGAATTCCGGGCCTATTTCTACACCATGGAACCAGGGGAGGTGCAGCGATTGTGCGAAAGTCCCGAGGGACGGTGGCAGGACGAGGGCGTCGCGTTCTTCGCCTTCCCGCCAGGCGCGCAGCCGGCGGAAGCGTCCGCTGTATACCGTTTCTGGTCGGGGAGTCTGCTGTATCATGTCTTCACGATCGACCAGAAGGAACGAGACAACCTTCAAACCAGGTACTCTGACGTGTGGACCTATGAGGGCATCGTCTGGTATGCCTGTCGTTAGACTATGCAGACGCCACGGATATCGATTGTCATCGTAAATTTCAATGCCGCCCGGCTGTTGAGGAACTGTCTCGAATCGGTTTACGCCGGTGCGAACGGCGTGCCTTTCGAGATCTGGGTAGTGGACAACGACTCGCGGGATGAGAGCGTCGCACTGGTTCGATCCCTGTTTCCCTCCGTGCGGGTCATCGCGAATCCGTCCAATGTGGGTTTCTCCCGGGCAAACAACCTGGCCATCGCTCAGACCCGCTCGGAGTACGTCCTTCTGCTCAATCCGGATACGGTGGTGGTTGCCGACGCGATCGAGCAGGTGATGCAGTATATGGAGAGCCATCCGGACGTGGGGATTGCCGGGTGCAAAGTGCTGAATCGGGACGGCACGCTCCAGGTTGCCTGCCGTCGGAGTATTCCGACGCCGGCTGTGGCTTTCTTTCGCCTGACCGGGTTGAGCCGGATCTTCCCTCGCAGCACGACCCTGGCGCGATACAACCTGACATACCTGGACCCCGACCAGACGTGCGAGGTCGGCGCCGTCTCCGGCGCATTTCTGATGATTCGCCGGCGGACCGCCGAGGACATCGGCCTGCTGGACGAGCGGTTCTTCATGTACGGCGAGGAACTCGATTGGTGCCTTCGGGCCCAGCAGGCGGGCTGGAAGGTGATGTACTATCCCGGTGCGACCATCATCCACCACAGGGGCGGATGTACGAAACACAATGGCAGGCGGGCCGCCTTCGAGTTCTACCGTGCCATGTACCTGTTCCACCGGAAACACTATGCCGCGAGTCGTTCCCCTGTCGTCAACGCCGCGGTGTACACCGGCATCCTGTGTGCCGGGCTCTTGTCCTGGAGGAAGCTGCTCTTTGGGCCCAAGGCGATTCCGAGGGACGTTGGCGAAACCGATATCACAGAGCCGTCGGCGCCCGGACCGGATCGGCGCGGGGCGAAGCCAGATACCGGGTGATGGGCGGGACGTGACTCGACAGGGTCTGTGGCTCCAGCCGCTCCGTCCGAGTCCCGGCCATCTGTTGAGAACCACGATCTGTCCATGGGCGGCAGGGACCGCTTGTCGGATGTCCTGTAATGGGCTATCATCCACAGCACCTATGCGGATTTCGGATTACATCGAGCAGGCCGGCGCCAATCTGTGGCGCAAGAAGCTGCGGACGATTCTCACCACGACCGGCGTGGTGATCGGGATCGGCGCCCTGGTCTGCATGTTCGCGTTCGGCCAGGGCATCCAGCGAAATATCACCGACCAGTTCAACAAGCTGGACCTGTTCAACTATGTCAACGTCGTTGCGCGCAATGGCGGCGGGCCGGGCTCTCGCGACCCGGACGATCCCGGAGCCGGGATGGACGACGCAGAGGTGCCCCCGCGAGGGGCGAAGCAGGATGGGCCCACGCTCGACGCGAGGTTCCTGGAGGACGTGACCTCGATCAAAGGGGTGGTCGCAGCCTTTCCTGAGATGCGGTTCCCTGCCCAGATCCGCTTGGGCGACAAAGAGGAGTTCACTTTGGCCCAGGTCCTGCCGGCAACGGTGTCGCAATCGGGCCTCGTGCAGTTGTGCGCGGGCGGCGCATACGGATCGGATGAGCCGAACGAACTGATTGTCAGCGATTCCTTCCTGCGTCGTCTGGGCGAAAGAGACCCGAACGCCGTGGTCGGTCGCGAGATCGAGGTGTCCACGCTCACGCTGGATTTCAGTCTGGGCCGGCTGTTTCGCATGGCCTTCCCGACAGGCGATCAGACGCTGCCCTTCGCCCGCGAGAGCTACGGATTTAAGATCGTGGGGGTTGCGCAGCGGATGGGTTTCGGCGGGTCGATGCCCGTTCGCAGCGACGTGTACGTCCCGCCGGGGGCGGCCGCCAGGATGCACAAGCTGGCGCTGACGAGCATCTGGGACTTCTTCAAGCCCGCCGGCCAGGAGGACAACTACTCCATGGTCAGCGTCAAGGTCGAGTCGCCCAAGGACGTGACGCCGGTCAAGAAGGAGCTCGAGTCGCGAGGCTACCGCACTTTCGCTCTGATGGACCAGTTGGACCAGATGCGGATCGGCTTTCTCATCATGGACATGTTCCTCATCGCGGTCGGCATGATCGGAATCACCGTGGCCTCGCTCGGGATCGTCAACACGATGGTGATGTCGATCCTGGAGCGATACCGCGAAATCGGCATCATGAAGGCAGTGGGCGCGACGGATGGCGATGTGCAGCGGATCTTCTTCTTCGAATCCGGCGTCATCGGCCTGCTCGGCGGCACGTTCGGCCTGCTCCTCGCAGGGGCGACGAGCCTCGTCATCAACGGAGTCATCAACGCCATCATGGCCCGCCAGGGCGCGCCGCGCATGGCCTATTTCAGCTTCCCGTGGTGGCTGTGCCTGGGCGCGATCCTCTTCTCGATTGTCATCAGCCTCCTTGCGGGGATCTACCCCACGCGTCGCGCTGCCCGGGTCGATCCGGTCGTCGCCCTGCGACACGATTGATCTGCTCGCACATGACTGGGCCGGCGCGTCGAGCCGGCACAGGATTCTGAACGGAGCCCAGGAGCGACGAGCGGACGCCGGTGGCTGTCGGTCGTCCATACGAGGGCGACGAAGAGGAATGAACCGCAAGAGCGTTATCTCCGATTGAGGATAACGTTGAAGACCTTGAACTTTTTTGTGAGGCAGACCGCTATGGGCATCCAACTCAAGAGAGCATATGATCCACCTGCCGACGACGATGGTTTTCGCGTCCTGGTCGATCGAGTGTGGCCTCGGGGCGTGCGCAAGGAGACGCTGAAACTGGACCAGTGGCTCAGGGAGATCTCGCCCAGCACTGCTCTGCGAAAGTGGTTCGGCCATGATCCCGACAAATGGGAGGAGTTCAAGAAGCGATACTCCCGGGAACTCGACGGCCGGCCGCAAGAGGTGGCGGTGTTGCTCGACAGGATGCGAGAGGGACCCCTGACGATTGTCTTCGCGTCGAAGGAGCAGCGCTTCAACAATGCGGTCGCTCTGAAGGAGTACCTCGAGCGTCATCGAGGCAGATGATGTCGTAGTCCTGCACATGCTGTCGGGTTGTCTTCACGGACGTCATGACAGATGATAGAATAGTCCGTCGAAGAAGACGCTGCAGTCGCGGTGGATCGTTTTGTCGGGTAGGCATCACAACTTTGTTCGGTTTCTGGGGTACGTCCGGCCGTATGCGAAGTATCTGCTTCTGGCCGTGATGGGGGGCGTCGTCAAGTTCACCGTCCCGCTCCTGGTGCCGCAGGTTACTCGGCATCTGCTGGACGATGTCTTTCTCAATCAGGCGATGACCCAGCGGCAGAAGCTCGACGAGCTGCTGTTCTATGCGGGCGGGATGATGGCGATCTTCGTGTTCGTCTACGCCCCGTTCGTCTACATTCGGCACCTGTACGCGGACAAGGCCAGCCACCGCGCGGTGTTCAACCTGCGGTGCGACCTGTACTATCGCATCCTGCGAATGAGCGCGTCGTTCTTCCAGCGGAACAAGACCGGGGCGATCCTGACCCGCCTGATCAGCGACATCCAGCTCGCGCAGAACCTCGTGGGCACGGCCCTGACGAATATTTGGATGGACGCGGCTGCGGTCCTCGTCGTGCTGTACTTCCTCCTGAAGATCGACGTGCTCACGACGCTCGTGGCCCTCTCGACGTTTCCACTGTACCTGTTCTTCTTCCGACGATTCCGCTACGAAATCCGTGCGACGACCCGCCAGGTCCAGGATGAACTGTCCTCGATGAGCAGCAACGTGCAGGAGCGGATCGCGGGCAGCATCGTGATTCGAGCCTTCGCCCGCGAGCGGGTCGAAAAGGAACGGTTCGAGAACGACTCGGAACGTCTGTTCTCGACGAACATGCGGCGAATCCTCGTCCAGAGCCTCAACCAGGCGATCACCGGGACGCTGGTGGGGATCTCGCCGTTGATCGTGTTCTGTTTCGGCGGGTATCGCGTCGTCACCGGCGCGATGACCGTGGGCGAACTGATCGCGACGACGATGTACCTGTCGCCGCTGTACCTGCCGTTGCAGCGTTTCAGCGATCTGAACGTCGTCTACGCCAACGCGATGGCCGCCCTGGACCGCATCTACGAGATCATGGACGAGAAGCCCGAGATCGTCAGTGCGCCGGGAGCGGTCGATCCGCCCGAGGTCACTGGCGAGGTGGAATTCGATCGCGTCCACTTCTCGTATGACCAGAAGTGCCCGGTTCTGTCTGACGTGACGTTCCGCGTTCGGCCGGGGGAGAAGATCGCCCTCGTCGGGCCCAGCGGGTCGGGCAAGACCACCCTGGTCAGTCTGATCCCGCGATTCTACGACGTCGCGTCCGGCACCGTCCGAATCGATGGTCACGACGTGCGGGAGGTCAAGGTCGAATCCCTTCGGCGCCACATCGGGATGGTCCTCCAGGACCCGATCCTCTTCAGCGGGACGATCCGCGAGAATATCCTGTACGGCAGGCCGCAGGCGACCGACGCGGAAGTCATGGAAGCCGCCCGAGCGGCCAACGCACTGGACTTCATCACGTCTCTGCCCGGCGGATTCGACACCGAGGTCGGCGAGCGGGGCAACAGCCTCTCCGGCGGCCAGAAGCAGCGGGTCACCATCGCCCGCGCCTTCCTCAAGAACCCCAGGATTCTGATCCTCGACGAGGCCACCGCCTCCCTGGACCCGGAGTCCGAACACCTGATCCAGGCGGCCATGAAACGTCTCATCGCCGGGCGGACCACGTTCACTATCGCCCACCGCCTCTCGACGGTCATCAACGCGGACCGCATCCTGGTCCTATCCGCAGGCAGGGTGGTCGAGTCCGGCACGCACCAGGAATTGCTCGCCCGCGGCGGGCTCTACCGCGAGTACCATCGCAAACAGTTCGCCTCCGCGGAGGTCGGCTGAAACGGATTGGGGGGGAACATGCGATTCCGACTCTGTCGTCCTGAGTCGCTTAGCCGCTTCGCGGCTGGTGCCGGGAAAGACACGGGCGTCTCACAAAGCTCATATGCTTGCAGGTCCATCCCTTGTCATCCTGAGCAACGCGAAGGATCCGGCCCGGGAGTGAAAGATGCGTCTCGACTTCGGACGCCACGTCTGCTACGAGGCCCAGATGCTTCACTTCGTTCAGCATGACCAGAAAGGCAGGGGCGTCTCACAAGACCTGTGTCCTTAGGAGGCTAAGCCGAAGAGCCTGTCCCTTCGGCTGCACTCAGGGCAGGCTCTGAGCATCGCGAAGGAATCTGGACAGGGACTCAGAGGTCCGTTTCGATCACATGCCGGTTCTTCTGCTCTGCTGCGCTTCGTTCAGATAGCGATTGTAGAGTGCGGCGACCTCGTCATCCGAGATGGTCTTCGTGATGACAAGACGGACGCGGGCTGTCGCGGTATCACCGGCCTTGATGTCCCGGCCGAAGAGGGATGCGTAGAGCGAGTAGTGGGTCTCGCCCTCGTGCGGCGTGGCGATGGCGAAGCAGTCGGTTGCAGGGGACATGACGATGGCGGTCAGGCCGCGGGTCGTATCCCGCCGCAGACCGATGGGGGCCGCGAGGCGCGGGCGGATCGCCCAGTCCACGGGATTGGGTTCGATTGTCCATCGCCCGTCGCGGATGATGGGCAGCACCTGCGGCTCCCTCGGGAACATCTGCCAGGTGCCGTCGGATTTCCCTGCTGCCAGGAAGCCCAGCTTGCCCTGGTTGTCGGGACTCTCCACGACGTACACGAAAGGCGAGCGGAACGCTTTGTCGAAATACGACGCAAAGAACGACTCGAAGCGGCTCAGGTCCGCACGGGCCGTGACCGTCGTTTCGACGTCGAGGGTCTGCGGGTCCGCCCATCGGTACTGGGCGGCCATATCGAATGGGCGGTCTTGGGCGGCCGGCCAGGTGGTCCGCACGCTTCCGTCGGGTCGCAACTCGGCCGTGCTCGGCCAATCCCAGGCCGCGGTTCCATAGCGTTTGTTCGTGGTGAAGACGCGATAGTGGCCCGCAATCCCGACGCTGCCATCCAGTCTGGCGCCGGAGGGGATGTGCACGACCGACGACATGCCTCGCGATTTGCCGTCCTGGCGCAGCGTCCCTCGGAGGACGCCGGTGTTGAACGTGTACTCGCCCTGGCTGCCCGCGAGGAAGGCGAGATGCTGGGTTGTCTCGTCGCCGGCCGTGACACCGGCGACGAGGGATAGTGCTGCAATGATACGAATGCCCCAACGCCGTGCGGAAATGCCGAACATGGGTGTCACTCCGACTACTTGCCTTTCGGGACCTCGCATGCGACGCGGAAGCCGATGCAGTCGATCTGGGGCAGCCACCACTTGCTCTTGGGGATCTGCGGGTCGTTCATCCGCCACCAGTCCTCCTCGAATCCGCGGGCGGCGCATCGGAGCTCGCCGGTAGCACTGTCGTAGTAGCCGCCGCGTGCGACGTGTACTTTCCCTTCCTTCGGACCGGCGGGGTTCTCTTTGAACGGCAACTCATACCCGGTGGGGTTGTAGAAGTCCTGGACCCACTCGCGGACGTTGCCCTGCATATCGTAGAGGCCCCAGGCGTTCGGCTTTTTCGTCGCGACCGCGTGGGGCTCCATGTCCGAGTTATCGGTGTACCAGGCGTAGTCCTTCAGGCCCTCCGCGGATTCGGCCACGCCGAAGGGGGTGCTCGTGCCGGCCCGGGCTGCGTACTCCCACTCCGCCTCTGTCGGCAGACGGTACTGCTTGCCGGTCTTCTGAGAGAGCCATTGGCAGAAGGTCATTGCGTTGTGCCAGGTCCCGCCGATGGTCGGGTGCTTCTTGCTGTATCCCATGGTCATGTCACCATAGACGGGGGTCGGGCCGGTGATGGCGTTGACGCCGTCCTTGGGCTTCTCCTCCTTCTGGGCGGTCTCGGTCTCGACGAAGTCTTTCTTCGCGGTCCCGGTTTCCTGGTAGTAGGCCAGGAACAGGTCAATCGTGGTCTCCGTCGTGCACAGATAGAAGGGGGCCACCTGCACCTGTCGTTGCGGGCCCTCGTTCTCGGCTCGCTCGGCCTCGCCGGCGGGGCTGCCCATCGTGAACGATCCGCCAGGGATGAACACCATATCGAGGGACAGCTTCGACCCGTCCTTGGCGGTGATGGTCTCGGTGAACTTCTTCGGGGCCTCGTTCCCCGCGGCCGAGGCAATTCCGACCGCGACCAGGGCCAACAGGGCGACACACGACAACAGAATGATTCTCTTCACTTGGCAATCTCCTCAAAACAGCACGGGTTTCCGGCCCGCGGCTCCAAATGCATGGGCTGAACGCCCATGCCACTATATCATCTTGGTCCGGCCGGGCAGGGGCACGGGATAGCTGCCATTCGGCCCCGGCGCGGCCGGCGGGGTCATCTCATCGTAACAGTCCTCGGGTTTCGGCGCGTGGAAGTACTCGGAGGCGCTGATCTGCTCCCAGGTCACTTCCTGGCCCGTGTAGCAGGAGATCTGGCCCATCAGGCCGATCGTCGTGCTCGGGACCATGTAGTCGCCATTGTTGACGGGCTTGCCGTCGCGGATCGCCTTGAACAGGACGTCGTGCTCCCGCTGGTAGGGATCGCATCTTCCATTCCATCGCCAGTTCGTCTCGCCCGAGATCCGGCAGCCCATGATGTCTGCCTTGCCCTTGCTGCCGAACACGAGGCTCGAGTATTCGTCGTAGCATCCGGTCGTGGTCCGGCAGAAAGCGTAAATCCGAACGCCGCTGGCGAATTCGTAGACGACGCTGTGATGATCGAACACGTCGCCGTAGATCGGCTCGGTCATGGAGGACCGCCCGCCCAGGCCGTGACAGTTGACCGGGACCTGATTGTGCAGCACCCAACTGGCCCGGTCCAGGTTGTGGACCAGCGACTGGATGACGTCGTCGCCTGAGAGCCAGCGGAAGTGGTATTGCGTGCTGCACTGCCATTGCACCTCGGTCAGGCCGGGCTTGCGGTCGATCACGCCGTAGGGGCCTCGCAGGAAGTTCTCCTCGATGGAGATCACGTCGCCGATCTGACCGTCGTGGATTCGCTGCACCGTCTCCGCGTAGCCCGTGTGATAGCGGCTGTGCAGACCGGAAACCAGGCACAGGCCCTTCTGCTTGGCGAGGTCGGCGGCCTTCTTCATGATCTTCATCCCGAGCGGGTCGATGCCGTGGGGCTTCTCGACGAACACGTGCTTGCCCGCCTGGATGGCGGTCAGCGCGTGGTGGGGATGGAACTTGGCTGCGTTGGCGATCACGACCACGTCCGAAGACTCGATCACTTTCTTGTAGCCGTCGAAGCCGGCGAAGCAGTGGTCGTCGTCGGCGATGACCTGCTCCGGCTTGCCCTTCTTGAGGATCTCGCGAACTGCCTTGACGCGGTCCATGAAGATGTCGCACATGGCGACCAGACGGACCCCCTTGTCCGCGGTGAGGGCCTGGTCCGCGGCGCCGGTATTGCGACCGCCGCAGCCAATCATGCCCAGGCGGATGATGTCGCCTGCCCCGGCATATGCGCCGACGTTCAGCACGCCCAGCGTGGCGGCCGAAGCCACTGTCGTGGAGGCCTTCAGGAAGTCACGCCGTGTTGTTGCGACTCTGCTCGATGCATTTGACCGTGCCATCTTGCCTCCCTTTCGTAAGCCTTTGTCCAATCCGGTTCCTGGTCGGCGAGCGTCCCCGCGCGCCGGTTTCCCATAGTACCCCCCGGGCCGGCCGAATTCAAGTCGCACCTGAGGAATCAGACGGCCCGCAGCCCTTTGAAATTGCACGAAACCGTGGTATCGTATCGCCAGCATCAAGGAGCCGATCATGAGATATGCGAGTATGGTTCTGTTGGGTCTGACGACGACCCTGCACGCGGCTGGCCCGAACTTGATTATCCACAACGCCAGGATCGTGACGGTCGATCCGGCCTTTTCGATCCAGCAGGCGATGGCGGTCGAGGGCAACCGGATTGTCGCCGTTGGGCAGGAGGAGGACGTGCTGCGTCTCCAGACCGAGGACACGGAATTGCTCGACCTCGACGGCAGAATGGTGCTGCCCGGCTTGATGGATTCCCACGTACACCCGTGCGACGCCGCGATGACCGAATTCGACCATCCGATCCCCGAGATGGAGTCCGTGAGGGATGTGCTCGACTACTTCAGGGCCCGGGCCGAGGTGCTCGACGACGGCCAGTGGATCGTGCTCCAGCAGGTGTTTATCACACGCCTCCGTGAGCAGCGATACCCGACGCGGGCGGAGCTGGACGCCGCGGCGCCGAACAACCCCTGTGTCTTTCGCACCGGTCCCGACGCATCGCTCAATACCCTGGCCCTGAAGCTCAGCGGGATCGACAGGGACTTCCGCGTTGCCGACGGCGGACCGGGGTACATCGAGAAGGACCCGCAGACAGGCGAGCCAACCGGCATCCTTCGCAGTTGCAGCCGGTACATCAAGAGCGTCGATTCCGGCCGCAAGGCGACCGAGCAGGATCGATACGACAGGCTCTTGACCCTGCTGAGAGACTACAGTTCCGTCGGCATCACCGGCATCTGCGATGGCGACGTGGTCCAGGCGGACCTCGATCTCTACAGACGGATGCTGGAACGGCGCGAGTTGCCCGTCCGCGTCGCGGCCCAGTACCACGTCGAGACGATCGGACCTATCGAGCAGATCGAGGAGAACATCCGCAGAGTGGCTCAGAATCCGCTGCGGCGGGGCGGGCCGATGCTCCGTGTCATCGGCGTCAAGGTCTATCTGGATGGCGGCATGTTGACCGGCAGCGCGTACATGAGCCGGTCGTGGGGCGTCAGCAAGATTTACGCTATCGACGATCCCAACTACCGCGGCGTCCTGTTCATCCCGAAAGACCGGCTCCTGCCCATCGTCCGCACCGCGACCGAGTCCGGCCTGCAGTTCACCGCCCACACGGTCGGCGACGGCGCGGTCGAGACGCTGGTCGATGTCTACGACGAGTTGAGCCGGACGATGCCGATCCGCGACATGCGCCACTGCATCACGCACTCGAATTTCATGAGTCCCGAGACGGTGAAGAAGGTCGTGGATTTGAAGGTGATTCCGCTGGTGCAGCCCGCCTGGCTCTATCTGGACACGCGGACGCTGGCGGGTCACTTCGGCTACGACCGGCTCCGTTGGTTCCAGCCGCTCAAGAGCATCCTCGACGCGGGCGGCATCGCGGCCGGCGGCTCGGACCACATGCAGAAGATCGGCTCGCTCCGCTCGAACAACCCCTACGATCCCTTCCTGGGCATGTGGACGATGTTGACCCGCCGGGCCAGGTGGCACGATGGACAACTGCACCCGGAGGAGGCCCTCAGCCGCGAGCAGGCGATCCGCCTCTACACGATTCACTGCGCCAGAGCGATGTTCCTGGACAAAGCGGTCGGTTCTCTCGAAACGGGCAAGCTGGCCGACTTCATCGTGCTCGATACGGACCTTCTCACGTGCCCGGTCGATGCGATCCGCGAAGCCAAGGTCCTGCAAACCTACTGCGACGGCCGGCTGGTCTTCCAGCGTTGAGACGGGCGCATGGCCGTTCTCGCGACCTCCCGCGGGGTGACGAAACGTGGGCCGACTCTGTCATTCCTGCACTGCAGTGGCGCAACAT
>JAXDBU010000129.1:0-38758 GCA_034678485.1 Sedimentisphaerales bacterium | reverse complement strand
TCGATCGATCCACGAGAGTGGCGCCAGTATAACCGCGCGGCAGGGCAAGGGAAACGGAAGTGTGGAGTTTGATGCGGGTCGGAGTAGAACACTCGCGTGTGTGTCATTGTGAGTCGCGGAGCCGCGTCGCGGCTGGGTTAGGGGAGGACACCGGCGGCTCACGAACCGCAACTGGCTGGTGGGCTGGGGGAGCCGCCCGTGACCTCCCCCACCCCCCCCGCGCCGCGGCCCCGCGACTCAGGATGACACGTCTCACTCCGCGCGCGAGTTTTCCCTGATCCGCATCAGTCACTGCTCAGGCCCAGCGCCGATAGTTGATTCTGCAACAAGGTCAAGGTCCTCTCCAGTCGGGCGTATTTCGCTATGAGCCGTGCCTCCACCCTGTCCAGTCGGTCCTCTTCTGCGTCGATCCGGTCTTGCAGCAAGTCAATCTGATCCTGGACCTGGTTCTGGTCCAGGACCAGCATCCCGCTCGTTTCCTTCAAGACAGTCTCCAGAGCATCGTCCATGGCCCCTGCGAATCCCTGCTTGACGCGGACGGTCGCGGTGAACGTGCCATCCTGGCTCAAATCCACGCTCAACTGCAATCCATTCTCCGGATTGACCGCGACGTTGTACTCATCGAACGTGCTGTCGCCGGTAACCATGTTCTCGCTGACGGTGGCGTCTCGCCACGCTGTTTCGCCGGAGAGCTTGATTTTGGCGTTCGTGATGGCGCCCCCGGAGACGGTCACCTCTACATCGTACGTGCTGGCGGTCGTATTCTCACTTGATGCGTTGTAGAACTTGATCCTGTTGCTGTCGGAACTGCCGGTTTTATCGGCCCCGATGAGGGCGAGCACGGCCAGATAGTCCTCGGTAATGGCCTCATCGAAGGCGTCGTTGTCCAGATTCAGCAGTCCGTCGCTATCCAGCTCAAGCCCGATCTGCCCGGGCATGAGGAAGCTGTCCACATCAATGACGAAGCCGCTCGTCTGCCCGATGAGAGCCCGGCGCACGTTCGTCAGGAGACTCGATACCGTCAGGTCGGCCATCAGCACGCCGGCGTCTCCCGTATCTTCGTCATAGGCCGTATGCTCGTCGATGTAGGATACCACGTCGTTGTAAGCGTTTATCCATGTATTGAGTTTCTCCTTGACCGCCTCCGTGTCCCTCGTGAGGCTCACCTGCACGGTCCCCGTGTCCAGCAGGTGGAGAGTCACCCCCGAAACAACGTCGTCGACGGTGTTCGAGCTGCGGGTGATCCACTCCTCCTCACCCACCGGATAGCCGTCCACCTTGAATTGTGAATCCTGCGCGGATTGCGTCTCGACGAAATCGCCGCTCGCGAAGCCGGCCAGAGTTGCGGTGACGCTCCCCCCCTCTGTCGATTGGCTGATCGTCGGGAGGTCCAGCGTCGTGGTGGAACCCGAGCCGGCATGGTACGTCATATTGAGCGTCATCTGACTGACGCCATCGGTACTGCTGGTCAGTCGGATCTGACCGTTGACCAGTGTAGCCGTGGCCGTATCCGCAAATGCGTCGTTGATCTCCCCGATGAGATGGTCGAGCGTCGTATGCTCGTTGACGTCCATCGTGTGATTGACGACCGTGCCGTCATGCATCTTGCCCGAGATGGTGATGGACTCGTCGCCCATGAAAATGCCGCTGAATTGATCGAGGTCCTGGATCTTATCGGACATCGCGGCGTTCTCAGTCCCGACGGTCAGAGCCGACTCGGCCTGCCAGACCTCCGTGTTGCTTGCGTTGATCTTGATCTCGTAGTCGGAGCCGGCCTCGTTGCCGTTCAATGCGAGATGATAGGCGTCATTATAGAACAGCAGACTCGCAGTCACTCCCGGGTTGTTCGCGTCGTTGTTGATGAGGCCCACGAGTTCGTCAAGCGTCGTTTCCGCCGTGGTCGTGATGACCATCTCCTCGCTGTCATACGAATAGATGAACGTGCCGGCCCCGACGAAGCTCTCGGCGTACTCCAGGCCGCTGGTGTGCACCCATCGCTCGGCGCTCGCAAGCTGGTTCACGGTCACGGTATGGCTGCCCTCATAGGCCGTGCTCGAAGACTCCGCAGTCAGGATATCCTCATCGCTGGTGGACGTGGTGTAGGCGCGAAGATCGTTGGAATCGGAAAGGTCCTCCGCGGCATCCTGGAGGGTACTGAGCTTGGTTTCGAGCTCGTTGAGGGCGTCTTTCCGCCCCGTATAGGTCTCCTGGCGCTGCGTGTACATGTTGAGTCTGTTTCGCTCAATCGTCATGAGCGATTCAACCAATGCCGCCGTATCGATCCCGGTGGACATCCCGGATAGTCGTATTTCACCCATCGCAGACCTGCCTTTCCGACAGCCTTCGTGTTACCCGTGTCCCCCAGCGGGATGCACGTACCCGTTTCTACTATCGGTCAAGAACGGCATCTCCCGGAGTTCAAGCCTCGTATTTCACACCTGCATCATGCCAATCCGCTCGCGCTCCGCATCGACCAGTCTCACTTCGAGCGGCGATGCATTCTCCACATACCAGCGAGGAACATCCATCGACGCGCCTTGCCGGCGGGAATCGTGGAGGAATCTGCGGGCAATGGAGCTGTTGTGGTTCTCGATTTCCCGTTCCCCATGCGTTCGGGCACGATCCTGGAGCCCCGATCCGCAAAGGGCCATTGCTTTGAGCAGGTCGAAGCCCGGCACGCGCCGCGCGATGTCCCGTTGCATCACTTCCAGCCCGTCGAGGATCACGACGCAGTTCACATAGGCCTCCGACCGGAAGGACGCCAGGGCGCCGGCCAGCAGGTCGTTCAGGAAATGCACGGACAGGGACTCGCTCTCCAACTGGAGAATCTTGGCCTTGAACCGCAGGAGGAAATCAGAACAGTTGCAGTTGCGCAGCGCCGCGGCCATATCCAACTGAGGTTGTCTGCGCCACTGTTCCCGAATCCTGCGAAGCTTGCACTCGCAGTAGTGCCGATATCGCACCCGACGGCTGCGTGGATCGAACACCGGGAGAGTCTGTGTCTGGCTGCCCGGGTGAATACGGATGAACGTCAGCGGGTCCGGTACATTCGTCATCTTCACCCCCGCGCCGGCCTGGGCGTACAGCGCCAGCTTGGCGGACCAGAAGGCGTCCGCGGCAAAGGGGTTCTCGTCGTAGAGGCCGATCGTGTCGAAGAGGGCCTTGCGAATGATGGCCGTGCCGTGGCTGATCATGGCCTGCCAGGAAGCACAACTGGCAAGGATCGCATCGCTATCCGTCCACAGGCTGGTCAGCTCGGTGTGCTCGAGCCCGCGGAATTCGTCGAGGAAGGTCCGGATAGACGACCCGACCATGGCCAGACGGTCGTCTCGATGGATCTCTCGGTAGAGTCGTTCCAGTTTCGCAGGACCCATAATATCGTCGGCATCCTGGATCACGATGAAATCGGAAGCGGCCCGAGTGATCGCGAAGTTCCGTCTCACATAGGGCCCGCGGTTGTCCGGGAAGCAGCAGGGTCTGATCCGCCCATCGCGCCGGGCATACTCCTCGATCAGGCGTCGCGTGCCGTCGGTGCTTCCGTCATCAATCAGGAAGAGCTCCCACTGGGTCATGGTCTGGCCCAAAATGCTCTCGACACACTCCTCGATATACCGTTCGCTGTTGTGGCACGCCGTGACGACGGTGACTCTCGGTCCGTCACTCGGAGACGATGGAAGACCTGCGGCCGGGGGCTCGGGACCCCGTCGCGCACGCCCCGTCGAACCAACGTCCTCGTGAATCGGCCCGGCAGGCGGACGTTCGGGCGAGGACGTGGCCCGCAGTCGGCACGCCAACTGGTCCCGCACCCGAAGGATCTCATCCCTTCGGGCAGCCGAGAGATGGATGCGCGGGTGCTTCAGAAGCTGAGTGTAGGTCGCCACCACCCGTTCGTGCTGTCCCATCTGCGTGTAGCACTGAGCCAGCAGCGTGTGGGCGGTGGCACAACGCGCGGCAATCTGAGAGCTGTATTCAGGCTGGAACGACACACATCCCCGTCGCTCCAGTTCCAGCCACGTGTTCAGACACACGATGGTTTCCTCACACTGGGACGCAGCCAGTTCGTTTGCCCCGATGTCGGATAGCCGGTGCGCCTGACGAAGCAACCAGGCACTGCGCTGCTCTCGGTACTGCGCGGTCGCACATCGCGGCTGGCGCAGTGGAGTCTTTGCCAGTTCGCCGTCGTGCCGCAAGAGCCACGTAGCCCCCGTGGTCAATCCGGTGTGATCCGCCGGCCCGGCCAGCGAACGGTTCCTCGCGGCCTCCACGCCATCCCAAATCTCCTGACGGCCGCCGGCTACATGCCCATAGTTATGATCCTGATGAACTGCGGTGACAAACGCCGTGCCATCGACCACGGGCACCCCGCCCTTGTGAGGGTTCATGACCAGCCAGTTGTCCCAGGCGGTTCGCCCGATGGCAAAGGGGGGAATCTGCGGCCACAGGCCCATGCGAAACACGAAGTAGTCCAGGCCGGATTCCGCGTGGAGCATGCCGTTCTCCCGGAGCTCCCGCAGGAGCGAATCGCGCCATGATGATTCGCGGAAATCGATTGCCTCGAGGACCGGGAGATCCCAGCGCTGGCCGATGAGCAGGAAACGCTCGAAACGCGTTTGCACCCGCTGCACCGCCTGGGCGAAGTCCTGCAACAGGATGATGTCCGCGTTCACATACGCCAGCACTTCACGGGAGGCACGGTCCTGGGCGGCCCGGAACAGCTCATTGACGAGGGGCGTTCCGAATTCGTTGCGCCCGACCTCGTGGATGTGTTGCGCTCCCACCTCCTCGGCCATCTCTCTGATCCCCGGCTCGTCGCCGAACAGAAGGATCTCCGGCTTCGGCTCAAGCTTCGCCCAACTGCGGATGGCATTTCTCTGAATCGTCGCAAGATGTCCCTTGAACGGTTTGGGCATGGCGAAAATCGTCACGCCGCACCCTTTCGATGGCGGCACCGGGTGAGCGGTCGAACTCAGACTCGTCGGGGGCCTGTCAACTCGTGATAGAGATGCCTCGCTGCGTGGCGCACCGCCATTCGCGGTCGCACCGTCGGCCGGAAACTCTTGGAACGGGGTGCCCATCTGCCGGTTGAACCGCTGCAATAGCCGGTCCCGCTCACGAACGAGGTCCTCGCGTTGAGACTGCGGGATCTCAATACACGATGATTCCAGGAGCCTCGCGTAGCTGGCCGCAGCCTTTTGAGGATTCTCCAACTCCTCATAGCACTTGGCCAGCGAGATACACGCGGTCTTGTATGACCTCGTCACGGGGCTGTCGTGTGAGAAACGAGACACTGCGGCTCCTGGTCCCCCCGAGCCTGTCAGCTTGTCCAAAACGACCAGCGTCTCTTCCCATTTGTGGGCACCCAACGCAATCTCTCCGCAAGCGATCAGCCGTTCGGCCTGTTTCGCCAGCCAGGCGATTCGCCTGCTCCGGTAGCCCACCGTGGCGACCTCGCACGGTCGGGGCTGCACCCGGTTCAGTTGCCCTTCTCTGCTCAAGGCCCACATGGCGCCAGTGGTGTAGGCCGAGTCATCGATCTCGCCGGCCAGCAGCCGGTTCCGCCTGGCCTCCTCCCCGTTCCACACCTCCTGTCGTCCTCCCCGGACGTGGGCGTAGTCATGCTCCTGGTGCACCGCCGTGATGCATTCCGTGCCATCGACCGCCGGAATCCCGCGCTTTTGAGGATCCATAACAAGCCAGTTGTCCCAGGCGGTCCGCCCGATGGCAAAGGGAGGAATCTGCGGCCACAGTCCCTTGCGAAACACGAAGTAGTCCAGGCCGCATTCCGCGTGGAGCATCGCGTGGTCTCGCACGTTCTGCAGCAGGGTCTCCCGCCACCGGGACGCAGAGAAATCAAGCTCGTCCAGAACAACGAGGTCCCATCGCCGACCAATGAGCAGGAAGTCCGCAAGACTCGACTGCACCGCCTGCACGCCCTGAACGAAATCCTGCATGAGGATGATGTCCGCGTTCACATAGGCCAGGACCGCGTTGGAGGCATGACGCTCGGCGCTTTCGAAGAGCTTGTCCACGAGGGGCGTGCCATATTCGTTCCGGCTGATCTCGGCAATGTGCTTTACGCCGATCTCTTCTGCCATCTCGCGCGTACCGGGCTCGTCGCCGAACAGAATGATCTCCGGCGCCGGATCGAGTCGTGCCCAGCTCCGAATCGCGTTCTTCTGGATCGTCGCGGTCAGACCCGTGAAGGCCTTGGGCATCGCGAAGAGGGTGATGCGACAGGCATCCGACGACCGTTCCGGTACATCGGCCCGATGAGACTGAGGCGTCCCCAATCGCCGGCTCAGATCGTCGAATAGTCGCCGATACCTTGGGTGGCTCGAGACGCTCAGATTGCGGGTGAGGATGTCCCTTGCCTGCGAGAGCATGCCCACTCGCGCCAGGCAGACTGCCAGGCCATAGGACAGCCCGGGGTCGCTCGGGTTCCGCGAAACAGCCTGCGAGAGACTCTCTGCCGCTTCCCGGATGACTCGCTGTCGATACAACAACGCGATCCGACGCATCAGCTCGCTGTCCGGGCCGTTCACAGGCACCGACTCCAGCGGGTTGTACTGCACTGAACCGTAGACCTCGTGCGAACCATCAGAACTCTCGATAGCGGTCTGGCGCCGATCCAGATACGCTCGCTTCCACACGAAGAAAGCGTGCTTGCCCTTGCGATCGTGAATCAGCGGAATGCCATGTTCATTCACGAACCGCAGCAGCGGAATGACCTCGGCAAAGCCCATGAAGGAGCCGCCCTCGTGGTAGGGTGCGAAATGCCCGTGGAAACACTGGAGTTCGTCGATCTCGTTGAGCACGCGACCTTCGAGAAACGCCCGCGCGTTGTCCTGCGTCAGCCGTTCTCCGCTGAACCATAGATCGTCGATGACCACCACGCTCCCGTCGGGCAACGAGGGCAGCGCCGTCGTCAGCACGTGCGTCATGATCGGCACATTCGGCAGATCGTGCGCATCAATGAAGAACACCACTTGGTCCTGCGGCGTCCACAGACGAGCGAAATCGGTCTTGAGGACATCCTGCTCGAGCAGACTCACACGGGACAGATCGGCAGGCAGGAACTCCAGCGTTTCATGGAGCGTCTTGAAGCTGAGGTCCACTGCGAAGATCCTGGCCTTTTTCGTCGCGGCGATCCAGGTCCGCAAGGAAAGCCCGCCGAGCGTCCCCAGCTCGACGATCACGGACGGATCGAACTGTCGTGCAAGATCCGCCAGAGAGGACATGGTTCGAGCCGACTGATCGCGATAGTAGAGCCGGTTCTCTCTGCGGGCCATGACATCGATCATCTCGTCGAAGTCCGCACTCTGGCGAGCGTCCGATACAGGAGGCGACGTCTTGACGACGGGCACCACGCACCGGGGACGGTCCTCCATCCCTCGGAGTATCTCGTGATACATTTTGAGGACCTTTTCGCCACCTTTCTCGATACGGAACTGCTCGCGGACCTCAAGGACGTTTCGTTTCAGCGCCGGCAGGTCCTTGCTGTTCAGAATGGCCGGCAGGTTCTCCATGTCCTGCTCGCCCAATACGACGCCCAGACCGTGCTGCTCGACCAGGCCGGCGAGATACCGATTGTCGGCGTCGATCACGATGGGCAGGCCCGCGCGGAGATAGGCCAGGAACTTGTAGGCCATGTAGTAGTTGTAATGCCCTCCTGCGTTCATGTCCTTGGCCAGGAGCAGGAAGGTGCCGTAGTCGTACTCCGTAATCTTCCTGACGAACTCCTCCAGTCGCAGCGGCCTGCAGGCAAATACGTTGGCCAGCCCATGGTTGCGTATCACTTCCTTGAGACCGTTGTTCTCGCCCGTCCCGTCCAGGTAGGGAGAGTTGTAGATATAGAGACGGAGATTCTCTCGCGTGTAATAGCGCACCACGTTGAGGAAGGGACGGTAATAGAAGTTGTCCGGCGAGTTCACCGCCAGCATGGCGCCCCCATAGACGAGCCGGATTTCGCCGTCGTCGCGAGGCGGAGAATCGTACGTCGGCTCCTGCAGGTACTCGGTCACGGAGACGATGGACCCGCGGCTGTCGTACTTCCGCGCCAGCTTCGTCGAGGTCTCTTCGGAGCACAAGTGCATGATGTGATCGCAGTTCCTGAAGAAATGCTCCTCTGCGCCGCGAACCTGCTGGGCGGTGCTGTGCGTCCGTTCAAAGAATGCATCAGGCAGGAACGAGAGCACTTCATAGAAATCGACAACCGTCCGTGCACGGTCCGGCAAAAACGCCGACAGAGCCAGAGCCTGGATTCCCCATCCTACGTTCAGGTGGACCAGGGACGGGTCCATGACTCGGAAGATCAGCGGCCACAAGTAGAAGAACGGCTCCACCAGGGTCGCATCGAAATCCGCGTTCAGAAGACCTCCCGGCGACAGAGACACGCTGCGGAGCCTGTCGTCTTTCTGCCGGATGAACTTGGCCATGATCGGGACGGTCTGGATCTCCCGGTACAGGGGATACAGGATCAGGTCATGTCCCGCGAAGCTGCGCCGGATCTCGCGGACCCCGTCGAAACGCCGCAGGTCGATGAACTTCTCCAGATAGTCGTTGGCCACGTAGTTCCCGGCGCCGGTGCAGGGGAGCTTCCCGGAGACACTGAAGATCACAGTCTCCATCTCCCCATCGCGGCTGCGCGGCACCATGCGGCTCGATCCAAGCTGCCGGACATCCAGCGTCGCCAGGAAATCATCCTCGACCACGAACTCCCGCAATCCGGAGAATTGTCCCGCAGACACTCCGCGAAGGATCTGCGACACGACGTGCAGACTGCGCGCATCATCCAGATACAAAACATAAGGCTTGCCCTGCAATTCAGAGAGCATCTCCTCCGCCCGCTGCCGCATTCGCTCGACCTGGTAGACCTGGGACCACTCTGCGAACTTCCTCCGCACGTACTCCTTGTCCATGCTGGGTTCGGCCCGCTGGATTCCCGCCTCCAGGTACTGTGCGTACTGCCCGTGGGAAAGGAATGCTCGTCCGTCGAGAGAGAGCATCGTTTCGGACGAAGACGACACCTGCGGAACGACCGTCTGCGCTTCGGCAGGCCGCTTCGGAGCCGCAACGAGCGTCTGGCTCGTCTCTGCGGGCGCACGGAGGATCCGCTGGTACATGGCGGCCATCTTCTCGCCACCCCTGGCGATGCTCCACAGGGAACGAAACCGCGCGACGTTCTCTTTCTGTGCCCGCACGTCCTGGCGACTGAGAATCTCCGGCATGTGGTCGAGGTCCTCGTGTCGGTACACCACGCCGATATCGTATCGTTCCACCAGCTCGGCCAGATACGTCAGGTCCTCCGGCACCACGATGGGCAGGCCCGCCCTCAAGTACGCAATGACCTTGTACGGCAGGCTGTCGGGATAAGGACAGGGCCGGCTGTCCGGCGGCGGACTCATTCCGTAGTCGCACGTCGAAATCGCCTGAACGAATTCGTCCTCCTCCAGGGGCTCGCAGGCGTGCACGTTGGCGAGCCCGTGGGTGCGGATCAGTTCCTCGACCGCCTCGGGCCTGCCGAAGCCATACAGATAGGGGGATGGATAGATGTACAGGTGCAGGTTGTCCCTCGCGAAGGAGCCCGCCATGTCCATGAAGCGGCGGTAGTACACGGAGCCCTTATCGGACGCATCCTGGATGATAATGCCGGCGTAGACGATCTTCAGGTCCGCCCCTGCGTCACTCACATGCGAGTACACCGGGTCCTTTACGTATTCAACCAGCGACACGATGTCCCTGTCTTCATGTCTGTGCTTGAGCTGCTCCGTCACCGGATCGAAGCAACGGTGGACGAAGTGACGGCAATTTGTCCAGAGATACCGCTCCGACGCCCGCGCCAGGACGCGATCCTTCAGCGCCCCCTCCTGTCTGTCCTCCGGCACCAGCTCCGTCAGGTCGTCAAAATCCACAACGGCCCTTTGGGCGTCCGGCACGAACGGCATGAATGGAAGTCCCTGCGTCCCCCATCCGACGTCCACGTGGTGAATGTCTGCCTGGAGCGTCTTGAAAACGAGCGGCCAGAGATAGTACGGCTGCTCGACCACGTGATCGAACCTGCTCGCGCACGAGCCTTGGGCCGAGTCCGCAAGCAGAACGGTGACCAGATCCGTGCTCGTGCGAATCTGCTGTGAAATGGCCGCAATCGTCTGCACCTTACGATAATCGGCATAGAGAACGATGGAGCGTCCGGCGTGTCGCCCCCGGATCTCCTCCAGATCGGCCAGCCGGGACAAGTCGATGAAGCGCGACATGTAGTCGTTTCCCCGATCCCTTTCATTCTCGCGAAAGGCAGTATCCGCGGAGAGAGTGATGACTACCGTGCTCTCGCAGTCCCGCCACGCGCCGGCGCGATGCAGCGGGAAGGGCGAGAACCACTCGGGTTTGAGACGGTCCCAGAGCTCGTCCGTCGCGAGGAAGCCCCGGAAGGTCCTCATGTCGAACCGATGGCGCTGGGTCAGCACACGAAGCAGATATACATCCGCATCGCAGCGCAGATACAGCATGTTCGGACGATCCTTCTCGCAGGCAAGCAGCTCGATCGTGCGCTCCACCAGCCGATGAGCGCGATATTGCTGATACCAGAGATCGAACATCTTCTCGACGTGCTCCCGCGTGGTGGCGTCATCGAGCGTGCGGATGCGCTCATCGAGGAACTGCTTGTAGCTCGTATCCGAAAGAAAGCTCATGTACTGCACCTTTCAGCCCTTCACGGGCCCGTATCCTGCCGGCCGAATCGTCTTCAGAGCCCCCGGCGTCACACACCTTTCGCCGCCGAGAGTCCCTGGTTGATCGGCCCCCCATTTCTCTTGCCCTGCGTCCGGTGTTCCTGGAGGTACTCGATATTGTGCTTGTAGCCCAGCTCCAGATTGTCGAACACGTAGCAGATGTTCCGCAGGAAGAACTTGCCCAGCTCCGTTGCCTCGATCCGGTCGTCATACACCGTCACGATCCCGTCGTCCACCAGCTCTGCAAGGGCCTCAGACTGCAATTCCCGATGGAAGTACTCCCTGAACCGAATGCCGTGCTTTCGCTCGAAGTACGCGTATTCGAGGCTGTAGTACGAGAGGATGCTGAACATCACGTCCCGTCGCAGCAGGTTGTCCTCGGACAGCTCGAATCCGCGAATCGTGGGGAATCGCCCGGCGCGCAGCGAGCCGGCGTATTCCTGTAGATCGTAGCAGTTCTGAGAGTAGTATCTGTTGATTCGGCTCAGCGCTGACGGTCCGATCCCGAGCGTGTCATGCGAGACGCCGGGAGTGTAGCCCATGGTGTTGCGATGCAGTTTCCTGGCCCGGGCCGCGACGGCCAGGTCGTCGGTGTCCTTGGCGTAATGATCCAGCCCGATCCGCGTCCATCCGTTGGTCGTCAGGAATCGGCAGGCGTCGTACCACATCATCGTGCGATCGTATGGGTTCGGAAGATCGTCCTGGTGGATCAGTCTGTTGTGCGGGAACACGTCCGGCCTGTACCCCATGTTGCACACCGCCAGGCGGTCAGGAGAGATCTTCTGGGTCAGCTCCAGCGTGTGCAGGAACGACTCCCGCGTCTGTTTGGGCAGGCCGTAGATGAGATCGAAATTCAGCCCCTTGAACAGCTTGCGGATATCGGGGTGCGACAACCGCTCGACAAGCTCGTACGGCTGCACGCGGTTGACCGCCTTCTGCACCACGGGATCGAAGTCCTGGACCCCGAAGGAGATGCGGTTGATCCCGACCTCGTGGTAGAAGCGCATCATGTCTTCGTCCACGGTCCTGGGATCGATCTCGATGGCGAACTCGTCGAGATCTCCCACCCGAACGATCTTGCCGAGGTGGGCAATCAATTCGACGAGGTCTTGTCGTTCGATCACCGAGGGCGAGCCGCCGCCCAAGTGCACCTCCTTGAAGGACACGTTGACACGGTTTCGCTGGAAGGTCTCAGCGACCAGGTCGATCTCGTCGTGGAGGCTCCGGAGAACCGCCTTCTTCTTATCGGAGTCTCTCGAAACGAGCGCGTAGCACTGGCAGTAGTAACATTGGAAGTGACAGTACGGGAAGTGCACGTACAGCGACATGGGGTACCCTTGCTCCTTCACCTCGGCCAGGGAAGAGAGCACGTCTCGCGTCTGCTCGCCGGTGAAGGTCTCGTCCCACACTCCCGTCGGCGGATACGCCGTGAAGTAGGATGCCCGGATATCGTACTTGCCGATCAGTTCCGGCGTCAGCTTCTCGAGGACTTCGTTATCTGCGGGTCTGTTGCTCATGGGTCACCCCACCTATTCGGTCATTCGTATGTTCACGGGAGGAAAGACCTTTCGGCCGTTCCCGTCGTACAGTTCGTTGAAGGGCGGAACGCCGCGTATCCGGAAGTGCGTTTCCAGGAACCGCTTCGCATCCCCCGCACAGGGGGCGTCGTCCCGGACACGATACTCCATCGGGCGTTTCACAAGATCGCCGGCCGGCTCCAGGTTGAACGCCTCGGAGAAATAACCGACCCAATCATATTGGAACCTCACGTTCGTCTCTTGTTCCCGGTTGTTCGGATGAGCCAGGACCGCGTTCTGAAAGACGAACAGGTCCGCCAGCTCGGATTCGTCGAAGTCCACGCCGGACTCCCGAAGGAACGTCCGCACGGCGGTCTGGAATTCCGCATGGAAGGCCGCCTTGTGCATCAGCAACTCCAGGAACACGCCGTCGGGCGGATCGTACGGGATGCCGCCGTACCCGTCGGGCTCCAGCAGTTGAGAATGTCCCTTGTCTTGCACGTCCTTCGCGCAGTTCGCCAGCTTCTCGAACACCCTGTGAATCAGGGGATACATCTGGGGCGTCCTGGCGGATTCCCGTCGCATCCATACGACGAGGTCGGTGATTCGCACGCCGTGCTGGTTCTTGAGGTACCAGAAGACGAAGAACGCAAGCCGGTCGTCGTGCAGGCCGATCGTGTAGTACCCGTCCACGAAGGCGTCGATCCACTTCGCAGGCGGCATCGCCCCCGTCCCGATCACCACCTCCATGTTCTCCACGATCGCGGTGCTCACCTTGCTCTTGGTGTACTTGCCCTCCATCACCCTGCCCACGATGCCGTACTTGCGCCGCGATTCGCTGGAGGCGACTTGCGTGTTCGGGAACAGCAGAAACGGATAAGAGTAGATTTGGTCGAACACGCTGCGGCTCATCAGCTCTTCCAGACCGGCCATGTAGGACTCGTATGTCTCCAGGGGCAGGCCCAGCATCAGCTCGATGTAGGAGTAGAGGAATGCATCGTGGTAGGCCTTGCGGATGCGCTCGTAGAACTCCCGCTTGAAGTTGATTCGGTTCACCGCCCTCAACACGTCTTCGTTCAGGGATTGCAGCGCCAGCGTGACGCGGAAGCCGACCCGAGCACTCTGCAGGATCTCCGAGATCCTCAGCACCTTGTCCGAGGAGTTCTTCACCCAGCTCACGGAGACGAACTCGGGATATCCGTAGGTCCTTCTTGTCTGCGCCAGGCACTCCGCAATGGACACATCTCGATTGCGGATGCCGAAATTGGAGTCGGACATGGCCACGTACTTGATCTTGTTCCTTCCGATCCAGTCGATCTCCGCCTTCACCTGTTCCAGGGGCTTCTCCCGAATGCCCCGGTGCGCTGTGTTGCCCCACGTGCAGAAGGAGCACCGATTGGGGCATCCGCGATTGGTCTCCCAGATGGTCCCGGAAAACTCGCTTGCATGTTTCGAGTAGATCGAGTCGAACGTCCCGTCCAGGTACGGCGACGGGAGCTGCTCGATCACAGGGAGCCTCTCCACTTCCGTCCGACGGATCTGGCCCGTGGAACGCTCGTGGATGATGATCCCCGGGATGTCCCTGAAGTCGCGTCCTTCCAGATGATGGCGGCACAGAGACGCGAACACCTCTTCCCCCTCCCCGCAGGCGATGACGTCGATGAACGGGTTCTTTCGGATGAACTCGGCCGAGAGATCGGGGTCCTTCGGAATGGATGGCCCCCCCAGCACGATCAAAGCGTCGGGGAACCTCTCCCGCACGGCCCATGCGGCGGCCATGCTCGCGTTCACATTCCACAGAAAGCAGGAGAACCCGATGACGGAGACATCCCGGAGCCCGGCGGCAAACTCGGCCGGGTCGTGCGGCCGGCGAAACAGGATCTCCGGCAAATCGAAATGACGCGGGATCACCTCATCGACCCGCAGCCGTGAATAGAGCTGTCCTGCGGCCAACGGCAGGAGGTTGATGCTGGCGCCCGTGCCGAACTGAACTACATATATCTTCGGTCTTGCCATGCAGACTATATCACGTCATCCATTGAGCGTTCTCGTTGCACATTCCCGATCCCCCAGGCCGGAGGGCACGCAGGCCCCCCACACCTGGGCCAGACCATCCTGGACCTGGCCCGCCCCGCTGGGGACTCTCTCCAACAGTTCGTCCAGGCCGAATTTCCCGAAGCGATACCGCCAGTTCGGCGAACCGTCTACGATCCGCTTCGCCTCTCCGATCAGAAGCCGAGCCTCCGCGGGCTCGCCCATCAGGACCCGGCCCAGCCCCGCGAACAGGAGCATGTAAGGATTCTTCGGATAGGCGGCCCGCACGGCGTCCAGCCAAGCGACGAACTTCTCCGGCCGGCCGCCGGGACGCAGGTTCTTGTTGCCGATGTAGTTGCCCAGCAGATTGAAAGTGAGCCAGATGTTCTTGACCAGCGTGCGCGACGGCACCGCATCCGGCGGCAACGAGAACACATCCGCCCCCAGAGGCAAACTGCGATCATCCTGAATCTCCCGGTTCGGGCTGTCCTTGCCGGGAATGAAGTCCGTGGCGCCGACGCCGTCGGTGTTGAGGTTCTCCGTGACCGCGGTCGGCTTGCTGGTGAACTGGAAGGCCGTGAACGACGACCAGTCGAGATTCAGGCGGACCGAGAAGGCGAACGTGTCCAGCATCTGGGCGAACGTCTCCTCGCCGAACAGGCCGATGATGTAATTGCCGCCCACGAACAGCTCGGGATAGTCCTGGAGCAGGTCCGCGACGCGGGCGAACGACTCCAGGGAGCCGGGCTTTCGAATTCGACGGAGCATCTTGGCGTTTCCCGACTCGACGCCGACCTTGAAGCCCAGGCAGCCGGAGTCCCGCATCAGATCGAGCAGGTCTCGCGTGATCGAGTGGGTCATCAGGCCATTGTTAGCCGCCCACGTGATGCCATACTGCCTGTGGAGATCGCCCAGCGCGATGAGCAACTCCGTCACCGCCTCGCGGTCTGCGAGGAAATCGTCGTCAAGAACCTCGAAATGGCGGACGGACCGCTGTTCCACAAGATAGCGGACCTCCTCGGTCAATTCCCGCACGGGATGAGTGCGAACACCCTTGCCCATGAAGGGTCGGACGCCGCAGAACTTGCAGTTGCCCCGGCACCCCCGGCTCAACTGAAAGACGCAGTAGACCGTGTCCTGACCGGCCATGCGGGAATACGGATTGAGGCTCCCAACCCGGCAATACCGCTCCACGTCCACCGCCGCATAAGAGGCGATCAGATTCCCCCGCAATGTCACGCTCGCGCACCTCCCAACGGTACGCAGCACATGCCCTTCGGAGAGGAACGAAATGCCCGAGACCGCCTGGGACGGATCGGCGGCGCCCTCATAGACATCCAGGAGGTAGTTGAGCCGGTCTTCGCCCTCCCCCTCTACCGCAAAGTGGCACAGACCCTCCTGGAGATAGCGGTCCACCTCATTCGTCGCGGTCGGCCCGCCGATGACGACCAGGTGTCTGCCTCTGCCGGCCAGGTGACGCAGGATGGCAGTTAATGGGTGATTCGTCGCGAACAGGTCGGTATATACGGTCAGACAGGTCACGCCCACCGCGTTCGGCTGGAATTCGCCTATGCACGCATCCATTGCGCCCAGCCATTTCCGCTGATCGAAGACGCCGTCCTGTGCAATCCGGCGGAGGGCTTCGAGATTCAGATCGAGAATCTTCACCTCGATGTCGCGCCCCGTCAGGGATTCGACCAGGCGCTGAAGACCCGTGGGCGGATAGGCGTAGTAGCCACGGTTCCGGACAACGTCCGGATTGACCGTCTCGAAGAGGAACTGCGGCGCCTGGACCAGAAGCAGTCTCCTGGCGGACCCGAACTGCTTTCGCAGTCGGGAAGCGTAGTCATGGAAGGCATCCCGCCGGACCTCCAACACCGGGTTGTCAGTCGCATCGCACATAGGTCTTCCCTTCTCCGGCGTCAATGGGCACCAGACACCCGCCCATCATGCTCGCGGCATCAGAACAGAGAAAAGCAATCAGCGGAACGAGTTCCTCGGCGTCGGCCAGTCGGCCTCGCGGCAACCTCTCGGCGATGAAACGGTCGACCACGTCGGGCTTGTTGGCCGTCAGACGTTGCCAGGAATTGCCGGGAGCGCTGAAGCCGCCCGGGAGAATGCCGGTGACCACGACGCCGTGCGCCGCCAGATGATTGCCCAGACCTCGCACGTAGGCGGCCAGCGCGGCCTTGACCGCGTTGTACCCGACCGAGGCCACCGCCTCGGTGGACGCCACCGACCCCACGTGTACGAGATGGCCGCTGCCTCGCTCCATCATGGAGGGCGCGACGAGCCGATTGACCTCGGCCGCCGCGACCACGTTGAGCGAGAACAGCTTGACCAGATCGCCCGAACCGATCAGGGGGTCCCGCAGTCCGAGTCCCCCGCCTGCGACGTGGAGCACCGTGTCAATCCGGCCCAGGAAGGCCATCGCCTCCTGCACGGCTTTCTCCAGGGCGGGCCCGTCCGTCAGATCGACCGCGAGAGCCAGATGATCTGCTGCATGGCTGCACGAGGCTCGCACCTGCTCCAACGCCTCTTTCGAGCGGGCCATCAGGACGAGTCTCGCTCCCTGCTCGGCAAACGCCCGAGCGCAGACGGACCCCAGCCCGCGGGAGGCCCCGGTGATGAGAATCGTTCTGCCCTGCAGCGAAATCATGAAACTCACCTCAAACCATCGAACAGACTGAGATGCGTGCACTCTCCATCCGATGTCACCCCTGCGAAAATGGGGGTCCATGACCCTCCGATGGATAGATGGATTCCCGGTTTCGCGGGAATGACACATCGGCGACTGTTGATTCGCGCTTTCATCGTGTCAGAGGCCCTCATACGAACATCACGTGATCCGGGTCCGTGTCCAGGTACTCCAGGATCATCTTGTTCTTGTCGTTCACCACGCAATGGTGCCGGCAGTGCTTCCTCGGATCGATTCGGAAGAACTGCGACTTGTCCTCGAGCCAGGCGTCGCGGAATCGCCGGTCGCGGATGGAGCAGATCAGTCCCTCATCCAGGTTGTAGGCCTTGTCGTGGCAGGAGTAGACGTTCAGATCCGCGCCGATGACCGGATTGATCTGGATATAGGGACACCATGAATAGGACTTCTGGAACGTGGTCAGTTGTTCGCCGTAGCCGTTGAAGACCTCGAATCGCTCGCCCGCGAAATCCGCGGCGGCCTTGGCGACCTGCTCGCCCACCAATGCGAAATACGGCTTGTGATAGGCATTGCACTCGTTGCCGTCGTTGCTCACGATGCATGGCGACACCTTGACGCTGTCGGCGCCGGTGTCCTTGATCCTGCCGATCGTCTCATACACGTGGGGCGCGTTGTCCTGGTCCACGATGAGGACGACGCCCAGATAACAGGGCCCGCCAAGCTTGCGGAATCCCTCCAGGTTGCCCATGACCTTGGCAAACTCCTTCTCGGTGACCCCGCGATAACGGGCGTAGCTCGGGCCATCCCAGCCATCCATGGAGATGCGAATCCAGGTCCCCTTGTGCGAGAACAGCTCCGCGATCCGACCCCGCAGGCCCGACCCGTTGGTCAGCGTGGCGAACCGGATGCCCTTGTCCGCGAGAGACTGCACCGTCTCGGCCAAGTGAGGATAGCACAGGGGCTCTCCGCCGCCGCTGAAGGTGACGGCCTTCACGCCCATGACCGCGAAATCCTCCACGATCTCCAGCATCTTGTCCCTGGGGATCTGGTCCTTCGCGGCCATGTCCTTACCCAGTTGGATGTTCTCCTTGCGATAGGCGCAGTACCAGCAGTTGTGGCTGCACACGTTCGTCGGCTTGACGCGGACGTGCAGAGGGGGCAGGACGTCCGGAACGCTCGCAGGAAGCGAGTCGATCTTGTCCTTGTAGTGGAACACCTTCATTTTCGTGTACAGCAGCCCCATGCGTATCGGTCCTTCCTCACCCTCGCACCAGATTCAATGACTCCGCGGTCGTAAATGCATAATCCCCTGTGTAGCCCGTCTGGCGGAACACCTCCAACCATTCGTCCACGTGCAGGACGGTGGTTCCCAGGAGGGTCCAATCCTCCAGGAGGTCCCGTCCCTCGCGGGTCGTGTACGCGCCGAGCGTCACGAAGCTCTGCCCCTTGCCGACCCGCTGGATCTCCCGCAGGGCCTGCATCACCCCTCTCAGGTTGAGCATGTAGATGGAAGCGTATGCGAGGACGAAATCGAAACAGCCATCCTCGAATGGCAACTGTTCATAGGGCCCCAGGAGCAGGTCGCCCTTCACCGACTCCATTGCGTGCTCCAGGGGATAGAGGTGGTTCTCGATCCCTCGAACCCGGATGCCGGGCAGGGCCTGTTTCAGATCGTGCAGGAAGAAACCCTTTTTGCAGCCGACGTCGAGGACCGCGGAGTTCGAGGTCACGGCGTAGCGCGCGACGAGCCGGGGGATGATCTGCGCCCATCGGCCGTCGTAGCGAAAGCCGCCGTAACCGTTCTCCCGCCGGCCGTCGTAGTATTCCTGATCCAGGCCGGCGGCAACCATGCGGTTGTGGATGGTCCTGAAGCCCTTCTTCAGGACTCGTTGCACGTCGCTGTGGGGATATCCGATGTCGCACTCCGCCATCATTCGTGTCCTTTGTCATGCTGAACGGAGTGAAGCATCCGGCCCATGAACGCGAGATCCACGCTACGACCGCCAGTTGCATCCCGATCGAGACCCAGATCCTTCGCTGCGCTCAGGATGACAGGACACGGGCTCAGGATGACAGGGCACAGGGTGCATGGCCGGGTGAGAGGGATCTGGTTTTCAGCATTCTGGGTCATCGGTTCAGAATCTCCACAGGCTCGACGATCATGTTCTCTCGGAACTCCTCCCGATCCAGGAAGGGGAACAGGTCCTCCATGGGTTTGGAGACAATCCGACCGTCGGGCAGTTTCAGTGAGGACACCCTCGGGATCAGCGCCTGCTCCGGCGGCATCAGGATCTCGCAGAGGTACGGGCCGGGATGCGCGAGGATCGCGTCCAGTCTGTGTTCCAGCGTGTCCTGGTCACCGATCCGTTCGGCTTCGATCCCGTAGGCAGCCGCCAGCTTGATGATGTCGGGGCACGTCAGCCCGCTCGATGGATCGGAGCCGATGTAGCGGCCGAAGTGGTTCTGCTGCATCAGCTTGATCGTCAGGTACCCTCCGTTGTTCAGCACGAAGATGATCAGCGGAAGCCTGTTGTGGACGACCGTTTGCAGCTCCTGGATGTTCATTTGCAGGCCGCCGTCGCCGGTGATGAGGATGGTCTTGCGCCGGCCCTGGGCGAAGCAGGCGCCGATCGCGCCGGGCAATCCGAATCCCATCGAGGCAAAACCGCTCGACGTGAAGAGCCGCTGGCCGGCCTTCGTCTGGAACGTCTGCATCGTGCAGGTGAAGCTGGTTCCCATGTCCGTGACCACGACCGCGTCCGAGCCGAGCCTGGCCGACAGGCGGTCCACGAAGTAAAACGAGTTCACCTTGTCGCGGTTGTCCCGATACTCGGGCAGGCAGACAGGGTACCTCTGTTTCCAGCCCCTGCATCGCGTGCGCCAGTCATCGATCGCCAGCGTTGTTCCGTCCGCTTCAACCTTCGCCAGCAGCGAACGCAGGAACTCGCTCGCGTCGGCACAGACCGGCAGGTCGGGATGCAGCGAGGGCTTCTTCAGCTCGATCTCGTCGATATCGACCATGATCTTCTTGGCCGCACGGGCGAAGAGCTTGTAGTTGTATCCGACTTGCGGAATCGACATTCGCGAACCGACGATGAGCACGAGATCGGCGTTCTGGACCGCGAAATTCCCGGCGCGGTCGCCCATGATGCCGCTGCGCCCGACGTAGTTCTCGTCCGACGTCGGGACCATATCGGAGGCGGTCCACGAAGACACACAGGGAATCTGCAGACGCTGCACGAGGTCCCGGAGCGAGACCTCCGCGCCGGACAGTCGGACGCCGTAACCGAAGACTAGGACCGGTCGTTTCGCCTGCGCCAGCATCGCGGCGCACTCGGTGACGAGTCCGTTCAGAACGTGGGCGGTGCAGGGCTGCGAAGGCTCCTCGGGGGTGTATCCTCGCAGGGTCTCGGGATTGACGAGCTTGTTCTGGACATCGAGAGGCACGTCGATCCAGACCGGGCCCGGCCGGCCGGTCGTCGCCAGATGGCAGGCCTTCTCCACGTGATAGCGAATCGTCTGTGGGTCGGTGATCGTCACGGCGTACTTCGTGATCGGTCGGACGATCTCGATGATATTGCCTTCCTGGATGCCGAACTGGCGCAGGCCCGTTTCACGTATCAAGGTGTCCTGCGTGACCTGGCCGGAGACGAAGATGGCAGGGATGGAGTCCACCCAGGCGCCGTAAACACCCGTGATGGCGTTGGTGCCGCCCGGGCCGGAGGTCACCAGGGTCGCGCCGGGCACGCCGCTGATGCGGGCATGCCCCTCGGCAGCCATGGCCGCGGCCTGCTCGTGATGGGTGGCGATGTACTCCAGGCGGTCGCTGCCGCCGAAGGAGTCCACCAGGTGCATGGCCCCACCGCCGCAGACGCCGAAGACGTGCCGGACGCCCAGGTCGGCAATCGCCGACGCGATATAGTCGGATATCTTCACCACCTTGGTCTCCTGTTCGATAGTCAATACGGTGACTCCCTCGAAGTCCTCGTTCTTCGTGCGCTCATAGAACTCGGGAAACGAGAAGACCTTCCCAACTTCCATGAAGGGGTTCGCGTACTCCCCGCCGGAGTCGCGTGCAATCACGGCAGTGAGAGATTCGGAACTGGGGAAGTGGCGATCCTTGCGGATGGGACCCCTGCGAACCGTAAAGACCAGGTTCTGAAATGTCTTTTGCAGGAGCGTCTCCCCTTCTTCGGGCTCCTGGAGTCTTAGAATCTCCCTGGGCTGGGGGACCATGTGGTCGGCCCCTTCGTACGTGGCGCCGGCCCGTCCGTAGGCGTCGCTCATCCGGCACAAGTCCTCCTTCAGCGGCGGCGACTCGATCTCCATGACCCAGATGCCGTTCTCGGAGACCGGATCGATGGGCAGCAGGCTCACGGCCTCAGTGCAATGGAACGCGCCGGCGTCGATGTTCACAACGTTGAGCCGGCCCAGCGGAAGACTCCCCTCCAGGTGGTGGAACCTCGCATCGCCCGAGAGCAGGATCAACCCCGTCCGCTTTCGGGGATGGCAGTGCATGGAGGTCTTCCGCTTGCGGACGATCTGGAGCATCCAGATCGCCACGTGCTCGTTCTCGAAGACCAGGTACTCGTAGCCCCAGGGCTTCTTGACGATCACATCCTCATAGGGCGTCGTTTCGCCGCGCAGGGCGCATCCGCCGGACGCGCCGGTCTGTCCGATGTGCTGCTCGTCGGCGGTTTTCCTGGTCACTTCGTAGATCATGGTCAGCCTTGCAGGGCCTCGACGACCGCTTTCATAAAGGCGCCGTTGTTCCTATAGTGGGGAGCGGAGATCAAATTCCCGTCCACGACAAGGTCCTCCTCGACGTAGTTCGCCCCGGCGTTTCTCAGATCGTCGGCGATGGACATGTACCCGGTCACTCTCCGCCCTTTGACGAGACCCGCGGAGATCAGAATCCACGGGCCATGGCAGATGGCGGCGACCAGCTTGCCGGCTTCGTCCATGTCGCGGACGAACCGCAGCACCTCAGGTCGGATTCGAAGCCGGTCCGGGGATTCGAATCCGCCCGGCAGGATGACACAGTCGAAGTCCGAAGCCCTCAGATTCTCGGTGGCCATGGTCGCCCGCGCGGGCACGCCATACTTGCCGACCGTGTTCTGCCCGCCCGGCGTGGCCACCTCCAGGTGCATCCCCTCCTCCTGCACTCGGTAATAGGGATAGACATATTCCTCGTCCTGGAAGTTCTGCGCCACGATGATGACGACTCTCTTCATGGGTTCCTCCTGCGGCGGGACAGCTCTTCTATCGCGACCGGCAACTCCCTGAGACTGGAGATGGAAACCACGTCCGGCTCGCTCCAGTCCCTCACACCTGAATTGCGCCCGATGAAACCGATGCCGGCCTCGACCGCGGCGTCATGGTCGTTCTGCGAATCCCCCACATAGAGACAGGCTCGACGGTCTCAGTTCTCCCGGGCCAGCAAGCCTTCGATGTTCTCGCTCTTTTCGCTCGGCGACCCGAGGATCTCGCGGAAGTACTGATCGATCCCCCTGGCCCGGCACACCTGGCGGAGTTCCTCCTGATCCGATCCGGAGATCACCGCGAACTCGAATTGCCCTTTGTGCTCGCCGAGAAACTCCAGCGAGCCCGCTACAGGTGGGGCTGCGATGACCTTCCGCATGACAATCGCAGAGTATTGTCGGGCCAGGGCGGCAACCTCCTCGTCGGAGATGGGCCGGTGAAGGATGTTCTCGTAGAGATGGCGGATCTTACCGTACCGGGACAGACCGCCATTGGCGCAGACAAAATCCATGAACCGGGCCATCAGGTCCGTCGGAAGATCCCGGAAAAGCTCGCGGAACCCCTCGAACCGGATTGCATTGCTCTCGGCCAGAACTCCATCGAAATCGAAGATGATGTAACGGTAACCCATGCTTGCGGTCAGATGAAACTCACATGCGGGTGTGGGTGTTTCAGCTCCCACAGATACCGATTGACCTCGTCCATCCGGCAACCCACCCGACACGAAGAAACGTCGAGATGCTCCTCGGTCCATCGCAGGGAATCCATGCGTTTGGCGCCCCGCCAGATTTCGGCGAAGCTGTTCATCTCGATGTTCCCATAACGAAATCGCTCATCGCCCAGATAGACGCTGCACCCCCAGATATTGCCGCCGGCGTCCAGGTACGACCAGAACGGCAATGCAAGGCAGCACCGATACGGCCTCGCCCGATTGTCGCACTTGTGCATGGCGTTTCGGCGGAAGATGACCCGGAAGCTCCCGTTGCCAATCGGACCGAGCTGCTCGGCCAGATCGTCGCACTCGCTGTAAGAGGCGCCTTCGAATCCACGATGCTGGCTCTGCGGATGCTGGGAATAGGGTTTCACCACGAGGTAGTCGAGCCCCATGTCGCGACATCGTTCCGCGAGCGGCACCACTTCATGCCTGTTGTCCGGGAGCAGGAGAATCTGCACACCCAGCGTACACGATGCGCCTTGTCTTCTCCGGATCGCGACGGCCTGCTCCATATGAACGCAGACCTTGTCGAAGTCGTCGGGTCGGGTGCCGTGGATCGCTGCGTAGGTGTCGGGCGTGTCGGCATCGAGACTGATCTTGATCCAGGCGGTAGAGCCCAGAATCCGCTCCGTTATCTCCGGACGCATCAGGACCCCGTTGGTGGTCACCGCTACGTCGATACCTGCGTTCTGCTTGGTGTGCTGGATGATCTCGACCATCCGCTTGTGCAGAAAGGGCTCTCCTTCGCCGGCGTACATGACACTCTTGAGCCCAAGCGAACCCATCTCCGTCAGGCGGGCCATGAGCAGATCGGCGTCGAGAAGACGCCGCTGATAGCCCATGAAATCCAGGCCGCAGAAGACGCAGCGGTGGTTGCAGGCCCCCGCCGGCGAGATCTCCATGTAGAGAGGATAGATCCTCTCGCCCTTGAGCCAGCCGCTCACGCGATCCGGGTGAAACATGAGCTTATGATGATCGATCCGCAATTCATCGGCGTTTCGTTCTGTCGTAGACTTCAGTTCAAGCATCATCGCTCCAGAGACATCTGATCCATCCAGTAGTGCAGAATCGCGGCGTGGCCGGTCTCCGCCATGCCGTAGGTGTCGGCGGGCAGCCAGAAGTTCAGCGTGCCCAGTTGTCTGAGACTGTTGGTCGGCTGCATGGCCGTCAGGGTGACCAGCGTTGCTTCCCTCGACACGGCGAACTCCGCAGCTTTGACCACATTCGGGGAGTTGCCGGAGCTGCTGATCGCCACGACCATGTCGCCGGCCTTCAATCGCCTGCGAAGCGGGGCCACGAACACCATGTCATACGACATGTCGTTGGCCACCGCGGTGATCAGCGAGACGTCCGTAAAGACCTGAGTGTGCAGGTCCGCATTCTTGGCCAGATCGGCTGCGAAGTGGCTGGCCATCGAGGCGCTGGCGCCGTTGCCCATCAAGTAGATGACGCGCTCGGCCTGGCGCACATCCTGTGTGCTGTCGCACCACAACTCGAACGCCTGATCGCACTTGACCGGCATATCCCCGTTAACGGTGGCCTGCATCCCGCTCAGACACCGGCTCAGCGAGAGGATGTGTTCGGCCCACGGAGACGGCGAAGCTGTGCTGATCCCTTCCGTCGTCTCGAATTGCGGTCCAAAGCTGGGCAATCGTATCCGCGTGATGTCCTTTAACATAATAGCTTGTCCCCCCATCGGCAATGGTTCGAACCAACATCGTCTTCCACGGCCGAAAATAATAATTCGCGCTGCTCTTGGCAGCTTCCTGTCGATAATCGGAAGGCAAATCGCGCAAATCGCATACCAACGTCGTGAATCCGCCCATTTTTTTGCCCTTGCGCAGGGCAACGTTGCGGACCATGGCCAATGCCTTCAGAAACACCTCCGGCGCCATGACGGCACTGCCGAAGTCCATCAACACCCCACGCTCCAACCGTTCCAGCACCTTGGCAAAGATGAGAAAATCGCGATAGCTGGCGGCGCCGACCGCCGCGCCATCGCAGTTGGGGTGCTCGTGAATGATGTCGTAGCCGATCCCAACGTGCACGGTGAAGGGGATCGCCAACCGGTAGGCGGCTGCCAGAACACTGATCTCCTTGCAGGGATAGTCATTCCCCGCGATCTCCCGTCCTATCGCTTCGCCGTATCCCAATCCCTCGGACGCCGCGGTGCCGATCACTTCGTTGAGCCGGCCCGTCTCTTGCCAGAGCCCGAACTGGCCCTCTCGGATGTAGCGGGCGACGCTCTCTGTGGTCTCGCCGATAAGCGCCAGCTCATAGTCGTGGATGGCGCAGGCGCCGTTGCCCGCCAAGGCTGTGATGACGCCTTGCTCCATGAGATCGATGAGATACCGCTGGACACCCGAACGCAGGACGTGAGCTCCCATCATCAGGATCACTTCGGCGCCCTGTTGACGAGCGTGGAGAATCTGCCGAGCCACCGCGGCCAGTTCAGGGGAAGGCATCCCGGTCGCCGCTAAGGGGAGGATCTGCCCAACCGTCAGATCGTGCCGGCGCTGTCCGAGGGGCTCGAGAACGAGCTGCGACCTGTCGAATAGCGGATATCTACTGGCCATCGCATCTCATTTCAACAGGGAGGTGACATACTTCGAGAGGCCCATCTTGTCGATGGCCTTCTGGTTGCCGATGACCTGAACCGCCATCGCGCCCGCGGCGTTACCGAGAAAAGCGGCGATCTCCAGGGGCACATCGAGTCGCATCGCCAGAGAGCTGACCGCGAAGAAGGCATCGCCGGAGCCGATGCTGTCCACGGCCCTGCTGGCAAAGGCAGGCACCACCACGAATGCTCCGTCCGTCGCGGCCATGCACGCTCCTTGTCTGCCCCTGGTCACCGCCAGGGCCCTGCTCTGGAAGCGTCGGGCGGTGTCGCAGGCCAGCAGACGAAGGTCCGTCTTCAGATCACGCGAGTCCAACCTCAGTTCCCGCTCCGTCAGGCTGATATAGTCCGCCTTCGAGTACCTGGAGATCGTATGCATCGAGGCATTGCCTGCATTGGCCTGGGTATTCACCGCCAGGAAAGGAGAATGACTGACGAGAGAGTCACGCAACGGTGCGCTCACCGCGCCATGCCCGAAATCCGCGGCAACCGCGATATCATACCCAGGAGCCTCCTGACGGAACCTCTCCGTCAGATCGCGATCCCTGCTCGACGACAGGCCGGTGTCGTCCATCGTGTAGATCTCGAGCCACTTGTGCAGACTGTACCCGTCGAGATAGCGTTTCTTGACCAGGGTCGGCGCACCGTCCTGGACCCAGAATTCGGGACGGACGCTCGGGTGCAAGGCCGATTCGATGAACGGACGGTAATCGTCGCGGTCACCGATGACCGCCAGCAGCCTGACGCTCCCCACGAAATTGGCCAGGTGATTGGCGACTGCGAGCACACCGCCGGCGAAACGATCCTCCGAAATGTACTGGACTGCCAGCACCGGCGACTTGCCTGAAGCCCCGAGCGGGTTGCAGTAGCAGTATTCGTCGATAATCACGTCGCCGACCAGGATCACCCGGAGCCGGGACATGGCATCGAGCACATCCAGAACCCGATCTAGTGAGTACCGCCTGCGGAACAGATCAAGATAGTCCTGCAGTTCCTTCGAGAAGGAGGAGAAGAACCGATTGATGAGGTTCGTGGAACTGAAGACGATGTCCTCGGTGAATCGCAGGTCAATCCCCAGCTCCCTGCACACCTCCTCCTCCCTGGCCAGCTTGCCGGTGCGGTCGCCATCGATCGACTTGAAATCCGAGCCCTTGACGTAGACGTGCGGCCGGATCGTGCGGAGCGTCTGCTCGGCGGTGGGCCACTCGTTCACTGCGACGTAATCGACAACACTCAGGGATGCCAGGGCTTCGGCGCGGAGCTGCTGGGGAAAGGCCGGACGTTTATCTCCCTTGTCGACGTACACGTCCGGCGTCAGAGTCACCACGAGGACGTCGCCGAAGGCGCGCGCCTGCTCGAAGTACCGGATATGGCCGATGTGCAACAGGTCGAACACCCCGTGACAGTGTACGACCTTGCGGCCCGCGTCACGGTGCGACTGGAGCACCTGGGATAGCTCGATCAACGGGAGTATCTTATGATTCTGGCCCATAATGGTCACGACTCCGTTGCCAGCGGCCTACGTGAGCTCGGATGGCGCGAGGAAGTGGATCGGTTTGGATTGGGCCGCTGTGCTGGTCCCCAAAAGCAGATTTGCCGCGTCGTGCCCGACATCTGCGACCAGGATGGCGTCGTAATCCGTGCTCTCCAGATCCGCCAGCCGATAGCGGGGCAGATGGTAGAACTTCTTCTCTGTTGCCGTTCCGCGGAGGTCCACGAATCCGACGATCTGCTCCAGATCCAGGCCGAACACATCATAGAAGAAGAAGTCCATCGCATTCTTGCCGGTGCCCAGAACCATGATCTTTCGGGCTTGGCGCAGCTTGGCGCCCAGGGCATCGTAGTACTCTCGGGTCTGGGGCAAATCCGTGAAATGGAGGAAGTTCTTCTGATGGCATCGGTTGCAGCGAAACAGGTACTCGACAACGCTCACCGTGCCGGAATTGCGGATCCCAACCGAGTGCCTGGTCCCGCACCGGCAACAACATCCGGTAATGCTGATTTCCTTTGCGCCATTACCGTTGGATACGGCTTTGAGAGACTGGCTCTGGGCCCGAAACTCGCGGTACTGAAAGGTCAGAAACCGCCGGATCTGCCGGAAGGCCGTCTCGAACATCCCCGAGGACGGCATGGCACTGATGTTCAGATAGGACAACTCCAGAAGCGCAGGATGACGCCAGGCCCATTCCATCAGCCGATTCGTGACGTATTCCCATTCATCTTGGATCAGGCCCTTCTTGAGCGCCCGCACGTATATGGGCGTGCCGGGATAGGTACCGACGAGTCCGAAGTTGGCATCCATCCTGTTCTCGATCAGGAAATCGACCGTCTTCTTCAAGTCCTCTTCCGTCTCGTCTTCGTTGGCGATCATGAAAGGCGAATCCACGACAAGCCCGACTCTCCGCACGGCGTCCAGAGTCATCTTGAACTGCTCAACGGTGCATCCGTGTTTGAGTTTCGGCAGGATACTCTCCGATCCGCTCTCCAATCCGGCGCAGATCATGACGCAGCCGGCGTCCTTCATGACCGGCAGCAACTCCGGCGACTGGTCCATGCGGAAGCAACAACCCCATGGTTTTCCGAATCCCGCTTTCTTGTACTCCCGACAGAATTCGAGGATGTCCTCGTCGGCAGTGAAGAACACCTCCGTCGCAAAGGTAATCCAGTCGAACTGATACCGGCGATTCCATATCTCGATCTCGCGGAGGATGTTGTCGATCCGGCGCGGCATGAACCGGCCCACCGTGGGCGAGCAGAAGCTGCATCCCCCCTTGCACCCGCGCCCGGTCAATATGGGCATCATGCGACCCAGACCCGGGACGACGTGGTGACGATAGGAATCGATGTAGTACTGCAGATCGGTCGCCTCGTAGGCCGGCACGAAATCCTCCCGATCCAGGGCCACCCGGCAGGAGGGGTTCTTCACGATGTTCGCGTCCCGGTCCTTGAAGGCCAGACCGGGGATGGACTTGTAGTCGGTCCCGGCCTCCAACGCGCGGAGAAGCTGGGGAAAACACGTCTCGGCCTCGCCGACGACGGCGAAATCGATGGGCAACCGGTTCAGGAGAAGGTCCATGCGGACGTTCTTGGTGATATTGCCCCCGAGGACGACCGGCGTCTGTGGGGAAAGAGACTTGAGTCGGGCCAACATCTCGCGAAACCAGTTGATGCTGTAGACGAAGCCTCCTGTCCCCACGGCCAGATACTCCCCGGCCGCCAGTTTCCTCATGTAATGCTCGATGGGCGCGGTCGGTCGATGCGTGTCGAGGAAATCGACGGGAACCCCCGACCGCTCGAGGCAAGCGAGGACATACCCCATGCCAATGGGGATGAAGTGAAACGGAGGCTTGATCAACAACACTTTCTTCATCTTCGCTCCACGGCGAGTTCCGGACGCTGCAAGGACGGACGATCCGGCGCGGGCTGAGGTCGCAAATCGTGCGGCAACACGAGTTCTGCGAGCAAGTCGCGTGCGGCGCCGCTGTGAGGCTGTCCGGCGGCTCCAAACGCGCGGTATTCGAGCTTCTTGAACGTGGTGTTCCGGTAGACCCGCCAGCAATCGATCAACAGCGGCGACGATCCCATCCGTTCCTCCAGCCGGCTGATGTCCAGGCGACTGTACTCGGGCCATGGCGTCAACAAGACCATCGCGGAGGCGCCCGAAACCGCGTCATAGGGACAATCGCAGTAGGTGCCCCGTCCATCGAGAACCTCCTCGGCGCTTCCCAGGGCCTTCGGATCGTGCATGCGAACGATGTATCCTGCATCCAGGAGCCTCTCGGCCAGCATGAGGGACTGGGATTCTTCGACGATGCGTGTGCCGGGTTTGTAGGACAGGCCCAGCAGCGCGACGGTCGATCCGGGATAATCGTGTTCGCAGATCATCATGAACAGCCGGTTCACGACATCGTTGTTGACCTCCACCACGCGAGGGCTCAGATGTGCACAGGTCCCCGCGTCCTCGGCACAACGCTGAAACGCCAGGTTGTCGCGCGGGAAGCAGGGCCCTCCAAAACCCAGACCGCCCTTGAGGTATTTTCGCCCGACTCGCGCGTCGGCGCCGATAGCCGTGGTCACCACGTCAACATCCGCGCCGGGGATCTTCTCACAAACAGCCGCCAATTCGTTGGCAAAGCTGATCTTCATGGTCACATAACAGTTGAGACTCAGCTTCGTGATCTCGGCATTGGTCAGACTCATCACCGCGTAATATGGGCTGCTATCGACGACGGAGGCATACAGGTTCTTGCCGACCTGGGCGGACCGGTCGTCCGAGACTCCAAGCAACAGCATGTCCGGATTGAGGAAATCGTGGACCACCGAGCCGAGGGCCACGAATTCGGGGTTATACAACAGGCCGAAGTCCTGTCCACAGATCTTGCCGGTCAGCCGCTCCAGCCGGAATTTGAAGACCCGCTCGCACGTGCCGGGCATGACCGTGGACACGACGCCGACGACATGGAATGCCGGTTTGGCCCGCAATGCCGGAGCAATGCGGTCGAGAACGGCTTCCACACAGGCGTTGGAGAAACGCCCATCCGGATTACTCGGTGTGGGAACAGTGATCAGCGTGATGTCGCTATTCCGCACCGCGTGGCCGAAATCCGTCGTGAATTCCATGTTCTGTCGGCACCGGGCCAGAAGAGGAGACAGGTCCGTTTCGTCGATCGGGCATTCACCGCCGGCCAGGGAATCGACATGCCGTTCATCGCAGTCAACGCCGATCACGTGGTGTCCTTTGCTCGCGAAGCAAGCTGCCGAGCAGAGGCCCAGCTTGCCCAAGCCGATAGACGAAATGTTCATCGCGTGCACTCCATTCTCAACCAAGCTGTGTAGACGGTTTTCCCCCACTCTTGTCCTTGCCTCCGTAGACGCCGAGGACCCGTTTGACCCGGCGCAGTTGCCGGAGTCGGCTCTGTGCATCGGCCTGTTCGGCCTGCAGCAGCAGGGCCAGCTCACCATACAGCTTCCCGAGATCGCGCGCGCCCTCGGCATGGGTCTGCACTGGACCTGGGCATCGAGTAATCGCCTCGACAACGGCGTTCGCCCGCTCGCCCAGCCGCTCGACTCGCTTGAAGTCCCCTTCTCGACCGGCGGTCAACTGCTCATCGAGGAGCCGGCGCAGGTCGGCCACCAGCCCTTCCTTCCCCTGCTCGGAACCTGTCCGTCGGTCACATTCCATCGTCATCGCTGTTCCGTTCCGGCCAGTGTGTGCTCGACCTCTTCGAGCAGATTCGCAGCGTCCTGATTGGCGGGCTCCAGCGCCAGCAGATTCTGCAACATGTCTCTCGCCTGCTCGGTCCGACCGTCCTTGAGATACAGGGCCGACAAGGCGAACATCACGGAGGTATCGCCCGGGTGTGATTGGAGGTACACCTGGAGATAGTAGATCACCTTGGCAAAAGAGCCCATCTCACACGAGACCTGGAACAGTCCCAACAGCGCCGTGATGTTGTTGGTATCCAGCTCGAGCGATTTCATGTAGAGATCGAAGGATTGCGGGTATTCGCCGCGTTGCTGGGCCACCATCGCCAGACCGGCGTAGGCCTTGGCACACCGGGCGTCCAGACGACAGGCGACGCGAAAGGCAATCTCTGCGTCGTCCAGCTTGCCAACCTGGAGTGCGGCAACGCCCAGCCCGACATACGGACCCGGCTCATCCGGCCCCAATGAGGCAGCTTTCTCATAACAGCGGTGGGCCTGGCTATAGTTGCCCACCGAGGTGTAACAGTCCCCCAGCTCGCGCAGCACTTCGTAATGCTGCGTCAGCTTGTGCTTGCCGATCTCGTTGACGTTGCTGATGTCCATAGTATTCGCAGTCCTAAACTCCCCCAACGGTCTGCCCACGTTGAACGCCTGTTACAGGTTGCATGACGGTCGAGTTCGCACTACCAGAAAGCCCTTGCTCGGCCGCGACGAGAAGCCGGATCGCCGCGGCGAACTCCCGCTCCTGACGGCGCACCTTGGCTTCAAGCAGCAGCGTATCGATCGTCGGACGGATACAGTTGACCTCCCTGCTGAGTCGCCCGGCCCGCTCCCGGTCGCCTGCCTCGTAGTGCGCCCGAGCCGCCATCGTCTTCATCCACAACTCATTGTGGTATCGTTGTCCCATCTGTTCGAACAGACGGGCCGCGATGGACCAGTCCCCATCGGCCTCTGCGAGTTTGCCCCGCCGAAGCATCTCATCGAACTGGAACGGAAGTTCCTCGAGCCTTGGTGGCCGCACCTTGACGCCACAGGCCATCAGGGAAGCCTCAATCGACAGGTGTGGATAGGCACGCCTGGCCCACTCGAGATCGGCCCGACTCAGGACCGCACCCCATTGCCCGTCGCCTGTCCCTTCGAGCTGGAACCCTTCCCGGCCCTTCGCATGGTGGAGGATCGCGTACGTTGGGTCTTCGATCCACATGTCGTCGATCGGCAGCCCGACCGGCACGACCGCGACGTACTTGCCCTCTGCCCGCCGCAGCGCCACATCCACCCGCTCGTTGATGGAGCTTTCGGGCCTCACCGGCACGACCACCACGTTGGGCATCGAGCAGTCCAGACGAGAATGGTCCTCCGGTGAAAGGGGCAGATAGAGACGATAGGGATAGAAGGTGTGCCGCCAAATCCGCATGAGCATTTGCCCGATCTCTTGATCCAGCCGGTCCGTGGCCAGAATGATGGACAACTCGTCGATCTTGGGCCAGGGCTTCGGCGGGGTCGTCGTCCGGATCGTCAGCACGTTGCGGAGGTAGTCCTCCGAATCCCTCCGTCGTACATCCGAGATGCGGTCGGACTCATTCAGCGGGCAGTAGAACTCCCCTGTGGTGGTCAGCACGTGATGAAAGTCCGAGAAGAAGGCCAGTCGCCGCGTCATATCCCAATCGATGAGGATGTTGAGGCTCTCGGTGTAGGGGCCTGTCTCGTCGAGGAGATCGCGACGATGCATCAGCGACACGTGCAGAACGTGGTTGAAGTACAGCATCAGAAACCGGTCGAAATCCCGGCTGATTTCCACGTACTTGCTCCGAACGACGCGCTCGCCCCCGGGCCGGATCTCGCAGTACACCCTGTAGAGATCGCTGTAGGCCACCCGGCAATCGGTCTGTGTCTCGAGGGCGCGGACCAGCGTCTCGACATGGTTGGGATACCAGATGTCATCATCATCCAGATACGCGACGTACTTGCCTTGAGCTTGCGACAGCGCCTCGTTCAGTGAGTGGGGTTTGCCGCGATTGTCTTTTCTGTCGATGAAGACCACTCGCGGATCGCGGAACGAGCGGACCACGTCGGCAACCTCTTCGCCACCGTCGCGAACGACGAGAACCTGCATGTTGCGGTGCGTCTGTGCCAGCACGCTGGCCAGAGCGCCGGGCAGATACCGTCGCCGGTTGTAGGTCGGCACCAGCACACTCACCAGCGGGCCTTTGCTCGCCGTCTCGTTCGCGTGCGACCGACCAGCGGTTTCTCCAAGAGGATTTGCCATCGTATACGTAGCTGCAGGTTATCGTCTTGCCGGAGTCCCGGGAGAGGAACAGCCGAAGCGGCCTGTCTCGACGACCGCACGGGATTCGATTTCCGTCTCCAACTGCTGAAGGACCCCGTTGATACGGTTCAACTGCTCTTCAATAGGGAAATGCCGCTCGACGAACCTGCGATACTGCTCCGGCTCGTAATCACGTGCGAGCACCAGCTCGCAGAACTGTTCCGCGATATTGAACAGATGCTGCTGCGGGAACAGCTTGTCGGCCCCCGGGAAGTTATGGATGACAGGCTTGAGACCGCAGGCCATGCCGGCCAGCAGAGTCTCCACCTGGTTCTCGCTGATCCCGGCGGCAACGATGAAGTGCTTGTCATCCAGCCAGCGATCCAGTTCGCCGCAGCAGAGCTCGAATGTGACGATTCCCTCGAGCCCCAGCGTCCGAACCATGTGACGCAGGTATTGCTCCAGGAGCGGTCCCTCGAACGTCCCTGCAAAGGACAACCGGTACCCAGGGTCGATGTAATGCAGCTTTTGCATGCACTGGATCAGAAACGCCGGATTGGCTTCCGTCGTCAGGCAACCGATACAGGCGAGGTGTTTGCCCCGTTCCCGTCGGCGGAGCGTGTAACGGCGAAGGTCAATGCCATTGGGAATGACGACGAGTCGCGTCCGATTGTGGATATCGGGCACCTGTTCGAGGAGCATGTCCTCCACGGGCGACCCCGCGTACGACGGCGTCGCAGGACCTCCGATCTGGACGAGGATACTCACGTTCTCCCATCGGACATCCTTCGCCCAGCGTCCTCGCAGGTCCGAGCGCCGCAGGCTGACGACAATCCGCGAATCCTCACCGAGCCGGGAGGCCTCCACCGCCATATCGCCTCCGCCATCGAACCAGGCGATGTTGCTCCAGCGCACCAGATCGGTAACGCCTCTCGACTGGCGGCCGGATTCACGCACCGAAGCGGGCATCTCGCCGGAATCCTGGAAGAACTCGGTTTGGAACCGTTGTCGAATGAACTCACATGCCTCGGCCAACACCCCGTCCTCGGCGCCGCCCTGAGCGTTGAGGTTGCGGAAGAAAGCTACGCGCGGCCGTTTGCTCCGAACCACTTCGAGCATCGGGCGAAGCACCTCCTGCTCGGGCCATAGCCTGCAGGAACGGAGCAGCACCTCGATGGCCTGCCCTTTTCTGCCCTGATCCAGCAGCATCGTGGCCGTCCGATTGAGCACCTCGACGCTCAGTATCCTCATGTGCTCCATACTGTCGAACAGGGAACCGGCTTCCACCGCCCGCCCGCTGGCCAGATAGGCTTCCACAAGGTTCCACACGATCTCCGCGCTGTCGCTTCGGAGGCTTCTGGCCTTCGTCAGGCAGCCGATCGCTTCCTCCGTCCGACCAAGGCAATGCAGGATCGCACCAGCATCATTGAGGGCCTGGGTATCGTTCGGCATGACGCGTAGGTGCTCGCATATGCAGTTCAACGCTTCCTGGTGTCTGCCGGCCGAGACCAGTTCCAGGCCTCTCTGGTAGTGGTTCAAATCCGTCTGCGTTGTCATTCGTGTTACTCCATTCTTGGCAACCGTCACTGGGCAGTCGTCATCCGCTGGCGATACTGCAAACCACATGCCGCCCCGGAGAAAGCCGCACGAAGCTCTTCCGTGCGGCGCCGCTAGAGGCCCCTGGATAGAAATCGAACGGCAGTGTATGCAAACCAGCCATATGGGTCCGCAAAGGCGTTCGCAGAGTAGGCATACCGTCATCTCCAGCCGGCAGCCGGGGAATTCCTATCACAGGTAGTCCAACAAGGACACGTTCATCAACGTGCCTGCTACCGAAAGAGACATCTCATAGAGCACCTCGAGACGGGCCAGGTCGATTGTGATCTGGGCGATGTCCGCTTCCTGCAAACGAGTCGTCTCATCCTGGGTGTCGTACTCCATGTCCTCGAGATTGTTGCTGAGCGTCTCCAGGAAGCCGGTCTTCGACCCGGTGGAAACTTCGGCCTGGAGGAGCACGTTGTAGACCTCATCGACCGCCGCAACACACTCGTTCGCATAGTCGAGCACCTGCCGCGTGTCCAACCCCCGTTCATTCAGCAGGAGGTCCCGAAGGCCGATCAGCGTGGTGAAGATATCGTAGGTCCCCGGCACACGGACCAGTTCCGTCCCGGTGGCGGTGATCCCGGTCGTGTCGACATAAAGGACCTTGCCCGTGCGGGAGTCCGTCACGGCCAGATTGGAGTCGCCGCCGGCGGGGACCGTCACATACGTGGCTCCGTCATCGATTGAGACACGGTAGTTGGCGCCGTCATAATCCACGGTCAGCCAGACATCCCCCTCGACAGTGGACGTGCCCGTCCCGGCGGCCGCACCGGTCTCCCCGAGGAACACCGGCGTTTCGCGGTCGTCCGAGTGGAAAATCTCGTCCCCGACCTGGTAGGTCTCAATCGACAGCCCCGAAGCCACGTTGATGCTCCGCGAGGTATCGCTTCCCTGATAACTGACCTGGACGATCTGCCCGTCCTCACGAATGACCTCGTAGGGCGCCGTGCTCGTATTGCCGCCGCCGAACAGGTACTGACCCGCGTGCTGGGTATTCGCCAGAGATACCAACTGCTCCAGGGAACTGTTGATTTTCTCTGCGATACGTGCCTGGCCCTCCGCATCATAGACGCCCCCGACAATCTGCGTCAGGAGCGTCTGAATGGACGCCAACTCGGACGTCATATCCGAGATGATGGTCGACGAAATTTCCAGATTGCCGATCAGCTCCGAGACGGTTTCCTGGTAATCCGCCAGAGACCGTTCCTGGGAGTTCAACCCCAGAATACGATAGGCCTCCGAAGGGCTATCGGACGCTCGGTTGACCCGGTTCCCGGTCGATGCCTGTTCCTGCAACAGCGTCATCGCCGTGGATTGCAGGTTCAGGGCATAGCTGACGTTGTTGTATATGCTGGTCAGTGATCCACTCATGAACGCCTCTCAGACTATGTTCACCAGGGTGTCTATCGTCTCCTGGAGCGTACTCAGGTATTTCGCCATCGCCTGAAACATCCTCTCGTAGACCATCAACTCGGCCGCTTCGTCGTTCACATCGATCCCGCTGGTCTCGTCGCGCTGGTTCGCCAGGTTCTGGAGTATCGCTTCGATGTTCTGCTGGCGAGACTCCAGCAGGGACACCTCCTGGCCGACATCGGCCACCAGGCGCTGGTAGTACTCGTTCGCGGTCATCCCGCCGAGGCTGTCCACTTCTTCGTCCTGTACGCCTGCCAGCCGCAAGGCCGCCGTGTTGTCCGTCAGGTCGCTGCCGTAAGCGGTGGCGATCCGATCCGGCGAATCGGCGATTTCGCCGCAGACTTGCATTTCCGATGCACCAGCCCCCGAAAAGAACGTGTTCATTCCGGCCGCCATGAGAAAACCCGACGTGTCGGTGAAGGCAAAGACATCGACTTCGAAGCTGTCTGCGTCGTTGAATTGTCCGGTGCTCACCTCGATCTTGATCCCGTTGCCGAGGTCCAGCGCGTCGCCGGCCGCGTATCCTTCCCCGATGGTCAAGGTGCTGACGAGATTCCCGTCCCCGTCCGTCACACTCAAGCGCAGAGTCCCATTGCCGACAGACCCGGTGCCCTCGACCATGAAGGTGAATGTATCGTTCTCGTCCCCATTGTAGACGCCCGAGACGGAGACGGCCGCGGGCGATGCCGCCGTGAAGCTGGTGCTGGTCGGCTCGGGCGAAACTGCCGGCAGAAAGTCAAAGGCATACTCCTGCTCGGCCACGATGTGCAGTTGAGACGAGACGACCGAGGCGCTCAGGCCGGTAATCGCATCGATCTTGGCTGCGATCGATTCGACCGTGTCCGGCGGCGATCCCGAGGCATCGACCTCGATCTCATATCGCTCGACCTCGCCCGTCTCGGCGTTCGTCACGCGGACATGGAACGACCCGTCCGTCACGTCGGTGCCGAGCGACGAGAGAGTGCCATCACCGACGCCCCATCCCGTCAGCTCCGTGAACGATCCCTCCGTGCCCAGGCCCTGAACCTGATACTGATTCACCGTGTCGACGATCGCCTTGGCCAACGTGTCCAGATCGTTTGCGACTTCATCGAGAAGCTCGTTGTTCAACAGCAGCAGCCCGCCGAGTTCCCCTCCCTCGATGCTGAGACTGCGCCCCTGGTTGCCCTCCGCCGAGATGCCCAGCGTCCCATCGTTGTTGAGACCCACGTGAATCCCGAGCGTGACCGTCCCGGTAACCGCAGGCAGGCCGGCAATGGATACATCGACGACCCCATAATCTCGCTCCTGCGTGTCAACGTTCACGAACTGCGCCAGATCGGAGATCAGTTGGTCACGCTGATCCCGGAGGTTGTTGGCTTGCCCCCCACCGACCTCGATGTTCTGGATCTTCCCATTCAACTCGGCGGTCTGCGTGATGAGGGAATTGATCGAATCGCCCATGTTCTGAGCTTCCAGAACGATCTGACCCCGCAAGTCCTCCACGGAGTTGCCCAGGCGCTGGAACTCGCTGCACATCACCTCGGCGGCGCTGACCACGTCGCTGCGGTACACGCTCTCCAGGGGATGGCCCGCCAGGGCCTCGAGCGCGCTGAAGAACTCGTCAATTGTCGCGTTCAGCCCGCCGTCCTCGGAAAACTCGCCAAACGTAGTCTCCACGGTCGTCATCACGGAAAGTTCCTGCGTGATCTGCGCGTAGGATGACTCCTGGCTCATGATCTCCGCTTCCAGCAGCTTGTCCACCAGGCGAGTCACCCCCGACACATCCACGCCGGCGCCGACGACGGCCGTCCCGTCCCCACCATACGCGGACGGGGAGAGTTCCACCCGCTGACGGTGATACCCGTCCGTCGAGGCATTGGCGATATTGTTCCCGATCACCTCCAATGCAGTGGAAGCCGCGTTAAGACCCGTCAATCCTATCGAGTAATCCGACATCTCTTGATTCCGATCCGGCGGCAATCCATCCGCCTGTGACCTCTCTCAGAACCGCATGTTCAGCAGCATCGTTCCAGTAGGGTGTTTCACGGTCCCGGTGGGACTGTAGGTCGCGCCCGCCTTGCCGGCCGGCCCCAGAAACACCTGGAGCAGGGCCCGGTTGAATCTCCTGCAGTCCAGGATCAGCAAGGCGGTCAGGGTATGCTCTCGCTTCAGCCGGACGATAAGGCTCTTCAATCTCGTCTGCCGCTCGACCAGTGCGGTCCGTGAGTCCCCTGTCACGTGCGTCAGGAGGTTCGTCAGAGTCAGTTCCTTCTCCTTCCACCCCAGATCGTTCGCCAGGCTCTGCCGGAGTTCCTGTCGCCTGCACTCCGTGGCGACATACGTTTCACCCTGTCCGCGGATCTCCTCCAGCAGTCTCCCGAGCGCCTCCTCATCCCGTTTAATGAGCAGCCCCCGAAGCGTATCGAGACGCACCAGACTGGCTTCCACATGCCGGATGTCCTCATCGAGCACATCCAGCAAGGCGGCCACTCGTGCTTCGGCGTCACAACGCGGGCTCGCGGGCTGCGGGTTTCCTTCCGTCGTCGGCAATGCCATCGCTACAGCTCCTCGTCAATGGACCTTGTGAGGTCGCCGGTGCCTTTCATCTGTTTCAAGTGTTGATAGATGTCCTTCCAGAGCCCAAAACCACCCTTGCTGGCGAAGTCCTGGGCCAGGTAGAACCAGAACAGCCCGCGGACCTGTTGGGCCCCGCCGTCTTCGTCGTCGAATCCGCTGTCCTCGATCGAGGCCTGCACCTGTTC
>JAXDBU010000128.1:0-74430 GCA_034678485.1 Sedimentisphaerales bacterium | reverse complement strand
CTGATCCGGCCGACGGCGCCACGGATGTCGGGATTGAAGCGGAGCTGAGCTGGCGAGTGGGACGCCTGGCGACCTCGCACGAGGTCTACTTGGGAACCGATGCCAACGCGGTAGCCGAAGGAACCGTTCCGGCTGAGACCACCACCGATGGCAGCTACGCCCCCGACACCATGGACTTCTGGACCACCTACTACTGGAAGGTCAACGAGGTGGGCGACGCGGGCGCCTATGAAGGCGACATCTGGAGTTTCACCACCGAGAAGTTCAAGCCGGTCGAGGACTTCGAGAGCTACAACGACAGTGACAACTGCATCTTCGACACCTGGGCCGACGGCTACGTGGATCACAGCAGCGGCTCGCAGGTCGGGCACGAGGAGTCCGTCGGTGGAACGTTCGGCGAGAAGACCATCATTCACGGCGGCACACAGTCGATGCCGCTGATCTACAACAACGAGGGCTCTCCCTACTACTCAGAGGCCAAGCGGACGTTCGGCTCAGCCCAGGACTGGACCGACCAGGGGATCAAGAGCCTTGCGATCTACTTCAGAGGCGCCATCGGCAACACCGGGCAACTGTACGTGAAGATCAACGACACGAAGGTGCCCTATGACGGAGACTCGGCGGACGTGGCGAGGACCCTCTGGCAGGCATGGAACATCGATCTGTCGGAAGTCAGCGGCGCGAACAACGTTCGCTCGTTGACGATCGGCATCGAGGGCTCCGGAACCACAGGCACGCTGTACTTCGACGACATCCGCTTGTATCCGAAGGCTCCCGAGATGATCACGCCGGTACAGCCGGCGGGCACCGGCATGGCGGCTCACTATGCCCTCGACGGCAGCGCCGACGACAGTTCCGGAAACGCCCAGCACGGGACACTCGAAGGCATCACGCAGTGGACACAGGGCGAGGTCAACAGCGCGCTGGAGTTCAACGGCTCCAGCACGCGCGTCGTCGCTCCCCACATTCCCTTTGACAACCGCACGTTCACCATTGCCATGTGGATCAATCCCACACTGTATGCCGCCGAGCAGGTCGTCTTCAGTCAGACACAGACTTCTGGGACGAACACGGATCTGCACTTCCGGCTCGGAGGCCCCGGCGCCGCGTCCGGGAACGTGCCCGCGGGCGGCGTCCGCATGGCGTTCTACTCCAACGATCTCGACACACCCGGTGGGCTGCTTCTGGACAACAACTGGTACCACGTCACCTTCCTGTACGATTTCGAAAACCAGAACAGGAGGATCTACGTCGATGGCGTGGAGGCGGCTCAGCAGTCCTCGGCTGCGCCGTACCTGGGAACCGCGGGCAGCACAATCATCGGAGCATGGGGCACCACCCAGTGGTTCATGGGCATCATCGACGATGTCCAGATCTACCACCGAGCACTGTCCGACGGGGAGATCGCCGGGCTTGCCGGCAGGACGTTGCCGATCCACAAAGCGTTTTAGGAGTGCAGTAAGATAGTGCCGTCAGGCCCGATCACGGGCGGCACCGGCACGATCTGCATCGGCCTGTCTCAGTCAGCAAGCCGTTGCAGTACAGTTCATCACGACACCAAGCGGGGCCTGCGTCACGCGACGAAGGCCCCGCTTCCTTTCCTCTTGTGTGCCACTGCGCCGGGCATTCCCCTTTGCCAGAGGCCATGGCTCAGAAACCGATGACGTCATACGGGTTGGGCAAGACCTCCGCGATTGCATGTCACCCCTTCGGCACGGTCAGGGCAGGTTCTGAACGAAGCGCAGCGTAGTGAAGTACCGGACCTGCAACTGCGAGATATCCTTCCCTCCCGGGCCAAATCCTTCGCGTTGCTCCTAAGGACAGAGGTCTTGTGGAACGCCCCTGCCTTTCTTGTCATGCTGAACGAAGTGAAGCATCTGGGCCCCGGAGGAGACGTGGCGTCCGAAGTCGAGACGCATCTTTCACTCCTGCGCCAGGTTCCTTCGGAAGACTCAGAGCCCGCCCTGAACAGAGTGAAGGGATGACAAGAGGTGGGCCTCCAAGCAGATGGGTTTTGTGAGACGCCGGCGTCCTTCCCGACACCAGCCGCGATGCGGCTCAGGATGACCTGTTTCAATTCGCGCATGAGCTATTCCCAATCGGTGTGGGAACTCAGGAAGGAACAACGAGAAGCTGCCGTGGCGGCGTGAACTCCCGATAAGGTATGGCCCCCTTAAGGGGGCCAGGAGAAAGCATGTTGCGTTGCGTCGATCGACCAGAGTAACGTCGATCTGAAATCCGTCTTCGCACTACGAGAGTCGCTACTTCTTCTCTTCGACCTCGGTAGTGGTCTCCCTCGAATCGCCCTTGTCGTCTTTGACATCCACGCTTGAGGACAAGGTGGCAGGATCGGTGAAGAGCACGAAAGACATGTCTTCGATCTGGCCGGCCGGGTCAAGAAGCTGCGTCCACGATGCGGCGACGCTCATGCTGCCGGCACTCGTATACACGGCGCCTTCATTCCTCCCTGTACCGGCGAGTATCAGCACTTCCTCCGAAGTCAGAAGGGACGCATAGACGCGGACATCGTCGATCAAGCCGTTGAAATACTCGTCGTCCGCGGTGCCGCGTGCACCGATGACCAGCGTCGCCTGCGTCGGCGTGATGAACCCCCCGTGGTTCGTGGCCGTTGCATCGAGCAAGCCATCGATGTAGATCTTCATCGCCCTCGTGTCGGTGTCGAACGTGGCCGCGACATGATACCACTGCTCCCCCTTCAAGGCGTCCACCGACTGCCACGTGTTCAGGCCGACGCGAAAGTGAACGCAGCCATCGTCATCGAGCCACAAACCGAAGCGGTTGCCATAGGTGCCGCTTCGATCGTATTCCAAGATGGCGCGATACTGCCCGGTAGTCTCTCGCGGGTAGATCCAGGCCGAGACGGAGAAGGAACCCGGGGCAAAGTCGAAGCCTGCCGGTCTATCCACGCGGACATAGTCGCCGCGACCGTCGAGATCGATCGCTCCGTCGAACCAGCCGCTGGAGGGCCGCCAGACAGGATTGCCGTACACGGTGCCGTTGCTTCCGTTGCCGGAGCTGTCGGCCGCGACAGTGCCGGAAGACTCATCGAATTTCCAGTAGCCGATTGGCGAGAGCCCCTTCAGATCCCAGGCGGTATAGGCATGGTTCGTCCAGCCCCAGGGGTACACGATCGATTTGTTCGTCCTATAGACCGCCTGAACGCTCAGCCAGAGGATGTTGTTGTCGCCGTCCTGGCGATACCAACTGTCCTCGGGTAGACGGACTGTATACCGATACACCGGCTCATATCCCGACACGGAGGAGGTAATCGACGAGGAATCCCTGTCGAAGCCGACGAGGACCTCGTCGTAGGAATCCGCCTGGTACTCCCAGACCTTGCGACCGGGATAGCCGTGACCTCTCGAATTGCTCGAGTCCGAACTCGGCACGTCCGACCACAGCGACAAGAGAAAGTAGTCAGGCGACTGCAAAGAGCTCATTTCCTGGCAGGTCGAGGGCGAATAGCCATAGCCAACGTAGGAACCCCACCACGCGATGGCGGTGACCGCTTGCGAAGAGGTGCATCTCCAATCGTCGGCGACGGTACGCCGGGCCGTCAGGACGGTACTGCCGGTAGCCAGCGATTGTTCGTCTTCATAGTATGGCCAGTCGCGAAGGCCAGTAAAGGCCTGCTCCCACTTGATGTAGGCCGGATCGGTGTCCAGTTCGAAAGCCAGGTCGTATGAAGCCGACCTATTGCAGAGAAGCGAGCTCACGATCGGCTGAACCGTCGTGGAATCGAGCACCAATCCCGTTCGGATGTCGTCGGCGCGAAAGTTCGCCGCGATCGCGGCGTCCTCCCATATCTGAGGCCGCGTCTGCCAGCCCCAGGGATAAGTCGGTCCAGGCGAGCCCGTGTAGACCGCCGTGATGCTGATCCAGAACACGCGGTCCTGGGTGCTCTCGACATACCGACTCTGGTTGAAGTACTCCGAGGATTCGAGAGCCAGACCATATCGAAAAGAGGCCTCCGTTGGCTGCCCGGGGAACTCATCGAAGCCCGCCCACTCTTGCTCGATCCGGTCGTTCGTCACACTCACGACCCAGAGCAGTTCGTCCGGCCGACTGAAACTATACCGATTGTCGGCCGGAGCGTTGCTCCAGAAGGCAACCCGCCAGGAAGCGGGTTTGACACTGGGCGCCTCGTCGCCGCTCCAGCCCATGTAGGAGCCCCACCAGTGGACGGATGTGACGGGCATGTCGCCGATGCAGCGGAAATCGTCCGCAGGCAGGTACCACGTGCCAGTCGAGTACGTGGCCGATTTGCTGACATACGCCGACTGATCCCATCCGCAGAAGGCAGGCGTGTCCAGGCCGGGGTCCGTCTCCAGGGGCGGCTGCGACCACTTCAGGTGCTCCGTCGGAGGCAGAGCAGAGTATCCTTTCACAATCGAGATCCGGTAGTCTTCCACCTCTCCATCCGGAGCCAGGCCGTAGTATTCCAGGCCGCGCGTCGTACTGAGGCGGAACCGCGCGAACGTCTCGCCCGCTTCGGCCCGCCCGGGCACATCGATCACCAGCGTGTTGTTGCCGGCAGCCAGTGTCAGATCGGTCGCGATCTGCTCGTCGGCGTCGTCCCAGTCCCCGTCGGCGTTCCAGTCGATCCAGGCGTTCAGAACACCCAGTGTTGAAGCGGTCACCTGAAGCGTCGCGGTCTGGCCTGGGATCAGATCGGTGGCGAAGATCACGCCGTCCTCGTCGTCCGTATCGACGAGGTCATCGCCAGTGGCGAGCGCGTTGGGCTGGCCGTCCTCTTCGCCATCCACGCCACGACCCAGGTAGACACCGGACACGATGTTGTGCCGGGCCCCGTTGCTGACGAGCCAGGTTGGGTAGGTCAGATCCGGCGCATCGCCGAAATCCATGTCCGCCTGTGACGTGCCCACAACGACAAACGCCAGATCGAGCGGGTAGGGATACAACGCGTTACCTTCCGGGTACGTCATGGGCAACCAGCCGAGTTTCGCATCGTACCAGACGGCGTTGTCCTCGAACTGGAGCACCTGCCGGGTCGTCTTCCACCCCAACGCGTATCTCTCATCCTCGTCTTTTTCCGGGAGCATCCGGATCTCAAGCCAGTAGATCGTCCCGAGCGCCATTTCGAACAGCTCTCCCTCTTCCGCATCCAGGCAGATGTTGTATTGCCAGGCGCGTTTGTGCTCGGCGCTCTCGTAGAACCCGGTGTTGGGCTCGTACCAGGCCTGCCAGACCCCGCCATCTTCCTTGAAATCGTAGTCGTACATCGTGATCTGCCTGGTCCAGAGCAACCTGTCCGGCCGACTCCAAGCGGTGATCTTGTCCGGAGGCAGGTTTGAGTAGATGTTGATCTCGAGAGCCGGACGGTTCACACCCGTCGAGGGGATGACGTCGCTGCGGAACGAAGCCCAGAAGTGCACCTCCGTGAGCGGGCCGCTCTGAGTGGCCTGGAAGTCGTCGGCAAGGCGCGTCTCGGACAAATCGACGGCGATCCCCGTGGTTTGCGTATTGGGCAACTGGGCCCAGTGCATCGCGTGCGGGTCCTCATCATCCCACGTGCAGAAATCCAGGGCCTCCTTGACGTAGAGCAGGTAGTCCTCCGTTTCGCCATCCTTGAAGGCGCCGTCGCCGTTCCAGTTCTTCACGACCGGCTCGTCCGTAATCGAGAAGCGAGCCCATACGTAGCCCTCGACCGGCCCGACGGCGAAATTCGACGGGGCCAGACTCGACAGCGGTCCATCGTACCCATACGGCACAGCGAAGTTCATGAGCACGTGCTCGGGTACATCTCGGCCGCTGCACCGCGTCGAGCCGGCCCAGACGCCGTCGTGATTCCAGTCGAACAGGACATTCACGTAGGCCACCTGGCGATCGGAGCGGCTATTGTGGACCCGGATATCGATGTTCGCGCCCCAGATGGATGTCAGACACGCATTTCCGATGGACTGTAGCCCGGTGCTGGACAACCCCACCACGGTCGGAGAACCGGGGGAGACGCTCTTGATCGTGTAGGCTCGCGGCCTGATCAGACCGGCGTCGCCCGCGGTGCTGATCGTCTCATCCATGTCGTAGAAAGTGGGGGAGAACGTCGGACACTGACCGCCGTTGCCGTCTGCTTCAAGATCCACCTTGGCCCCGAAGTACATCTGTCCCTGGCTGGCGTGCTGGATCCAGGAGGCCGGACCCACGCCCACACAGGTGGGGAACATGCCGACAATCCCCTCATCCGGGTACGCGATGACCCCCTCGGGGGCATCGCCGAAATCGTACTCGCCGCCACCGGCAGCCGAGACGCCGTCGTCCTTCGCGCCCCAAGCGGCGCCCCAGCCCACGAGCAGAACAATCAGGGCGGCGACCACCGCGCGTTTGCTGGACAATTCCTTCAGCCGGCTCATACTCTGTCCTCCCAAAAAGAAGCTTCACTACCGTATTCTCGAGGAATCGACCTGCACAGCCTTTGCCTCAAACAAAAAGTGCGGACCCGAGGCGAAAATCACTTCACCGCCTCCTGGGACGCTGCCACTGCGAGATCCAATCCATGCCGGGTCTTCGATGAAGAACCACCCCCGGCATTATCGGGCCCGCTCTGGCTCTCCGTGCAGATCGGCAGGATGCGAGAGAACACCTTGACCGCCCGCAGCCGAACTCAAGTGGTCCGACACAGTTATGTGCCACCATGCCTCGCGGATGTAACGGTTTTGTCTGCGATTTATTCTATCTGTCGAATTCCAGGGGTACGAACGTGGTGAGTTGGAATGCCATATCCACCGGGTTGAACTGGGCGTCGGTAAAGGAACCGCCGCTCGCCCACTGGGCCCCGACGGTCGGCGGCCAGGACGCACTCCCCGACGCCGGCTCGACTGTCCGTACCGATGTGCCGGCTGCACCAGAGGCGGTCGAACGGAGTTTCCAGTTCCATATGTTCTCCGGCTCCTCCTCCGTCGAATCGTAGAGTGCCGCAATGCTCAGCCAGTAGACCTTCGCCCCGGTGTCTTTCGTCTGGTCGATCTGTATCCATTGATCCTGGGACAACTGACAACTGAACAGGAAGCAGGTTTGACCCGATTCGGCTTTACTATCGGACTGGTCCGTGCCTGACAGCGCCCAAGCCCAATTGGCGCAGTAGGTCTCCCAGACCAACGTATCCGGGTGGGCGAAACTACCGGGGCCGACCTGGGCATCCGTCCAGATGCCGATATGGAACGCTACCGGCAGTTCGGACGGCGGATGCGACTCGGTCCATCCATCGAACACGCCCCACCAGTGGATTCCGGTGACCGGCTGGCCGTCAACGGGCTCCCAGTCGTCGGCTGCCATCTCGCGGAGGTGAAGCGATGAAGACATACTGCCGCCTTCGAAGTGGGTCGCCTCGGCATCCGACGCGAGGGAGGGCGGCTGGCTCCATACCAGAGAGGATGCACCGGAGACGGAGACAGCGTACGAATCCTGGCTCTCGCCAACGATCTGGACGCGATAGTCCTCGACCTCGCCGTCGTCCGCAAGCCCGCAGGAGTCCACCAACCCACGCGTATTGAAACGGAACCGGGCAAACGTATCGCCGCAGACCGCGTCCCTCGGCACCGTAAACGTCAGTTCGGTGGTGCCGCTCTTGAGAATCTGATCTGCGAAGATCTGGTCATCCCCATCATCGAACCGGTCATCGCCATCGAAATCGACCCATGCGTTCAGATATCCGGCCGTGGATGCGGTCACCTGGATAGTCGCCTCCTGCCCCGCCTGGAGCGTCGAGGTGAACAGGACCCCATCCTCATCCGCCCCGTTCCCGTCGTCTCCGGCAGCCAGAGTGCTGGGCTGGCCGTTGGATTCCCCATCGATGCTGTCCCCCAAGTAGACGCCCGGCACGATCGTGTGCCGGGCCCCGTTGCTGGACAGGAGCGTCAGATAGGCCCAATCCGGGGCATCTCCGAAGTCGGTGGTGAGGGTCGCTCCTTCCGTACACTCGTCGCAGGAGGTACCGGCGCCCAGCCACACCATGGGACTGACGCAGTGCGTCTCGTACGTCGAATAACAGTATCCCGTCTCCTGGTTGCAGCAAGCGCCGCGTGGGGATGTCCCGCTCGTGCACTCGTGAAACACACCGCGGTAGACGTAGGCGTTGCGGACCTTGAGCCCGATGCAGATCCACTCGGGATTGTATTCCTCGACGAGGTACTCGCGGTTGCTCTCAACGCTGGTGGTGACGACGCTGTTCACACCGTATATGCGCGCCCCATACAGATACTGGCTCTCCTGGGACAGGGTGGGCATGTCGCTGGGCAACGGCGGACGGCCCGTCCCCCGCTTCGACCATGCCGGCGTCGTCCAGCCGCAATAGGCTTCCATATAGGTCGGCACGGTGGGATCGATCGCCTTGGTATAGACCTGGTACTCCAGGCTGCCCTGGCGGTCGGCATCGTAGGAACCGTTGTAGAACCACATCCGCCACGTATTGCTCTCGGGATAGTAGTACCATCCCTCGCCGTCCCCTTGCCCCTCGACATAATTACCGCTGCCGTCAACCAGCAGGCGATACCACACGCCCGGGTAGTGTTCAGGACTCTCAATGTCGTTTTGGCCGTAAGCAGGCGCCAAGCAGAACGAAACAACAAGGATCGTGATACGAATGAAGGCGAACATGTGTTGCGTCATACCGAAAGTCCTTAACATCCTGACCCTGCTTCGCGACCCGCACGCGCCGGCGCGCGGGCGGTCACATATCCATCGGATGGTCCTCAGACCTCCTCCAGAAAAAAATCATACCCTGGTACTTGCGTACCCCCCATCCATGCGGCTTCAGCAGGCTGCGACAACCCGCCCCCATCCCTGGCTCTTTCAATCTACCCGCTTGGCATCGTCCCGTCCAGAACAAAAAACCGCCTCGACGCGGGACTATCGCAGGCAAGTCCCAGAAACCATGCCATGAACGCCCTGTGCCCCTCCACCCCGCCTATTGGACGAATCGCCAGGGGATTCTCTCGCCAGTCGCCGCCGCCCGGCGAAGTCACGGGCTCATCCGCGGTTCGACCCCGAGCAAGTGACGGACAAAGAAATCCATCCGCCGGCGGCCGGCGTAAGGGGTCTCGCCCACCCCATGCCCCCCGCCGGGGACGATTAGCAGATCGAAGTCCTTGTCCGCTGCGATCAAGGCGTTGACCACCTGCATTGTGGAGGCCGGATCGACATTTCGATCCAATTCGCCGACGGTCAGCAACAGCTTGCCCTGGAGCTTGTGAGCCAGGGTGACGTTGGACTGCTCCTCGTACCACGGCCCGATCGGCCAGCCCATCCACAGCTCATTCCACCAGATCTTGTCCATTCGGTTGTCGTGGCAGCCGCAGTCCGCGACCGCAACCGTGTAGAAATCGCCATGCGTCAGCAGGGCGCCGAGGGCATTCTGGCCCCCCGCCGAGCCGCCGTAGATGCCGACTCGCGTCAGGTCCATGGAAAGGTGCTTGGCCGCAGCCGCCTTCATCCAGAGAATCCGATCGGGGAAACCCGCATCGACCAGATTCCTGCAGCACACGTCGTGGAACGCCTTCGAGCGGCACGAAGTGCCCATCCCATCGATCTGCACGACGATGAAACCCAGTTCGGCGATGGCGTGATGTCGGACGAGCAGCCCAAAGGCCTTGGGGACAAACGCCTCCTGCGGGCCCGCGTAGATCTCCTCGATCACCGGATAGGAACGATTCGGATCGAAATGGGAGGGGCGGACGATAACACCGTAGATATCAGTCGTACCATCGCGACCCTTGGCCGCAAATCGCTCGGGCGCACGCCAGCCAGTCTCCAACAGCATCGTCCAGTCGGCACGTTCCAACTCACAGAGCAGATGTCCATCGGCGGCGCTGCGCAGTTCCGTCACAGGCGGCTGGTCCACGCGAGACCAGCGATCCAGAAAGCATGCCCGATCCGGCGAGAACATCACATCGTGCGTCCCATCGCCCACAGTAAGCACAACCAGGCTGGTGCCGTCGAAATTCACCCGGCACAGGTGGACGTAGTACGGGTCCTGCTCGGGGCGGATCCCTCCGGCCCGGAACCAGATCTCCCGTTTGGCTTCGTCCACGTGCTCGACGTCGCGAACGACCCACGGCCCCTTTGTAATCTGGTTCTTCACCCGGCCTGTCTCGGCATCGTAGAGGTACAAGTGGTTCCAGCCGTCCCGTTCGGACATCCAGATCATCTCGTTCGTTGCGTCCACGAACCGGTAGAATTGCTTGCCCGCGTAGTCGATGAACGTGCTGCTCTGCTCATCCACCACGGTCCGGGCCTGCCCTGTGGCGGCCTCCACTGCGACGATCCGCAGCACCTGGTGACCACGCTGGTTATATAGGAATGTGAACTCGCTCGAATCCGGTCGCCAGCGGACATCGGAGATGCTCCACGGATTGCGGAATAAACCATCTGGAACGGGCACCTGCCGCCTGCCGGCAATGTCGAACAGGTACGGCTTCGATACGTCGATCCGGTCTCCCGGCTTGGCGTACTCCATCTCGTGCAATTTCGGCTGCAACTGGTCTTTCGGCGAGGATTCGACCAGGTACACCTTGCGGCCGTCGCCCTTGCGAGTCCGCAGCACGACCAGCTTCTGCGAATCCGGCGACCAACGGAACTGGTCCGAGTACGCGTCCTCGTCCGTACCGTCGTCGCTCAACGGGGTCTCTTCGCCGGAGGCCGGTTCCCGAAGGTGGACATTGTTGTCCTTGACGAATGCCTGCCATGCGCCGTCGGGAGATCGGCCCCTGGCCCTGGCCGGCGGAGGCTCCCGCACGTCGTCCTCCTGTGGGACCGCGTTCTTGTCAATCACCGCGTCGCCCGCCTCGTCCGCAGCGGTGAACACGCCCAACGTCTCGCCGGCCTTGTTGGCAACCAGCCATACATGCCCGGCGTAGGTGTGCTGGCGATGCTGGCCGCCGGAATCGACAGTCGCGTAGTGTCGTCGCTGCCCCTCCGAATCCACCCAGAACACCTCCACGGGTCCCTCGGTGCGATTGAGGAAGGTGATGGAGGTCTCGTCGCCCGTTCGGCGCGTCGGACGCACCCGCCGGCCCGCCGGCAGCGAAGAGATCTCTTGTTCATCCCTCGGAATCTCGCGGACTCCGTAGTCATCCAGGCCGCATCGCCACCAACGTCCCTCGCAGGCGAACGAGAACCCCGAGCCGGAATCATCGAAGACCAGCCGGTCGAGCGGGAGTCGGGTCGCGTCCACGCTCTTGTCCAACGCCTTTCCCAGAGAATCGGCGAGTTTTTTGTGATCGAATGCCGGCCTGCGCATCCCGGCCCGAACATCCACCACGATGAATTCCCGTACGTTGTCCGCCAGATCGTTGCGATACCAGAACCGTGCGTTGTCCGCAAACCAGTGCGGCGTTACGCGGTCCCGGAACACCTTGTCGGCCGTCGCCTCCCGCAGTCCCAATGCCCGCTCGTAGTCGGATCGGGTTCCCTGCGCCGGAGCCTTCCCGACAGCAAGCAATGACAAGGAGACGAGAAGGACCATTCGGAATCGAAGACAATACCTCATCATTCCACCTGCTTTCGAGTTCAGATCGCAGTGAGACGGCGCTCGTACAGCCACGTCGGCCATTGGCGATGCACAGAGTATCATCTCGGCGGCGGCCCGGCAACCGCCACAATTGCGAGGATTCAGGCGGATTCGAGTGTCGAACCGGAGGCTTGACGCGTGTATAATGCCCGACGAATCGGATGTCGTCCGCGGACGTATGGAGAACGACCTTGGGAGGTTTCGAAGACGATGGATACGATCGACCTGGCGAAGACACATTTCCAGCGCATCCTGTTCTGCACAGACTTCTCGGAGAATGCGGACTTCGCGTTCTCCTTCGCTGTGGACGCGGCGGGCCGGCGACCCGGCAGCGTGCTCTACCTGCTCCACGTCATCCCGGAATCGGACGCCCAGTTCTGGAGGACCTACATTTACGAGGTCGATGGCGTGGATAACAAAGCCAAACAGGACATCGACGAGCGGATCGACCGAACCTACCGGTCCCGCCTGCCTCAGGGCATGGAACTCCACGTCGAGATCCGCGTGGGCAAGGACCACCAGCAGATCCTCGAATTTGCCCGCGAGCAGCGGATCGACCTGATCGTCCTGGGTCGTCACGGGCACAAGGCCCTGGAGAAGGCCCTCTTCGGAGCCGTCACGGAGAAAGTCGCCTCTCGCGCCGAGTGCGCGGTCCTCGTCGTACCCCTGACCTACCGGAAACGACCACAAGAGGAATCGTAATCCCCCGCTATTCTTCCAGGGGCAGCAGTTCCAGCTTGCGGAACTGCGTGGGGGCGCTCTCAGCCTGGATCGCGATGTAGCCTTCGCCGAGCATCAGCCCAACACCGGCCTTGAGGCGTTTCTGCGCGTCGGCGTCACGCTCGTCGAGTTGCGGCTCGGTGTATTCGAGCACGGTTTCGCCGTTGATGATGTGGCGGATCAGCCGATTGCCATGAACCTCCACCTCGGCCGTCACCCACTGGTCGCCGTGACAGGTCTTGGAGGAGGAGTTGGTGCAGTGCTGAGTGACGAGCTGTCCGTTCAGGACGACGTTCGTGCCAGGTGTGCACAGATTGCCGGTGGAACGCTCGTTCGTCCCGTCGCCCCCGAGGAGCTGGACCTCGATGCTGACGGGAAAGTCCTGGTCCTTGGCCATCGTCGTCGGCGGCTGGCAGTGGAGCATCAAGCCGTTGTTGCGGAAGGCCCAGCCGGGCCCGCCGGGAACCTGCTCGCCGACAAACCGGTACTCCGCGCGCAAACGGTAGTGCGAGAACGAGTCCTCGTAGAACAGATGCCCGAATTCGCCGTCGAACTCCTCATACTGGTCGTAGGCGACGGTCAGCAGGCCATCCTGGACGCCAAATGTATCTTTGTAGTTCACGCCCAGCTCGCTGCCCGCGAACTTCGGCGTCCAGCCTGTGAGGTCCTTGCCGTTGAACAGGCTGATCCAGCGGGTCTCAGGCTCGGTCGCCTGCTTCGTGGCACAGCCCCCTGTGAAGGCTGCCGCCAGCACGCAAACGCCGACCAGATTCCAGCTAAGTCGCGTGTCACGACAAGAACGTCCTGTCTTCATAATTCGTCACTTTAAAAAGCGGAAATCGGAATAGTCCATCAGCGAGAGGCCTGTCCAACGCACTGACATCGAAGTCTGGCCCGGAGCCAATCCCCGGTCTTGAATCCCACTCCAAGACCGACGCCCGTCAGGGCGGAAAGCCGGGCATGGAATAGCAGAGAGGACGCCGCATCGGAAGGATGAAACAAGCCAATCAGGACGACACCCACTCCCAGCAAGCCGGCGGCAAAAACGACCGACCAAACCACGTGGGTGCCCACGGCCTGCACCCATCGATGCTGACCAAGGACCCGAACGTTGAGAAAGACCACGCCGACCCACATCGCCATGAGAATACCCGTGTGGATCAGGATTCGCGGCCCGGATCGCACGGTCGCGACGCTCATGGCGACGGCAATCAGTGTGCCCACTGCAGCGTACCGTCCCGGCGAACATTGCCGTGCAAGCATCACGAGGACACCGACGATCGCCGCGTTGACGCCCAGTTGAAAGAGACCCGATCGGGGCGTCAGCACCTCGACTCCCCGCGCGATCAATCCGATGCCGATGCAACAGAACGTCGGGCACACAACGGTCAGAATCCATTCCATCGCCCGCCCCTGCGACACAGTCTCCATGATATCGCTCCAGGCCAATATGGTTCAGAGGCCGCACAGTCACACCGGCCTTCCCAGCAACTTCGCGGCGGACTTGGCGAAATAGGTCAGAATGATATCCGCTCCGGCCCGTTTGATGGAGGTCAGGACCTCCATCATGGTGGCGTCGCGGTCGATCAAACCGGCATCGGCGGCCGCGTTGAGCATCATGTACTCGCCGCTGACGTTGTAGGCGGCCAGGGGACAATCGAACCGCTCGCGGGCCCGTCGGATCACGTCGAGATAGCTCAACGCCGGCTTGACCATGACCATATCGGCGCCCTCTTCGATATCCAGCCCGATCTCGTGGAGCGCCTCGCGGGCGTTGGCCGGGTCCATCTGGTAGCTCTTGCGGTCGCCGAAGGCCGGCGCCGATTCCGCCGCGTCGCGGAACGGGCCGTAGAAGGCGGAGGCAAACTTGGCCGCGTAGGACAAGATGGGGACGTCCTGGAAGCCATTCTGCTCCAGTGCCTCGCGGATCGCCCGCACGCGACCATCCATCATATCCGACGGCGCGACGATGTCCGCGCCCGCCTGGGCGTGCGAGAGGGCCATCTTCGCCAGCAGCTCGCACGTCGGGTCGTTGTCCACCTTGCCGTCGCGGATCACGCCGCAATGGCCCGTGCTGGTGTACTCGCAGAGACACACATCGGTGATGACCAGCAGCTCCGGCGTCTGCTTCTTGATCTCGCGGATCGCCTGCTGCACCGGACCACTCTCCGACCAGCCCTCAGAGCCTCGCTCATCCTTCTTCTGAGGCAGTCCGAACAACAGCACGGCGGGAATCCCCAGCGACGCGACCTCGGCGGCCTCGGCGGCGATTCGATCCGGCGAAATATGAAAACAGCCCATCATGGAAGCAATCGGCGTCTTGATCCCTTCACCGGCCCGGATAAACAACGGATAGACAAGGTCATCCACACTCAAAGCCGTCTCGCGGACCATCCGCCGCAGCGTGGCGCTGGTGCGAAGCCGCCGCATTCGAATCTCAGGAAAACCCATGGAATCTACTATCTACAATTCATTATTCTCTATTGGCTGTCGCTCTTGCCCGCGTGGGCACTGCACTCCGGGCGACGTTCTCAGATTGTAGATCAGCGTCCGCCTGCTGTAAACCCTGTCTCCTCGTCCGTCAGATAGCAGGCGGGCTCGTTTCGCCAGGAGGCATCCGACGGGTCGGAATCGAGGAATCGGTAGTTCCCCTTGCACAGACGGAACCATTGACACTTCAGACATCGCGGATCGGCGAACACATCCTTGTTGCGGAGCTTCGCCAGGACCGGATCGGCGACGTTTGCCCAAATCTCTTCGAACGGCGTCTTCGTCACGCTGCCGAGCGGATAGTTGCGCCAGAACTGGTCGGGGTAGACGACCCCGTCCCAGGCAACACAGGCGATCTTGTCGCCGACGCGGTTGCCGCCGTTGGCCAGGAGCAGCTCACGGGCCTGCTCGAAACCCGGATGATTCTCCCGTTGCATCCGCAGCAACAGATAGGGTCCATCTGCATGATTGCCCACGGTGAGCACCTCTTCCACCAGGTCTCGCTCGACGAACTCGCGGGTCCGGTCGAAGATCACGTCGAGCACCGAGCGAGTCTGATCGCACGATGGGCTCTGCTCATTCAACTGGGCCGCCCGACCGCTGCGAACAAGATGATAGAAGCAGATTCGCCGGACGCCGATGTCCCGGGCAATGTCGAAAACTGCCGGGACCTGGTCCACGTTGGCCTGGGTGATCGTGAAGCGAAGGCCCGTCCGAAGCCCGATCTGGCGACAGTGCTCGATGCCGGCAAGAGCGGCCCGGAAGCTGCCTTTGACCTGGCGAAACCTGTCGTGGAACGGCTCCTGTCCGTCGAGCGAGACGCCCACGTAGCGCAGGTTCTCCTCGTGGAGCCGACGGGCCGCCTCAGCATCGATCTGCGTGCCGTTGGTCGAGATCACCGTGGGCAGCCCGATTCGCTTCGCTTCACCGAGCAACTCGAAGAGGTCCGGGCGAAGGAGCGGCTCGCCGCCGCTGAACAGACACACCGGGACTCCTGCCTCCTTGAGCTGGGCCAGGAACCGCTTTGCCTGGTCCGTCGTCATTTCGTGCTCGCCGCGACCGGAATCGGAGGCACTGTAGCAGTGCAGGCAGCGAAGGTTGCACCGCCGGGTGCAGTTATAGGCAACGACCGGGCCGACCACGCGATCCCTGCGATACCGCAGATCATCCGACTGGCCGCCCAGGCCGCAGTAGAGCTTGGAAACGTTGATCATCTTTGGATTTACTATCTATAATTCACTATTTACGATTCTAATTCACTGTCGCCTTCCCGGCCACCGTGCACAACACGCGTCGCGTCATCCTGAGCGAAGCGAAGGATCCGGCAACCGGACAGGATGCCATGCAGAAACGCTGCGAGCACGTTCCATTCGCCGGCCAGATGCTTCACTTCGTTCAGCATGACAAGGTACCGCGTTGAGTCCTTTCAATGCCCTCGATCACGTCGAGCAGACCGTCCATTGTGTGTTCCGTGGCCTCGACATCGGCCCGCATGCCGAACTGGGCCAGTTCCTTCGTGGTCACCGGGCCGACTGACGCGACTCTCACTGCGTGAGAATCTACCGCTTCGGGCGGGATCTGCTCGAAGAACGACCGGACCGCCGAGGGACTGGCGAACGTCAGCCATTGGATCTTGCCTTGCTGCATCTGGGCGACCAAGGCGGCATCGTCCCCCTTTTTCGGCACGGCGGTATAGACCGGGACGTCGGTGACGTCGGCCCCGCCCATTTCAATGCCTCGTACCAGCTCATCGGAGGCGATTTCCGATCGCAGGAGCAGCACCTTCTTGCCCCGCAGGTCGGTGCAGCCGATGAGCTGTCGGGCAAGCTCCCTGCCCGTGAAGACGCCGGGCACGAAGTCGGCCCGGATTCCAAATCGCTGCAAAGTCTCGGCGGTTCTGGGTCCGATGGCCGCGATCTGCATCCCACCGAATACTCGCGCGTCCTTACCCAGGTCTGCGAGGGCGTTGAAGAACACTCGGACGCCGTTGGCGCTCGTGAAGACTGCCCAGTCGTAGCCGGAGAATCCCGCGAGCGCACGCACGAATCCGCTGCGATCCGTCGTCGCCTGGATCGCCAGCGTGGGATACTCCACAGGCCGACCGCCGCGAGCGATCACCTTGCGGGCGGAATCCGCATTGCCCGCAGCATCTCGCGTGAGGACGAGCCCTGTGCCAAACAGAGGCAGCCGCATGAACCAATTGAGATTCGCATCGCCCGCAGCCGCGGGACCGACGACAATCAGTGCAGGCGGCTCGATCCGCTGCTTCTCGCACTCTTCCACGATCCGGCCCAAGGGCGCCTGGACCAATCGCTGCGTGGGCAGGGTCGCATCGGCCACGAGGGCAACCGGGGTCTCCACGGACATGCCCCCATTCACGAGCTTCTCCGCAATGGCAGACAAAGCCCCGATGCCCATGTAGAACGCGAGCGTGCCGGAAAAGCGGGCCAGCACGTCCCAGTCGAGATTCGTTTCCTCTTTGCCCTCGGCCTCTCGACCGGTAATGAAGGCCACCTGAGAACTGTATCGGCGGTCGGTGAGCATGATGCCCGCGTACTCGGCTGCCGCGATGGCCGCCGTAATGCCTGGGACGATCTCGAACGCGATGCCGGCTTCGTTGAGCAGCGCGATCTCCTCGGCGCAGCGGCCGAAGATGCACGGATCGCCGCCTTTGAGCCGCACGACGGTCTTGCCTTCGAGGGCCTTGTCGAGCAGAATCCGGCTGACTTGGTCCTGGGTGAACGAGCCGGGCCCGATCCGCTTGGGCACACGGATGATTTCCGCATCCTGGGGGACCAACTCCAACAGGGCCGGATTCGCCAGCTTGTCGACAATGACGCAGTCCGCGATTCGGAGCAAGTCGGCGCCGCGGAGAGTAATGAGGTCCGCCCGCCCTGGTCCGGCCCCCACGAGATACACCGTCGGCTTCCTGGATGCGTGGTGGGCGGAGCCCACCCTGCCGCTGTCGCCCATCCTTCGTTCCTTTTTCATTTCACGGAGGATCTCCCTGCCGCCGGCGTCGAGCAACTGACGGGCAACCTGCTCGCCAACCTGGATCGCCTCCGACAGCGGCCCCGTCGCCTGCCTCCCGACGAACCGGCGTCCTTCGGCATCCGCTATGAACGCGAGCACTTCGATCCTGTCGCCCGAGCACTCGGCGTAGGCCCCCACCGGGGCGTGACATCCGCACTGCGTGGTTGTGAGCACCTGCCGCTCGGCCATGGCCAGGGCCCTTGACAATTCCTCGTCGATGGATCGGACTATCGCTATCGTCTCCTCGTCGTCGCTTCGTGTCTGCACGGCCAACGCGCCCTGGGCCGGCGCCGGGATGAACTGCCTCGGATCGAACACGAGGGAGATCGCCTGGCTCAGTCCGAGCCGCTCCAGACCCGCCCTCGCGAGGAGAATCGCGTCGAGGTCCGTCGTCTTGAGCTTGTCGATTCGCGTCTGGACGTTGCCGCGGAGCAGAACCAGTTCCAGGTCCGGGCGGAGGTGTCGCAACTGGGCCGCCCGGCGCAGGCTGGACGTGCCGACGCGCGCCGACGGCGGCAACTCGTCGAGAGCATGGACGGGCCGCTTCGCCAGCAGGCAATCCTCGGGCCACTTGCGGTCGCAAATCGCGGTCACAACGAGGTCTGTCCGCTCGCGGGTGGGCAGATCCTTGAGACTGTGGACCGCCAGGTCCGCTTCGCCGGCGAGCAAGGCCTCCTCCAATTGCGAAGTGAAGAAGCCGGTGTCCTTCAAATCCCACAGGGCGGTCTTACGGTCACGGTCGCCGGCACTGACAATCTCCCGGATGCGGAGATCGACTTCGGGGCGCCTCGCCTCGAGTGCGGCGATGACGCTCCGCGTCTGCGCAAGGGCCAGTTGCCCCCGGCGGGTTGCGACGGTTAGCACGCGGCTCATTCGTCCCCTTCATCCTGGGAGAGGAACATCTTGTTGATTAGATCGATGGCCTGGAGCTGTTCGGCACTGGGCTCGCCGCCGCCGTCCTTGATGAAGCTGATCGGCCCGTGCAGGACCTTTCGGACCAGCGATTCCGCGAAGGACTGGAGTTTCTCGGCGTTGGCGTCGCCGAAGTCCTTGGCATATCGCTTCGCCTCACCGCGGGCCAGTTCCAAGCCCATCTGTGTAAGCCGGGAGATGACGGGCACCAAGTCCAGCGATTCATACCATTCCAGAAAGGCCGCGACGAATTCCCCAACGATTTCCTGGGCCTTGGGGACCTCTTGATTGCGTTTCTCACGATTGGCGGCGATCTGCCCGTCGAGATCGTCGATATTGTACAGGCAAACGCAATCGAAATCCCCAATGGCCGGGTCGATGTCTCGCGGGACCGCGATATCCACGATCAGCAACGGACGCGACCGGCTTGCCAGCGACCATTCGACGCCGGATCGAGTCAGGACATGTTCCGGCGACGCGGTCGAGCTGATCAGCACGTCCACCTCCATGAGACGGGAAACGACCTCCGACAGCCCGATGGCCTCGGCCCGCTCGAATCGCCTGGCCATTGCCCGGGCCTTTTCGATATCGCGGTTCGCAACGATCAGGCCGGATGTTCCCGCTTTGGACAGATAGCTCGCAATCAGCTCGGCGTTCTCTCCGGCGCCGATAATCATCGCCTTGCAGGCGCACAGATCGGCTTTCTCCCGGGCCAGCTCCACCGCCGCCAGACCGATCGAGACGGCGCCGCAATTGATGTGGGTCCGCGTGCGAACTGCCTTGCCCACGCGGAACGCATTGTGGAGAAGCCTGTGGAAGACCAGCCTGCTCATCCTCGCTTCGAGCGACTCGGTATATGCGGCCTTGACCTGGGCAAGGATCTGGTTCTCGCCGACCATCTGTGAATCGAGTCCTGCGGCCACCTCGAACAGGTGCCGAACCACATCGATTCCGGCCATCTCGCGACTGTGGGCAGCCCAGGCGTCGGCCGCATCCGTGCCGCACGTTGCCAGCAACTCACCCAGGAATGCCCGGCAGTCGAAATCCTTCCTCGCGTAGAGGTAGAACTCAAGTCGATTGCAGGTCTGGAGAATCAACGCCTCGCCGATTTGTTCCTGGCGGTGCATCCGGCGGAGCATCTCGTGGCGCTGCTCAGGCGTCAGAGTCACCTTCTCCCGAACCTCGACGGGGCAGTCGTGATACGTCAAATTGTGCAAAACCAGCTTCATGGCTATGTAACATTTCCTACGATGGACGAACGTTACAGTGTATGCGAAAGCGCAAAAAACATCAAGCCGCAAGGCGACACACGAGGTTCCATGTGCATCAATTGCGCTTGCGAACGACGCAACGATCCGGATAATAGAACCCCTCTGTGGATCCGCGGTGAACCTATGAAGGAGAACGAATGAGCCAACTCAAGCGGATGCTGCTGTGGGCCACTCTGGTCGCCGTCATCCTGCTGGCCGGATTGTCAGTCTGTGGCGCCTTCCTCGGCGCCGAGCGGGCACAGGCGTTTTTCAATTCCCTGCCGCTCGTGGTGTATTGGTTCGCCGCAATCGCCCTGCTGGCGACGGGGATTGCTTCGTTTCGCCGTCTGTTGCGGGTCCCGTCTCTGCTGCTGCTGCACGCAGGCTGCATCCTCGTGCTGCTCGGCGCCATGTGGGGTTCGGAGCCTGGACACGCCCTCCGGAAACGCCTCTTCGGCATCGACAAGATCCCTGAAGGCGAGCTGGACATCTATGAACAGATGCAGGAAGACCGGGTCGTGGTCAAGGACGCCAATGACGTTCGCAGACTGCCGTTCTCGGTGCGGCTCAACGACTTCCGGATGGAGTACTACGAGCCGGGACGGCTCTTCATCTGGAGCCGCGACGGACGAGACTGGCGAATGCCGGCCAAGGCCGGACAGACTCTCGCGCTGGGCGGGGAGTTGGGTACGGTCGCCATCCGCCGAGTCTTCCGGAACTTCCGGATCGATCTGAGGGAGGATGAGCCGGTCGCGTACGACGAGCCGGGCGGGTCCAATCCGGCCCTGGAAGTGACTGTCGACAGGCCTGGGTCCGCACCGGGCAAACGGTATGTCTTCGAGCGTCGGCCGGGTCATACGAACCCCGACGACCCGCTGGCCATGAGCTACTTCCGAGCCGTGCGAGACTACGTCAGCGAACTGGAGATCGTCCGGGACGGCCAAGTAGTCGCCGCCAAGGACATCGAGGTCAACCATCCACTGCACTACGGCGGGTATCACTTCTACCAGCAGAGCTGGAATGAGAATGAGTTCGGCGAGTACAGCATCCTGATGGTCGTCTCGGATTCGGGCCTGAACGCGGTCTACGGCGGCTACGTGTGTCTGGTCGGCGGCGTCTTCTGGCACTTCTGGGGCCGACGCACTCTGCACTGGTTCAGGACCCATTACACAATCACAGCGAAGATCCCTGGGGAATCTCAGTAAAGGTCTCTATGGAAATCAAGTACACGATCCAGGGTCTGCTCATCTACATCACCATGGCGGCGTACCTGCCGGCGTTCGTCGCGACGATTGCCCGTCGCACGCGGGCGGGTCGAGTGTTGTTCTTCGCCGGCTTCGCCCTGGCGGTCATCTCATTCGTCTATCGTTGGATACACGTCCGACACGTGCCGTTGCAGAACCTCTTCGAGGTCTTCCTGTTCCTCGGCGTCGCCTGCTATCCAATCTCGTGGTTCTGCCGACGTGCCCTGCGGATCGGCGGCCAGTGGGCGGACATGCTGATCGGGGCCATCGTGTTGTTCCCGGCGGGCTTTATCTTCAACGCCGAACCGATGCAGCTGCCGCCGGCGCTGCAGTGCTGGCTCTTCGCCCCGCACGTGGCAGTCTACATGCTCTCCTACGTCTTCATGCTCAAGGCAACCTTCCAGGCGGGCGAGCACCTGCTCAACCGAAGACCACGAGTGGAGGAAACGGTGATTCCGCCGGAACAGGCGACCTACGAACTGATCGCAATCGGTTTTCCGTTGCTAACGCTCGGTCTGGTCCTCGGCAGTTGGTGGGGCAAGCTGGCCTGGGGCCATTACTGGGGTTGGGACCCGAAGGAACTCTGGTCGCTGGCCTCGTGGCTGGTCTACGTCGGCTATTTCCACTGGAGGCACATGTCCGGCACGAAACACCCCCGCATCAACAGCTTGTGGGCGATGATGGGCATGCTCACGATCCTCGTCACGCTGCTTTGGGTCAACCTGGCGCGGATTTTCGCGGGTCTGCACAGCTATGCGACGTGAGGAATTGTCAGTCTCGCTAGGGCACCTTTCAGCTCGTCTGCGAACGCCTTGAGCGATTTGTCGTTCTTGCCGGCTCGGAATAGGTCCATCCGTTCTATGAGTTCGGGAGCAAATTCAATTCCACCCAGGGGCGCCAGATGGCCAGCCTGGTGAATCGTGTTACGCAGAAGCGCCTTGTAGACATCTCGCCCGCATTTCCTTTGCCTCGTCGGTGGCGTTGCTCCCACGACCAGGGCAAATCCCTCCGGGTCGGCCATGTACCAGCGTTCAATGTGTGGATCTGGACAAGCTATGACCATGTACTCACGCAGAGAAGGAATGGCGTGGGCTTCTATGTCCCGATGTGCCTGTGCGTATTTCTTGCAGTTTGCGTCGATGCAAATGACAACCAAGTCCGGTGTGGCAAGGTGGTGCCTCATCACCGCCTTCTGGAAAAGGTCAAACTCGCTCATTGCACGCCCGTGACCTCCGACAGATGAGCGCACTCTCACATCAGCCGACGCTCCCTCTTCTGTTGCCATGCGTCTTATGAATGGACCCAGGAAGGCCTCGTGCGCCGCATCCTCGGCGAAGACCTCAACAACCAGAGATCTACTCATCGAGCATCCCCCTTAGCGCGAGCCCCTCAAAAACACCGTCTTCCCCGCGATCTGTCAACGCGTCCCTGATCGCCGAATCGGTGAAGAGAGGTCCCGCAACATCGAACCGCTCGATCTGTGTCCCTGAGCCAGACCGGCGTACGTTGAAGAGCCCGATCTGCTCGCTGTGCAATCGCGCCTGCTTCATGACCGACGCAACGAGGAGCGGAGAATGGGTAGTGACAATCAATTGGCGTTTCTGTTCGAGAGCTATTGAACACAACAGATTGCTGATCAACTCAATCCGGCGCGGCTGCACACCATTCTCCGGTTCCTCGAACGCCATGACAGGACTAGCCCACGGATTCACCGTGATCGCACACAGGGCCAGGATACGCAGCGTCCCCTCCGACAGAATACGCGACGAGAAATCCACGCCATTCTGCCGCACAGTCACATCAAGCGTTCCCCGCTGTAGATCGAGGTCAACACCGATTCCTTCAACGCTCGGGACCAACGTGCGTAAGAGCCGCTTGACTGCTGCAAATTCCCGGCTGTGCGTCTGCTGCAACCGGTAAAGAAATGGCGCAATGTTCTCACCAAAGGCGCCGATATCCTGAACCTCGGCGGGCGGAACAGGCCGACGCATGGCAACTCTTGGATCGAGATAATAGGCCCTCCACCCCGCAAATTCGTTCCGACACTTCTCTATTCCTCGATACTCTGTCCCACCAAGCCGCAGATCAGATATCATCGTGTGGTTCAGCCCGACTGGCTCAGTCCGCGGACGCGCGGCTTTGCTTCTGCGTCGGAGATGCAGTTCTTGTCTTCCGCCGTCCCCCTGAACACGTTCAATCAATGCATTTCCCTTGACCCCACCGTGCGCAGTAAGCGCCGCGAGGTATTCATTGCTGACGGATAGCGCTCCGGTGGCAGGCATGATCCGGACTTCCAGTCTGTACTCATACTGCTCCCGATCAAGCTGCATGGTTGATCCGAACTCGAAGAACGCTTCCGGTTGGCTCAGCAACCCCTTGAGTCCCTGGCTGGGAAACGAAAACGTCTCAGCAGGATATCCACGAATCGGCTCTTGCAGAGCATCTCCGAGAGTGCGGCACGTGGCCAACCGCGATAGAGCCTGGAGGGCATCAATCAGGTTCGACTTACCAGCGGTGTTTGGCCCGAAGAAAACGGCCATCTGCGGAAGCTGCAAATCCACTACCTTCCGAAGGGATTTGAAACCTGTGACACTTATTCTTCGGATCATTCCGTCACCTCAACATTCCCCGGGTGCACACCTCCGGGCGGTATCTTCATCATGATGGGCTCAGGATACACGACCCGGTATGTATAGGCAAGATGTCAGGGATAGGCAAAGTCGTTGCGGTGAGTCGGAACAACGATACAATCACAGTCCGTGGCATAGATCACGTGAAGGAATCCGGACATACGGAAAGTAATGATGAATCGTCGCGACTTCATCAAGATGGGCGTCGGGGCAGGGCTTGGCGGTTTGGCGCTGACGTCGGTGCGGGCCGGCGCGGGCCATGAGACCCGGCGGCCCAACATCCTGTGGATCACGATGGACGACGCTCGAGCCGACACGCTGGGCTGCTATGGGCGACCCTGGGTGCGTACTCCACACATGGACGCGGTCGCCGCACGCGGCGTTCGCTTCGAGACTGCCATCGTGCAGAACCCCGTGTGCGTCCCGTCGCGTCACTCGATGAAATCGGGGCATTACGCCCACGTCTTCGGCACAACAGCCATGGGCAAACCGGCCGCCGTGATGCCGGAGTTCATGACGCGAGTGAGAGAGGTGCCCAACCTGCTCAATGCCTGGGAAAACGTTGGCATGTCGCCCGTCAACATCGGCAAGACACACGCCTACCAGCGCGACTGGGGACACCAGAAAGACATCGCAGAGGATTTCGATGTATTCGGCCGACCGCGGAATGAGAAACTCAAAGCCCGACTCGAGGAGGCCGGTTGCGAGTATCCGACGGTCGTGACCAGAACACACGCCTGGGCCATCGGAGGAATCGTACCGCTGGAGCCACGGGAAACGAACACGTGGCGAATCGGCGACCTGGCGGTCGAGAAGCTCACGGAGCTGGCCGGCAGAGACGAGCCCTTCTTCCTGCGCGTTTCGTTCCACGCCCCCCACGTGCCCTGCCGAGTGCCGCAATCGTACTTCATCGACCCCAGCAGGATCGATCTGCCTGTGCCGAGCGAGGACGAGCTCGCGAGCAAGCCTCGCTTCGAGCGGGAGCAGCTCCGCATCTACTCCGGCGGATTGGACCTGACCCGCGAACAAATCGGGATCGCCCGCGGCACCTACTACGGCATGGTCTCGCTCGTCGATGACCAGGTGGGCCGCGTCGTGGAGTGCCTGAAGAAAGCGGGCATTCTGGACAGCACGATCATCGCGATCAACTCCGATCAGGGCTGGCAACTGGGCGAGCACGGACTCTGGAAGAAGCGAGTCCTGTACGACGACAACGTCAAGGCGCCGTTGGCACTGAGCTGCCCTGCCCTGCTGCCGAGCGGCAAGGTGATCGCCGAACCCGTCGAGATGATCGACTTCGTCCCGACGCTCATGGACCTGTCCGGCCTGGACGTGCCAGGCGAAATCAGCGGCCGGAGCCTGATGCCCCTGATCCGCGGCCACGTCACCCGCTGGCGGGAGGCTTGCTTCTGCGAGATCGACCACAGCATGTCCATGTATGACGAGCTGCGCGAGCACAGCGGCCGACGGGTCATGGTCCGCACGAAGGAATGGAAACTGATTTGGTTCATGGACGAGCGGGTAGCAGACAAGGACGGCGTCCTGTACAATCTCAGGGATGATCCAGGCGAAACAGTGAACCTGTACGGCCGGCCCGACCATGTGGGCGTGGTCGAGTACCTCGAACGACTCTGCCGGCAGTGGGATCGGGCAACGTAGCACGACCTGCATGAACCCGGTGAAGAATATGGCGTTCTTGTCATGCTGAACGAAGTGAAGCATCTGGGCCGCGAGCGAGAGACTCGCATCATGTGCAAAGAGACCTTTCAACTCCCCGGCCAGATCCTTCGCTTCGCTCAGGATGACAGCAGCCGACAGCATACAACATGCGCTGAATAGGAGGTAACCGAGCGATGTGGAGAATGAGACAAGTCTGGTGGGCGGGCCTGATCCTGGCCCTGTGCAGCTCAGTGAGCATGGCGATGACGATCGCGAGAGACGGGCGGGCACGTGCCATCATTGTGGTTCGCGCGGACGCACCCGAGCCGGAACGGTACGCGGCCCAGGAACTGGCCAATTTCCTGGAGCAGGTCACCGGCGCCGAATTCATGGCGGTGACCGAGGTAGTCAGGCCGGGCCCATGCATCTTCGTCGGGCCGGACGCCGCCAAGCAGGCCGATCCGCAGTTCTCCACGGACGGCCTGGGAGCCGAGGGCATCGTCATCAAGACCATCGGCGACAACCTGGTGCTGGCGGGCGACCGGCCACGCGGGACCCTGTACGCGGTCTACACCTTCCTGGAAGACCAGTTGGGCTGCCGATGGTGGTCCTCGACCGAGAGCACGATTCCCAGGAAATCGAATGTCACGGTGGACAAGCTCGATATCCGCTATGTCCCGCCGCTGGAGTACCGCTCGCCCTTCTGGACCGACGCCTTCGACGGAGACTGGTCCGCACGCAACAAGGCCAACGGCCAGTCGCATCGCCTCGAAGCGAAGCACGGCGGAAAGCACATCTACGAGGGTTTCGTGCACACGTTCTACCCGCTGATCCCGCCCCAGAAGTACTTCGCGGAGCATCCCGAGTGGTTCAGCGAGATCGACGGAAAGCGCACGACCGAAAACGCCCAGCTTTGTCTGACGAACGAGGACATGCGCAAGGAACTGGTCAAGAACCTCAAACAGAACCTCCGCAACAATCCGCAGGCGACCATCGCATCGGTATCGCAGAACGACTGTCATCGGAATTGCCAGTGCGCCAAGTGCGCCGCAATCGAGCAGGAGGAAGGCAGCCCGGCGGGCCTGATGCTCCGCTTCGTCAATGCGGTCGCGGCGGACATCGAGCAGGAGTTCCCCAACGTCGCCCTGAGTACGCTGGCCTATCAATACACGCGGAAACCGCCCAAGATCACCAAGCCGCGACCGAACGTCATCGTCCAGTTGTGCAGTATCGAGTGCTCGTTCTGCAAGCCGCTGGCGGACGAGCGAAACAAGGCTTTCCGCGACGACATCATCGGCTGGTCCCAGATCAGCAAGCGGCTCTACATCTGGGACTACACGACGAACTTCCGTCACTACATCCTGCCACACCCGAACCTGCGCGTGCTCGGGCCCAACGTGAAGTTCTTCGCGGATCACAACGTCACGGGCATCTTCGAACAGGGCGCCTATACGAGCTACGGCGCGGAGATGGCCGAGCTGCGAGCCTGGGTCCTCGCCAAGCTGCTGTGGGACCCGACCCGCAACGGCGACGCACTGGTCAACGAGTTCCTCTCAGGCTACTATGGTCCGGCGGCGCCCTCCATCAAAGCCTACCTCAAGACCATGCACGACGCGGTTGAAGCCAGCGGCGACTGGCTCGGCTGCTTCGAGCAACACACCGCCAAGTTCCTGTCCTTCGAGAATCTCGCTCGCGGCCGGCGGCACCTCCAGGCCGCAGAGCAGGCGGTCGCAGGCGACGCCGACCTGCGATTCCGCGTGCAGGTGGCCGAGTTGCCCGTCATGTACACGTTCATCATGCGATGGAAGCAGATGCGCGAGGACGCCAAGGCCGCCAACGCTGAGTGGCCCATGCCCGACACGATCAAAGAGGCCTACGACCAGTTCATGGCCATCGCGAAGAAGAAAAACGTCACCCGGCTCAACGAGTGGCAGGACGGTTTCGTCATGCTCGACGCGGCCCTGGCGGAGAACCAGTGAAATCGCTGGCAGGCCTGCACATTTGCTATTTACGATTCGCGATTTGCGGTTTATGATTGGCGCCTTCGCGTATGGCAGAGTGACCACCAATGATGGACAGCAGGTTCGAACAGGAAAGGAATGACTATGCGAAAGACGTTGATTCTGGCTGTTGCGGTCTCCATGCTGGGGATCATCGCAGGATGTGCGACAAAAGAAGCTGCGAAACCGGAACCGGTCAAGGTCGAGACGCCTCCGGCCGAGCCCAAACCGCTCACCCAGTATGTGGATACCCCGACCGGCCGCTGGATGGTCCACGATGAGGCCCGCCCTGCCCCCGCGATCTTCACGCCGGGTGCCGAATGCGGGAGTTCCCCGTCGGACGCGGTCGTGCTCTTCGACGGCAACCCGGAATCCCTGGCGAACTGGACCGATACCAAGGGCAACCCCTCCAAGTGGGTCGTCGCGGACGGGTACATGGAGTCCGTCAAGGGCGCCGGCTACATCCAGACCAAGGCGCAGTTCGGCTCCTGCCAGCTCCATGTCGAGTTCGCCACGCCGGCCAATGTGAAGGAATCCGATCGGGGCCAGGGCCGGGGCAACAGCGGCGTCTTCCTCCACGGGCAGTACGAGATCCAGGTCCTGGATTCCTTTGAGAACAAGACGTACCCGGATGGCCAGTGCGGTGCCCTCTACGGCCGGGCGGTCCCGCTGGTCAACGTCTGCCGCAAGCCCGGCGACTGGCAGAGCTACGACATCATCTACCACCGGCCGACCTTCGACAAAGACGGCAAGGTGGTCCGCAAGGCGACGTTCACCGTGTTCCACAACGGCACCTTGATTCACGATCACGTCACCCTCGAAGGCGGCACCAACTGGATCAACCCCCACGCCGTCACGGAGTACAAGGCCCACGGCGACGCAGGTCCCATCCAGCTTCAGGACCACGGCAACCCGGTTCGCTATCGCAACATCTGGGTCCGCGAGCTGAAGGACTGATCGAAGCCATCACCTGTCGTCAGAACACACGGGGCGGCCTTCCACAGACCGCCCTGTTTCTTTTGCGCTCACACCGATTCACGCGGAGCAGGAGAGCTTTCTACCGGTTCTTGAGATCCTTCAGGTGCGTCGGGACACGGCTCTCTCTGAACTCCCGCGGTCCCTGGAAGGACCACAGGCGACGTGCATATTGGTCGAGTTGGACTTCCGAGATGCCTCCGACGAACGTCACCGGCGATGCGGCAAGCCCCTGCTCGCCTCGCTGCAACCTGTCAAGATAGTAGGTCCAGCCGGCCTTCGGAGTCTGCTCAACGAGCAAACGTGTCACCTCCAGGGCTGATGCAGGATCCGTTCGGCTACAAAGGTAGGCGAAATCACAGGATCGAACGAAATCCTTCCAGGTGGGCACGTAGCCTTGGCTCACTTTCGCCTTCAGCAGGTCATGCTGTGCGCGGCGCAGGTCCACTATCAATTCGTCATAGATAGCATTGCTCTCCGGCGTTTCGGGCGCCGGGTCCTTCCAGTAATACAGCACCTCATACGCCATGATCGATTCGAGAAGCTGGTCAATGACTGCCGAGTTCTCGGGAGCTTTCTCATGCGCGATCTCGTCCAGGAGCCGGGCAGCGTAGATATAGGGATACCCGGTCTCCGACAGGCATCCGCCCCTCCCCCAAAATCGATTGCGCAGTGCAATCCCGGTCGTCACCAGACTGTTCACGTCCATGGCATCGATGTCGAGCTTGGTCTGGAGTTCCGCGAGCAGTTGCGACCGCACCTGCTCATAGCCCGGCCATCTCACGACACAGACATCGTGAACGACACGGATCTTGGCATCGCCCAGCAGCCGGACCGGTGGTCTGGCAACCTGCGGATCAATGCCGAGCAGCGACAGATCGTTCACGTCCGGCAGGGACAGATGGTCGAAGTCACTGAGATAGGGCTCGGCAATACTGTTCTGCACGAACGCCTTTTCCGCCTCGGTCTCCGGAGTCGGGTCCGGCGCCGCCGGGTAATCGCGAGGAACGTCATCCACGACCTGATAATCGGCCGGAATCTCCGGATGAAACAGACTCACCTCCAGAGGCATGCCCCACTGGAACTGATCCCAGACCATCGTCATACGCGATGAAGAGCCCTTGGGCACAGCACTCATCTCCACCCATACCGGCCGCAGGGTCTGCGGTCGCACCCAGGCCCGGACGAAGAAGTCATCCATCGGCGGCATCGGATGCTCTTCATCGACGAACACATTCGGATCTCGCAACTCGACGCCTATCACCGGCCTGCCCTCGATGATTTCCTCTCCGATTTCGGTATAGTCCCCCCGGAGAATCTGCACCACGAGGCGTCTGGGGCTGTAATAGTCGAACTCACCGATGGCCTTTTCGTCGAGCGCGCTCCGGCGGCAGGTCTTGTCCTGGACCGTGAACGTGAGGCCCTGTCGGTCCTGAAGGAGGCAGTACTCACGAGTGACAAGTCCGCCGTCCTCGTAGTTCTCCGTGAAAGATCCATTCGCTTCCGACCGGCAGACTCTGGATTCCCGCTCGGTGGTGAATTCAAAACCGTCGGGCCGAGGGCCGGTGGTTTCGACCAAGCGGGTTCGAAAGGTGCAGGTGTCGAGGGCGTTCACCTTTTCCAGCACGTCCGCCCACGTGATGCCAGAGGTCCCGTGGAACAAGTGCGTGCCGAGCCAAGCCGCGACAAGGACTGTCGCGGCAATCGCCAACTTGGCGATGGGGGTTCTCATGATCCATCTCCCTTTCAGACGCGTCTCGCCGACGCGTGCGGTTTCCATTCGGTCGTTTAACGCCGCTTGTGCCGCAGAAAGGACGCGTTCATCCACTGATGCGTCCGGCTCAAATCGCACTCTCTCGGCCAGCGACTCAATCTCTTTCGGCGTCTTCATGGTTCTGTTCCTTCCTGAGGAAGCCCGCGCAGCTTCTCGACAGCGTATCGATATCGACTGTGTATTGTGCGTAGCGGCGTGTCCTGGATTGTCGCGATCTCTCGGAACGCCAGACCGGCCTGGGCGTGCAGGACAAAGACTTCCCGCTGCTCACACGGCAATCGCCCGACGGCCTCCAGGAGAGCCGCTGTCTGCTCGTCGTTAACCAGTCTATCCAGAGGACTTGACACCGCTGCTCGGCAATCGAGTTCCTCAAGCGGACACCCGACGCGTTTCGCCTCGCGGCGAACGTGGTCCCTCGCCTTGTTCACTGTGCAACTGGCCAGATAGGCTTTCAGATTGCTCGCGACTCGAACCTGGTCGGCCGATTCCGCCAGGCGAACGAACACGTCCTGGAGGCAATCCTCCGCCAGGTCCTTGTTGCCGAGCAGCGACACGGCGATGGTGAACACCTCGCGCCTGTACTTCTCGTAGATCCGACGCAGGGCGTCCCGGCCGCCGTGTCTGAGTTGCTTGAGCAAGAACCGATCTTCCGATGCGAGCATTGTCGTCCTGCCGATCGTCGTTGAACGTTCAACCGCCTATAGACGAATGCCGGGACGATTCTACTCTAAAGTCAGAGAAACTTGTGATGGACGGGCTGTTTCTTCAGCTCCGCCGTGGTGGGCAGCAGGCAGTAGGAGCGAACCTCGGCGGCCGCTGTGAACTCGCGAACCATTCGCTCGATTGTGGTCTTGGAGCGGGCGTGCAGCATGGCAAAGAGATTGTAGGGCCAGCCTTCGAAAGTCCGCCGGCCATAGCAGTGGCTCGCCGCCCGGAATCTCGCGAGGCGCTGCCCTGTTTCGGCGAGGGATTCAGGCGGCACCTCGACTGCAAGCATAACGTTCGTCGTATAGCCGAGTCTGCGATGATCCAGGACCGCCGCGATCCGGCGGAGCACGCCGAGGGTCTTCAATTCGACCAAAAGCGCCACTACGTCCTCGCGGGACGCCGTTCCACCGAGCAAGGTATCGAACGGGCGTGATGTCACCTCGATCCCTCCCTGCAATCCATCAAGCACTCGCCTGTGCTCGGCTCGCAGGGGCACGCACTCTGTGCCCGGGACATCGTACACCTCGTGCGTGAGAACATCGTCGTCCTCAAGGTCGAAGCGGACGTCGAGTTTGAAGATCTGTGTGACCGGCAGACTGTGAAACTCGATGCCGAATCGTCCCCGGAGGTCATTCAGGGTATCATCGATCCGGCCGGGCGACCGGGCCTGAAGCGTGAACCAGAGATTGTAGTGGTGCTCCCGCAGGTAGTTGTGCGACACGCCGGCCAGTGCGTTGACCGCCATGCCGACCCGGTCGAGTTCGTCCGCCGGGACGTGGGCAGCCACCAGCGTACTAGCCATGCCCAGTGCCCGGTGATTGAGCGAGACCGAGAGTCGGCGAATGATGCCGGACTGCTTCAACGCGCGGGTCTGCCGCAGCACCTCGGCCTCGGTGCTATCGAGCAGTCTGGCGACCTCGGCGAACGGCTCGGCGCACAGAGGCAGGCCCTCTTGCAGGAGATTGCACAACCGTTTCTGGAAATCGGTCAGCGAGACGCTCACTGCGCAGCCCTCGGCTCGTACCAGCAAATCGGATCGCCGGCCCGATAATCTCCGGTCATGGCATAGGCGCGGGCCCGGCAACCTCCGCAAACCCTTAGGTACGCACACTCGCCACAATTGCCCTTGTAGGACGGCAAATCCCGAATCTCGTTGAGGAATCGCGATTCGTCCCAGACTTTGGCGAAATCGTATCCGTTCTCCACGAGATTGCCCGCGGAGATATTGAGAAAGCCACAGGTCTGGACGTCGGCGCGGTAGCTGATGAACCCAAACCCCCGGCCGCCCATGCAGCCGGTCGGCCGCATCGCACGCGGACTGTCGCGCCCCGCATCCCGCACGACGCATGACGCACGACGAGTCTCTGCCTCGCGAAAGAGCCTCGCGTATTGCGGCCCGCACGTCACGCGCAGCTCGATCGGCAGCTGCGACCTGATCGTCAGCAGATCGGCGAGCAGCTTCGCGTATTGCTGTGGTTCGAGAATCTCGTCGGCAATCTCTTCGCCCCGCCCGGTCGGCACGAGGATGAACGGGTTCCAGCAGGTTGCCCCCAGCCGGCGGGCCAGTTCCGCAATCGCAGGAACCTCCGCCAGATTGCTGCGCGTGATCGTCGTATTGATCTGGAATCGCATGTCCGCCCGACGGGCGGAGTCGGCGGCTCGCACAACGGTGTCGAACGCCCCCGGCGCCCGCCGGAAGGCGTCGTGTGTCTCGGCTGTCGCGCCGTCGAGCGAAAAGGACAGGGCCATCACGCCCGCATCGCGCAGGAGCGAGAGCGATTGGTCGTCGATGGCGTAGCCGCAGGTAGCCATCACCATCCGCAGGCCCAAACCCCGCCCATGACGGATCAAGTCGTAGATGTCCGCGCGCTCCATGGGCTCGCCGCCGGTGAGGATGATGACGCATTTCTCATAGGCCGCGATGGAATCGAGGATTCTCGTCCATTGCTCGGTGTTCAGTTCGTCCGCGCGAGCCGAGCGGTCGGCGTCTGCACGACAGTGCCGGCAATTAAATCGGCATCTGCGGGTCACCTCCAGCGCCAGCAGGCGGGGTCTTCTGTCCTGTTCGAGTGCCATAGTCGCGGCGACTGGGTCTCCTACCTCTGCTGGACCCAAATGAAGTCGATGCCGATCTCCGGATGAGCGACCCCCTCAGGGGCGTCCACGAATTGGATAGTCAAGGTATGGTCGCCCGCGGTCAGTTCCCCCGGCACGAGATCCATGCTGCGCAGCAGGGTCCTGTACAGACAGTGCAGATCCAAGATGTCGGCCTTGTCCGCCAGCAGCAGCGGCTGGTCGTCCAGGCGGAATCTCACCCGCCCGGCCCGCGCGGTCATGGCAAACACTACATGGATCTGTTTCTTGCCCGCGGCGCGGACGGGGATCTTGAAGCTCTTGCGATCCCCCTGCTTGGTCGGCGTCCAGACCAGGAGCTCGCCGCCGGCCCAGATGGGGGCACTGTCAGACCGGGTGGCCGCGGCATCGATCACCACGTCCTCCGCCGCGAAGAACTCGGAGTTCGCCGCTCCTCTTCGCGCGGCGGGTTGCCACTCGGGCAGGACCGGGAGTTGAAGGTCGTCGGATATGAGGATCTGATGATCGTCGGTCAAGCCGGGACGGGCGTAATGGTATCCGATGCGGGCATAAGACAGGCCTGGCGTTCGCTCGTGGCTGTACAGCTCCATGTAGAATCCGATACCCTCCTGGAACGGGATCGCATCGAGCACGTGCCAGCGGTAGTTCGTGACGAAACCGCGATTGCCCGGCCCGTCGTTGCGAGGCTGGCCGCAGTAGGGATAAGCGAAGATGTCCGGCGAGGACCACGAGTAGTTGAAGTAGTCCTCGGAGCCCGTGCCGAACGTCGAGGGCGTCGTCTCTCGATCCACGAACACCTTCTCGTCCCCCTCGCCCCACCAGTTCCCATTGGGCGTGGGCACCGGGCAGGGGTTCATCAGATACACACCGGTGCCGACGTAGACTCCTTTGCCGCGAGCCAGCAGAAACGGCAGGTCCTGCACCCCTCGATTCGACGCGATCAACTTGTGATCTGCCCGCCATCGGGCGCGGAAGTGCATGGCCCGGTCGTCCCAGGCGAACGGGATCGGCTGTACCGAGCCCTTCGCGCTGACCTGCTGGTCGCCGAAGTTGTACAGCTCGATCCTGCAGGACTTCTCGAAGGGCATGACGAATCGGCAGATCATCGTGCCGTCCGGCTGCACCGTGAAGGGCAGCGACTGGTAGGGATTGACGCCGGGAGCGGCCCCGAAGAAATCCCCTACCGGCGACTGCACCTGTCCCCATGGATAGTCCTCGCACGTGATAATCAGCAGCGTCTGTCGGAGGGCCTTGTCCATGTCGTCCGCGGTCAGTTGCAGGCGCAATTGTCCGACGGCCGCCGGACCGGTCAACTGAGCCAGAACACCGCCGCCCGACGCCTTAAGATCCAAATCAAAGGACTTCGCCGGCTGTTGCGAGGGCAGCGGAGAGTTCTTGTCCGGATCGGAGAGGATCAGGCTCACCTCGTCGATCGTCTGGCGGTAGTCGTGAATGTCCTCGGGCCGGAAGGTAACGACGGATGCCTTCTTGTCATACAGGCGGACCTGGAGATGGTAGAAGTGAATCTCCTTCGTGTTGCCGATCCACACGACGCGGAGGTGTTTGGCGAAGGGGATCGGGGCATACGAGGCGTCCCGTTGGTAAACCGTCCGATGGAACCGGTCCTTGTCGATTTCCCCGATCTGGGCGAAGCGGTCGTAGGGCCGGCGGAAGAAATCGTCCGCACTGCCTTCGTAGATCGGGGTTTCAGAGCCGTCGAGGTACATGCGGACACTGCCGGAGATGGCGGCGGTCCACAGACGAACGATGGCTCCCGGCCCGTCGACATCCGCAACGAGGTACTCGCCGACGCCGTCGGCATCCGGGGCTTTGAGCACCTTCTCGAAGTTCGGGATGGGTTCGCCGCCGAACCCGTCGGCATTGGCGAACCAGTTCGGCCCGCCAGGCAGTGTGCTCCGATGGTCGTATGAAGAGAACTGGACCGTCCGAAACGCGGGGTCGGGGAACCTCGCCAGACCGGCCATATCCACCATTTCCTCAAAGAGCGAACCGGTTGTGATCGTCGCCTTGCCCGCCCGAGAGCCGCCCAGGACCACGGACGACCCGATGAATAGAACCAGACACATCAACCCAACTCGTTGCACCGTGCGACACATAGGATCTCCCTTATACTTATTCGTATGCACACACCATCGTTCTTCGCGTCAGAGGATACCCCAAAACGGTCGTCGTTCCCACATTTTCTTGAACATCGCGTGGAGAACGCCATCCTACATGACGGAAGATATCTTTCGTCGATATCGAGGATATGGGATGAGTTCTGAGGATCCACTGCAAGAGCTGGTCCAGCGGTGCCAGAGCGGTGAATACACGGCTTTCGAGGAGGTGTTCCGGCAGTTCCAGCCGCGGCTTCGCTACTACCTGCGCCGTCTGGACTGCAACGGCGACCACATCGACGACACGCTCCAGGACGTGTGGGTCAAGGTCGTGCGCGGAATCCGCTCGCTGAGAGATCCCCAGGCGTTCGTCGCCTGGTTGTACCGCATCGCCCGCAACGAGGTCTACGGTCACGGCCGGGCCCGAGACCCGTTCGTTGGGCTTGGAGAGGAGCATTTGGAACTGCCCGCGGATGACGCGGAACCGACGTTCAGCAATGAGGACATCGGCGAATTGCACCGAGGGCTGGGCCGGCTCAAACCCGACCATCGCGAAGTCCTGACGCTGTGCTTCCTGGAAGGGCTGCCCCAGACGCAGATCGCCGAGATCCTGGGCATCCGCGCCAACACGGTGAGGACCCGCATCTACTACGCCAAACAGGCTCTGCGAAGACAGATGGAGAAGAGCCATGAATGATCTGAGAGACAGACTGCTGCTGGAAGATGGGATCAATCCGAGCGATGTCCCCGAACGAGAACTGACCCGGTTCCGGACGTTGTTGGCCGAGGAGCAGAAGCGAGCCCGCCGACTGGGCTGGATGGTCCAGGTCCCCCTGTGGGAGATGACGCTGCTGCTGTTGGGAGTCTGCCTCGCGGAGGGCCTGTGGGATCGCCTGGACATCCCCTTCGTCGTGGCCAGCAGCCTGACCGTGATCGTGGGATTGCTGGTCATCCTGGCGCCCGCGTGGGCCCTGGCCCGACGCTTGGAGGAAGCCAAATCGCACATCGGCCGGCTCAAGAGCAGGCTTCCAGAATATGCCGGAGCCCGGCCTCGCGGGATTCCCCTTCTGGCAAGGGAGGGTTCCACACGCTTCGTCTTCTGGCCGGGTGTGCTGCTGGTCGCCGTGCTTGTCGGCGCGGTCGCGGCGATCATCGGGAACGTCATCTGGCTGATCCTGACCGGCAGAACCTCGGGTTTCGTCACGGCGTGGCAGATCGTCCTGGGAGTTCTCCTCGTTGCCGCCATGGTGCGTCGCGGGCTCACAAGGCCGCCCGACGAGTTGACAACCGTGGAACACCCGAACCGTCTGCTCTGGGTCCCGGTCCCAAGGCTGTTCACGCTGGAGATTCCTCGCACGATCCGGGTCGGCGCCGCGAGTTGCCTCGTGGCCATCCTGGGCATCGCGGCAATCCTCTCCTTCTTCCAGAGCGGCACGGTCTATGCTCAAGTCCTCAGCGTGCTTCGACAGGCGAAGAGCATTCACGCCGTTGGATACGGGTTCCTGGACGGCCGAGCAGTCCAGCAATCCGAGATCTGGCACGCGTACGGGGTCGGCACGCAGATTCGCTGGCGACGAGGCGAACAACTCATCGAAATGTACGACGATGGGCGAAACCGCTACGAATACGTCGAAGGCAACGAGTACGCCGTCAAGAAACAGAGTCGGGGCGAGTTGCTGCCTCGCGAACTCGTGGAGCCCCTGCGATACCTCGAAGACGCCCGGCGGAATGTCTCGCGGGACAAGACCATCGACGAGGCTTCGTGGCAGTGCTATGAGCGTCAGGACCCCAACAGTCTGTCGCTGATGTGGATCGACGAGGCCATGCGATTCAGACGGTACGAGGAATACGACTCGATCGAGAGCCGGTGGCGGCAGGTGGAACTGGTCGAGATCGACTACGATGTACCCACTGAGATTCCGATGCCGCCGGAGACGTTCGAGCGACGCGGCATCCGGATCGTGGAACCCGCCCAGGTCCTGGAGACTCGATACCGCCCGGAGAACGCCATCGCCAGCACGGAGGTCCTGGGGTTGGTCTTCGCGGTACACGAGCTGCACAAGTGCGGCGACTACCTGTTCATCACCTGCTCGGTGCGACCGACGGCCCAATCGCTTGAAGACCTCCGGAAGGCAGGCCACGATGGCACTCCCCTGGACCACATCGGCCTTGGGGGTTTCGACCTGTCCAGTTGGTGGCAACGGAAGGCGGACGGCTCCATCGAAGAGCACCCCTACGCCATCACTGGTCTCGGGCACCTCAGCCACAAAGGGGTGGACATCCGCTGGTACGCGATGCTCGCTCGGGGCCGGTGGCCCGGACAGGACGAGCGGCTGGAGGTCTGCGCCCACGTCCGCACGGACGGTCGGCTTCAGGAGTTGCGCCGACAAAACGGATTGGACTGGCACGGGCAGTTCAGGCCGCTCGTGACCGTGAACATCCCCACGTCACAGTCCAACTTGGCCTACCTCGCCAGGGACCTCTGTGAACTCGGGCACATGGTAACCGCCGTGGGCTGGTCGGCCCAAGACGTGTTCGTGTCTGAGGGCTCGGGAGTCACCGCAGAGCAGTTCCAGCAGCGGCTGGAGAGACTCCTGACCGGACTTCGACCGATGGGAGAACTCTGGGACAGGGTAGGCTCGAACCTTGACTTGCGGCTGGTGGACGAGCAAGGGGCCCCTGTCGCTGGCGCGCGGATCGAATCGCACGGGGATCGTGCCCTGCCGGTCTCGGATGATCACGGGCAGCTTTCCATTCCAGGCGAGCCACTCTTCCGTCGAGATGCGCCCCAGGATTCGCGTCAGGTCGTATATGCCATCCATCGCGACAGACAACTCGTCGCGTGGCGCGCCGTCGGCGGAGACGACTTCGGTTCTCCCCTGCAGATCGTCATGGTGCCTGCGTGCCGCGTTCATGCGGCCTTGAGGTGGCCCGAGGAGAGGAAGGCCGAGAACATGACCATTCAGGCCCACATCAGCACCACCGTCCGTCGGTCCGATTCGCCCAATGGCATCATCGTCAATGTGCTTCGGTGGACCCTACAGGATTCGTCCATCAAGGTTTGGCTTCCGCCGGGCGAATACGAGCTGCACTGCTACACCACGCGTGAAGGTGCAAATCTGCGCAGTCACCTGCGTTTTACCGTGCGTGCGAACGTCCAGACGATGAACCTCGGGACGGTGGAGTTGCGTGCGGATCGCTAACCCCAAGGAAACTGTCAGGTCTGCAGAGCCCTGGCTCCAGGACACCCCCTGCACGGGTGGGTGACGTGCATGACCGCATTTGCGGCCATGCACCCGGGCGGGCGGCACGCCTCATTTCCCCTTGTATTGGCGCAAGACCTTCGCTACAATACCCTTTCATGCGGGCGAGATTCGCGTGATGAGGCCATCCGCCGCAAGATGTGAAAGGCGACGGGTTCGAAGTTGCAGGGGCATGAACAAGGAGTCAAAATGAAGGTCGTCAAGTTCGGCGGCACCTCGGTCGCCGACGCCAAACAGATACTCAAGGTCGTCGGTATCGTCACAGCAGACAGCACTCGACGAATCGTTGTCGTTTCCGCCCCCGGCAAGCGCCACCCCAAGGACATCAAGGTCACCGATCTGCTGATTGCGCTGGCGAACGCCGTGATCGCAGAAAAGTCGTTCGAGGGCGATCTGGCCGCCGTGGTGGCCCGATACGCCGAGATCCAGCGAGACCTGAACCTCGACGCAGGCGTCGTGACCGAGATCGAGAGTGATCTGCGCCGACGGATCGAGGGCCGCTGCGACAACGACGCTCAGTTCATGGATACGATGAAGGCCGCCGGCGAGGACAACTGCGCCAAGCTCGTCGCCCAGGTGTTCGCTCGTCAAGGCTTCCCGGCCCGGTATGTGGACCCGCGAGAGGCGGGTATGCTCCTGAGCGAGGACTTCGGCAACGCCCAGGTGCTTCCGGAATCCTACGACCGCCTGGCAACGCTGAAGGACACCAAGGAAATCGTGATCTTCCCGGGATTCTTCGGGTACACGTTGAAGGGCCATGTGGCCACATTCCCGCGCGGCGGCTCGGACATCACCGGCTCCATCCTTGCGGCCGCGGTAAAGGCGGTCGTCTATGAGAACTTCACAGACGTCGATTCCGTGTACGCTATCGATCCCCGGATCGCTCCAAACGCCCCTGCCATTGCGATCTTGACGTACCGCGAGCTGAGGGAACTGTCCTATGCGGGCTTCGGGGTCTTCCACGACGAAGCGGTCGTGCCCGCCGTGCAGGCCAAGGTTCCCATCTGCATCAAGAACACGAACCGACCGGAGGCCCCCGGCACCCTCGTCGTCCCCCAGCGCAAGTACCGTCAGGGTGAGGTCACCGGCATCGCCAGTGCCGGGGGATTCAGCTCGATCTACCTGAGCAAGTACATGATGAACCGCGAAGTCGGGTTCGGTCGCCGACTGCTCCAGATCCTCGAACAGGAGCATCTCTCCTTCGAGCACGTCCCCACCGGGATCGACAACATGTCGGTCATCCTCCGCAGCGCCAGCCTGACCCCGGAGAAAGAGGGACAGATCCTCCATCGCATTCGCCAGGAGCTACGGGCCGACGACGTGACCGTCGAGCACGGCCTGGCCCTGATCATGATCGTGGGCGAAGGCATGCGGTACGCGGTCGGCATGGCGGCCAAAGCCTGCGCCGCCTTGGCCTATGCCGGCATCAACATCGAGATGATGAACCAGGGCTCCTCGGAGATCAGCATCATGTTCGGCGTCAAGCAAGCGGACCGCAAGGCCGCCGTGGAGGCCCTCGCCGGGGCGCTGTTGACGCACCCGCCTGAACACACACGCTGACAGGCCGGTCAACGAAGACAAACGCTGGTTGCTCCTCCTTGGCTTTTTACACTTCGACTTCCCGACAGTGCCGGCTATAATGCTGTCGGCAGCAGTGAGACGTGGCACTTTTGCGGAAAGGTCAGGACGATGACGACAGCGAATCGACGCCAGTTTCTCCGACAGAGCGGCGTAATCCTCGCCGGCAGTGCATTCGCCATGGCGCGGTCCCACGCCGCGGACGCCAACGAGCGAGTGATCCTCGGGATGATCGGCCCCGGTGGGCATGGGTCCGGCCTGCTGAAATCCTTTGCCGCACAGAAGGACGTCGAGGTGGCCTACGTGTGCGACGTGGACGCCAATCGTTTGACCGACGCGGCAAAAGCCATCCAGAACGCAACGGGCAAGGCGCCCAAGACGGAGAAGGACATGCGGCGGATCTTCGACGACCGCGCCGTGGACGCGGTGGTCATCGCCACGCCGGATCACTGGCACGCCCCGGCGACGGTCCTCGCGTGCGACGCCGGTAAACACGTCTACGTGGAGAAGCCCTGTTCGCACAACATCCGCGAGGGTCGCCTGATGGTCGAAGCCGCGAGGCGAAACAACCGCGTGGTCCAGGTGGGCACGCAGACCCGCAGCGTCGAACACGTCCGGCGGGCCATCGAGCTTCTCCACAACGGCATCATCGGAGATATCCTCGTCGCCAAGGTCTGGAACAGCCAATTGCGAAGAGACATCGGTCATGCGAAACCGTCCGATCCGCCTGCACACCTGGATTTCGACCTCTGGGTCGGGCCGGCGCCGATCGTCCCCTACCAGTCCAATCTCCTGCCGAGCATCTGGCGATGGTGGTACGCCTTCGGCACGGGTGACATCGGCAACGACGGCGTGCACGACCTCGACGTCGGACGATGGGGCTTGGGTGTCCAGACGCACCCCTCGACGGTCGCAGCCCTCGGCGGCAAGTACTTCTTCGACGACGACCAGCAGTTCCCCGATACCCAGACGGTGATCTTCGAGTACCCCAGCGGCGGAACCCGAGGCAAGCGTCAGCTCATCTACGAGCAGCGGATCTGGGCTCCCTACGTGCAGGAAGGACACGAGAACGGCAACACCTTCTACGGCACCAAGGGGATGATGCTCCTCGGCAAGCATTCCGGCTGGCAAATCTTCGGCCCGCGCAACGAGCCCGGGGAGAAGATGGTCGCACAACTCGCCAGCGAGCCGCACCACCGCAACTTCATCGAGTGCATCAAGAGCGGGCAGCGCCCCAACGCCGACATCGAGACCGGGCATCTGTCCGCGACGCTGGCCCACCTCGGCAACATCGCCACGCGAGTGGGTCGCGTCCTGCATTTCGATCCTTCGACCGAACAGATCGCAGACGACGAAGAGGCGAACCACCTGGTCCGCCGGACCTACCGCGAAGGCCACTGGGCCGTGCCCAACGGAGTATAGGCTGCGACAGCGTGTACCGCACGGTCGCAGGCGAGTTGTACTGGCAAGCGATTTTCTGGTGATGCGTCTCTCGTCGCTTGACAGTCGTTCCGTCGTCCCATACACTGGCTCGCCTCTGAGCGGGCACCGCTCGGGCGGCACGCACCCAGTTAGGAAGGGACACAGGATGGACTGCAGGGCATTCGTCGAAGAACAGATCTCCCAGATTCGAAAGACCGTCGGCAAGGCCACCGCCATCAACGCCCTCAGCGGCGGCGTCGATAGCTCTCTCGTGACCGTCCTCGGGCATCGCGCCCTGGGCGACCGGCTCAAGACCGTCTTCATCGACAACGACCTCATGCGCGAGGGCGAGCCCAAGCACGTCGTCGCCACGTTCGCCCGGATGGGAATCCCCGTGGACCTGGTGGACGCGAAGAAGGAGTTCCTGGGCGCCCTGGCGGGTCTGACCGACCCCGAGCAGAAACGCCAGGCGATCACCGACACGTTCTACTCGAAGGTCTTCGGCAAGATCGTGAAGGAATCCGGCGCCAAATTCCTGATGCACGGGACCATCCTGACCGACATCGAGGAAACCGTCGCAGGCATCAAGCGACAGCACAACATCCTCTCGCAGCTCGGCATCGACACGAAAGAGGCCTACGGCTATGCGGTCGTCGAGCCGCTCAAGACGCTCCGCAAGGATGACGTCCGCGCGGTGTGCGAATTCCTCGAACTCCCCGCCCAGGTCACGACGCGTATCCCGTTCCCCGGTCCGGCCCTCGCGACCCGCATCGTCGGCGAAGTCACACGCGAGCGGCTCGCCACCGTCCGCAAGGTGACCGCCATCGTGGAAGAGGAGTTGGCCGGCACGGGCGCCTTCCAGTACTTGGCCGTATTGCTGAACGACCGGGCTACCGGCATCCGCAACAACAAACGCGAGTTCGGGCAGATCATCGTCGTCCGCTGCATCGAGAGCATCGACGCCCGCCAGGCAACGGCCACCGAACTGCCCTGGACCCAGCTCAACCGCCTCTGCCAGCGGATCACGACGGAGGTCCCGGACGTCAGCCGGTGTCTGTACGACCTGACGCCCAAGCCTCCCGCCACGGTCGAGTACATCTGACACGGACTGTGGCAGATTCGCAAATTGTGCTTGTCATCCTGAACGAAGCGCAGCGGAGTGAAGGACCTGGCCTGCGACCGAGAGTGGTCTTTCGTTCTTGGCCCAGATCCTTCGGCTGCGCCTCAGGATGACAGAGTCGCAATCATACTGCGACTCTCTCGAATTCACTCACGGCATCCAGGTGATGATCCCCTCCTCGGGGTGCAGTTTCTCCCACTCGACGAATTGCCCGTAGTCCCTCACGCCATCTCGGATGACCGCCATGTAGATCTTTACCCCCATGACCGTCTGCCCATCGGGAATCGCGTATTTGATCGAGAGGATCGCGTCTCGCTGCTCCTCGTCGATCACGGCGTTGATTCGGTCGGCCACCTGCTCGAAGTAGCCCGCGTAGCGAGACGCCTTGGCGATGTGGATCATGTCGATCTGCCAGGTGTCCCCCTGCGGGTCCTCGTACCACGCGTGCCACTCCAGGCACATATCTTCAGCATCGAGCAAATTAGAGTACGCGATCCGTCGGACCCTGGGATTCCGAGCCAGAGCGGCGACCGCCTGAAAGCTGATTGCGGGATCGACCGGGTCGAGGTAGATGTGGAAATCGATGTCGAGGTGGCGAATGAGCAGGCCGGTCCGCAGCGAGCCGACCAGGTTGATTTGTGCTCCTATGGACTGCCAGGCCTCCATGATGCGGGCCTCCCGGACCACGTCCCATGCTCTTCTCTGATGCTCTTGTGCGATCTTGAATATGTTGTTCATCGGACCTCCAAACTGACCATGTATCGGGGGTTTCAATGCAAGATTATCTTATCGATCCAGGCTTTGTCCTCCCAGGACTTTGTGATTGACGCACCTCGGGCCGGGCCGTTTGGAGTTCCGCGTTCACGCGGTTCTGAGGACCGCCCGAAGGCGGCACTCCGAACTCCGTGTCCAGCGAGTCGGCATCTTTCGTCTTGTACTTGCATTGTGTCGATGTCACTGCGATAATGGGGGCATTCGAAGTGCGGCCCTGAGCCGGCTGGATGGTTATCATTCAATGAGTGACTACGAAAGGGGTGTCGGATGAATCTGCAAGACAACAACCGTAAGCGTTCCACCTCCCGTCGGGAGTTCCTGCAACAGTCGTCGGGCGTCCTGGCCGGGGCGGCGCTGGCGAGCGCCATCAATGTGCGGGCCCATGCGGGCGAGAGCAACACGATCAAGGTCGCGCTCGTCGGTTGCGGCGGGCGAGGCACCGGGGCCGCGGTCAACGCCCTCTCGACCCAAGGCCCGACGAAGCTCGTCGCGACGGCTGACGTGTTCGACGACCGGATGCAGGCGAGTCTCAAAAGTCTGCAATCGCGGTTCCCCGATAAGGTGGACGTGCCCAAGGACCGCCAGTTCCTCGGCATGGATGCCTACAAGAAGGCCATCGACTGCATCGGAGCCGGCAGCGTCGTGCTGCTGACCACACCGCCCGCGTTTCGGCCGCTGCACGTCGAGTACGCGGTCGCCAAGGGCTGCAACGTCTTCATGGAGAAGGCCTTCGCGGTGGACGCACCGGGCATCCATCGCGTACTCAAGGCAGGCAAAGAAGCCAAGAGGAAGAACCTCAAGATCGCCGGCGGCCTGATGAGTCGGCACTCCAAGCCGCTGGAGGAGGCCATCGAACAGCTCCACAAGGGCCTGATCGGCGACCTCGTCACCTGCTGGGCCTATCGCGAGCACGGCATCGTCCCCTTCTCCAACAAGCGTCCCGGCGAGAGCGAGCTGGGCCACCAGATCCGAAATTACCACTGCTTCACCTGGGCCAACGGCAGCTTCATCCTCGACTGGCTGATCCACAACCTCGACGTCTGCTGCTGGTGCAAGGACGCCTGGCCGGTCTCCGCGCAAGGCCAGGGTGGCAGGCAAACCCGCACCAACCCCGACCAGCTCTTCGACCACTACGCGGTCGAGTACCACTTCCCCGACGGCACGCGTCTCTTCGCCCAGGGCCGGCACATCGAGAATTGCTGGGGCTTCTTCGGCGACATCATCCACGGCGCTAAAGGCTCCGCGGTCCTCGGCGAAGGCCAACGCAATCCTCGCATCTTCAAGGGCTACAACCAGACGCCGGAAAACGTGATCTGGCAATTCAAGGGCAAGGCGAAGAACCAATACCAGGTCGAGCACGACCTGCTCTTCGACGCGATCCGCAAGGACAAGCCGTACAACGAGACCGAGCGATGCTGCTACGGCGCGATGGTGGGCATCCTGGGCCGCATGGCCGCCGAGTCCGGCCAGCTAATCACCTGGGACGAAGCGATGGCCTCAGAGCTCGTCCTCGCACCCGGCATGGAAACCTGGACCCTCGATTCCCCCGCCCCGGTCATGCCCGACGATAAAGGCAACTACCCCGTCGCCATGCCGGGAACGACAAAAGTGCTGTAGAGACTTTGCAGTCGGAGGGAATCGCTGATGAGCAGGAAGCTCGCATCAAAGAACAAGAGTCCGACCGGATGGTGGGTCGCTACGATCATCGAACGTTTCGAGTTCGAGGATGAGGACACCTCCAACCTCCGGCGAAGATGCCAGGCATGGTCAAATGTTGTCGTCCTGAAGGCGAGAGACAGGAATCAAGCTTACAGCAAGGCAGTACGCTATGGGAAACTCGCCAAGAGCGATGAAAACGACTGGAGTGACATCGACACCGGACGGAGAGGAAGGTGGATCTTTGAGGGGTTGGCCAGTCTTCTGCCCGTCTTCGACTCGTTCGACGAAGACGGGTCCGAAATCCTCTTCGATGACTATGAGAACGTCTCCGTCGGACGTGTCAAGCGATGGATCAAACAGAAGAAGGATCTCGAAGTCTTCAACGATTCGGAGCCGTAGCGGGTATGGTGTGCACAGCACACCCTACAAGACGTGGAACCCAGGAGGACAATCATGAGACGGGAACTTGTCGCGGCATTGGCATTGGGCGCGATCGTGATGGGAGAATCGACCATGGGACAGCAATTCCCAGCGGTCTCGGAGAGCCGGCGGATTGAGATGCTCCGGCCCCCTGCCAAACGGCCCGTGCGGATGGTGCTGGATACCGATACGTACAACGAGATCGACGATCAGTTTGCCGTGGTGTATGCCCTGATCTCGCCGGAGCTGGATGTACAGGCGATCTATGCAGCGCCGTTCCACAACAATCGCTCCAGCGGTCCCGGCGACGGGATGGAGAAGAGCTACGAGGAGATCCTGCGACTCCTGGACAAGCTCGGCAAGTCGCCCGACGGCTTCGTCTTCAAGGGCAGCACGAACTACGTCACCGATCTCGAGAAGCCCGAGCGCAGTCCCGCGGCGCTCGACCTGATTGAACGAGCCAAGAAGAGCAGCCCCCAAGACCCGCTGTACGTTGCGGCGGTCGGCGCGATCACCAACGTCGCCAGTGCGATCCTCATCGAGCCTTCCATCATCCGGAACATCGTCGTGGTCTGGCTGGGCGGCAACGGGCACAACTGGCCACACCAGCGGGAATTCAACTTCATGCAGGACCTCAAAGCCTCCCGCGTCGTCTTCGACTGCGGCGTGCCCCTCGTGCAACTGCCCTGCACGCCTGTCGTGACGCACTTCACGACGACCGTGCCCGAGATGGAGCGATACGTCGGCGGCCGGGGTCCCATCGGCGACTACCTGCTGACCATCTTCAAAGACTACCACAAGGACCATTTCGCCTGGTCGAAGGTCCTGTGGGACATGACCGCGGTCGCGTGGCTCGTCAACGACCGGTGGCTGCCCTCGGACCTCGTGCACAGTCCCATCGTGACGGACAACTGCACGTTCAGCTTCGATCAGTCCAGGCACATGATCCGCATCGTGAACTTCGTCCATCGAGACCCCATCCTCCGGGACTTCTTCACGAAGTTGGACAAGCGGGCGAAGGAATAGCTGCCCCCGATGCGGCAGCGTCAGGTGCAGCCCGTTCGTAGTGTACCCGTAAGGGCATATTCTCGTACGTGGAAGAGAAGATAACGCCTCACGGCGTCACTACAAACGACGGATGCCATGGAGCAAGAGAATGGACTTGAGTCCGGAGATGCGGCAGAAACTGCTGGCCTTCCAGCGAGTCGAGATCACCGAGAACCACATCTACAGCCGACTGGCCGGCACGGTCAAATCCGTAGAGAATCGGCGGGTCCTGGAGAGGATCGCTGCCGACGAGATGCGGCACTACGAGCAGTGGCGGACCTATACGAAGGAGAACGTGGCTCCGGATCACTGGGCGATCTCGAAGTACTTCTGGATCAGCCGGATTCTCGGGTTCACCTTCGGCGTCAAACTCATGGAGAACGCCGAAGACAAGGCCCAAGGCGGCTATGAGCAACTGCTGGCCCTGATCCCGGAGGCTGAGGCGATCATGAAGGATGAGCAGGAGCACGAGACCGCCCTGCTCGGGATGCTCGACGAGGAGCGGCTCCGCTACACCGGCTCGATGGTCCTCGGGCTCAACGACGCGCTGGTCGAGCTGACCGGCGCGCTGGCGGGCCTGACGCTGGCCCTGCGCGACGCCAAGCTGATCGCGCTGACCGGTTCCGTCACCGGAATCGCGGCGGCTCTGTCCATGGCCGCCTCCTCCTACCTGTCCACCAAGTCCGAAGAGACAACGAAGAACCCGCTCAAGGCCTCCGTCTATACGGGCGTCGCGTACATCCTGACGGTCCTGGTCCTGATCTTCCCCTACCTGGTCCTGGCGAACTATTTCGTCAGTCTCGCCTGCACGCTGGTCGCGGCGATCGGGATCATCGCGGCGTTCAACTACTATATCTCAGTCGCGCGAAGCGAACCGTTCAAGAGCCGCTTCCTGGAGATGGCGGGTTTGAGCCTGGGCGTGGCAGCCTTCAGCTTCCTCGTCGGCTTCCTTCTGCGAACGCTCTTCGGCGTGGACGTGTGACTCTCGCGGGACATGCGTCAACTACTCTGTCGTTCCTGCAAAAGCAGGAATCCAGAAACCTCGGGACTGGCCGTGACCCAAGGGAGTGGATTCCCGCCCCCGATTGGGTCGAGGGCAGACTTTGCGCTGGAATGAAATGCAGAGGAGCGGGAGTCGGCAACTCCCGGTGGATGCTCGCATCCATCACCCGATGAACAGGTTCACGTTCGCGGAGCCGGCGCGGTCGAGGTACATCGCGACGCCGCCTTCCTCGACGCCGTCGATGAGTTCCTCGCGTTTGATGCCCATGAGGTCCATGGTCATCGTGCAGGCGACCAGTCGCACGCCGCTCTTCTGGGCAGCGGCGATCAGCTCGGGCAGGGACAGGACGTTCTTCTTCCGCATGATGTCCTTGATCATGGCGGTCCCGACACCCGCCATATTCATTTTGGACAGCGTCGTCCTGCCCGCGCCGCGAGGCATCATCCAGCCGAACATCCGCTCGACAGGGGTCTTCTGCACGACGACAGGCTGCGACCGGCGAAGCAGGCTCAGGCCCCAGAATGTGAAGAACATCGTCACGCTGCTGCCCATCGCGGCGGCGCCATTGGCGATGATGAATGCGGCCATCGCCTTGTCGAATGCGTCGCTGAAGACCACGAGGGTCTTGTGGCTGGAGGTCACAGTCTGCGTTGGCGTCTGCGAGGGTTGGCCTTTCTCCACGACCGCCACAAGCACTCCCCTGGCGAGCTTCTTGTCCCTCAGTCGATTCCCTGTAGCGTGGCACCAGCCATCCAGATCCGCAGCAAACGCGGGATCGGAGACGGAGATCCGCACGGCCTGGCCGGGCTGGACCTGATCCACCGCCTGTTTGAGCTGCATGATCGGGCCGGGGCACTGCAGGCCGCAGGCGTCGATTTCCTTGACGATCCGCAGGGGTTCCTCAGAGACGGACGGCGGGTTCTGGCCACTCTGTCCGGCGTCCTCTTTCACCTCCCGCCTGGCGGCGGGCTTGTCTGACATTCGGCCCACGACGTGACAGTAGGTCTTGTATCCGCCCGATAGATTCCGGCAGGCAAAGCCGTTCTGAGAGAGGACGCGGCAGGCCAGGTAGCCTCGCAGGCCGACCTGGCAGAAGGCCAGGATCTCTTTGTCCCGAGGCAGCTCGCCCAGCCGATTGCGGAGGTCGTCAAGCGGAATGTTGATCGCGCCCGGGATGGTGCCCTGCTGCACCTCCGACGCGGTCCGCACGTCCAAAAGCAACTGCCTGGGACCGGGGTTGACGACATCGGCCGCATGGCAGATCTGCGCCTCTTTTCGCAGTACGTTGGCGGCGACAAAGCCCGCGTAGTTCACCGGGTCTTTGGCGGAGCCGAAAGGCGGCGCGTAGGCCAGTTCGAGCTTCTCCAGGTCATAGACGGTCATGCCCGCTCGAATGGCGACCGCCAGGACGTCGATCCGCTTGTCCACGCCGTCGGCTCCGACGCACTGGGCGCCGAGGATCTTGCCGGTCAGGGGGTCGAAGAGCAGCTTCAGACTCATCTGCATCGCGCCCAGATAGTACCCTGCGTGGCTGGCGGGATGCACGTAGATCTTCTCATAGGTCCGTGCTGCCCGCTTGAGAGCCTTCTCGCTCAGGCCGGTCATGCCCACGGCCAGGTCGAAAACCTTGCAGATCGCGGTGCCCTGGGTCCGGTCGTAGGCAGCGTCTCCACCCAGCGCGTTGATCGCAGCGATTCGACCTTGCCGATTCGCGGGACCCGCCAGCGGAATCACCGCCGCGAATCCGCCGACGAAATCCTGAACCTCGACCGCATCCCCCACTGCGTAGATATCCGGGTCCGAGGTCCGCATGTGATCGTCCACGACGATGCCTCTGCGCTGGCCGATAGTGAGTCCCGTTTCGGCCGCGAGCTTCACCTCCGGGCGGACCCCCACAGCCAGAATGACCAAGCCGCACGGAATGGCCCGGCCCGAGCTGAGTCGTGCCTCGATCTGCCCGTCCCGCTCTTCAATCGCGGTGACGCTGCTGCCAAGGCACAGGTCCACACCCTGGAGGCGCAGGTGCTCGTGCAGCGGCGCCGCCATCTCCGGGTCGATCGGGCCCATCACCTGGGACTCCAGTTCCACCAGCGACACAGCCAGCCCGCGATGCGTCAGGACCTCCGCCATCTCCAGGCCGATGTATCCGCCTCCGACGACAACTGCGGATTGGATGGCGGCAGTATCCACGACCGCCTTGATCGCGTCCATGTCCGTCAGATTGCGAAGGGTGAACACCTTCTTGTGGTCGGCGCCCGGGATCGGAGGTCGGACCGGCTCGGCGCCGGGACTGAGGATCAACACGTCGTAGGGTTGCTCGTATTGTCTGTCCTTGGCCTTGTCGTGGACCACAACGATCTTCTTGCCCTGGTCGATTCGGATCACCTCGCTCTGCACGCGGACATCGACGGCAAAGCGTCGGCGCATCGCCTCGGGACTCTGGACCAGAAGTCGGGAGCGGTCCTGGATGACCCCGCCCACATGGTAGGGAAGGCCGCAATTGGCGAAGGAGATATCGCTGCCCCGCTCGAACAAGACGATCTCGGCGTCTTCACTGACGCGTCTGGCCTTGGCGGCCGCGGAAGCCCCGCCCGCCACCCCGCCCACAATTACGATGCGTTTTCGTTGGCCCATGTTCGTACCTCATTCATACCAGAATATCACCTCTCTCCACGCTTACGAGACAGTGGATATACCTGCCGTTGCCCGCCGGGGTTCATCGCCGGCTGCAGCGATCTTACTCGCTTGTCGGGAGATGAGTACGAATGGGTTCCAACTCCGTCATTCGGACAACGACAGAATTGGCGAGATGATGTGCCTGAACGCCCTGGCCGTTTCCGAATGGTCACAGTCGCAAACGAACGGTCGGCCGGCATCACAGGCCTCGTCAATCGTCGGGTCGATGGGGATGCGCCCAAGGAAAGGGACACCCATGTCACGGGCCATCCGCTCGCCGCCGCCGGTCTTGAAGATGTTCGTGATTTCCCCGCACTTGGGACACACGAATCCGCTCATGTTCTCGATGACCCCAATCACAGGCAGGCTCAATTGCCGACAGAAGGTGATCGATTTGCGGACATCGGCCGTCGCAACGTCCTGGGGCGTGGTGACAATCACGGCGCCGTCGGGGCTTTTCACAAGCTGGCAGACGGACAACGGTTCGTCCCCGGTGCCGGGAGGCGAATCGATGATCAGGTAGTCCAGCTCGCCCCAGGCCACGTCCTTCAGGAATTGGCGGATGACGCCCATCTTCAAGGGTCCCCGCCAGATCACGGCGTCGTCGCGATCCCGCAGCAGCAAGCCGATGGACATCACCTTCAGACCTGCCTTCTCCACCGGCACAATCGCGCTGTCCTTCATCTGCACCGACGTTCCCTCCAGATGGAGCATCTTCGGAACGCTCGGCCCGTGAATATCCACGTCCAGCAGGCCCACTCGCTTGCCCGCCAGCGACAGGGAGACCGCAAGATTGACGGCGACCGTGCTCTTGCCCACGCCGCCTTTGCCGGACAGGACGAGGATTACGTGCGTGATCTGCCCCAGACGCTCCTCCAGAACCTGCTGATCCAGGAAGGCATCGATGTCCCCTCCCGGACAGGCGGCCTGGGCCGCAGCGTCTGACTTCGCGTCACCCACGCGCGAAGCATCTACCGAGCGTTCACATCCATTCTGATCCATGCTGATTCCTTCCTGCAACGTTGTTGCTCGTCAGTGACAACAGGAGTGGCCGCCGCTGTGACCGGCACAGGTATCCTCCTCGCGAATCTCGGACAGCTTGCCATTCTTGAACAAATCCGCCGCCTCCGCGACCGTGCGGCCGGCGGCGCGGTACACCTTGATCCCCGCAGAGCGCAAACCCCGCAGGGCACCGGCTCCAATGCCGCCCACCACCACAGCCTCCGGCCTGGCGCCGGCGAGCGCCTTGACGGGACTGCACTGCCCATGGACATGGGCCTGGTCTTCGTTGCCCACGCACTCAACCGACATCGTCTCGCAATCCACGAGCACAAACGCGGGCGCGGACCCGAAATGCCCGTACACTTCGCTCTCCAACCCACGATCCTCCATCACGGGGATACAGATCTTCATGATTGCTGCCCTTGTTCTTTCGTTGTCCTGACGTTGTCCGGGTCTTCATCGACCATCGGGTGGACCATAGGTCCCTGACGTTCCCTGTGGCGTCCGCATTGCGTCCCGCCTCCGGCGGTTCGACCACGACGCCGCCCGCAACCACACGGGCCGAGTCCCCTGCCGGGCCCTGGACCCATCGGCCCGGTTCCATCTTGTCCTGGCATCTTCGTTTCTCCTTCGATTCTCACGACGCCCCCTTCCAGGCGGAGCGCCTTGCCGTGAATGAGCGCGTCCGCCACCTTCCTTCGCGCCTGCGCCACGATTCTGGAAAACGTCGGCCTCGAGATTCTCATCCGCTCTGCCGCCTGCTCTTGATAGAGCCCGTTCAGGTCCGCCAGTCGCAAGGCTTCAACTTCATCCAGAGTCAGCGTCACCTGTTCGAGGGTGCAAACCGGCACCCCGGCCGGTCGAAACAGGCCGGCGGTCGGCGTAAACCCGATATGACGCAGGCAACAGGGTCTTGGCATGCAGACAGTCCCTTTTCTTCAAGAATAGTTATGAACATACGTTCATAACTCGGTCATGTCAAGGGAGCTGTGTACTTTGTTTTCGCAGGATTGGACCGCGATCAGCGACCCGGCAGGCTGTTCTGAACGAAGGGCGACAACTCGCGGAGACGGCTGATGATCTGCGGCATCTTCTGGATGGTGAAATCGACCTCGTCCTCGGTGTTGTACCGGCTCAGACTGAAGCGGATCGAACCGTGGGCCGCGGTGAACGGCACGCCCATCGCGCGGAGCACGTGGGAGGGTTCCAGCGAGCCGGACGTGCAGGCCGAACCGCTGCTGGCGCAGATGCCGAAGCGGTCGAGCAGCAACAGAATCGCCTCGCCCTCGATGTACTCGAAACTGATGTTGGTCGTGTTGGGAAGGCGGGCTTCTGTGTCGCCATTGATCCGGCTGTCCGTGCAGGATGCGAGGATCTCGCGTTCGAGCTTGTCCCGCAGGGCCTTCACGCGGGTGTTCTCCTCCTCCATGTGTCGGTCGGCCAGTTCGCAGGCCTTGCCCAGCGCGATGATGCCGGGGACATTCTCCGTCCCGGCCCGTCGGCCGCCCTCCTGATGGCCGCCCAGCATCCAGGGGGCGATTCGCGTACCCTTCTTGACGTACAGGACGCCGACCCCCTTGGGTGCGTGCAGCTTGTGGCCCGACAGACTCAGCAGGTTGATCCGGCTCTTCGATAGGTTCAGCGGGATTTTGCCGACGACCTGGACCGCGTCCGTGTGGAAGACGATGCCCCGGCTGATGACCATCTCTGCGATCTGCTCGATGGGGAAGATCACGCCAGTCTCGTTGTTGGCGTACATGATCGAGACCAAGGCGGTGTCGTTGTCGAGGTGTCGCTCCAGCTCGTTCAGGTCCAGGCGGCCCACCTTGTCGACGCCCAGTTCGATGACGGTGTGGCCGTGGTTCTCCAGCTCGCGACAGACGGCCAGGACCGCCGGATGCTCCACGCGGGTCGTAATGACCTTCCGCTTCTGCGGCGACGCGGCCAGCGTCCCGTGAATGGCGGCGCTGTCGCTCTCCGTGCCGCAACTGGTAAAGATGATCTCGCTCGGATCGCAGCCGAGCAGATGGGCGACCCGTTCGCGGGCCTCGCGGACCTGGATGCCGACCTGGCCGCCGAACGTATGCATGCTCGACGGGTTGCCGTACAGGCTGCAGAAGTACGGCTTCATCGCCTCGTAGACCTCGTCGTCCACCCGCGTCGTCGCGTTGTTATCGAAATAGATGGTCTTCACTACCAGTCCCCTGAGTCAGACTCTGAAAGAGTCAAAATCCGAAATCCGAATATCGAAATCCGAAACAAGCACGAATGACAGAGACCCTAATGCTCCAAACGAACTCTCCGGCGGGCGTCAGCATTTCTGTCATTCGGATTTGGGTCCTTTGGATTCGTTTCGGATTTCGAGTTTCGTGCTTCGTGCTTGCCCCTGTTATCCTTTGTGCTCGTGCCCCGTCTCCAGCGAATCCTTGTCCTCCTCGACGCACAAATCCTCGGAGACGAACTCGCGGAGCTTGGCTTCGACCACGTCTCTCATCGTGAACTCGCTGACCTTGCACTGGGCACACATGCCGCGAAACGCGATGATGACCTTGTCGCCCTCGACGTCGATCAGCTCGATATTGCCGCCGTGCGCGCGTAGCGCCGGCCGGACTTGTTCGTTGATCGTCTGCTGGATGAGCTGGATCTTCTGGATGGTGGTCAGTTTTTTCCCTCTGGCGGGCGTCGGCACGCTCTGTTCCTTGACCTTCTGTCCCTGGACCGCCTGGATGATCTTCTCGATCTCTCCCCGACAGCCCCCGCAACCGCCGCCGGCCTTGCAGTAGTTCGTCACCTGCTCGACCGTCGTCAGATCGTTGTCGCGGATCACGCGCTCGATTTCCTTGTCGGTGACGCCGAAGCAGGTGCAGACGACGCGGGCGCCATGCTCATGGTCGTGCGGGGCAGCGGCATGGCCGCGATAGTTCGCGATGGCCGCCTCCAGGGCCTCCTGGCCCATCACGGAACAGTGCATCTTCTGCTCGGGCAGGCCACCCAGGTAGTCCGCAATGTCCCGGTTCGTGATCTTCATCGCCTCGTCGAGCGTCTTGCCCTTGATCAGTTCCGTGAGCACGGAGGAACTGGCGATCGCACTGGCGCAGCCGAAGGTCTTGAACTTGACGTCTGTGATCCGCCCTTTCTTGTCGAGCTTGAACGTCAGCTTCAGGGCGTCCCCGCAGGCGAGCGAGCCGACTTCGCCCACGCCGTCGGGGTTCTCGACCTCGCCCACGTTCCGCGGGTTGAGGAAGTGATCCATGACTTTGTCGGTGTATTCCCACATGGCAGTTGTTTGTCCTTGATGATTCTGTTGTTATCTGAGGAATAGGACCCATAGGACCGATGGGACGTATGGGACCTGTTCCGGCGCCTCACGCACTCGCCCTCAATGCCTGTTCGAAATCGGCGATGATGTCGTCGATGTGCTCGGTGCCGACCGAGACCCGAATATAATCGCCCGTCACGCCGGCGGCAAGCTGCTCGGCCTCGTTCAACTGCTGATGCGTCGTGCTGGCGGGATGGATGACGAGCGTCTTGCTGTCGCCGACATTGGCCAGGTGGCTGGCGAGTTTCACACTGTTGATGAATTTCACGCCCGCTGCCCGGCCGCCCTCGATCCCGAAGCCGAGGATTCCGCCGCAGCCGGCCGGAAGATACCGCTTGGCCTGCTCGCGATCCGGATGCGATTCCAGACCGGGGTAATTCACCCAGCCGACCCGCGGATGCCTTTCGAGCCACTGGGCGAGCTTCAGCGCGTTCTCGCAGTGACGGGGCATCCGGAGATGCAACGTCTCCAGACCTTGCAGGAACAGGAACGCGTTGAACGGCGACAGACACGCGCCAGTGTCCCGCAGGACCGTGACGCGGGCTTTGAGGATGTACGCCACCGGGCCGAACTGCCCGACGTATCGGATTCCGTGATAGCTCGGGTCGGGTTCGGTCAGTTCGGGATATCGCCCATTGGCCCAGTCGAACCGGCCGGAGTCGATGATCGCCCCGCCGATGCTGGTGCCGTGGCCGCCGATGTACTTGGTGCAACTGTGCACGACGAGGTCGATGCCATGCTCGATCGGGCGAAAGAGCATGGGAGTCAGGACGGTATTGTCGCAGATCACCGGCACGCCGCGGTCGCGGGCGATCCGGGCGATCTCGCGGTAGTCCAGGACGTCGTTCTTCGGATTGCCGAGCCCTTCGATGTAGACCAGGCGGGTGTTGTCGCGAATGGCCTTCGCGAAGTTCGCGGGGTCGCGGGCTTCGACGAAGCTGACGTCGATCCCGAGCTTGGGGAGCGTCTGGCCGAAGAGGGTGACGGTGCCGCCGTAAAGGGAACCCGAGGAGACAATGTGTTGTCCCGCCCGACAGATGTTCAGCACCGCCGCGGTGATGGCCGCCATACCCGAGCCGAAGCACAGACCCGCCACACCGCCTTCCAGGACCGCCAGTCGTTTCTCCAGGACGTCCACCGTCGGATTCATGATCCGCGTGTAGATATTGCCGAACTCTTCGAGTGCAAAGAGCCTGGCCGCATGGTCGGTGTCCTTGAAGCAATAGCTGCTGGTCTGGTAGATCGGCACCGCCCGGCTGAGCGTATCGGAGTCCACCTGATGGCCGCCGTGCAAGGCCAGGGTTTCCAGATGTTGTCGTTCCTGCGTCATGATTCCCCACGTTCTCTGTGGCAACAAGGCTGTGGATTGTCAGTTTCCGGGCTGGATCTGCACCATTCGCTGGAGGGCCTTGGCCGCCCGGAGCCGGACGTCGTCGTGGATTTCCATCGCGTACTGCAGATGCTCGAGCGAGGCCAGGACACTCTCCAGGGATATCTTCTTCATGTTCGGACACACGCCCCGCCTGCTGGCCGGGAGGAACTCGGCGTCCGGGCGGACCTTCTTCAGCGGATGGATCATGCCGACCTCGGTCGCGACGAGGAATCGCTTGGCCGGACTGCTCCGGACGAACTGGAGCATCTGGCCCGTGCTCAACAGCGCGTCAGCCAGGGCCTTCACGGGCTCCGAGCACTCGGGATGCGCCATCACAACGGCATCCGGATACAGATGCTTGGCCTGCCCGACCTCGTCCTCCGAGATCAACACGTGGGTCGGGCAATACCCAGGCCACAGGATCATGCGACGTCCCGTCTGCTGCTCGACGAATCGGCCCAGGTGCTGATCGGGCACGAAGATGATCTCTCTGTCCACAGGCAGCGACCGCACGACCGCAACCGCGTTCGAGCTCGTGCAACAATAATCGCTCTCGGCTTTGACCAGGGCCGTGCTGTTGACATAACAGACGACCAAGGCATCCGGATGCTCCTCCTTGAGGGCGCGCAACTGTTGCGCGGTAATCATGTCGGCCATCGGGCAGCCTGCCCGCCGGTCGGGAAGCAGGACGGTCTTGTCGGGAGACAGGATCTTGGCCGTCTCGGCCATGAACCGCACGCCGCAAAAGACAATCACTTCGGCGTCCGTCTTCGATGCCTGAACGCTCAGACCCAGCGAGTCCCCACAGAAATCGGCCACATCCTGGACGTCCGCCGGCTGGTAGTTATGCGCCAAAACGACGGCATGACGCTTGTCCTTCCACTCCCGGATTTCATCGAACAACCTCTGATCCAACTCATTCTCCATATGACGTGAAGTCTTCGCACCTTGACGCGAAGATCACCCCCTCTTCTTCCCGGCACCCTTCTGCTTGCGGTAAACGAGGTCCGGACCGGGGCTCGATACGATCATCCCCGGCGGTACCGATTCCTTCACCCACGTGTTGCCGCCAACGACGGCGCCCTTGCCGATCGTGACGTCGCCGAGGATGGTGGCCTCCGCGTAGATCGTCACGTCGTCCTCGATAGTCGGGTGGCGTTTGCCGCCCTTGATGATCCGCCCGCGCTCATCCCGAGGGAAACTCAGCGCCCCCAGTGTCGTGCCCTGGTAGATCTTCACGTGGTTCCCAATCACGGAGGTCTCCCCGATGACGACGCCGGTGCCGTGATCGATGAAGAACCCGCTGCCGATCGTGGCGCCCGGGTGAATGTCGATGCCGGTCTTCATGTGGGCGCACTCGGACATGATCCGGGGGATCAGCGGGACCTGCCGGACGTGAAGCTCGTGTGCAACGCGATACGTCGCGATGGCAGTGATGCATGGATAGCTCATCACGATCTCTTCGTAGGATTTGGCCGCGGGGTCCCCGTCATAGGCTGCACGCACGTCGCTCTTGAGAAGCCCGCGAATCCGCGGAAGCTCGCCGAGCACTTCGCTCGTGACCCGTCCGGCCATGGTCGCGCAGTCACAGTGCATGCAGTTATTGATGCGGCATTGATACTGGTACGCTCGCTCGATCTGTTCGGACAGCCCCACGTGTATCTGGCTGAGCAGATCGCCCACAATGTACCGGACGTTCGATCTCGTGATCGCCTTATTGCCCGTATGCCCAGGGAAGAGCAACTCGATCAGCAGGTCGAGCACTTCGAGGATCTTGCCTCGCACGGGAAGATTGGCGGCATCGATGAAGTTGATGCCGAAATCCCCGTCGTAGGTCTCGGTGATCCGGTCCACCAGTTTATCGAGCGTTCTATTCGTCAGCTTGTCTTTCGCCATCCAGAAACCTCAACTCCAGCTACGCCCTTTCCGGCTCGGGCAGATTGTCGAACAACTCCGTCGAGATGTACCGTTCTCCGGTGTCGCAGATGAAGGTGACGATCGTCTTGCCTTCGTTCTCAGGACGGTGCGACAACTGCACGGCGGCCCAGACGTTGGCGCCCCCGCTGATTCCAGAGAGGATTCCCTCTTCCATAGCCAGCTTTCGGGCCGTCTGCAGGGCGTCTTCGTTCGCGACCTGAAGGACCTCGTCGATCAGATCAGTCCTCAGGACCTCGGGGACGAAACCCGCCCCGATCCCCTGGATCTTATGACGCCCCGGCTTGCCTCCCGACAGGACCGCGGAGTCCTTCGGTTCAACCGCCACGACCTTCAGGTCGGGATTCCTGCCCTTGAGCACCTCACCGCAGCCGGTCAACGTTCCACCGGTCCCCACGGCAGACACCAATATATCAACCTTTCCGTCCGTATCGATCCAAATCTCTTTCGCGGTGGTCTCACGATGCGCCTGCGGATTAGCGGGATTCCTGAACTGCTGGAGCATGTAAGCGTTGGGATCGGCCGCAACGAGTTGCTCGGCCTTCTCGACCGCCCCTCTGATGCCACGGTCCGCCGGCGTGAGGATGATCCTCGCTCCAAACATCAGCAGGAGCTTCTGCCGCTCGATACTCATCGATTCGGGCATGGTCAGGATCAAGGGAATGCCCTTGGCCGCACAGATGAACGCTAAACCAATGCCCGTATTGCCACTCGTCGGCTCCACAAGGACGGTTTCAGGCCGGATCAATCCCGCTTCCTGCGCCGCTTCGACCATGTACCTGGCGATTCGGTCCTTGATGCTGCCGCAGGGGTTCTTCGATTCCAGCTTGACCAGGATCTCGGCTCTGCTCGAACCGAGCTTGTTGATCCGCACCAGGGGCGTGTACCCCACCGCGGCTGCGATATCCTCGAACACAGCACTCATGCAACCATGCTCCAAACCGTCAGATCTGGTATTCCGTTCTGGCATCCTTCGATTTCTGGGCGACGTCGGAGAGCCTGACGGACTGCAAGACCCCCTGAATAGCCGCCTCGACGCGGACCCAGACATCGCGGGCCGCACAATCCGCCGACCGCCCACAGTAGGACTCATCGTCGATGCATTCGGCGGTTGTTACTGCCCCCTCCAGGCATCGGAAGATCTCACTGAGGGTGATCTGATCCGCCGGCCGAGCGAGGATGTAGCCACCCTTGGAGCCGCGAACGCTTCGAACGAATCCCGCCGATCGGAGCAGACTCATGAGCTGCTCCAGATACTTGACCGAGATGTCCTGCCGCTCAGCGATGACCTTCAACTGAAGGGGTCGCTTGTCCTCGTGTTGGGCCAACTCGATGATCGCTCGCATCCCGTAACGAGTACGTGTCGAGAGTTTCATGTCGGATAATCTCCTACTAATCCTATTAGTTTAGTGAACTATTTGTCTCCCGGTCAAGACCATGCTTGAAGACAATCCTCACCACTCGAGCAAGCCACCCCTGCATCGCGTGTCGAGAGCCACGGTCTCCGGACAGCAATATGCCATTGGCGATTACAGACTCCGAGGCCCGAGAGTTCATCATTCCCCCCAAATTCCCGGCAATTGACTATGCATGTCATCAAAAGCCCATTGCCATCGACGGACCTACCGAATACCATCCATATGCTCTCTGCCGGTGCCCTGCGCCTCCCGACAAACGGGGACGAACGGCTAAGTCTTGGCTTCAGAAGTGGTTACGAATCACTCGGGATAGAACTCGATGAGAATCGCCAGCTTCAATGTCAACTCGATCCGCGTCCGGCTGCCCATTGTCCTCCCATGGCTGCAAAAAAACCAGCCCGATATCCTGGCCGTACAGGAAACCAAGGTTCAGGACGCCGATTTTCCGCAGGAGCCATTCCGCGCGGTCGGCTACAGGTGCGTCTTCCGGGGTCAGAAGACCTACAACGGCGTCGCAGTGATCTCCAAGCACCCAATCGAACAGGTGGAATTCGGGCTCCTCGACGAACCCAGGGACGAGCCTCGCGTCGCAACGGCTTTGATCCAGGGCATCACCCTCGTGAACACATACGTTCCGCAGGGGTATCTCGCCGCCTCGGAACGTTTTCGGTACAAGCTCGACTGGTTCAGACGCCTCCTCGCCCGTTTTCGCGAACGGTTCAAACCCAACGACCCGGTGCTCTGGGTGGGAGACCTCAACGTCGCGCCGCTGCCCATCGACGTGTACGATCCCCTCTCGCTGGAAGGCCACGTCTGCTACCATCCCGCGGTCCGCAAGGCGCTAGCGGACGTGGTGGAATGGGGATTCACCGATCTGTTCCGCAAACACTGCTCCGAGCCGGGCCAATACACATTCTGGGATTATCGCATCGGGAACTTCTTCGAGAAAAACCGCGGATGGCGGATCGACCACATCCTGGCCACCGCCCCTGTCGCAGAGCGATGCACCGCCTGCTACATCGACAAGGAGCCCCGCGCCGCCGACCGCCCCAGCGATCACACGCCTATCGTCGCGGAGATTGCGTGAGAACCCCGCCCGCCGGCATCACTGCGGCTTGCCAGAACTCAAAGGACCAATGTACTCGCGGGCGACGACGATGTCGTCGAACCAGACCTTGCTCACGTAGCCGGCGGGCGCCTTGGTAATGTACAGCAGCAGCCACAGGTAATTCAGATTCAGATCGTTCGTGCTCCGCCAGCGGAACCCCTCGAACGGCTCGCCGTTCGGATCGGGCAGAAAGCTGTCCCAGACCCATTTGCCGCGTGGAAAGCCGGGACCCAGATGACTGATGGTCTGCCCATCCTTGGCCCAAGGCCGACCGTCGATCCAGAGCGCCTGCTCGCCGTTGCGTTCACCCGCCGGAGCGTTCATTTTCGTCATCAACTCAACGCAAATCCACCGACCCCGTTCGACCGCCAGCGACCGGTCGTTGATGAAGTCGTGCCCCCAGGACTTGCCGTCCGGCGAGCACCGCATCCCCATCCAGTAGGAGTAGAAATCCCACCGCCATTCGTCGCCGTAAGGCTCGACGCCCGTGGTGAATCGCTCGTCGCCCTTGGGCCGGGTGCCTGCTCCCCCCTGCGGCCATCTTGTCGGCGGATTGTAACCCCCGAGGTGGACGAAGTGATGGATCGGATAGCAGGCAGGATCGAATTTGACGTAGAACCGCACGTGCAGCTTGTCATACCCCGGCATCAGTCGCCGGTAGAGGTGGCCACCCGTGCTCTGACCGCCAATGTGGGTCATCAGGAGCGAATGTTCGCCGCCGCTGGAGCCCGGAACATCGGTCGAGAGCGACATGATCTCCTTGCTCTGCACGCTCTCCCAGCGGGACCAGACCGCTTCCAAGTCCCCCTCATCGAAATCCTCGACGAACACGACGGCGGGATCTTTCTCTATCCCCTTATCTCCCAAGTACTTGGAGGCCAAGCCCAAGATCACGGGATCAGGCGGAAGAGCCGTCTCCGAAGAGATCGACGGATTCACGAGACATACGAGGATCAGGATCGCAAGAGGACCGATTTCAGTCGATCTGCTCATCGCAACTCCCTCTCACAGAGCAGCCGCATGGGGTACAGTCGAGACGAGAAACAAGGATCTGGGGAACAAGGATTCGAACCTTGACTAAATGATCCAGAGTCATTTGTGCTACCGTTACACTATTCCCCAAACAGCCCGTTCAGGCGAACAGAAGTCACTCTATCACATGCCGGCAGGATTATCAACTCGAAAATGCCGAACCAATCTCCAGCCGGAAGGCAACAAGACCGTCGCCAGCGCGATTTTCAGGGCATCGCCCAGCAGGAACGGGTACAGGCCAACCGCCAGCACACCGCCACCCAGAGGCTTGCCCAGCAAATGGTCCAGGCAGAACAGCCACGCCAAGCCGCAGGCGTACATCGCGGCGCTGCCGAGAACCATCGCCAACGAGGTCGAAGCCGCCCGACGGTCCCAGCCACGCTCCGCGAGGAAACCCACGATATACGCGGCCGGCACAAAGCCCACGAGATAGCCGCCGGTGGGTCCGAAAAACATGGCCAATCCGGATCGGCTATATGTAAACACGGGCAGGCCCATCAGACCCTCTGCGAGATAGGCCAGCACGCACAGGGCGCCGCGTTTCGAGCCGAGCAACGCGCCAACCAGCAGCACGCCGAAGGTCTGTCCGGTGATCGGAACCGGGTGGCCCACCGCGACCTGCGCGAGCGCCGCGATGAGGATCGACCCTCCTACAACCAGGACCACGTCGTAAAGCCAGGCAAGTCTCTTCTCGGCCGGTCGAACCAGATCAGCAATCGTAAGTCCAGCAATCATAGTTCCATCACACAACGAACGTACCGACAATCTGGGCTCATCGCGATCTCGCATCGTCACTCCCCGAGGGAGCCAATGCCGAGAGCACGAACGAAGCGGTCATTGTATCAGCGGGTTGCCACACGTCAAATACACTTCGCAACGTGTCGGGGTCGTTCTTACAGAGAGGAAGCGAGAAACGCGTTTCTCCGGAAATCTCGCAGACCCTGGCACGACTGTAGTACCGATGGGTACAATAGTGCGGCGTAGTGAGAAATCTCCGGTCGTCGCCGGACTATCCAGGCTTCTGCGAAAGGAAGGGGCAGGAATATGGCAAGAGGATTCTCCGTGAGAGCCGCACTGTCGGGCGCACTGGTTCTGACGCTCTTTTGCTGCACGTCGTGCGTTTACGTCCATGTCGGTGACTCGACGACCCGATGCGAGAAAGTGGTGCCGTTGGCGGCCCCTCTGGAGGCGGGCTCGTCCTTTCTGGCCGACACGGACGACGGCTCGATCCGACTCGAAGGAACTCAGACAAGCGAATGCACGCTCCAGGCGACGATTGCGGCGCACGCCAGGACGGACGAGAAAGCGGAGGAGCTTATCGAGCAGATCGGTGTCCGGCTCGAAGCCACCGACAAGGGCTTGCAGGTCGTGATCGACAAGCCGCCCGTTATCCGCAACGCGTGGTTCAGCGTCTCGCTCCAGGGCAACCTGCCCACACAAACCAATTTGATCCTCTCGACGAGCGACGGATCGATCGACATCGCGAATATCACGGGCACGGTCGAGGCCCGGACCTCCGATGGCAGCATCGAAGTCACCGACATCGACGGCGACACCCGTCTGAGAACCTCCGACGGCAGCATCACGTGTGCCGGGCTGAAGGCCCAAACCCTCGACTGCCACACGAGCGACGGTCGCATCCATCTCTCGGACGTGACGGTCGCGGCCGTCAGGGCCAACTCATCCGACGGGTCCATCACCATGGAACGCCTTCGTGCAGACACGGCCGAGGTCCGCACTAACGACGGGACCATTCGCATCGAGTACACGCCCGACGCACCAAAGGTCCTCAATGTCACGGCGACCACATCGGATGGCAGCATAACGCTGGTCACCCCGCCCGGCCTGTCCGCGGTGATCGACGCCAGCACGAATGACGGCTCGATTCAGACTGATCTACCCATCACCATTCGCGGCAAGGTCGGCAAGTCCCTCAGCGGCGCCATCGGCGACGGCGAAGGCAGAATCTACCTGAAGACCAGCGACGGATCGATCACGATCCGCTGAACCACGAATCAAGGAGACAACATGATGAAATCGCGTTCTCTGAGGCACAGCCTCTCATGTGTCCTGGGCGGCCTGCTGCTCGTCACCGTATCCGGCTGCAACGAGGAACTGACTGTTTGGGGTGGGACAAGCCAGTCGAAATTCGAGAGGACTGTCACCCGGCAGATCGCTCTGGGCGGGTCCGACACGCTCGACGTGGCCACGCGGTGCGGATCTGTCACCGTCACCGGGACAGACGCGGCCGACTGCAGTCTCGAAGCCACGATTGTCGCCCATGCGCCGACCGAGGAAGAGGCCCAGGCCTTGGCGGAACAGGTGGAGATCGTCGATCAGATCAGCGGATCGACAGCGACCATCCGCTCGCGCGAGCCCGACCTGGAGAACAATCGTTCGATCAGCGTCAGCTACACAATCGCGGTCCCCAGGAGGACGAACATTCGGTGCGACAGCAAATACGGCAGCCTGGACATTTCGAACGTCGAGGGCCGCGTCGTCGGCACGAGCAACAACGGCTCGATCAAGATCCAGAACATCCAGGGCCGGACCGATCTGAGCACGTCTTACGGTTCCATCGAGTGCCGCAATGTGGTCGGCCAGTCGATTCAGCTCCACAGTAACAACGGGTCCATCACCATGGCGCGTCTCCGAGGTTCGACGACCGCGGGAACATTCTACGGCGCAATCACCTGCGAGGATTTCTCCGACGGCGATCTGCACCTCAAGAGCGGCAACGGCGGCATCCGAATCTCCGACGCATCGTTCGGCCTGTTCGAGGCCCGTTCCTCCTACGGGGCCATCACCGGCATCCATCTGAAGGGAGATTCGGTCGAACTCCGCTCGGGCAACGGCGCGGTGGAGGCGACCGACGTCCAGACGCAGAAGCTGGACGCGTCGTCCTCGTATGGCCGCATCACGATGACAGAGATCGCGGCGGCCAACATCACAGCCGTGTCGGGCAACGGCAGCATCCGCGTGCTCTGCGCGGACGACGCACCGGCCGATCCCAACGCACAGGCGAAGAGTTCCTACGGCAGCGTTGAATTCACGGCGCCCCCACAGTTCTCCGGCGAGGTCTACCTGAGTACAAACTACGGGTCAATTCATACGGCCCGATCGGTGACAACGAGCGGCGAGATCACACAGAAGAAAGTCGCCGGCAGGATCGGCGATGGAACCGGCGTCATTCGCCTGGAAAGCGGCAACGGATCCATCGAGTTGAACTAGCGAAGGACACAGCCATGTCAACGACGCACACACGATGCAGTTGGGCCCAGGCAACCTCGGTCCTGCCGCTGTAGATTCACGTTCGGATGGAGGGCGTGAGTCAGGCGGATGCGGTATTCTTCCCATTGTTGCCGGAAGGCTTTCCAACAGCCGTATGCGTGCGCCCGAAGCGAAGACGCAATTCACCCCGTCCTGCATACCACGGCGTGGGACGGGCGATCCTTTAGAAAGTCCAGCCACGTGGTCCATGCCTCGTTGTACCGGTCGCCCGAGAGCATGAAGCCATCGTTGTGACCGCCGGTAATCTCCACGAACTGCTTGGGCTCTCGGGCGGCTTCAAACAGGCGGACACCGAAGTCATAGGGCACGAAGTCGTCGTCCTTGCTGTGCACGACCATCACCGGGCACTGGACCTTCTCGACGTGCGAGAGCGTGTTGTATCGAAACAGGGCGAACAGCCGGACTGGCATGTAGGGGTAGAACCGAGCGCCGATGTCCCGGTAGGACGTGAACGCGCTCTCGACCACGAGCGCCGCCGGGTGCACCTCGGCGGCCAGATGAGAGGCGATGCTGCCACCCAGGGATCGGCCGCACACGATGATCCTATCGGCCGGGATGCCTTGGACCTCCGTCAGCCAGTCGAATGCCGCCCGAGCGTCGCGGTACGTGCCCTTCTCCGTAGGCTTGCCTTCACTGTTGCCGTAACCGCGATAATCGAACACCAGGCAGTTCAGGCCCATGCGATGGAACAGCTCCATGCTGTCCAGTACGTGCATGATGTTTCCGCCATTCCCGTGGCAGAACAGCAGGGTGAAGTGAGCGCCGGCGGCCGGGATGTACCAGCCGGTGAGCCGGAGTCCATCGCGGCTGCGAAAGACGACGTCCTCGTGGGGCAGGTCCCGGTCGGACGGCGCGAAGACCACCTCGCGCAGAGGGCGGTACAGAAGCCGTCGCTGCATGAAGAGCAACACCAGGCCCCACACCGCGTAGACCAGGACGGCCGCAAGAACAAGATACAGAAGAACTGATCCCATCGTCAGGGGCCAACTACCGAACACACACAATGAACCACTTCGCCGGCTCAGCCAGTCCATCCACAGCAGGGGAGCATTTTAGTTTGCCGTCGGCGGCGGGACAAGCTACAATTTGCCCGTGATCTCAAGAAGAGTAACGACAACCGTGTACGTCGGATCCGTGCCGCTCGGTTCCAGTGTCCCCGTGGTGATCCAGTCGATGACGAAAGTCCCCACGACGGATGTCGACCGTTGCGTCGGACAGGTCGAAGAGTTGGCCCGAGCAGGCTGCGAGATCGTTCGCATCGCGGTCCCCCGACGGGCCGACACAGAGGCCTTCGCTCAGATCGTTCGGCAGGTCCGTATTCCCCTGGTCGCGGACATTCACTTCAGTTGCGCGCGAGCCATCGAGGCCATCGAAGCCGGCGCAGCGAAGATCCGCCTGAACCCCGGCAACATCAAGGACCATGAGGATATCCATCGCATCATCGACGCCGCCAAGGCGCACAGCGTCGCGATTCGTGTCGGCGTCAACGAGGCCAGCATTCGAGACCTGACCCAGGAACCAATCCCCTTCGAAGAACGAGTGGATCTCATGCTGGCGGAGATGACGCAATACGTGCGGTTCTTCGAGGATCGCGGGTTCGACCGGCTGGTGCTCAGCGCCAAGACCAGCGACACGCTGCGAACCATCGAGGTCAACCGCCGGATCGCGACGGCGTTCCGGCATCCTCTCCACCTGGGCCTGACCCATGCCGGCCTGCCCGAGCACGCGAGAATTCCGTCCGCCATCGCGCTGGGCACGCTTCTGGCCGAGGGGATCGGCGACACCATTCGCGTCAGTGCCGCAGGCGATCCGGTGATCGAGACCGGGATGGCCAGGGAAATCCTCGTTTCATTGGGCCTCCGCGAGCGCCGAGGGCCGGAGCTGATCGTCTGTCCCACATGCGGCCGCACGGAAATCGATGTGATCGAACTGGCTCGCCGGGTGGAACAGGCCGTACGTCCGCTGGACAAGCCCCTTCGCATCGCAGTGATGGGCTGTGTGGTCAACGGGCCGGGCGAAGCAGCGGATGCCGACTTCGCCATCTGCGCCGCCAAGGACAAGGCCTATTTCTACCGCAACGGCCAGAGGACGACCGTCGTGCCCGAGTCTGAAATCGTCCCCAGACTCCTGGAGGCACTGGCGGCGCTGTAGCGAGACAAGCAGAGGGAGGCTCGACCACATGACGACGCAGACCAGGAACATGCTGGGGAGACTCGCAATCGCCGTCGTCTTCGGCATCGCGTTTGCCTACATCGAATCGGCTGTGGTGGTGTACTTGCGGGCGATCTTCCATCCGAACGGATTCACGTTCCCTCTGGAGATGTTCGGTATCACGGCCGGGGCAAGATGGCTGTTTCCGACCGAGGTCGGACGGGAGGCCGCTACGCTCGTGCTGATCCTGACCGCGTCATGGCTCTTCGGGCATCTCCTGCAGGAACGCGCCGCGTACTTCCTGGTCATCTTCGCCGTGTGGGACGTGTTCTACTACGTCTGGCTCAAGGTCCTGCTGGATTGGCCGGGCTCGATCATGGACTGGGACGTGCTGTTCCTGATCCCTGTGGTCTGGGCCTCGGCGGTCCTGTACCCGGTGCTCGTGTCGGCGCTGATGTTCGCATTCGCCGTGGCAATCCTGCACGGGTGTGCCCACGGACGACCTGTGATCGTCACTCGCTGCGACTGGCTCGGATGGCTCGCTTCCACAATCCTCGTGATCGTGTCGTTCTGCCTTGGGGGCAGACACATCACGCAGCCGGACTATGCGCAGTACTTCCCTCTGTGGCTGTTCGCGCTGGGCTTTGCGCTCGGCGCCGGCACGTGTGTCCGAGCTCTGTTCAGGAAAACCAAACAGGACCTATGGGACTTATAAGACCAATAGACCGCTCAGCTCGGCTGCGTCGTAGAGGGGCTTGGGTTGGACGACCGTCGGAAGGGACGACGTCCGCCTTCACCCTGGACATCGCCGCCGGCGTTTTGCGAGACGAACGACTCGAACTTGCCGAAGATCATCTTGCCTGCGGAGGTCTGCAAGGAACTGGTCACGCTCAAGATGATGTCCCGGCCGATCTTGCTGCGCGCCCCCTCCACCACGATCATGGTCCCGTCGTCGAGGTAGCCGATGCCCTGGTCCGCCTCCTCGCCGGGCTTGACGATGCGAACTCGCATCGTCTCACCGGGCAGGGCCACGACCTTGAGCGAATTCGCCAGATCATTGATATTGATGACATCGACCCCGCGGACCTGAGCCACCTTCGTGAGGTTGTAGTCGGTGGTGGCCAGACGGCCGTTGTAGATCTTCGCGAAAAGCATCAGCTTCTGATCGACCCCCTTGGCCTCCTCGACCTCCGCTGCGGAGGTTTCGTCGATCTCCACATCGATGACGGGACTGGCCTGCATCTTCTTGAGCACGTCCAGCCCGCGACGCCCGCGGTTGCGTTTAAGCTTGTCCGCTGAATCCGCGATGAGCTGCAGCTCGTTGAGAACGAAGCGCGGCACTACCACCGGCGCGTCGAACAACCGGCTCTCGCACAGGTCTGCGATCCGACCATCGACGATTGCCGAGGTGTCCAGGACCAGCGGCCGGGATCCCTTCGTCTGCTTGGCGAACTCCACGTAGGGCACGACGAAGCGGAAATCGTCCTTCGTCCGCATCACGATGCTGATTGTGAAGTAGCAGACACAGATGCCGAGCATCCATTTGATCGCGCGAGTGGCCTGCGGCTCCAGGGCGATTTTATACGTCTCGCCGATCATATCCACAGCCTGAGCCAACACAGCGGTAATCAGCATGCCGACCAGCAGTCCGAAAAACACCCCTGCCAACGCGGTGAGCTTGCGCTTCGGCGTCAGGATGTCGAGCAACAGGAAGAACACGGTCAGCCCGAGTCCGCTGATCACGACCGCCCACCAACTATCCGAGTTGGCTCCATCGGTGAGGACCTTGGAGGCGGCGCTGACCATCAGCACCGAGATCACGATGATGATGAAGATCCCCCTGAACAGCCAAAGCAGCATCGCTGTGACTCCTTATGTATGACTTTGACAGGCCTCTCTGTGTGATTGGCAGGCAATCTTTCCATTATAGCGGTCATCGATCCATTTGGCAATGACCACATGAAACGGGCCTTCCCGAATCCGGGAAGGCCCGCGTGCCGCTCTACCATCACGTCCGGACGGTGCGAGACGCCGCCGGACGCAGATTCCATCTGGTCGCTCGTTCCGAGCTACCCTTGCGCCGGGGGTTCGGGAGCAGGCTCGCCCCCGGACTCGCCACTGGCTGCCCTCGCCTGAGCACGTCTTTCCAGCGCGTCCTTGATACGGAGGGTATCTCCGCCGGCGTCACCGGTCGCGACAGGTCGGACCGGCTGCTTCGACGCTTTCTTCGGAGGGGCTGCCGATGCACCGTGATCGTCTGCCGGTGCAGCCGCCCATTGCACCCTGCGCAGACTCAAGCCGATCTTGCGCGCCTCGGGATCGACCTTGAGGATCTTCACTTCGACCTCGTCGCCCGGCTTGACGACATCCTGCGGCTTGTCGATCTTGTGATCCGCCAGCTCGGAGATGTGCAGCAGACCCTCCAGCTCAGACTCCAGCTCGACGAATGCGCCGAAATTGGTGAGCTTGGCGATCTTACCCTTGATGATCTGGCCCGGGATGTACTTCTCGGGAATCGCGTGAATCCAGGGATCCTCGCTCATCTGCTTCATGCCCAGCGAAATCCGCTGCTTCTCCTCGTTGACCTCGAGGACGACGCACTTGACCTCCTGACCCTTTTGCAGCGCTTCGCTCGGATGGCCGTACTTGCGGGTCCAGCTCAGGTCGGAGATGTGGATCATGCCGTCGATGCCCGGCTCGATCTCGACGAACGCGCCGAAATTGGTCATGCTGCGGACGTTGGCGGTCACGATGGTCCCCGGCGGATACTTGCGGGCCGCCAGTTCCCACGGATTCGGCTCCGTCTGCTTCATGCCCAGGGAGATCTCCTGCTTCTCCTTGTTGACGTTGAGCACGACCACCTCGATTTCGTCGTCGAGGTTGACCATCTCGCTCGGGTGCGAGAGCCGGCGGGTCCAGCTCATCTCGCTGATATGGACGAGGCCTTCGATCCCGTCTTCCAGGCGGACGAACACGCCGTAGTTCATCACGTTGACGACCTTGCCGCCGACGCGAGAGCCGACCGGGTACTTGCTCTCGACGTTCTCCCACGGGCTCGGCTGCTTCTGCTTGAGACCCAGGGAGATCTTCTCGTTCTCCTTGTCCACACCGATGACGACGCACTCGATCTCCTGGTCGATGTTGACCACTTCCGACGGGTGGGAGATCCGGCCCCAGCTCAGGTCCGAGATGTGCAGCAGGCCGTCCAAGCCACCGAGATCGACGAACACGCCGAAGTCCGCGATGTTCTTGACGACGCCCTTGCGGAGCTGTCCAACCTCGATCTCGTTGAGGATCTTGTCTTTGCTGGCCTTGCGCTCTTCCTCGATGAGCTTGCGGCGGGAGACCACGATGTTGCGGTTTTCCACGTCGATCTTGAGGACCTTGCACTCGACCTCTTTGCCGATGAACCGGCTGATGTCGCCGGGCTTGCGAATATCGACTTGCGAAGCGGGCAGGAAGACGGGAACGCCGATATCGACGAGCAGGCCGCCCTTGATCCGTCGGATGACCCGGCCCTTGACGACGTCGCCTTCCTTCTTCGTGTTGATGATGTACTCCCAGCCTCGGATCATGTCCGCTTTGCGCTTGCTCAGCAGGATCAGTCCACTTTCGGAGTCGGTGTCCTCGAGGAGGACCTCGATCTCCGTGCCCGGCGCCGCCTCGTCAGGAGTATCGAATTCCCCCGCATCGACCACCCCCTCGCTCTTGAGGCCCACCTCGACGATCACGTCGTTGCCGATCTGCGAAACGATCGTGCCCTTGAGGATGGTGCCCGGCAGACGAGAATCCACTTTCCGCTGGAGGACTTGTTCGAGGTATTGGTTCTCGCCGTCCCCGAACATCTCCTGAATCTGCTGTTCCAGCTTCTCGTCGGACAAACCCAGTCTGTTGATTAAGTTACGATCTACCATACGTTGTCATTCCCCTGTGGAGTTGTTGATCTCGCCGACCGATGCCCCACATACACACCGGCAGGCTCTCACAGCGTGTTGCAGTAACCCAAAAAGTTAGTCAGACGCCTTCACGAACCCGCCCACGCAGCGGGAACGAGTATTCTACCGTTCTTCGTCGAAGCTCTCCAGGTGCTTGACAAATTCGTCAATCACCCAGTTCGGCGTCGAGGCGCCCGCCGTCACGCCGGCCACCTCTTTGCCAAACACTACATTCTTATCAAGTTCATCCCAGTTCTGCAAGTGAAACGTGGCATTATTGTGATTTTTGCACAACTCCGCGAGCCGACGGGTATTGGCGCTGTGCAGGCCCCCCAGGACGAACATGATATCGACCTCCTTGCACAGGGCAATCGCGGATTCCTGGCGTTTCACCGCCTCCTTGCAGAGGGTGTTGATGACCTTCAGCTCGCGGAAACTGCCCCGTCCGATGGCGCCGAGCATCCGACCGAGCTGTTCCGGGCTCTGGGTCGTTTGGCAGACGATCCCAAGCCGCTTGTCCGAGGGCAGCCTGTCCAAGTCCTCTTCGTCGGCAATGACCACGACGTGCTGGACGCACCCCATAACCCCTTGCACCTCGGGGTGATTCTCCTCGCCGATAATAACGACCTCGTAGCCCTCCTTTTCGAGTTGCTTGGCGATCTCCTGCACGCGTTTGACCAGGACACAGGTGGCATCGACGATGTGCAGGTGTTTATCCCGGAGCCGGTATAACTCCCTGGGTGCGACCCCGTGGGAGCGGATCAGCACCGTTCCGGACTCGATCTCATCGGCCGACTGGACCGTCTGCAAACCGGCGCTCGCCAGGCGCTCCACGACATCCTCGTTATGGATGACCGGCCCGAGGCTATAGACCCGCTCCTGAGGACCGGCCTCAGCCAGGATCCGCTCGGCCGTGCTGATGGCATTTCGAACCCCCGGACAAAAACCGCACTTCGCTGCGACGAGTACCTTCATAGAACTCCCCCAAGACTCCCAATCGGGGCGTCGTCGCGGCTTGCGACCGGCGCCCGCAGAACGACACCCGGCAAGACCTCCATCCCACCGCCACACTGAAGGGGGATTTTAGGGCAAACGGACAAGGGAATCCAGACAAACTGCAGACAAAGGTGCCGACACAGGTGCAATGGACTGGACGTCGGGGTACTTGCACCCATGCCGGCACGTGGGACTGATCGGCGCGGCCGTCCCGGCACACCCGGACAATACGGCCTTGCCACAAACACTCTATTCGAACTTCACAACCACGAACTGCGAGATATCCCCTCGTTTCACCAGGAACAGGACCTTGCCGTTCTTCTTCGCCTGCTTGACTGCGGCTGTGAACTCCTCGACGGACGCAACGTTCTGTCTGTCCACCGAGGCAATCAGATCCCCTGCCTGAATCCCTTCCTCGGCAGCAGGACCACCGGGCACGACCGACGTGACGATCACGCCTTCGCCCAACTGATACCCGAATTGCTCGCCCAGAGCCTTGGTCAGATCCTGGACTTCGATGCCCAGCGCTTCTTTCGACTCCTGGGTCGGTTGTTCCTTCATCGCGAGATTCGAAGGCCGCTCCACGAGTGTAATCGTGAGTTCTTCGGACTTGCCGTCCCGTAAGACCGCAAGACGAACCCGCGTCCCCGGCTTCAGGGCCGCGACTTCGTTGCGGAACACAACGTACGATTCGACTTTCTTGCCATTGATCTCGATGATCACGTCCTGAACTCTCAGTCCACCCTTTTCGGCCGGAGATCCCTTCACGACTTGGGATACGACCACTCCCCTGGCTTCTTTCATACCCAGCGGCTCGACCATGTCCGAGGTCACGTCCTGCGCCAGGAGTCCGAGGTATCCGCGGCTGACCTTGCCGCTGTCCCGCAACTGCTCTTCAATGGCCTTGGCCATGTTGATCGGAATCGCGAAGCCGATGCCCATGTAGCCGCCGCTTCGGCTGACGATGGCGGTATTGATGCCGATGACCCTGCCGTCCAGGTCGATCAACGGGCCACCCGAGTTGCCCGGGTTGATCGCGGCGTCGGTCTGAATGAAGTTCTCGTAGGCCGCGATGCGCACATTGCTGCGCCCCACCGCACTGACGACCCCGACGGTCACGGTCTCGCTCAGGCCAAAAGGATTCCCGATCGCAATGACCCAGTCGCCGATCTCGATTTCGTCCGAGTTGCCCAGGGGCAGCACGGGGAAACCGTGCCCATCGATCTTGATCAGAGCCACTTCGGAATCCGGATCGGTCCCGATCAGCTTGGCGTCGTTGAAGACGCGACCATCCTGGAGTTCCACAGTGATCTTGTCGACGTCCCCGACGACGTGATTGTTGGTCAGGATGTAACCGTCCTCGCTGATGATGAAGCCGGAGCCCTGGCCCTCTTGCGAGTATTTTCGAGGGGTCCGCCTCTGCGGGAACTCATCGCCGAAGAACCTCCTGAGAAAATCATCGCCGAACTGGCCGAAAGGATCGTTGAAACCAAATCCCTGGTCCGACATGGAACTCACCTGAATCGTCTTCTCCACCTTGACGGACACCACGGCGGGCATGGCGGCCTTGGCCGCGGAAGAAAACGCCTTCGACAACTCCCTTGCCGCATCCGTCCGGTTCTGCGCCAGACCGGGGACCGCTATCCACAAAATGGCGACGAAGAACAGACTACGAGCTGTCGCACGCCGAAGGAAAGACCCTGTTGTGATACTACGACGATTCATGACGTACCTCCCTTAACAACACTACACTTCGCAACGATGCTCCTTCGATCTCCCCTCGGACAGGCGCGAGCGCGCAAGGGGTGCCCCACACGGAGCCGCGGATTCGATCTGTCGCGGAGAGATGACTGTTGGAGGTATTTACGTACCACTATCCCAGGATGTTCGGAGGCGCCCGTGCCGGCCGGTTGAAGACCCCACGGTCTTCGTTCACAGCCTCTTGGGTCCGCCCGTCACTGCTGCCGGCTCCATCCATACGTAGCCGTCGAGGTCCGCCTGAACCATCGGCCGGCCGGCAGGATCAAGGGTCGTTCGTGGAGCAGGCGAAACCCCATCGCTTCGAAGAACTGCCGCCCGGCGGCGTTGTCGCCTCGCGTCACGACGTGGATGCCGGCCAGACGAGCATCCTCGACCTGATGCCGGAAGGATTCCACAAGCCTTCGTCCGAGCCCCATCCCCCGGGCCTCCCGCCGGAGATTGATGTGGAAATGGGCCGGATAGCGGCCCAGGTCGGGCGCCGGCGACGCGCCCCCGAGAAGAACCGTCCCAGCGCCGGCCGCCAGCAAACGCCACGTCCGGGTACGGCACAGAGCCCCTCGTCCGATCGCAGCAAGCAGGGCCTTCATCGCGATCTTTCTCGCCACAGCCCGGGCTTGTCGCGTATCCAGACAGCCCGTCAGGTATCCGACGACCTGGCCATCGAGCTCCGCCACCCACAGCGATCCTGGCTCGTGATCGGTGTAGTAGCCGACGATCTCATCCGCAGCCGCCTGGCGGTCGGAGAACAACCTGTCCACCGGATCGCCGATGTCCGCCGTATCGCAGGAAATCTCCCGAACCGCCTGACGGTCGGCCGCCTGATAACTCCGCACTCGGCCTGTGTGTTCCATTTCCGTTCTCGCGGCGTCACGGGTGCGCTGGATAACCCGGCCCGTCAGACTACTTCACGCCGTAGGCGTCGAGGATTTTCAGCCCGGCCTGACGAACCGACTGCTCGGAGCGTTCCACGAGCAGATCGCAGACACCGGCGATCTTG
>JAXDBU010000127.1:0-8560 GCA_034678485.1 Sedimentisphaerales bacterium | reverse complement strand
GCCGCTTGCCCGACGCCCTGCCCGCCGGTCTCCCACAGGACCCGTTCAGCGGTGAACCGTTCCAGTACGAGAAGACCGCGAGCGGCTTCACCCTGCGCTGCGCAGGCAAGGACCTGGACAAGAACGAGCCCTACACATTCGAGTACGGCCTCAAGAAATAGACGGCGCCCTGCGACAGCACAAGAGGCCGGGCTGGCGGAGGCTCGGCCTTCTCTTTGCGCGGAAATCTGCGCGCGATCCGCATCGGCTCATGTAAATGCCCCCGGCTCGGTCGTTATCATGGTGGACGATCGTCGAACGGGTGCGAATCGGGCAGGTGGATCGATGCTGGAAGACAGGCTACTGGTTCTGAGGTGTCGGCGCGGCAGCAAGGAGGCGATGTGCCGGATCTACCTGAAGCACAAGGACTACCTGCTGACTCTGGCCCGGGGCCTGCTGGGCGAGCGAACGGAAGCCGAAGACGCAGTGCACGACGTGTTCGTCCGCTTCGCGGAATCGGCAACGACATTTCGGCTGACCGGCAGCCTCAAGGGATACCTGGCCACCTGCACCGCCAACATGGCCCGTGATCGCATCCGCGCCAGGGTGCGAAGGGCCGACAGCCCAGAGCCTTGGAACAGGGCCAGGGGAGATGTAAGTGATCCGGAAGCACACGCCGTGGCAACGGAGCAGCGGACGCGGCTGAAAGAAGCTCTGACCCAACTGCCCTACGAACAGCGAGAGGCCGTTCTGCTGCACCTCAAGGCAGATAGGACGTTCAAGGATATCGCGAAGCTTCAATGCGTCTCGCTCAGCACGGCGCACGGCCGATATCGGTACGGATTGGATAGACTGCGGTCACTGTTAAATGGCGAGGTTGAGGAATGAGACCGGCAGAAGACATAGAGAAGATGGTCCGGAACTGGAACGAATCCACCAGCGCCGGAATGGACGACCGGGTGCTGGCCGATGTGGGCCGGGCCCTGGAGCGATCTCAAACACACGCGGCCTCAGCAGAGCCGCATCGAAGGAGAAGAATCATGGGAAGTCCAATACCACGAATTGCCGCCGCAGCGGTATTTGTCGCAGCCCTGGGCCTATTCGTCGGCTTGATGGTCAGGACAGTGCCGCCGGCGTACGGTCTCGAACAGACCGTCCAGGCAAGCCACGGGCTGCGCTGCCTCCATATGAAGTCATTCGCTGCCGGTCTCGATGAGCCGAAGGAATTCTGGCTGCAATGCGACGAATCGGGCCAAATCGAAAAGGCCCGCTGGCACATGCCTTCGTGGGATGCCCCGGAGGACGGCGCCAAGGTGGTCGTCTGGAAGGACAGCAAGATACAGCTCTGGTTCAAGGGCAAACCCGGTGGGCAGGGCGTTCTGGCCACATATAGCCGGCAGCAGCCTCCCTTCTGGCTGCTCGATTTCGCCCGCTCAAGCGATCCCAGGCTCAGAATTGCCCAACTGAAGGAGGCGCAGGCCAAAGGCAAGGTAGAGCTGGAGATCGACGAGCCCATGGACCGGGCCCAGCCGATTCTCGTGACGGCCACGTACCTACCTCAGAGCCAGTCGCCCGGCCGACGCCTCGTGCTGCGGATTGACCCGACCACGAAGCTGGTTGCGAGCGTCGAGACCTACGCTCTGGAGGAGAGCCAGTACAGGCTCCAGGACAGGCAGGAGTTCAGCAACTACAACGTGCCGATTGACCCTGCGATGTTCGACCTGGAGACTACCGTCCCGGCTACCGTCCGGCGAGTCGATGGCGACGCCGTGGAGAATCGTGGGCTGCCACAAGGCACCCTCCGTGATGATGAAATCGCCACCAAGGTGGTGCGCCAGTTCTTCGAGGCCCTCATCGCCCAGGACTACGAAACGGCCGGTCAGCTCTACTGCGGAACATCCGCCGAGGAGATGAAGCAAGGCTTCTTCGGAAAGACGCGAATCATCCGCATCGTCTCGATAGACAAGCCGACACCTCACCCGATCCCCGAAATCGGGGGACTTCGAGTGCCCTGCAAGGTAGAAATCGAGAAGGACGGCGTCCGGTCCATGTGGGAGCCTTTCGGGCCATTCGTCCGGACGACCCACAGGCAAGACGAGCATCCGCGCTGGGAGATTCACGGGGGTCTGTAGCAGCAGATGATCGCACCTGCTTGGTTGGCGATATTCAGGCCGGATCGCGGAGGTCCGGCCTTCTTTCTGCGCTGAATTCACACGCGGAGGGCTTTCGAATGAGTAAAACCGGTCTTGGGGGTGTTATATAGGCGAATGTGGATCGATCCCCGATGGCCATCGGGATTCGGAGGCTCGGCGTCGTGCTGGAAGACCGATATCTCGTTTGGCGGCTGAAGCAGGGAAGCCGCGACGCGCTATGCCGCATCTATGGCAAGTACAGAGAGGATCTGCTCCGGTTGGCCGTTTCGCTGTCCAATGAGACGACATGGGCGGAGGACGTCGTCCAGGACGTGTTCGTCGCGTTCATCGGCGCCGCGCCTCAGTTCCGGCTGACCGGCTCTCTGAAGGCGTATCTGGCGACGTGCGTGGCCAACCGCGTGCGAAACGCCAACCGCGACCGCCGACGGCGCGGGCAGGTCGGCCTCGACGAGATCCAATCGGTCGCCTCCGACTCGGTCCGGCCGGACCAGTGGGCCATCTGTAGCGAGGAACTGGAGCGCGTCGCCCGCGCGATGGCCCTGCTCTCGTACGAACAGCGCGAGGTGATCGCCCTGCGTCTTCAGGGCGCGCTGCGGTTTCGTCAGATCGCAGAGCTGCAAGGCGTGCCGATCAAGACGGTCCTGAGCCGATACCGGTGCGGACTCGGGAAGCTTCGGTCACTGCTCAATGGTGAGGTCACACGATGCGATTGCTTAGAGATGTCAAGAAATCTGTAGCCCAGGCGGGCATCCGCACGGCCCCCGGCGCCGACCGGGCGGTCATGGAACACCTGCTCGAGCGATTACCCGACAACCAGAAGAGATCTTCGGCGGCGTACGATCCGCCGAAGGGAAGGAGAAACATTATGAGAAGTCCAGTCACGAGGTTCGCTGCGGCGGCAGTATTCCTGGGCGTTGCCGGGCTGCTGATCGCCATGATGGTCAGGACCACGACGCCGGCCTACGCCTTCGGGCAGACGGTGCAGGCGATGCAGGGCAAACGCTCGTTCCACATACAAACCTACTGGCAACAGCAACGCAAAGATGAATTCTGGGCCGAGTTCGACAAAGACGGAAACCTGATTCGCTTTCGGCAACATGAGAGCGAAGGTCCGGAGAACACGCTCGTGACGATCTGGCAAGACAACGTCATGAGCCAGTACTATCCACCGCCGTGGGGCCTTCACCTGATGACGCACGTCGAGAACACCGGCGGCGGATTGGAGGGACTGGAGGAGTTCGACCCGGAGACGATCGTCGAGGAGATTGATGCGCTGGTTGCGGAGGGCAAGGCCGTCATGGAGATGGAAGAGTCTTTGCGCGATACGTACCGGATGACGATTCACGTGAAGCGCACGGACGGCAAGCCGCTGAAACAGACTCTGGTGGTCGATCCCGTCACGAAGTTCGTCGTCAGAATCGACGACTATTGGGGCCAGGAGGACGGAGGAACGGTCCACCACGGCATCGAGGTGCTGGGATACAACGAGGTGATGGACCCCGGACTCTTCGAGCGCACTTTCCCGGAGGGCACCATCCTGATAGACCAGGTGACGCAGGAGGTCGGGATGGCGCAAGGCGACATGACCAACGACAAGGCGGCCGTGGAAGTTCTCCGTCAGATGCTGGAAGCCTGGGCGCAAGGGGATTACGCCACGGCGGGCAATCTCTGCGGCGGCGCGCCGGTCGAAATGCTGAGCGAGCGCTTGAGCCACCTGCGGCCCGTACGTATCCTCTCCATCGGACAGCCGGCGCCGATCCGGTTCATTTCGCCCAGGTACAGGGTTCCATGTCAGTACGAAGTCGAGCGTGACGGGCAAACGGAGGTCACCAGCCAGGAGTTCCGTGTCTTCGCCGTGAATGGTCGCCCCGGACGTTGGTATGTGTTCATTGCACACACCACCCCGATCCCCTCCAGGGACAAACAGGTCAAGGCGATGCAGGACGATGACGACACCTCCGGGGGGTACTCCGTAGCACTGGCCGGTGCGGTGGTCGACCTGCAAGGCAACGTCGTGCCCGATGCGTGGATCTTCGCATCCTACGCCGCACCGGGTCAGACGGATGCCCAGGGGACATTCGCCCTGCCCGCCCCGCCGGCAGACGGCAGCCAGTCGATAGGACCGGTGGACTTGCCTTTGTTCGTCTGGGCTTATACGGACGGTGATCCCTACAGCGTCGCATGGACCGTGATCCGACCGCCTTCCGGGCCCACGCCGGTTCGGCGTAGAGTCTCCGACGAGCCAGACGATTCGGACGAACGCGTGGAAGAGACACATCAGGGCGTGGTTCTCACCATCCGCAACGAAGAGGATTTCCTCGCGAACCTGCCCGGCGATCCGGGCCAGTTCGCCGGCAACGGGTCTATGGACGGCGACCCTCAGATTGCCGACGTCGTGCTCGTCACCGGCCCGGCCGGCGTCATCACGGGACAGGTGACCGACGCCAACGGCGTTCCCGTCGCCGACGCCCTGGTCCTGGCCAAAGCGATCGAATTGCAGATCGGATCGAACACGCTCCGCGCAGGGGGGCTCGATAAAGAGTGGAAAGCCGGGTTCGCTTCGCAAACGGATGCCAACGGCCGCTACAGCCTGGGACATCTGCCATCCTGCTGGACGCAGGCGACACTCGTCGTAGAAGCCGCCGGACAGGGACGTGCGCAACAGGTGGTTCTGCACGCCGGCGTGGACACGACATGCGACATCGTCCTGGCGGAGGCAAGTGCGGAGGAGCCATAGATCGGCGTCTGGAAGCTGGTCCGAACCAATCACACGCTCGTAGGGGCGGATGATTATTCGGCGCTACCAAGTTCAGCAACCCCATAGGCCGGGCCGCGGAGGTCCGGCCTTTTCCATTGACGAGGGCCCATGCCTGCGATACGAACGCACCCGGCCTACCTGGTGCGATCCGCGGGATGAATCTGGCCGAGCGCGCCGTTTTTTCTGCATGGAGGCGGCGCGCCGCTCGTCTTGATTGGCAGAACAGGTTGGGGAACCCTGATTGAACGACGCGGCCGACGACAACGCAGTGCAAGCTTGCCGGCAAGGGGACAAGGCGGCGTACGCCACCCTGGTCGAGAGGCACTACCGACGCGTCTTCGCCCTGTGTCTGGGCATGATGGGCAGCGCACACGACGCCGAGGACCTGGCCCAGGAGGCGATGCTCAAGGGCTTCACGAACATCCGCAAGCTGTCCGACGCCGGGCGGTTTGAGCCTTGGATACTGAAGGTCGCCAGAAATCTGTGCCTGGATGCCCTGCGAAGGCGGAAACGTCTCAGGGCCAGGGCCGCCGAGCAAGCGGTTGAGCAGGCACGAGAACCGCATGGGAACCATGATCTGGAGCGCGCCATCCGGCGCCTGCCTCTGGAACTCCGCGTCCCCCTGACCATGTACTACTTTGAGCAGAAGAACGCCGAAACGATCGCCACAATACTGAATGTCTCGCACTCGCTGGTCTGTCAGCGGATCCGCGCAGCAAGAAACGAGTTGCACGCCCTGCTGATGGAAGGAGATCACGATGAACGCTGATTGCCGGAGAATCAGAGACCATATATCAGATGCCATCTCAAATGCCCTGCCCGAGGCAGATGAGCGAGCCCTTCGAGAGCACCTCGATGACTGTGCCGATTGCCGCCGGTACGCCCAATCGCTGGCACGGGAACATGCCTCTCTGACCGACCACTTCGCCCGGATCGACGCCGACATGACCGCCCGCCGGTCGCGCCTCTTGCGCGCGCTCGACGACACCTGCGAATCTCAGCAACAGGGCGTTCGGACCGCTGGACGAGGTGTTTTGAGAAACCCGGTGACGAGAATCGCGGCGGCGATACTCATCGTGACGACCGTCCTGGCGCTTTGGCGAATGGAAGGCGGGACCACGGCGGCGTATGCTCTGTCCGACGTGCCCAGGCTTCTTGGACAAGCCCGAACGATCCACATGCGCAGCCGGTATTTTCCAGACGGCCAGGTCATGCACTTGGAGGACTGGTGGGACAGCGAAAGCGGAGGGGCCTATCACTATTGGGAATGGCCGGAATACGAACAAGGCCCCGATGGACTGCAGTCTGTGAAGGCCTCTTTCGAGACCGTCAAGGACGGACGCTTCATCATGGAGGTTGACCACCGGAACAAGACGGTCCGGTTCGAACGTCTGCTGCCGGCCGAACAGGAATTGCAGAAACACCTGATCGCAAAGGACGTCGCCAGCATCGCTGTCCCGGGTGTTTTCCAGTATCTGGATCGGTACACCAGGATCGGCTCAGACCGCATCGAGGCAGAACCCTATGACGTCTGGCGGAGAGAGTACAAGGACGTGGAAACAGAGGTGGGAATTCGATTCGACGTGTGGCTCTCCCGGCGCACCGGAGAGATTGGCCGCACGAGGTCTTGGCAGAACGCATTCCAATTCGGCCACGGATGGCAGATACTCTCGGAGACCGACAAGATCGAGCTGGACGCGGAGCCGCCCGTCGACATCTTCGCCACCGAACCGCCGCTCGGATACACGCTGGAGAACACCACGGACACCGCCGACATCACCGGTGCCGGCTTTCGCACTTGTCGATACCCGAAAGGGTGCGAGATGAGAGTCCCATTCAGTCTGGCGCTGGAGGAAGGCAGTGTTCTGGTCTGCTGGAACGTCACGTGCGAATCAAGCTCCGTTTCTGCGGAACCGATCTACGAGAACCTGATGTTCGGCGGTCCGTTGCCCCACCCCCCCGCTGCCCTGTGCGGATTGATGTCTATTTCGGGTGGCAATCGGGGACGGTATGGATCGGTCGCCTTCTGGGATGAGAACCCGGCGTTCACAATCACGCACTATGTCGGCCGTTATCTGATGCACACGCGTAAGGCAGACCGAGTACACGTGTGGGCCCTTTATACACCGCAGGCAATACTGCCGAGCGAGGAGCCGACCAAGGAGACAATCGCCGTGGTGGAACCTCATGTCACAGATCCAAATTTCACGCGGATCGTAACACCACCCCTGACAAGCTGGGTCGTCACCCGCGCACAGTTCACCGAGTATCTGGCGGAGACGATGCCGGAACTGTCCGAGGAGCCGACGGTCCCGTATCTGATGGCATACGAAAGCCTTCTGCAACTGGCCGGACAGGTTCGCAGCACACCCAGCCTGTACGACGATTTCAGAGCCAGGATACGGACAGTCGAGGAAGGAATGACCGACAATATCAGACCGACGCAAACGAGCACGGACGAATCCATACCGCCGGAGGTAGCGAGCGAGCAGGTCAGGCAGGTCGTGCGCGAGCTGTTTGCGGCCATCCGCGAGGGACGCAGGGCCGACGCCCTGAGAATGCTGAAGAACGAAAGACGGATCGCCGCCCGTGTTCTCACCCTGATGAAGCGCTCGACGCAGTTCGGGGACATCAGGATCGAGGACATCTACGTGCAGGACAGAGCGGCATTGGCGGTTACATCCGGATTCAAGATCACCGAACGCCAATCCAGATGCGCTGTGATCTCGCTGCGTCTCGATCGGGGGACCTGGAGCATCCAGCACTTCACCTGGACCACGCCGGAGAACCATGACCAGGAAATCGACCGATTCTTGCGAGATTTTCCCAAGGCCACGCATTTCTCCGAGGAACGAAGCGGGTGAGCCCCGCCCACGACCCCATCGAGAACCGATTCAGAGGCCGGGCCGCGGAGGTCCGGCCTTCCTGCTGCGCCGGGCAAAGGGTCCAAACACACTCACACTCCCCTTTCGGATAGATGGAAAAATCGAGATTTGGCTTGACGCGCCGGGCTGACATTAGTATTCTGATTAACGAACACGACTGGGTCTCAGTATTCAGTCCGAAGCGGGCCGGGTCGTGGCCCAAGAAGCGTGAAAATCTATGGCAGGCATTCGTGCGAAACAAACCCAATTACGGAGACAACAGTAAGCCTTAACTACTTTCTATATAATATTTTACAGCAATCCGGCAACGAACGAACAAAGCCAATTTCCAGCCGGGACAGCGGGTCCGGAAGGGGCTGGGTGGAGCAGACCGGGACCCTGCCTGTGGAGTGAGGGATATGAGACGGAGAACCAAGTGCTGCATTCTTAATGGTTTGTGGGAATCGGTGTGCCGCCGTGCCGGTTCAGCGGCAAGGCTGCTCTGGCTGGCGTTTGCTCTCGCCTGGGCTGAGGCAGGATGGGCACAGACCTGGGTCGAGGGCGTCGAGGACCGGGAAGTCTACAGGGACCGGATCTCCTTTGTCGTGTCATTCGAGGAAGGCATCGAGACCGCTGCCTCGCTGAACGGCGAGTCGGTTGTGACGGATGTCTCCGTAACTGTCGACAAGGCCGACTATTACGAACTGCACATCCATCGGGCCGAAGCGGCCTCGGGCGTCGAGCAGAGCGAGACGGTTCGCTTCATCGTCCGCGACAGCAGCCGGGGCAACGCCGAATGGGGCCTG
>JAXDBU010000126.1:0-7351 GCA_034678485.1 Sedimentisphaerales bacterium | reverse complement strand
CGTGCGGATCGAGTTCTTCATCGAGAGCCGGATCGTCACGTCGTGTCTCTCCGCCTTCTGGATCGTGGTGATTGTCAATGCCTTCAATTTCCTCGACAACATGGACGGCGCGTCGGCCGGGATCGCGGTCATCGCGAGTTCTGTCTTGCTGGTCGCCGCCGCGTTCAGCGGGCAGGTCCTCGTGGGCGGTCTGGCAGTCGTTTTCATCGGCGCCCTGCTGGGCTTCCTGGTCTTCAATTTCCCGCCGGCGTCGATCTTCATGGGAGATGCCGGATCATTGGTCGTCGGCTTCTTCGTCGCCCTGCTGACCCTGCGAACCACGTACTACCAGCAGGCAGGCAGCGGCGCGTGGTATCCGGTCATGTTGCCGCTCATTGCGATGGCGGTTCCCCTGTACGACTTCACGAGCGTCACGCTGCTGCGAATCAGCCAGGGCAAGAGTCCCTTTGTCGGCGACACACAGCACTTCTCGCACCGTCTGAGACGCCGCGGGCTGACGGATACCCAGACCGCTCTGACGCTCTATCTCGCGACGCTCTGTACCGGGCTGGGGGCGACCTTCCTTTACCAGGTCAACTGCGTCGGCGCAGTTCTCATCGCCGTCCAGACGATCCTGATCGTCGCTATGATCGGCGTCCTGGAGAGCACCGGACGAACGGACTTGAAGGAACGTCGCGATGAGGGCAAGTAACAAGATCCCACGCAAGGCGACGAGGAGCGATGCAGGCTCTCTGGCTCCACGGTCGCGCCTTCCGTCCCCCCTGCTGGTTCTGTGCCTGTGCATCCTGGCTCTGCGAGTGACCTATACCGAGGCGCCAACCGTGCAAACGACGACCCTCGCGAGCAGTCTGATGGACACGGTCTACAGCCTGACGTTGTCGGGACTGTTGGTCTTCGCGTGCGTCGTCTGGCTCGTCCATCGGCTCGCAACAAGCCGCTTGGCGCACCGGGTCACTGCAATGGAGGTTGGATGGCTGCTGTTCGTCGTCGCTGCGACCATCGCCTCGTTTGCGGCTTCCGACAAGCGCACCGCCATCAACCACGCGGCCATCCTGCTGGCACCACCCTTTGCAGCTCTGGCGCTGGCACGAATCCTGAACAACCGGGAAAGGGTGCGCCTCGTCTTGATTGTCGTCGCTGCCCTCGGCATCGTCTCGGCGTATCAGTGCGCCGAACAACTGTTCCTGAGCAACGCGATCACCATCGAGCAGTATGAGAAAGACCCGAACCTGCTGCTCGCGCCGCTGGGAATCGAAACCGGCACATTTCCCCACTTTCTCTTCGAGCACCGGCTCTATTCTCGGGGCATCCGCGGCTTCTTCACCACGAGCAACTCCGCAGCTTCCTTCGGCATCTGCGCGTCCTTCGCGGCCATCGCCCTGCTCATCGCCAGACTCGAGAGCTTCAAGAGCCGCAAGGAAGGACGTCGCTACGTGGTGTTCACCCTGCTGGCCACCTTGCTGATCGTCGCAGGACTCCTGTCCACCCAGAGCAAGGGGGGAATCGCGGCCTTCGTCGCCGGCTTGCTTGTCTTCGCGCTCCTGTTGGTCCTCGACCGATGGTTCGCCTCCTCCAAGCGCCGGATCCTGGCCTTCCTGATCCCTGCGGCGTTGCTCGCGGTCGTTGCGGTCGCGTGCGTGGCAGTTCATTACGGACTCAAGCACGGCCGCTTGCCCGGCGGCAATTCCATGCTCGTCCGCTGGCAGTATTGGGTAGCCTCAGCACAGATGTACGAGGACCATCCGATTACGGGCGTTGGCCCGGGCAATTTCTCCGACTACTATCCGCACTACAAGCCCCCGGCTGCACTGGAATCCGTTGCAGACCCCCACAACTGGCTCCTGAGCCTGGTCACTCAATACGGCCCGCTCGGCCTGGTCGCTTTCCTGGTCATGCTGTGCGGACCCCTGTGGAGATGGCTCCGTCCTGCTTCGGCCGCTCCATTAGCCGAAGCAGCCCCTGGGCGGCCGGTGGGCAGGGAATCGATTCTCGGCTTGCTCCTTCTGCTCAGCTCGTGCCTGCTGTTCATCAGGCCGTTGTTGATCCCCACCTCCGGGACCGGCGAGTTCGACCTCTGGCTCTATGAGGTCATCACCCTGTTCGTCGGGCCGGCAGCCGTCTTTCTCATTGGCTTCCTGCTCGTCGCAGCCCCTTTCGAGCAGCCAGAGGCGACGGAGTCGGAGTCGCGTCTGTCTCGCTCGGTCCTGTACGCGTCGCTCAGCGGGGCCATCGTCGCGGTACTGCTGCACAACCTGATCGACTTCGCCATCTTCGAGCCCGGCGTCTGGACAGTGTTTTGGGTCTTCCTGGCTTGTCTGGTCGGTCTGCATTCGCATCGAATCGGCCCCTGGTCTGCCGTCTTGAGCCGATCTCGCAGAATCGCGTGGGTGGCGGCAATCGCTGCTTCCACGCTGCTTGCGGCCTACATCTTCTGCATCTGGGCGCCTGCGTATCGGACGACTGTGGGTATTGGCAGGTCGCAGCGAGCAACCTCTTACGGTCGGTTTAGCTTGGCACATGACGTGCTCGTCAAGGCACAAGCAGCGGATCGATTCTCTCCCTCGGCCGCCAACTTCAACGGCCGCCTGTACTTACAGCAATTCGAGCAGATGTCGCCAAAACAGACCTCTGTGCTCGAGGACGCGGCGAACTGCTTCCGCGAGGCAATCGCCAGAAACCCAGCCGACTACAAGAATTATGAGAAGCTGGCGGTCGTATACGATCGGCTTGGCAGACCTCGTGATGCTTATGACTGGTATCTGAAGGCAGCCCGGTTTTACCCAGGCTGTGACCGACTGTGGTTCGAGATGGGACGGCTGGCAGAAGCGCTGCGCCAGCCGGAGGCTGCCCTGGACCACTACACCAAAGCCGTCGAGATCGAGGACGCCTATCGCAGGCAATTCCAGATGATGTACCCTGACCGCAAGCGGGTCGTCAGCCGGCTTGGCGAATCGCAGTACGGTCTCGCTCAAGAACGAATCGCAAGGCTCAGAAGGCTGGACAGCAAACCCGGAGAGCTTACGCCGACGCCTCCGCAATGAGTTCCGGCGGGATATCGAAGTTCGAATAGGCGTTCTGCACGTCGTCGTGCTCTTCGATGGCCTCCATGAGCCGGATGATCTTGCGGGCAGTATCCGCATCCGAGATGGGAATCGTCGTCTGCGGGATCATGGAAATCTCCGCCGACTCAATCGGGATGTTCTTGGCTTCGATGGCCTTCTTAAGACTCTCATAGGCGGCCGGATCGCACGTGACCTCGTAGATCTCGCCGGTGTTCTGCATGTCGTCGGCGCCGGCGCCGAGCGCCAACTCCATCAAATCGTCCTCGCCAATGCTTGACGTCGCGATATTGATCATGCCCTTCTTGCTGAACATCCAGCTCACGCAACCCGGGGTGCCCAGAGCGCTGCCGGCCTTCTCGAAGATCCGCCGGATCTCCGGACCGGTGCGATTGCGATTGTCGGTGAGGATTTCGACGATGATCGCCACGCCGCTGGGACCGTATCCCTCATACTGGACCGATTCGAAGTTGACGCCCTCGCCGCCCCCGGCGCCCTTCTTGACCGCCTTCTCGATCGTGTCCTTGGGCATATTGGCGCCCTTGGCCTTGTCGATCGCGTAGCGCAGCGTCAGATTGGAGTCCGGGTCCCCGCCGCCGTTCTTGGCCGCCACGATGATCATCCTGGCGATCTTGCTCCAGATCCTGCCCCTCTTGGCGTCGGCTGCGCCCTTCTTATGCTTGATTGTCGCCCAATGTGAGTGACCTGACATTCTATCTCCTTTGCCACAAGTTGACCGGTCAATCCGCAACCAGAGACACCACAAACCCAAGTGATTATAGTTGACGCGGAGGGCCTGTAAATAGAGAATCCGCCGGAAAATCACTTCTCGCTGGCCCGGCAACAGGCGAGAAACTCTGTTACTCTCCTGCAACTCACAGCGGTTGCTAACGCCATTTCGGTTACATCCTGCGACGGGACCAGAGCCGCTGGACGAGCGCGCCCATGGCAAGCGAAGCTGCAACCCACACGACACCTCGCTGCGCGGATCCGCAGGAGCGAACCGCTACGAGTTCAGCCTGTATCCATCCGCTTTGCGAGAGCCGATACACCAATCGCACCACAGGGTTTCGGATAACTCAGCACAAGGTACCTGGTAGCGCGTCTCATAACACCCTCCGTCCTGTTTGACTGCCCCGACGTCATCTCAACGGCTGTGCCAATCCTGCCGATTTTATCGCTTTTTTTCTTGACGCACGTTTAGCAGTCTTCTAACATAGCCGATTATGACAGCAACTGTGAGCGAACACGGTTGTGGGTTGTCCCTTGCCGTGTGGCAGATGAAGGTGTCCACACGATGGGATTTCGGGACAGGTGGATTGAGACCTGTCTCAAACGGCAGTTAAGTTGCAGAGACACTTTGAGGTTGCCGTGTCCGGGTTCAAGTCGATCTTCCGTCTACCCCCCGGTAACCACAGAAGTGAATTACGAGTGAAACGGAATTGAACTGTGATGAATCGATATTTCCCTGCGTCGGAGAGGTGTCTTTGAGAGTGGAGTCGGCAAAGCTCCGGTTTCTGGCGAGTCTCCAACCTGCCTTGGACCAGGATGGGAGAGGAACCTTGGCCCTGCCGAGTTGATTCTGCACCCACGCGGGAAGTCTATCGCGTTTCACGAGCACGCCTTTGCTCCTTTCTTGCCTATCCATCCGTAGTTCGTGCACGGCCTGAGTATTCTTGAACTACATGGTGTGGAAAGGTAAGAACATGGACGCCGTTTTGATGCAGATCACCCTTCAGGGCTGGATCGCCACCGTGATCGCTTTCGTCCTCGGCGCCTGCTTTTGGGCCATCCTCCAGCAGATCAAGGCTCGGACACGGGCCAAGACCATCGCGGAAGAGATCCAGAGGCAGATCGATGGGGCAAAGCGTGAAGCAGAGAACATCATCAAGACCGCCCAAATCGAGGCGGCAGCAGAAGCCATCAAAAAGAAGGAGGAATTCACTGCGGAGGCAAATCGGATCCGCGCGGAGTTGCGAGAGAACGAGCAGAGACTTTCCAAGCGGGAAGACGTCCTGGAAAGACAAACCGGGCTCCTCCAGGACCAGGAAAAGACCCTCAAGCAGCAGGAACAGGAACTCGACCGCCGGCTTCGGAACGTCGAGACCAAAGACAAGCAGCTTACCGTCCTGATCGCCCAGCAGAAGAACCAACTGCTCAAGATCACCGGCATGCAGATCGAAGAGGCCCGCCAGTTGCTGCTCAAACGCCTGGAGGACGAGTGCGAGCACGAAATGTCGTCCCTGATCCAACGGAAGACGGAGGAAGCCAAGGAGATGGCCGACGACAAGTGCCGCGAGATCATCAGTTGCGCCATCCAGCGATACGCCGCGGATCAGACGTGCGAGGTGACCGTCTCAACCGTCGAGATTCCGAACGACGACATGAAGGGCCGGATTATCGGTCGCGAAGGCCGCAATATCCGGGCCTTCGAGAAAGCCACCGGGGTCGATGTCATCGTCGATGATACGCCGGGCATGGTGGTCGTCAGCGGCTTCAATCCCGTTCGGCGCGAGGTGGCGCGCCTGTCCATGGAGCGCCTGATCCAGGACGGACGAATCCACCCCTCGCGAATCGAGGAACTGGTCGCCCAGACCCGGAACGACGTGACCCACAAGGTGCTCCAGCTCGGCCAGGACGCATCCGGAGAGACCAACATCCGCGGCCTGCCCAACAAGCTCCTGAGCCTCCTCGGGGCCCTGAGCTTCCGCACAAGCTACGGTCAGAACGTCCTTCGGCACAGCGTCGAGGTCGCGTTCCTCAGCCAGGTCATGGCGGAAGAACTGGGTCTGGACGGCTCCATCGCCCGCAGGGCGGGTCTGCTGCACGATATCGGCAAGGCCATCGACCACGACGTCGAGGGCAACCACCCGACCATCGGCGCCAATTTCCTCAAACGTTTCAACGAGTCTGGGATCGTGCTCAATGCCGTTGCCGGGCACCACGGCGACATCCCGCCGGACAACCCGTATACACCGCTGGTCGCAGCAGCCGATGCCATGAGCGCTTCCCGACCCGGCGCCCGACGCGAAACCCTGGAGCGGTACATCAAGCGGCTCGAGAAGCTCGAGGAGATCGCCACCAGCTTCAAAGGCGTGGAAACCGCCTACGCGATCCAGGCCGGGCGGGAAATCCGCGTGATCGTCGATGCCAACGAGATCGATGACGAATGCGCCATGAAGGTCGCCCGCGACATCGCCACCAAGGTGGAACAGGAGATGACCTATCCCGGCGAGATCCAGGTGACGTTGCTGCGCGAGGTTCGCTGCATCGAGTACGCCAAGTAGGCCCAGAACCCGAGGCCACCATGAAACTGAACATCCTATGCATCGGCGATATCGTCGGCCGGCCGGGACGTCGTGCGCTCGCAGAGAAGCTCAAGCGGCTCATCAGCGAGCGATCCATCGACTGTGTCATCGCCAACGCGGAGAACGCGGCGGGCGGGTCCGGCCTGACTCCCCAGATCTACGACAAGCTCCTCCACTACGGGGTGAACATCGTCACCCTGGGCGACCACGCCTTCCGCAAACGGGATATCATCGAGACGTTGGAGAAGGCGGACAACATCGCCCGTCCAGCCAATTTCTCAGAGCAGGCTGCCGGGAGGGGCACGGCGATCTACAAGACCGCCAAGGGCCCCACCGTCGGCGTGATTTCGCTGATCGGACGGCTCTTCATGAAACCGGCGGATTGCCCCTATGCCGCGGTGGACAAGCTCATCCCCCGGCTCCGCCAGCAGGCGGAGATCCTCGTCGTCGAGATGCACGCGGAGGCCACCAGCGAGAAGGTGGCGATGGGTTACCACGTCGATGGTCGCGCCGCCTGTTGCTTCGGCACACATACTCACATCGCCACCGCGGACGAGAGAATCCTGCCCAAGTGCACGGCCTACATCTCCGACGTCGGCATGACGGGCGCCCACGACTCGGTCCTGGGCAGAAAGAAAGAGAGCGTCCTGAAGTCCTTCCGCACTCAGATGCCTGTTCCCTTCGAGATCGCGACAGGCGACGTGAAGATCAACGCCGCCCTGTTCAGCGTGGAGAGCAATACAGGCCGTGCCGAGCGGATCGAGCGGGTCTGCGTGAGTGCCGACGCCGAGGACGCCACGGGTTACGACAGCGACGACGGCAAGCCGGAGTACTTCAACGCCTTCTGACCGTTCGTAGTGACGCCGTAAGCTCGACTTCTGCCGTTTTCGAGGGGTCAGGCGGCTAGGGTAAGTTGGTCGAGCATCCAGTTCCTGAGCTTCGGGGATAGGTTTTTGAACATCCTGCAATAGGGAGGGTCGTGAA
>JAXDBU010000125.1:0-71079 GCA_034678485.1 Sedimentisphaerales bacterium | reverse complement strand
AGACGGTCCCCTTCGAAGCCGCGGTTCGCCCGCGCGACGAACGCGGAATGTTCCGTTCCAAGCACGGCGTCTGCCCGCGGGATCGCCGCGTTCGCAGGGACAATATCGACCGGGTAACACTGGCCAGGGTAGTCGTCGAGCAGACCAAAGGGAGATTCATTCAACTCCTTCGCGAGTGATTCCACCTGCTCACGCAGCAGTCCTTCGTACTTCGCATCGCCCAGGAGCTTCTGATAGCTCGTCAGCGCGCTGATGAGCAGCATCCGATAGAAGAGGTTCTCCTTCTGGAGATAGGCGTCGCCCCAGTGCTCGCGGACCCAGCCTGCATGGTTCGGATCCGCGACGAGAGCCGCCGCGGCCTCGATGGCGCCGCGCGCATACTCGCTCGGAGGCACGCGACACCGGGTTGGATTCTCCTGGGCAGCCTGTTGCAGCGACTCGGTCGCCCAGAGATAGAACACCGAGCCGAACAAGGGCCACTCGGTTCCCGAGATGTTCCCGGTGGTCAACTCTGCAGCGCTGCCCGACGTCACGCGACCGCGAGCCCACCTCTCGTACTTCGGCGACAGCGCTCGATGCCAGCGGAACGCGCACTGTGGAATGTCCCCGCTCTGCAGAGCCGGATCGCGCAGCGATTGAACCACCGCGACCACAGGCAGAATGAACAGACACACGCTCAACACGATGGCCATCACCGTGTTGGCATACACGCAGACCACAGGCAACCTTCGCGTCATAAGCTGTAGCCTCCAACAAGATGGGCCCAGGATAGTGCGAATCCCTCCCGGCGTCAACACAGGCAAACGAAGCTTGCCGGCGCGATCACTGAACGCTCGTTGTGTACATACACGAGGCATCACGATAGAATGCGGGCGGTCAGTGCGATGGACGATGCCAGGCACGCGGGGGTTCGCTCAGCGTTGTGCGTGTGTCGCAAGGATGGAATGGCCGGAGGTACTCGGACGTGAAACCGCAGACGACAAACCAAGTGGTTGCCGGGGCATCGAAGGTGTTTCGCTGGCTCATGGCCAATACGGACCTGTTGATGCTGGTCGTTCTGGCCGTCATCGTCGTTGCGAGCTGGCTGGCCATTGAGCTGGCGGACGAGGTGATGGAGGGGACCACGCAGCGATACGACGAGTGGGTTCTGCATCTGCTCCGCACACCCGGGGATATGACCGACCCCATCGGACCGAAGTGGTTCGAGGACATGTGGCGCGACATCACGGCCCTCGGCAGCGCCGCGGTGCTCTTACTGGCGACGCTCGGCTGTGCAGGATACCTCCTGATGCGCAGGCAGCATCATACGTTCGTGCTGCTGGGGGTCGCCACGTTCGGCGGGCTGCTCGTCTCCCTGCTGCTCAAAGGCCTGTTCGACCGGGCGCGTCCCGCCTTCGACGCCGGCCTGGGCTACGTGACGACATCGAGCTTTCCCAGCGGCCACTCGATGCTCTCGGCGGTCGTGTACCTGACGGTGGGCACGCTGCTGGCCCACGCCAGCAGTCGAAACCAAGTCAAGATCTACTTCCTCGCGACCGCGATGTTCGTCACGTTGCTCGTGGGCGTCAGCCGGGTCTATCTGGGCGTCCACTACCCCACCGACGTGCTCGCCGGCTGGAGCATGGGCCTGATCTGGGCGCTGCTGTGCTGGCTCGTCGCCCAGTACCTCCAGAAGCACGGAACCATCGAGCCGCCTGCGGAGCCCGATTGACTCGGCGTCATACGCCGAAGAGCTTCTGTCGGAAGATGAAGAACACCGCACCGAGGATGCACAGGCCCGCCCAGAGGTAGTCCAGGCGAATCGATTCCTTCATGTACAGCACGGAGAAGGGCACGAAGACCGCGAGCGTGACGACCTCCTGGAGGATCTTGAGCTGGCCGACGTTGAGGACCTGGTGTCCGATCCGGTTGGCCGGGACCTGGATCAGGTACTCGAAGAACGCGATCCCCCAGCTCACCAGGGCCGCGAGGATCCACGGCTTGGTTGCCAGGTTCTTCAGGTGCCCGTACCAGGCGAACGTCATGAAGATGTTGCTGCAACACAGGAGCAACGCCGTCGTCACAATCACGCGCATATCTGCCCTTCGAATCCAGAATGCCATCTCTGCCCGCCGGCGGCGGATCGCCCCGCCGTGGTCGGACGGGTATTATACCACCGAGTAATGACTTTTGATGAAGCGACAAATCTGTTGTTGACGTTGGCCCATCTATCGCGGATAATGCGCTTTCAGTGAGCCGTCGGCTCAATGGACGACCTGTCGCAGCCTGCGGGTCGCGGAAGCATCTCATCGAGATTCAAACCGAGGGCTCCATCCGTCAGCAGAACCATCGTCAATGAACGTCGTTCTTTTCGATGACCCGCTCGCTGAAGGAGGCGTAAGACTATGCGTACCGATCCGAAGCCCGCCGTCGGAGTCCGCCCGTCCCTCATCCTCGCGGCCGCGATCTGGCTGCTTCCCACGGCGATCTTGCAGGCTCAGACCCAGCCGGACCTGGTCGTCGTCGATCAATGGCTGGTCGGCGAAACGGTCCACTTCACCCTCGTGAACAACGGGACGGCCACCGCCAAGAGCGGCCACACCGCCGGCCTCGCGGTGGATGGGATCCCCGCCGACACCGCCGTCGTCCCCGACCCGATGCCGCCTGGGGAAACGTACAGCGGCAGCTTCCCCAACTACTCCTGGCAATGCGCCGCCGACGGCTCCCACATCGTCCGGGTCCGGGCCGATGTGTACGACCTGATCGACGAGTCGAACGAGAAGAACAACAGCCGGGAGGAGACCTGGATCTGCGACGTGACGCCGCCCAAGATCACCCATGGGCCGGAGGCGACGAACATTACGCAGACGTCCGCGACGATCGTATGGACCACGAACGAAGCCAGCGACAGCCTCGTCAGGTACAGCACTGTTTCGCAGATCTACAAGTTCAGCGAATCCAGCCAGAAGCTGGCGACTGCTCACAAGATCCCACTCAGTGGACTGACGCCCGACACGAGGTATTACTACGTGGTTGAGTCCGCCGACGCCCGCGGGAACACCATCCAGAGCAAGGAGCACACGTTCCACACGCTGGCGGAGCCGCTGGAGATCGTCTCCGGACCGACAGTCGAGAACATCGGTCAGACCCAAGCGACCGTCCTCTGGACGACGAACCAGTCGAGCGACAGCACGGTCCGGTACGGCGCCGCGCCGGGCATGTACGCGGGGGAAGCCTCGGATGCCGCCGAGACCACTCATCACGAACTCCGGCTCGGGGGCCTGTCGCCGAACACGCTGTACTACTTCATCGTGCGATCGAAGAACCAGTCGGGCGAAGCAACCAGCGACGAGATGACCTTCCGGACGCAGCCGGGACCAGCCCAGGCACCCGACTTGATGGTGGACAGCATCTGGAAGAAGGACCACCAGATCTGCACCAGGATCAAGAACGCCGGCGGCGCCACCTCCGCAGCCGGCCACCGCGCCGGCCTCTACACGAGCGAGCGCCTCGTGGACTCCGCGACGGTGACGATCTCGCTCGATCCGGACGAGACGACCGATGTAACGTTCACCAAGTTCTGGTTCGAGTGCCACGACGCCGAACACGCCTTCCGAGTCGCCGCGGACATCGGCGACCAGATCGTCGAGCAAGACGAGACGAACAACAGCCTCGACTGGACCGTCCAGTGCGACATCACGGAGTTGAGGATCATCGACGGTCCCACCGCCCGCTCGATCACGACGACGACCGCCGAGATCGTCTGGATGACCAACCGGCCTTCGGACAGCAATGTGGTCTACGACTGCCGTGCAGGCGTCTTCAGCCAGAGCGAACACGCTCCCCTTGCGACCACCCAGCACGCGATCCAGTTCCGGGATCTGACGCCGGGGACGGTCTACCAGTTCAGAGCCCGCTCTGCCGGCGACGACGGGCAGACCGTCGAGAGCAAGCCCGGCTACTTCCGCACGACGCCCCGAGGCGCCAAACAGCCGAAGATCCTGGACGTGACCTTCGAGCGAGAGCCGACCGATTTCCCCTGTTACCGGATGACCGCGATCATCGAGGACGCCAACAACGTGGACAAGGTCGAGTTCCTTGCGGACGGCACGCTGCTGCAGACGGACTACTCCCCACCGTTCCAGGCGGTGCTCACGCCGGGACTGATGGATATCGCCCGAGGCGAGATCTTCCGACCCTGGAACATCATGGTGATCGCCTCCTGCGCCACAGCTCGGGGTCGCTGGAGCGACGTGGTCGAGCCGGCCTATGAATGCGAGGAGATCAAGGCCGAGTTCGAGTACCCGTTCCCGAACGAGACGTTTTACATCCCCGGCCAGACCGCTCCGGCGGGGACCGAGATCCCCATCCGGGTCCGTGCCTACCGGTGGGACACGATCCTCCACGACACCGCGGGCATCGAGCATCTGCCGGGCACGCCGGACGTCCTGCTCGAATTCACGGATTGGCCGCTCGAAGAGGTCCGGTTCCACATCAATACGGTTCTCGTCGGGACCGTTCCATCGCAGGCGGATCACTTCTATGAGTTCCTCTGGGACGCCGAGGGCATGTCCGAGGGAATGTACGTCCTTCGCGTCGACGCGGTCGCCAACGACGAGTGCGTCCAGACGATCACTCGGAACATCCAGATCGAGGAGGGCGAGCCGGAAATCGAGGCGACCCGCCAGGTCTGGCGGGAGGGCAACGCCTTCCGCATCCGACTGAACCTCCGCAACGTGGGGACCGTCAGCTACCTGTGCGACCGCGTCATCGACAACGTCGACGGTCTCCAGCCGATCTCCGACGGCTTTGAGGGCTACCTCGTCTCGACAACGCCCTCCATAAACGGCCGGGAGAACGAAGTGGCCCTGGACCTCATCAGCACGACATCGAGCGTGTACGACATCGAGCCCCGTCACACCCTCAGGGTGGAGTACTACGCCATTCCCATCCAGTTTCCCGGCCCCGGCTCGCCCGAGTACGAGATCGGGGAGGACCCGGTCGAAGTCATCGATGCCACGGGCCTCGACGCGTGGACAATCAGTTGTCCGTGCAGTCGGACGGAGGACGACATCCCGCTCGACGACGAGATCGACTCGGCCATCGAAGGCTCGGACTACCTGATCGTGACCAATCCCGAGCTCTGTGCCAGCGAGCTGGTCGCGGCCGGCGTGCTCTCGGAGATGGCCCGGCTCGCCTACCACCGCAATGGGATCCTCGGCTACCCTTCCGGCCCCAGTTCCGACAATCCCGTCTGGATTCGCGCCTGCATCCAGATCTGGGGCGCCCGGATGAGCGGCAGTGACGGCGTCTCCGGCAGCTACCTCTCGAACGGCTATTTGCTGCTCGTGGGCGAGGCGGAGATCCTGCCCTCGTGGTGCGTCGATGTGACGGATGTCGACTGGAGCGGCGGATCTCGGACGACCGAGGTCGAGTACAGCGATCTGCCCTACGGCGATGTCGCGTCGTCCGACAACATCCCCGAGTTGAGCGTGGGACGGATCATCGGCGACAGCTTCGGCGCTGTGATGCAGGCTCTGCAGGCCGGCGTGTACGCGGACTTCGACCGCTCCTACGGCGTCGCCACCAGCGGCGACGAGGGCCAACTGGGGAACTTCGTCGGATCGGCTCGCGACGTCCGCGACGTCTGGATCGGCCAGGCCGAGGACGGCGAGATCATGACCGAGAAGGCCAGAACCCATCATTGGACCGCCTATGTGCACAAAGACCAGATCACCGATGGCTTCGATTTCCCGATGGACGCCGGCGACGGTTTCGTGACGGGGAATCTCGCGGGGTGCGGCATGGCCGCGATTCGCGTCGAACCGGACACGGACGAGGCCCACTTCGTCACCGGCGCAAACCTCGACCCGGAGAGCACCCCGTTCAGCGGAACTGCATGGTTCGGCCTTCCGTTCCAGGCCGGCGACGCCCTGACCGCCGGCGATATCGACGGCGACGGCGAGGACGAGATCATCTCCGCCAACATCGGTTTCGACAAGCTCATCGTCGTCTGCGACCCGCCGAGGGTCATGTCAACGACCTATCTGGCCTGCGACGCCGAACTCGAACCCTGGGATGCAATCGCCTGCGGACAGCTCTTCGACTACTGGCCCGAGGAAATGGTCGTGGTGGCCCGCCCCGTCGACGGCGGCACCGTCGATATCTACGAGTATGCGACTTCCATTCCCGATCTGGTTCGGACCTACCGACTGGAGATCCCATTCTCGGCCTACGACGGATTGGTCGTCGCGGACATCGATCCGAATAACGCCGGCGACGAGATCGTCATCGGCAGCGACGACGACCAACGGATCTACGTCTACGACCGTACGGGCGATCTCCTCATGGAGATCCCTGCCAATCCGTACACGGAGTTCGACAGCCTGGTCGCCGGGGACATGGACGGCGATGGAGCCGACGAGATGGCCGTTCTAGCCGAGAATGTTTTCGAGGGCAGACGCTTGCTCCACCTCTTCAACAACGCCTGCGTGACGTACGACCCCGCCGTGGGCTGGAAACTCATCGACGGCCGCAACACCTTGATCTACTCGCGATTCCTCGAGTACGGCGGCGCCAGGACCACTGGAGATTCGACCGGCTACGATGGAGTGACCTGCGACGACCTCGACGGGGACGGCAAGGAGGAAATCTGCGTGGCCTGCGAGGGTGGCGACCGCCTGTACCTCCTCGACGGCCACTACACCAAGGGCTGGATGGATCGGTATCTCGCGGTCCTCCAGGATATTCAGGACCGGATCGACGTGTTCGTGCTCTGCGGCCACGGCAATCCAGGCTACTGCTCGCCCTTCGGCAAAGGGGACATCGCCACGCTGTCTCTGACGGCGGAACCGCTGGTTCTTGCGTTGTCCTGCCTGACCGGCAACTACGAAGGCAGTTGGTGGCGGATCGACCCCACCGGAGCCGTCGAGTTCCACCTCGACGGCGATGCCGGCATCGCAGAGACGTTCTTTGAGCAGGGCGCCGCGGTCTATATCGGAGCCACGGAGGTATCGCCCAGCACCCAGAACTCTCTGGCGGGTCCCGAGTTCATGAGGGTCTGGGACCAGTCGGAGACGGCTGGAATGGGCTTCCGCCAGTACCGGCGCTTCCGGGCGGTCTCGGGCGATGCCTGGTGGGAACTCTGGGCCATGGAGTACAACTACTACGGCGATGTGAAATTCGGGGCCCCGGACGGCGCCGGGGCGCTCGCTCCGGCGGCGGAGCCCGGGATATCCGTCGCGGGCGAGGAGCCCCTCTCCCCCAATCCCGAAATCGAACTGCCCGACTACGAGATCGCGACTGTGGACGGCTACGACCGCGTCACCATCCCCGGCGGCGACATTCTCATCGAGCCGAACACGCCCATGGTCCCGATCTATCGCATCCAGTGGGCGGTCCCCGTGGGCGTGGTCGTGCAGGATGTCTCAGTACAGCAGCGGAGCGACCTGCGGGCGGACATCGGCCTGAAGCTGCCGGTGGCGGTGATGACGATCGACGCCGCAAACGGCTCAGCCGCTGCGGAGGTCGAGCCCAAGCCGGGCTGGTGCCCCGACAGGCAGCTCGACTGGCGGGTCGTCCCCGCAGCGGACGGCACGGCGACCCTGCTGGTGACCCTGTACCCCTTCGAGTACAATTGGCAGACGACGGAGAGCCGGTTCTACAGGAAGTTCACGCTCAATATCGAGACGCTAGACTCGCCGGTCCGAATCGGAGCCCTGCTCACAGACAGTGGGACCTATATGCCGGGCGACCCGGTGACCGTCAAGGTTGGGCTCAGCGCCGCAGGCGAAGCTCAGGATGCCTTCGTGGACACGGTGATCCGGCAGTATGGCTCGGACGAGCTCGTCGCAGGCCTGCTCCTGGACAATCTCGCCGGTCTGAGCGGGACGGCCTCCTACGCCGCCGCCTGGGACAGCACGGGTGCGGAGCCGGGATTCTACTACGTGGAGACGAAGATCGCGAACACCGCCAGCCAGGTCCTCGCCCGAGAAACCGCTCTGTTCCGAATCGCGTCGCAGGAGTGAATCGAAGCTCGCGTCCAAGACATGGAACAACCGCTCAGAGGGGGTCTTCGGCTTGGCTGCCGTTGCCAAGGGCCCAGGCGACTTTGTCCACTGCCGGGGGCTCGTAGGCAGCGAGCCGGTCCAGGAGGGCTGCGGGCGAATCGTCCACGAGCATCAGTGGGCGGTGGGCCGGGTGAATAAAGCCTTCCTGCACGGCGTGGTCGATGAAGCGAATCAGGTGGTCGAAGTAGCCTTTGGCGTTGAGCAGGCCGCAGGGCTTGGCGTGCAGCGAAAGCTGCGCCCAGGTCAGGGCCTCGAAGAACTCCTCCGCAGTGCCGTACCCGCCGGGCATCGCGATGAACGCGTCCGCCAGCTCGGCCATGAGCGCCTTGCGCTCGTGCATGGTCTCGACGACCCGCAGCGAGGTCACGCTCGTCAGAGCCAAGCCTTTCTGTTCGAGGTGTCGAGGGATCACGCCGATGGCCTCGCCGCCGCCTTGTAGGACCGTCTCAGCCAGGACACCCATCATTCCGATCCGCCCGCCGCCGAAGACCAGTCCGATCTTCCGCTCGACGAGCGCACGACCCAGCGCCCGGGCGGCATCCGCATACCCGTCATGCCCGCCCACCCCGCTGCCGCAATAGACACAAACACGTTTCAGCATTGATGATCGATAATCGATGATTTCAGTCGGTCACCAGTTCCGGACTCTCACTCGTGGGCGAATGCCCCACGCGACACCGCCCGGCAACGAGGTCAGGTCCACGGGGCTTCTTCAGCATCCACAGGAGCACGGGCCAGACCGCCAGGACCGCGACCGGGGCCAGCACCGCCAGCAGGCCGAACACGGGGATCGGCGTTTGCCACGACGCCGTGACGAGCTTCATGCACAACGCGCCGACCATGAACTGGTAGAACACGATGAACGAGGACGCAGAGCCAATGTCCGAACGGACCTGATCGAGGATCAGGTGGTTGCTCAGCGGCCGGCTCATTCCGCAACAGAAGGTCACCACGCACATGCACGCCGCGAACGCACCGTAGTGCAGGCCGCCCAGGACCAGCAGGCCCGCTCCCCCGATGGCACAGCCGACCAGGCAAATCGTCAGGAGCACACTGTCCGGCAGCCATCTCGTAATCCGCGTGCAGGCGAACGCCCCCGACATGCCCATCAACGCGTTGAGCCCGAACAGCAGGGCAAACGCCTGCTTGGACAGGCCGTAGATCTGGATGTAGACAATTGGGGCAAAGGCGATGAAGCCATAGAACGGCCCGATGATCAGACCCATCGCGGTGACGGACAACAGGTAGCGATGGTTCCTCGCCAGGCGGCCGTAGCGCCCCATCAGCGAGAAGAAGTGTCCCGATACCCGTTCCGCAGCGGTTTCGCGGAACAGTCGCCAGGAGGCCAGCAGGACGATGCCTCCCAGCACGGCTTGTGTGACGAAGATGCCCCGCCAGTTGGCGAACTTGAGCATCGCTGCGCCGACGCTCGGCGCGATCATCGGCGCCAGGCCCAGGATGATGCCGATCCAGGCGAGGACGTGCTTTCGCTGGGACCCTTCGTACCGGTCCCGACAGATCGCCATGCACATCGAGGAAGGCCCGGCCGCTCCGATCCCCTGGAGGATGCGGAACAGGATCAACTGCGCGACGTTCGTCGCCAGCGAGCAGGCGACCGTCGCGGCGGTGAACAGAGCCAGACCCGCCAGCAGAACCGGTCGGCGGCCGTGTTTGTCCGAGAGCGGGCCACAAACCAGCAGGCACACGCTGAAACTGACGAACCACAGCACCAGCGACAGCGCGACCCGACTGTCCGGCACCCCCCACTGCTCCGCGAGAGTCGGCATCGCCGCCAGGTACATGTCGGTCGCCATCGCAGGCACCGCCGCAATCGCGGCCAGGAAGACGACGTACAAAGACCTTCCATTCGATTTCATATCGAGGTCGTTATCTCTCAAATCCCATGCTCTCAGAACCCATCCGACGATCTCCAGAGCCCTGTTCCAGGAAGGAGCAAAGAGGAAGAATGTAGGTCATTCAGCAGTCCCCAACCATCGTCGGCGATGGTGGTATTCTACCAGGGTCGCCCCCTGCTGCCAAGCCCTTTGCCTCAGGCTCGCCCCCCTGCTCGGCTTCAGTCAGGACACACATAACTCACGTAGGCAGTCTGATTGGGGTCATCGAAGGCCACATAATAGCAGACAGCGAACTTGCGTATCCCCGCCTTGGGAGGGCTCCACCACGACCTGTGTCGGAAAGTCCCCCAGACACTGAATGAATTGGTTTGCGGTATCTTCGCTGATGGAATTCGCGTCTTCTACAATCCGAGGCCCGGGGGCAAACATGCGATGAAGGGTCCAAAATGAGACGACCAGGACACCCACGCACGAGATCAACGCAACGACCAGGACAATCGTGATGATGTGTATGTGCCTGGCAGTCATGCAGCAGCAGTCTCCTAATGTCGCGTGAACCTGTCGAAGACCGTGATGACCGGCAGTGCGTTGCCGTTGTCGTCGAAGAAACCCCGGCTTCGCAGAGGGCCCTGCACGGCGGGCTCCCACCAGAAGATACCCTTGCCCCGATTGCCCGGCGTGGCGAGAACCATCCGATGAACCTCGTCGAGGAACTGCTGCTGGCCCTCGGGCGTCTCGGGAAAAGGCGCAAGCTTCCTACGGTACTCGGCCGGTCGCCAGTTGTACGCGACCTCGACGAGGATGATGTCCTTCTTGTACTCGTTGGCCATGAAGATCAGGTTGTCGCGGAGGTCCAGGAGCGAGCCGTGCCACCAGGGGTAGTAGGACTGTCCGATGACGTCGTAATGGATGCCATACGAGTGCCACTTGTCGAAGAACCGCTTCGTCGCTCGCTGATCGCCGCCTTTGTCGATATGGATCATGATGAGCGGGTGCGGGGCGTCGGCTCGGCCCTCCTCGACGCCTTCGATCCCGGCGTGCAACAAGTCCGCGAGGTTGTCCCAGTGGTCGGGCAGCTTGCCGTCGGGCCAGAGCATGCCGTTGCTGATCTCGTTGCCGATCTGGACCATATCCGGCATGGCGTTGGCGTCGCGGAAGGCCAGGATCGTGTCTCGCGTGTACTCGAAGACCGCGTGCACCAGCTCGTCGTGCGACTTGCCCTCCCACGCCTTCGGGATGAACTGCTTGGCGGGGTCCGCCCAGGTGTCCGAGTAGTGATAGTTCAGCAGGAACTTGAAGCCGAGCTTCTTCGCATCCCGGGCCAGTGCGACGGTGTATTCGAGACTGTTCGGCAGGCGGGTCGGCGTGTGGAACAGACGCAGGCGAACCCAGTTGTAGCCGTGATCCTTGAAGATCTGCAGGCCGGGCTTGGCCTGCCCTTCGTCCTTGAAGACCGTGCCCCCCCGCTCGGCCTGTCGAAGAAACGACAGGTCCGCTCCAACCGCGTAGTCACCGGCCAACGCCCAGCCCGACAGGGAGGCCATCCATACGACCGCTACACACAAGGGGAACATGAATCCGGTTCTGCGTCTCATAGCGTGCAACTCCCCAACAACCAGCCGCATCAGAATGCGAAAATCGCGCCGGCCTGGAGCTGGAGCTGCCAGAGACCGCCGCCGTTGATCTCCACATTGAGGGTGCCGGAGTCGTTCTCGATGAACGTGTCGGTCCCCACGAACGTGAACAGGCCGCGTCCGGCCAGGTACAGGCCGAGGTGGCTGGTGGGCAAGAAGCGCACGCCGCCACCGAGGCCGAACGAGAGCCGCGTGACTGAGTCGGCGCCGGACAGGCTGGGATTGATGTGCGTGGCCCCTATGGTGGCAACGCCGAACGGCTGCCACCGCCCGTCGACGAGGACGTACGTCCCACCGATGTGGTAATAGTCCACGTCGAGGTCGAAAAGCGTCCGGCCGGTGAACAGCGAGTCCTGGGATTCCAGCTCCGTTTCCTGCCGGCTGAAGAAGATCTCCAGTTGGGTCGCCTTGCTCATGCGGACATCGAGTATCCCGCCCCAGCAGGCAGAGTCGTCGATGTCGAATTCTTCACCGCTGGCGGCGTCCTCAATCCCACCGCTGAAGGAGTACCCATAGAGCGGCGTGAATTCAATGGTCTTCAGATCCACCGCGTGCACCGTCCGACACAATCCGACGATTACACACGCAACCAACACGCTCCATCGGTCGTTCATCTGTCTTGCCCTATGCCCTTACGTACACACTGCGAGCCGGCCCGTCACACTTCTGGGTCACGGCAATGCTCCGGCGGGCGAGCCGTTGTCTGCGAACCCTCGGGCCGGGCTGTCCGCAGTCAATCGGTAATTGCGCGTCTTCGCATCGACAAACCCAGGCTCGGCAACAGTCGAGTGCAGATCGAACTCCCGCTGCCGCCGGAATGCGTCGAATTCCGCGGGCCCGACGGAGGTCTGTCCCCAGAGCCAGATCGCCCCCTGCGGCTGATACCAGCAGTTGCAGTCCATCGTCAGGGCGCTCGTCCAATCGCGCCCGTGCAGTCGCAGGAGGCTGTCCGTTGCATTGCTGAAGATGTTGTAATGCACGACCATGTTCGAGGTGACGGCGCTGTTGTCGTAGAACATCAGGTGCCGCCCATTACGGTCCGGGCGTTGGCGATGGCCCCAGCCGAAACCCGCATCCACGCAGGTATTGTGCTCGAAGCGGATGTTGTTCGTCCGGCTGCTCTCGTCGCGATTCCAGTACTCGAACGAGTACTCGCAGTTCCAGATCACGTTGTTGCGATAGACGATGTTCTCCTGGACGTTCGTCCCGCTGCCCTGATTGGTCAGTGCGGCGTCGTAGATCTCCCACAGCCGGCAACCTTCCACAAGGCAATCTCGCGCATTGGCCCAGAACTCGATCCCGTTGCCGTACCGCACGGGAACACCTCGATCATTGGTGAACTGGTGTCCCCCGCCAATGAACGACAGATCGCAGTCGCGAACGATGACACCCCGCACTCCCGACCCGCCGATCCCGTGGGCGGCGCCGTACCGCAATGCAAGGTTCTCAAAGGTCACATAGCTTCTGCCGGACTCGTCAATGATGTGCCTTTTCAGAGCCAGCTCGATGCTGCGACGAACGTCGGCAGGATTGCCGCTCGACCAGAGCTTCACCTGCTTGGCGGCGGCATCGTAGAAGAAGTCGCCTGCCTCTCGCAGGTCCGCCTGGCTCCACTTCTTCACGCCGGTGCCCGCGCCGTCATCGAAGATGATATTGCCCACGTCCACGGACAAAGCCGTCGAGCCATCGCTCCGGGCAGTGGTCATCCAGATGTTCCCGCTCTCGCACGTCCAATCCGAGGGCAAGTTCAACACCACGGAGCCGAGCAAGGCAGGTTTGGCCCCCTCACCGAACGCGCCGTAGGTCACCCGGGCGTCTCCGTCGCCACTGTGCGGCACGAGCTGACCTCGCCAGAGACCACCGCGTCGGAACCGGACGCTGTCGCCCGGTTGCAGCGGCGCCGCGTTGACCTTCTCCAGGGACCGCCACGCGGTCTCGGGGGTCAATCCGTCCGCAGCGTCGTCGCCCCGACTCGCATCGACATAGTAGCTCCTCGCGGGTTGCGCGACCTCTGTCGCCCGAACCTCCCCTGCCGCAACGAACCAGACCGCCGCAAGACACACAACACGTAGAAACCTGCGCATCCGAGACACCCCGCCAACGTCAGTACCACGGTTTCATCCAGCGGACCTCGCCCGCCGGCCCGCGGGTTATCCTACCATAACCCTCGCCGTCCCGCATCTTGTCATTCCTGCGCCAAGCAGGAATCCATTAGCCGGGATTTGCGACGTGCCATAGGAACTGGATTCCCGCGTTCGCGGGAATGACATTCCAGGGTCTTCGTCGACCCCTCTTGCACGCGAGCAAGTACGGTCATGCACCCACGCCCCCAGCAGGCTGGCACGCGACCTTGACGGAACACTGCCGAGTTCGTATGATACGCGATTCGTTTTGGAGATTTCGAGGACCATCAGATGTCGGATGAAAGCAAGCACAATTATAAAGATACCGTGAACCTGCCGGAAACCAGCTTCGCCATGAAGGCCAACCTGGTCCAGCGCGAGCCCCAGATGCGCAAACGCTGGGCCGAGCAGAAGATCTATGAGAAGATTCGCGAGGCCCGCAAGGGCGGTCCGCTCTACATCCTGCACGACGGCCCCCCCTACGCCAACGGCGACATCCACATGGGTCACGTCATCAACAAGGTCCTCAAAGACTTCGTGGTCAAGTACAAGACGATGACCGGGTTCGACGCGCCGTACATCCCCGGCTGGGACTGCCACGGCCTGCCGATCGAGTCGAAGGTCATGACCGACCTGGGCGCGAAGGCCCGTGAGATGTCCAAGCCCGAGATCCGCAAGAACTGCATGAAGTACGCGGGCAAGTACGTCAAGATCCAGGGCAAGCAGTTCCAGGACCTGGGGGTCTTCGGCAACTTCGAGGAGCCCTACCTGACGTTCAAACCCGCCTACGAGGCGGGCATCCTGGAAGTCTTCGCGGAACTGGTCGGCAAGGGTCTCGTCTACAAGCAACTCAAGCCCATCCACTGGTGCGTCGGCTGCGAGACCGCCCTCGCGGAGGCAGAGCTCGAATACAAGGACATTCCCTCCCCCAGTATCTTCGTGAACTTCCCGGCGACGGGCGAAACCGTGCAGCGGCTGATCAAGATGGGGCTCGTCACGACAGACCAAACCAAAGAAGCCCGGGTCTGTTTCATGATCTGGACGACGACCCCGTGGACACTGGCGGCCAATCTGGCGGTCGCGGTCCATCCGCACCTCGACTACACCGCAATCAGCTACGAGAAGGATGGACGCAAACACGTCTCCATCGTCTCGACAGACCGGCTCCCTGCGGTCGTCCAAGCCGGCGGGCTCGCCGAGGGCCAGTACACAATCGCGGGCAAGGCGGTGCGAGGCAGCGCGCTGGACGACCTGCGATACCAGCATCCCTTCGTCGAGACCAACCCGACCGACAAGGACGCCTACATGGTGGTCCTGGCGGACTACGTGACGACCGAAGACGGCACGGGTCTGGTGCACACCGCTCCCGGGCACGGCCTGGAGGACTACATGACAGGCCAAATGTACGGCTTGGCGGTTTACTCCCCGGTCAACAACGACGGCACGTATGACGACACCGTACCCGAGTGGCTCCGCGGCCAGAGCGTGCTGAAGGTCGAGAAACAGGTGAACGACTGGCTCCGGGAGCACGGCTGGCTCTTCGCCCAGAGCCAGATCACGCACAGCTATCCCCACTGCTGGCGGAGCCGGGACCCGGTGGTCTTCCGAGCGACGGAGCAGTGGTTCGTGGGCGTGGACAAGGAGTCGCCCGACACCGGCAAGACCCTCCGTCAGATGGCGATGGAGAGTCTCGACCACGTGCAGTGGATCCCCGCGTGGGGCCAGAAGCGGATCGCGGGCATGCTCGAATCGCGACCCGACTGGTGCATCAGTCGCCAGCGGAGCTGGGGTCTGCCGATCCCGGTCTTCACGATGCCCGACGGCCGGGTCTTGCTGACGAAGGAGTCGGTCCTGACGGTGGCGAGACACGTCGGCCAGCACGGCTCGGACAGTTGGTTCACCCACACGCCCAGACAGATCCTGGGCGAAGACTTCAAGCTGCCTGAGGGCTTCAACCTCGACGAGCTGCAAAAAGAGGAGAACATCTTCGACGTGTGGTTCGAGTCCGGATGCAGTTGGTACAGCGTCTGCTCTCGGCGGGAGGGCTGGCCGGTGCCGGTGGACATGTACCTGGAGGGTTCGGACCAGCATCGCGGGTGGTTCCAGCTCTCGCTGCTGCCAGCGCTGGGGGCGATCTCCAAACCGCCCTTCCAGCGGGTCCTCACGCACGGATTCACCGTCGATGAGAAGGGCATGAAGCAATCCAAGTCGCTGGGCAACTACGTCAACGCCCAGGACGAGATCACCAAATATGGCTCCGATATTCTGCGTCTGTGGGTTTCCAGCGTCAACTACCAGGAGGACGTCCGCTGCAACGACGAGCTGATCGGACGGACACAGGACGCCTATCGCAAGATCCGCAACACCCTCCGATACCTCTTCGGCAACATCAACGATTTCGATCCGCGCAAGGACGCAGTCCCCTACGAGCAGATGCTCGACATCGACAAGTGGGCGATGCAGCAGCTCCAGAAGCTCATCGCGGAAGTGACTGCGGCGTACGAGGAATTCACCTATCACCGCGTGTTCTCGCTTGTCTACAACTTCTGTTCGGTCGAAATGAGCAGCATCTACATGGACGTGTTGAAGGACCGGATGTACTGCGACGCTGCGAACGGTCTGTCCCGCCGGAGCGGTCAGACCGCGATGTACGAGGTCTTGAGCGCCTTGGTGCGGATGCTCGCGCCGGTCCTCGTTCATACGGCCGAGGAGGCATGGGAGGCGATGAAGGTCAAACCCGAGGACTGCGACAGCGTCCACCTGGCCCATATGCCCAAGGTCAACGAGACCATCGACTATGCAGGCGAGGAACTCAGATGGCAGTACCTCATGGCCCTGCGCGACAAGGTCCTGCGGGTCCTCGAAGGCTTGCGAAAAGACAAGGTGATCGCCAGCAACCAGGAGGCTTCGGTCACAATGCGTTGCACGGCGGAAGACGCCGCGGCGCTGGAGGCGTTCGGCCTGAACCAGTTCGCGGCCTTATGCATCGTCAGCGAGGTCAAGCTCGAAGAAGGTGCCGACCCGACGACCGTGACCGCCGCGAAGAGCCCCCATCGCAAGTGCCAGCGATGCTGGAACTACTGGCCGAGCGTGGGAGCGGACGGGGAACACCCCGATATCTGTGCTCGGTGCGCCGAGGTCGTGAGGGCATAGCGCTACAGTCCGGCTCAGAAAAAGAACATGCCGAGCTTGTTGCTCGGCATGCGGGTTGGACAAATGGGGATGCGCCGACCCATGCAGAGGGAACTCCCCCGGATGAGACGGCAGAGCGGCTACTTGCCGGCCTTGGCCCCTCCCTTGGCAGGAGCGGCTCCTGCTGCGGGTGCGGCTGCGCCGGGGGCTGGCGCTCCAGGAGCAGCGCTGGCGGCGGCTTCAGCCTCCGCTCGGCTCTTCTTGCCTGCGGCGCTCTTGCGATGTGCCACCTTGGGCAAGCCCAACACGGGATCGCCCTCGTTCCATCGTTCCTCATCTTTGAGGACATCGATCCGCTCAGCCCGCGTCAATACGTTGCGGTGCCGCACCAGTGCGTTCTTCAGCTTAAGGGAAGGGTCTATGGACATCTACTGTTTCTCCTTTACCTGATCTTCATCCCATAGGCATCGCTGAAGTAATTCGGGGCAAACGACTCAAAACCGGACGGGGCCTTGCCCTTGTACAGTTTTCCCAGTTCAGCGATCCTCTGTTTCATTTTCGGAACATCTTCGCTGGTGAAATAATCGCTCGTCACCAGCAGATACCCGTCGCCCGAGGGCAGCACGGCAGGGTTCAAGCCCTGCTCGACAAGAACCTTGCGGATCAAATCGATCGGCAGCGGAAGCACCCGAACACCGTAATCGGCAAAGTGCTTCACGACCGGGTCGAAGTTCTCCTTCGTCTTTGACCGAGCCAGAACGATACAGTTGTCGCCCTGCACCCTGGCCGGCACGATGTTCTGCTGTGCACTGCTCGGCGCCACCAGCGTATTCGTCGGCGTCCGATCGACATTCGGCATCGCCGGATTCTGCGGCGGTGTCCGCACAGGCAGATTCGTCGTCCCCGACGGGTTCACCGCCGGTTGGCCCTGCCCACCGGCGCCGCTTGCCGGTCCACCCTGGCGGGCCTGGCCAAGCCGATAGGCAACAAGGACGACCATCAACAGCACCACAGCGACGATCACGCCGACATGGTACGGCACCGAAATCTCAACACGGCCCTCGTTGAGCTGGATCGGCCTGGGACGCAGCCACGTGCTCGCCGGGGCCGGCGACGCCAAGTGGATGACCCGCTCAGCCGGTCGCGACTTCCCAACCGGGTCAGTCCGCGTCTCCGGCAGCGACATTTCCGAACGCGGCTCCGGCGCCACTTCCGGCTCCGCCTCTGCCTGCAAAGGCAGCTCGATCACCGGATCAGGCGGCATTTCCACCACTTGTCGCTCGGGCGATTCCTGAACGTCCGGCTCCGCCGTCTGTTCGAGGGCCTGCTGCGAATCCACCTCGGGCTGCGGCTCCTGGTTCGGCTTAACCTGGGGCTTGGAAGGCCCTGGCCGCAATTTCTCCAAGATACTGTGCTGATTAGCTTTATCTCGAGAGCGACTGATCGCCTCATACAGCGCTTTCTGTCCTGTGTAGCGCCTCATAGCCGACAGCTCCGTAGCGGCCCACCAATCCAATCACCGGCCCGGATTGCCACAGACTATCTCCAGGTCCGACACGAAACTCGTTACTTATATCCGATTCCCCCCGGCGTTTCAACACAAAACTGGGGGAATTCGCAGGCGGTGTCCGTCGAGAAATGCACGAATGTGAAGCATTCAGGGATGTGCGAATCGTACACGCCGTGCTTGTTGAAGGACCAGCCGACGGAGGGATCGGTCAGCCGCCCATTGTACTGGAGAGCCTCGAAACGCGAGAAGTCCATCCGCCAGATGTCGCCGTTGCGAGGGGGCAACGGCCGCCCGCCGGCCAGAGTCTTCATGCCGGACCAGGGGAAGGCCAGTTCCACCGTCCAGCCGCGGTCAACCGTCGTGGGATCGTTCAGGGCGCCCTCGATCCGGGCAGCGCCTTGGAGTCCGGGGAAGTCCCAGTCCATGAACGCCCAACGCCGGCCGCGGGGATGTTTCTTGTACCGCAGGGCGTCTTGGAAACCGCCGAGAATGTCAACGGGGTGTTTCAACAGGTCGAATTCCGGCCTGGCGGAGAAACCCCCTCGTTCGTAGGCGTCCTGCCAGACGTAGAACACCTCGTAGATCGTGCCCCTCGCGTTGATCTCGAATTCATAGTAGCAGTCCTCACCCGCGATGAACACCTCCACGTCATTCTCGAAATACACAGGCGAATCCCGCTCTGTGAACTGGGCCTGGACGTTGGGCTCCTCGACCCAGAAGCCGATGTACAGGTTCTCATCGTCCCACAGCGCGGCCATGCGAGTATCCAGAAAGCCGGGTACGCCGGTCACCATATCCACGAATCGAGGCGACTTCGGCGCCCTCTCCCAGGACGCCTCCGTCAGCCGACCATCGATCACAAGTTTCTCACCGGTGCGATGGCACGTATAGTGGCCGACATCGTTCTCGTCACAACCGTGTCTGTCCGTCATCCGCACACCTCTTACCAGGGATTCACCCATCGGGGCACATCGTTCACATAGAAAGGTACTCGTTCGTTGATCGGAATGAAAAGGAGAACCGTCGAAACGGTGTTGAATGCGAACGTAGCGACCATCGCGGGCAGAACGAACCAGCGGGCCGGTCTTGACCGGCGGGTGAGCATGGCAGCCACACCCTGCAGGAGAAAGAAGGCCATGACGCATCCGGTGACATGTCGAAAGGTCACCGCAAAGAGGTACTCGTGCAGAAGCCCCGAGACGGCAAATGCGACGAGCATGGCGACTCGCGGACTGCCCCGCCCACCTGACGGCTTGAAAACGTTCTCCAGCAGCCACCGATGCATCGGTCGATTCCATCGGCGCCAGAACTCGGCCGGGCTGTATGCGCCGAGCACGCTGGACTGCGTGAAGAACGCCGCCGGGGCGCCCGCCAACCGCCAGAGAACCGTGTTTGCATGGAAGGCCCACACGAGCCATGCGCCCAGACACGTCGACTTGACCGCATGTTCCAGCAGGAATGGGTGGCCGCGCCAGTCAATCCGGAAGGCGCCAACAGTGACCGCACAGATCAGGCAGAACCCTGTGGCATACATGGCAACGTCCGTCGCACGTTGACGCAAGGACAGGCCGACACCGTAGCCCTCAGAGATCCTGGCCACGCTCCAGGCGTAATCCGCCAGAAAGAGCATGTACTCTTTCGGACTCAGACGACGATCCCGGCACGGGTCCATGTGGAGATCCCACATGTGCAGCAGGAATATCACCAGCGTGAGCGCAACAACGCAGCGAATCGCCACGACCTCGGTGCGAAGGAAGGCGACGCTGCCCAGGACGACTGTCCCCAGCACCATGAGGACTATGGCACGGGATCTCGGCTCCAGCCCGCGAGCGAAGAAGAAGAGGATCGCCCCTGCATAGCCCACCGCAACCGTAAGGAGAACGTCGATAGCCAACACTCCTCAACAGGCCGCGGTCGTCGGACACATCCGCACCTGTTGTCTGCTCACGTGTCATCCCTGTTGCCCACGCGGGTATTATGGTGGAAGCGGTGGGGACCGTCAAGCAGATGAGTCCGTGCGAAGATGCTCCCGCTGCATCGGATGCATAGGCACGGGGAGAGGATGATGGCAAGGGACGATTGTGCGCGGGGTCACGCCCCCGCCGTGGCCCGTTGGCTGGAGGTCAACCCTGGATCGGGATCGCTCAAGGCGCCCTCGGCGAGGTCACACGTCGGCGGCTACTTATCCGACTTGGACTGTGCCTTGTCGATCTGCTTCTGAATCCGTTGGGCCAGGTCCGCGGCGGCTTCCTTGCCGAGGTCCACGCACTTGTGGATCCCGCAGTTCACAGACCTGACGATCTGCTGCGAGTCGATCGATCCGCCCAGCTTGGCCAGTTGCGGCGTCTGACCTTCGCCCGGCTCGGGCGCCGGCGCCAGGCAGTAGATCGCGGTGGCGAAGCCGGCACAATACACAATCAGCAGAGAAACGAGTTTCATTCTCCAGCCCATGCGGCGAGTTCCCCCCTTCCGTCGCTGGAATTTGTCGACCGGCCCTCCGGCCGTTCTCCGTGATTCCCTACTTAAACTGTACGATAAAATCCCGCACGTGCAAAGAAGGGGGAGGCGGACTCGCCGTCACAGATTGACGTCGAGGATCGCCCTGAGCGTTCCGCAGACAAGGGCAACTTCGTCGGGAGTCAGGCGGTTGTGGAACGGGAGGGCAATCGTCCGGCCGCCGGCCGATTCCGCAATGGGGAAATCACCCACATGATGGCCGTACCGTTTGGCAACGAATGGTTGCAGGTGCACCGGCGTGAAGTAATTGCCCACTTGAATGCCCTGACGGCTCATTTCTCGCAGGACCTGGTCCCGTTGTTCCCTGCCGAACCGTTCCGCCAATTGGACCACGAATACGAACCAACTGATCTCGCAGCCGGGCGCCTCGCGCGGAATAATGATTCGATCGTCGTCCGCCAGCATCTCCTGGTACCAGCCGGCCACCTCGCGACGGCGGGCCTTGATCTCATCCAGACGGGAAAGCTGAGCCACGCCGAGAGCGCAGTGGATGTCGCTGAGCCGATAATTGTATCCCAGCCGCTCGTGGGCCAACCAGCTCCCATCTGATCCTCGACCCTGGTTGCGAAGGGAGACGCACAAATCCGCGAGGCGGTCGTCATCCGTGACGATCATGCCGCCTTCGCCGGTGGTGATCTGTTTGTTTGGGTAGAAGCCGAACACGCCGGCGGCACCCCAAGTCCCGGACTTTCTGCCGTTCAACGCTGAGCCCAGCGCCTCGCAACTATCCTCGATGACGAGCAAGCCATGTCGCCGGGCCATCTCGCAGATTCGGTCGAAACCGGCCGGGTTGCCGAAGACCTCGACCGGCAAGACGGCCTTCGTGTGCTCGCCTACCACGGCCTCGATTCGCTCCGGGTCGATGTTCAGGCTCACCGGGTCGATATCGACAAACACCGGCCTGGCGCCGGTCATCATGATCGTCGTGGCTGAGGCAATGAACGTAAATGGCGTGGTCACAACCTCATCACCCTCGCCAATTCCCAAGGCCAGCAGGCTGAGAAACAGGCCGCTGGTGCCGCTATTGACCGCGACGGCCCGACGTCGGCCCAGATACGCTGCGAATGCACTCTCGAACCGGCCTCCCATCGGTCCCAATGACAGATTCGGGCTGCGCAGAACCTCCACAACACAATCGATCTCCAGTTCAGTGATGTCCGGTCGTGACAGTGGTATCCGCACGATGATTTCCTTTGAATCGGTGTTCAGTCTCCCTATCTATCGGCTCGCGTCTGGGGGCACGCAAGGTCCCAACGCAGTTATGGACGGAATTCCTTCCGCGGTCCCGGTCAAAGGACAGCCGGCGTCGGCACGAGTTATAGGACATGCCCGGCGACCGAGACGCACGGCTGAAAGACCCAGCGTGAAATCTTCATCCACTGCTAAACACCCTCTGTTTTCGGGTCGAAAAACGGTACGGCAGCAATCGACTTATTCGGGAATCCTACTCATGGCAAAAGGCAGGAATGTACTGACGACGGGTGATGTCGCAAGAATATGCAACGTGGCGCCTCGCACCGTATCCAAGTGGTTCGATTCCGGTCAGCTCAAGGGCTACCGCATTCCGGGCAGCAAGGACCGACGGATTCCGCTCAGCGAGTTGGTTCGCTTCATGAAGGCCAACAACATGCCCACGGACGCCTTGGCGGTCGGCAAGATCCGCGTCCTGATCCTGGACAGTGACGAGCGGTCGGGCAACGGTCTGATCGACGCCTTGAAAGGTCGAGGCGGCTACGACGTCATGGTCGCACACAACGGGTTCGAAGCCGGGGCGGCTGCCCAGAAGTTCTCGCCGCACGTGGTCCTGATCAATCTCCTGACGAACAGCATCGACGCCCATGCGGTTTGCACAAGCATGCGGGCCAATGAAGACCTCGCGACAATCAAGGTCGTCGCTCTGGCGAACGCTCTGAACAGCCAGGAGGCGGTCGCCTTGATGCAGAAAGGCTTCGACGGCTACGTTTCGAATCCATCCGATACCGGTGAGATCATCAAGAAGATCGAGGAAGCCACCGCTATCATCTACTGACGACAGCGATCCGGCGCAGCGGTCGCCCGTTCGCAAAGGCGGCGCTGCGACGTTCCCACTGACGATAATTCTGCACGGACGCTTCCTTTCAGGGCTGCATCATCCTCCAATGGTGCAGCCCACGATTTACCGCCCAAGCAGGTTCGCAATGGTCCGCTCCCCGAGCGCAGTCACTTCACAGGCGCCCATTTGGACGTGTCCCTCGTCCGCGTGCGTCTCGTCAGACAAGCCGTGAGTCAACTGGCATACGTAGACACCGATCTCTCGGGTCTTAAGCTTCACGACGGGCGGCCAGAATAGGTCTTCTTTGAGAACCAACTGCCCTCCAATCGCCTCCGTGGCCCAGCCGGAGACGCCAAATATAGCCAGAACCAGGGAGCCCCGCCGATGGTCCTTGAGCGAGATCACGATCCCGGCGTCCTGCCGGTCGCGCAACCAGGGACAGGTCTCCCATCGGCCATGGTCGTTGAGGTAATGGAGTCCCGGCACGGTCTTGTCCCGGGATCGGAAGGGGTTCTGGGGTCCGCCGAAACAGCTCGGCGTGTTCTGATCGTTCGGCCGATACACGTTGAAGAAGGGTACCGAGGGTCGGCCGGAAGGCGAAACGAACGGACGGCACCCGAACAGGTCCGCCACGAAGAACTCCAGCAGGTAATTCACGCGCTGGCTGCCGATGATGATCGTGGTGCCGACGTTGGCCCGCTGCTGCACGCGCTCGAAGACGTCCTGCGTCCTTCGAATATCCTCGGCAAGGACCCGCGGATCGACGATGTGATCCATCGGCGAATAACGGAACGGGATGTACTCGAAACCCAGAGGCGGCGCCGGCGATCCGCCTTCGGTCCCCAACGACAGACGCTGCAACACCAGGTTGGCGACGCTTGCGTCGCGACGCGAGATCCAACGCCAGAGGACCTCATCGTCGCGAGTCAGTTGATACTCGCCCAGGTAGATCGTCACAGCGCCTCCGTGGCGGGCGATGGCCGTCCAGAGTGCGGCACGACCGGCGCCGAACAGCGAGCCAGGCAACTCGTCGGGCGGGACGCCGTTCTCGGCCAGCCAATTGCACAGCCGGCCCAGCAGAGCGAAAGTCACACCCGGCGAACGGTCGCTATAGAGCCTGGCGATCGTGTGTCGGTTGACGCCAACTGCCTGGGCAATCTCCTGGATCACGCCGTGATGATCCAGGCCGTGTTGCGCCAGCACCTCCTTGAGACGGCTTTCCACCTGCATGACGTTTCTCCTTCCGGATATGGCCTCCAAGGCAGCCACAGAGGGGGTATTTGGCCGCCGACCGCACCAAAAGACTCCCTGGACGTGTCCTCCATATGGCTATGAACGTGACCATATCGGCATTCTGCGGCTACGCCCGTGCAATCCGATTGCAGGGTCATTTAAGCCTTTTATTGACACAATCACCGAACACAAGTACCCTGTGTAAATGGTTATTTTCGACAACATTGTATCCTTGAGACAATCGGATGGCAATGGCCCCGGTCAGGAAAAGACCAATCTGCTGTGCCGCTCCATCGCTTGTGCCGGATCATATGGGAGATCACCATGCACGCTGCCGAACTGACTCATGCCGCACGACGCCTCAGACACGCCCCCTGGCCGTCCGAGATCACCGTGGATGCCTTGAGCCACCTCGCGGAATCGCCGTCGAAGGCGGATCTGATCGAGGCTCTGGGTTGTGCCCAGACCGCCCCTGCGGCGTTGGAGGTCTTCTGCGCTCTGGAGATCGAGTGCGAGCAGGTGTTCAATGCGGTGCGACAGGCAATCGAACGCAGCCAACTGTTGTGCTGGGCTCTGGTCGAGAGCTTGAATCGTCTCCCCTGGTATGGCGGAATCCGTGCCTTCCTGAGTCTCGATGAGTCGCCGGAATCGTCTCCTTGTGTTTGCCCGTTCTACATCCTGGCTCGCAACAAGCTGTTTATCCCGTCGAGCATGCCGCCTGCGGTTTACGCGTACCATTATCGGGGCCTGTGGCGCTTGTTGCCTGTAGCAAGATCCGAGAGATGGCAATCGCCGCATCACTCGGTCATAGCCATCGTCGAGATGATGGATAGACACATGAAGATGTCCCGGCCGGATCCGTTCGTGGTGTACCTGGCCGGCCTCCTGCTCGGGCAGGTCGGCCCGGTGCAATCGAATCTGGAGGCGTTGCAGCGTCGCGTCCAAAGCGACGCCGATCCAGCCGTGAGAAATGCCGCTCATCTGGCAATGAAGCACATCCAATCGCTGTCTTGCGGCGCGCCCCCCAGCGTGATTCCGCACGCACCCACATGTCGGATAGAGCCGTCTGTCAATAGTCCTTGTACTTCCGCAGCCAGAGCGGCCAGTCGGCGGGATTGACACCGCCCGCCTTCGTCCAAGGGCCGTTGATGATGTACGTTCGATGCCACAGGAGGGTCCACAACTCCTTGAGTCCCACGTGGCGCACCGACCAGTCTGCAAACGCCATGTTGACCCACCCACTGTGGCGGTCGATACAGAACTGATTCATCTCTCCGCTGCTGCCTTTGTTGCCCCATCCATAGTCAAACGGGTGCGACACAGGCGCGTCGTTGTACTGGGGCCACGCATCATGCCAGGTGTTGTCGCCAAACAGCGGAACCTCGCTGGCCCTCCGCAGATTCTGCGAGCTCTTCCAGAAATTCACCGCCGGCCGGCCGCTATCACGACCTTGCGGGCTGTAATTGGTCCAGTTGTTGATGCTGTAACTGCCAATGAAGTGCTTCATCGCCCCTTCGGTCTTCTCCGGATAACGGTTTTCGATGTCACGATACCAGGCTTTGAAGGTGGCGAAGTCACTATCACCCAGGACTTCCCTGGTGGCGGTCGGACACAAGCACATCTTCTCATCCTTGTAGTAAGGCCGCAGGGCGTTCATCCAGAGCCCATAGGCCTCCGGCTTGCCGGAATTCTGGGTGTGCTGCAGGTAACCCCACCCCTCGTTGAAGTATCCGTTGTTCTCGTCGCAGTACAGCCTGAACAACAGGCCCCAACTCTTCAGACGCGACATGCAGGCGATGGATTGGGCTTGCTTCCTGACCCGCGCCAGCGAGGGCATCAGGATCGACATCAGAAGTGCGATAATCGCGATGACAACAAGCAGTTCGATGAGTGTGAACCCCTCACGCCTGGTCATGACAGCCCCTTCCAAAGCAAAAGCAATCAGATACCCGACGATCCAACCACCGGCAAGTCTATTTTACCAGACCCTCCTGATCGGTGCAAGACAACTGATCGTCGGAGCGAGGCTATTTCTTCTGGCGTTCGCGGAGCATGTGAGTCTGAAGCCGGATCAGCGTATCGCCGCTGACCGTCCAGGGAGACAGGTCCCCCAGCACCACTCCATACTTGTCCTCAGACAGCTTCCAGTACATCACGATGGCGTAACGATTGCTGAAGTCGATCTGGTCCCCATAGACGACAACCTCTCGTCCCTGGGCGGCCATGTCGTCACGGAATTGCATCAGGCTGCCGAGTATCCGGCTCTTGCAGGCGTTCTCCCCGGCCAGCGTGTATTGAAGGAGCAGCTTGCTGTCTTCATACATCTGCTTCCCGACGGCATCGGTGCCGCCGAAGAAGCTGCCCGTCACCAACAGCGCGATGAGAATGGTCGCGGCCGCTGCAAACCGACCGATCCGTAATTCGGCAAGGATGCCCACGGAGTCCATTCGATGGGGAATCAGTCGGCCGGGTATCCGGCCCTTGATCTCCTGGGCAAGCTCAGGCCGGGCACGACTGATGCCGCGCGTAGCCAAATCCCTTAGAAGACCCTCGATTCTTGGCTTTCCCATGATTGGTCCATCCCTTGCGGTTCTCCGAGACTAACGTTCGCTGTTTCCGTCACTCGTCGGCCACTTCCTTCCTCAGTGCCTCCAAGCCGCGGTTCAGGCGGCTCTTCAACGTCCCCGCGCGAATCCCCGCGGCGTCGGCCGCCTCGGCAATCGTCAATTGCTCCATATAGTGCAGGACAACCGCCTGTCTGAGCTTCCAGGGCAACCTCTGGACTGCCTGCTGCACACGGTCAAGTTGCTCCTGCCGTCCGGCCTCCCGCGATCCGTCGGCGTCACCCGCCGGGGGCTCGATACTATCGAGACTGACGCTGTCTTTGCCTTTCAACCGCCGTCGGTGCAGACGCGACACATTGCCGGCAATTCGAAACAACCAACTGTTGAGCGCTTTGCCGTCCCGTAGTTGCCCGATGTGGTACCAAGCCCGCAAGAACGTTTCCTGCGTCAGGTCCTCGCTGATCTGGCGGTCATGTCCGACGGCCCGCATGAACAGGTAAATCCGCTGGTAGTAACGGTCCACAAGCTCTGTGGCCGCCGCGTGCTCGCCATGGCGAAGTTGCTTTGCGAGCACGCTGCTGTCATCCACAGGCGTCGGCCTCGTTGGCACCTCAACACCAAGCTTAATGCTATTCAGATGCGCCGTAGCGCCTGTCTGTTCTGTGGTTGGGCCGTCATTTTCCATTCTTGCGCTCGACGGAGACTGCCTTCAGTATAGCCAAATAGACACGTGCACGCAAGAGCTTTGTACAAAAGCACTTGCGGCCTTGTTCACCATTCTGGTCGAGCAGGAGTCTGCCCCCTCCGGCGGTTTCAGTCACCGGAATGAGGTTCCAACGCAAACGTATCCACGATCCCGCCATCAGTTCTCTTGGCTTTCACCTCCAGCCGACTGCCCGACGCTTCAATCTGGACGACTGTGTCGGGTGCGTTGATGAGGATGGGATAGCGGTTCGCCGATTCGTTCGGATCAATTCGAGCAAAACGGTGCGTATGGCCGCAGAGGACCAGATCGATGTGCGCCTCGTTCAGGATGGGCGACCACAACGTATGGACCTGCGAGGCCCCGTACGCCCGCGGATGGGTGGAAGGTGGAATGTGCATGAAGACCACTCGATATCTGGCGGTCGTGAACGACTCGTCCTGAACGACTCGACGTAGCCACTGCGTCTGCTCGGCCCGGTAGGCATCAAAGTCCACCAGTCCGGCGTATTCCTTGTTCGAGTCGGGCTTGTCCTCGCCGGAATCCAGGACGAGGAAGCCGACAGGCCCGTGTCGGAAGGCATGGTGATACTGCCCGTTGGACGTCGGGAAGTAATCAAGCAGTCCCCTGGCGAGACACCCGCGGGTCTCGTGGTTGCCGCGGACGTACAGCATTGGGGTCTCCCTCGCGAAACGCCGGACACAGAGATCCAGGAATGCGTCGAACGGCTGGTTCTCGCGGGTCCAGTGGTCGATCATGTCGCCGTTGAGAAAAACCAGATCCGTCGCACCCAGCGAAACCTGGTTCAGCAGGGAATCGAGTCTCTGCACATTCTCATGGATATCATTGACCACGCAGAATGAGATCCCCTCCTTCTGCGGGTTCCAGGCCTGCACACAGTAGGGTCCTTCCACGATCGTGTCGCCGTAGGTAACCTCATAGGGATCGAATTTCACAATCTCCCTGGAAACGACCCGGTATTCGTATCTGACCCCCGGTTTCAGGCCGGTGAGCGGGACCCTGTGAATCGTGGTATTGGCGTCGATGAGGCCGTGATGGCTGCCAAAAGCGGTCTTCGTCTCGTCACTGTCGGAGGGGGCATCCGCCGGAGCGTATTCCACCCGGGAAACGCAGTTCCTGTTCGTAAACCAGACCACGACAGCCGACGAGTCCGTGACAGCCTGGAGATAGGGCCCATGGGTGATGTCCAGCCTGTCCGCATCCTGTGCAAAAGCACACGGCAACATCACGACGCAAGCCACAATCGCTGCAACCGGAAAGACACGACGTATTGCCACCATTTCACCTCCCGAAGAAAAACCCCGGTCGGAGGTGCCGATCCGAATCTCGCACTTGCCGTCGCCCATAACTACCCCTTCGGGATTCACGATTTCCCAATGACGATTCACCATTGTAACGAATGAACCTCGAACCACAACAACTCGATCCTGCCGACCCTGGCCTCCGGCCGATCCACTACCTTACCCGCCGTCAATCGAGTATAATGGCAGGCTGTTGAGATGGCGGTCGCCTGAGCCGCGCGTGGTTGAACCGGGGGCAGAACGTGAAGGTCCAATGCGAGCTATGTCCGAAGCGGTGCCTCATCGGGCCGGGCCAGAGCGGCGAGTGCAGAGTCCGCGTCAACCTCGACGGCGTGCTCCGCAGTGTCGTCTACGGTTTTCCCTGCTCCATGACCGCGGACGATCCGGTCGAGAAGAAGCCGGTCTTTCACTTCCTGCCGGGCACGAAGATCCTCTCGTTGGCCACTGTCGGCTGCAACCTCCACTGCAAGAACTGCCAGAACTGGGAGATCTCGCAGACGAATCCGGAGGATAGCCACGCATACGTGTGCCCGCCCGCGAAGGTGGTCGCCCTGGCCCGACAGTACAACCGCCCTTCCATCGCGTACACCTATACTGAGCCCATCGTCTACTACGAGTACACCTACGATACCGCCAGGCTCGCGAAGGAAGCGGGCCTGCGAAATGTCCTCGTGACAGCAGGGTACGTGAACGAAGAGCCGTGGCGAAAGCTGCTGCAGTACATCGACGCCGTCCGGATCGACCTCAAGTCGATGTCGGAGGCATTCTATCGCGACGTCTGCTCCGCAACGCTCAAGCCGGTCCAGAACTCCATCGTGGTCGCCAAGTCGATGGGCGTGCACGTCGAGGTGATCAATCTCGTTATCCCAACCCTGAACGACAAACCCGAGGACCTCCGTTCTCTGTCCCAGTGGGTACGGGCAAACGTCGGCAAGGAGACGCCCTTGCACTTCAGCGGGTTCTATCCGACGTACCAGATGCGGCACCTGCCGCCCACCTCGCTGCAGAGTCTCGAAACCGCTCGCGACATCGCGATGAGCGAGGGCATGGAGTACGTCTACATCGGCAACCGCCAGAGCGAAAAGGGAGAGCACACCTACTGTCCGGCCTGCAAGAGGGTCTTGATCCAGCGGGTCGGCTTCACGGTGCTGCAAAACCGATTGAAGGATGGACGCTGCCCCGATTGTGGACGGGAGATTCACGGAGTCTGGAAATGACGCGACGGGAGTTCCTGTGTCGTATCAGTGTCGTGGTTTCGGCAATGGGCGGTTGCCTGGCCTGGATGGGCCGCAAGGCCCTGCCCCGCCGGACCGTGTGGGCGAATCGCTCGGACGATTACCCCGGCGTCATCATGCCAATGGGCGACATCCGAACACAATCCAAATGGAGTGGCTGAGATGAACGCGAGGTTGAGAAGAAAGAGCGTGCCGATTCTGTTGGCGTGTCTGCTGGTCGTTGTGGTAGTAGTGATCGGCCGACATGCAGTGGACAGGCCCGCCGCAACACCCGTGGCGGCTGCCGACGCAAAGACCGTGCTGAAATCCTCCATCGCCGGGAGCTGGTACAGCGACGACGCAAACAAGCTTCGCTCACAGATCGCGGGCTATCTGGCAAAGGCCCATGTCGAACCGAAGCAGGACATCCTCGCACTTCTGCTCCCGCACGCCGGCTATGCGTATTCCGGCCCAACCGCTGCGTATGGCATCAAATCACTGGGCAGAAGTTACAGGCGAGTTGTCGTTATCGGACCCACGCACCGCCTGCCGATGGAGGACGCATTCAGCGTCCCACGGGCGACGCACTATGAGACGCCCCTGGGACAGATCCCCCTGGATGTCGAGTTCATCGGCAAACTGCTGGAGTATCCGCTCTTCCAGAGCATCCCGGCGGCCCACCAGCAGGAGCACAGCGTCGAGATCGAGATCCCTCTGCTCCAATGCAAGCTGACCGACTTCAAGCTCGTGCCGATCGTCGCGGGGCAGTGCTCCTACGAGGCGGTTGCACAAGCAGGCAGGATCCTCGCGAGTCTGGTCAACGCCGACACGCTCGTCGTCGCCAGTTCGGACTTCACGCACTATGGGCCGCAATATCGCTACGTGCCCTTCCAGGAGAATATCCCGGAGAACATCAAGAAGCTCGACATGGGCGCACTCGAGTTCATCCGCAAGCTCGACGCCAGGGGTCTGCTGGACTATCGGGACCAGGTCCACGCGACGATCTGCGGCTGCGTACCCATCGCCGTGCTGTTGGAAATGCTCGGCAAAGACACCAAGGCCCAGTTGCTTCGGTATGCAACCTCCGGCGAAATGACCGGCGACCACACGAATTCCGTCAGCTACCTCGCGGCAACCTTTCAGGGGACGTGGACCGCTGCGACTGCACCGACGCAGGCTCACCAGTCCCCGTTGACGGCCGAGGACAAGAAGCAACTCCTGGACCTGGCTCGCCGGACCATTCGATACGCACTGGATCACCAGAAGATGCCGGAGCCGTCCGATCTGAACTTCACGCCTGCGGACGCCATGAAGCCGCCGCGAGGGGCCTTCGTAACGCTCAAGAAAGACGGGCAGTTGCGCGGCTGCATCGGAGACATCTTCCCCCAGCGCCCCTTGTACAAAGCCGTGATCGGCAACGCGATCTACGCCGCCTTCGGGGACCGGCGATTCAAGCCGCTCAACGACGAGGAATACGACCAGATCAAGATCGAGATCTCCGCCTTGACGACGCCGGCGCCTGTGGCATCCGCGCGTAAGATTCGCATCGGCACCGACGGAGTGGTCCTGCGGAAGAACGGGTATTCCGCAGTCTTCCTTCCTCAGGTCGCTCCGGAACAGGGCTGGGACCTGGAGACGACGCTCGAGCACTTGTCCACGAAGGCCGGCCTGCCGGCCGACGCCTGGAAACAGGGTGCCACTTTCGAGGTCTTCCAGGCCGATGTATTCGGTGAGGAACCATGAAAGCAGCCCGCGGCTTGATGATCGTCGCCTATGGGCTGGTCGCCATCGCAGCCCAGACCCTGCTCTTCCGCGAGTTTGTCACTTCGTTTGAGGGCAACGACATCGGCGTCGGCGTCTTCTTCGGCTCGTGGTTTCTCTGGGTCAGCCTGGGGGCAACCCTGGTTCGTCGGTGGACGCGGTTCGCCGAAAGCCTGTTGCGACACGCCGAGATGCTGTTCCTGCTGTACATCCCGGCGTTCCTCGCCCAGTTCCTGCTGATCGTCCGAGCCCGCGAGCTGGCGGGCATCGCCTCCTACGACCTGGTCTCCATTCAAACGATGGTCCTGGGATCGATGGTGGTCAATGCCCCTGTGAGTCTTGTCACCGGTCTGCTGTTCCCGGTCGCCTGCCGATGGATCGAGCAAACGCACGCGTTCCCGGTCTCGCGCGTCTACGTCCTCGAAGCCGTCGGCAGTTTCACAGGCGGCATAGCAGTCACCGCCCTGCTCGCCTGGCACGTGTCCATGGTGCAAGTATCCTTGCTACTGGCCCTTGTCCTGGCGGTCCCAGTTGCCATCGTGGGCCTGTTCTCGCCCGCCGGCAGCCGGCGGATTGCGATCGTCATCTCGCTGGCCACAGCGGCGTGCATATCGGCGCTGCTTCTAACGAGAACCGACGCAATGCTGACGCGGCGCATCCAGGAAGCCAAATGGAGCAGGCTCTTGCCCCGCGACGCCCTCCGAGGCGCGTTCCTCACCGCCCAGGCGGAGTATCTCTATGGTGAATACGCCGGCCAGTGGATCGTCATGAAGGAAGGCAGCGTGTGCGAGGCCCTGCCCAACGAGGAGCAGGCCGGCCGGACCGCTGCGACGGTGCTCTGCCAGAATCCCCAAGCCAGACGGGTCCTGGTGGTCGGTTCCAGCCTGGCGATGTGCAACCGGCTCCTGATGCTGCCGCTGATCGAGCACGTAGCCTGGGCACATCCCGACACGGAGTATGCCCGGTGGCTCATGGAGATCCTGCCGGGCGAGTATGCAGTTCACGACGACCGGTTCCACGTCGTGAAAGACGAGATTCGTCGCTATCTGACCGATGCCAACGGTTGTTTTGACCTCGTCGTGGTGGACCTTCCCGACGTGACTGGCTCCGCGTCGAATCGCTACTACACGGGCGAGTTCTACGAGCGTCTGAAGGCATCGCTGCGTTCGCAGGGAGTGGTCGCGGTCGCCATCGCCGGCAGCGAGAACATTATGGGAGCCGAACTGGCGAGCCTGGGCGCCTCCACGCGAGCGACGCTGGCGACGGTCTTCTCGCACATGGTTCTGGCGCCGGGCGAGCAGACTTGGCTGATCGCGTCGGACTCCCATGACCTTACGGACGACCCGGCGGCCGTCCGCGACCGCTTCGCTGAGATACAGGGTGCCCAACAGGTCTTTCCACCGACCGGCCTGCTGTCCGTGTACTTACCCGACCGAATAGCGCAGGCAATGTCGGCCTACGACAAGGCCGACGTGCCACAGGAACTCTCAGTTAATCGGGACTCGCATCCGCTGGCGCACCTCTACAGCCTGCTGTTGGCGGCGCGGCAGTCGGGCGTCTTGGTGACCCGATTCGTCAGACTGCTGGCTTCGGCCGGCTGGTTGCCGTTCCTTATTCCGGTTCTCGTGTTTGTCGCGCTGAGGACCCTGGCGATGACAGACCGCTTTCCCAATGCAGGACCGTCGAGCTTCGACAGCGCCTTCCTGGTCTTCTCCACCGGCTGGGTCGCTATCGCGATGGTCCTTCTCCTGATGTACCTGTACGAGACCCACTTCGGGTCGCTGTACCTGCACATCGGTCTGATCTCGTCGTTGTTCATGGCCGGCCTGACGGCAGGCGGACTGTTCGCAGGCCGGCTCACGGCTCGACAGCCGGGCCGTCGATCCGTGCATGTTCTGCTCGTCGCAGTCCTTCTGGCGCATGGCATCGCGCTCGCGACCCTTGCTATCAGTTCGTTCGGGTCCTGGACGGGCAATGGAGCGAGTCTCCTGCGGTCGGAACATGGAGTCTTCGCGTTGGCGTTCGTCCTGTCGGGCCTGTGTTGCGGCGGATACTGGCCCATCGCCGCGGCACAACTCGCTCCTGGGACCTTCAATCCAGGCGAAGCAGGCAGCCGGCTCGAGACCGCCGATCATCTGGGCGCCTGCTTCGGCGGATTGGCGACGAGCCTCCTGATGATCCCGGTGCTTGGAACCAGGGTCTCGTTGCTGGTCGTCATGGGCCTGCTGTTCGCCAATCTGCCCGCCGCACTCGCAGGTCTGTGGCGTTCGGAGACTGCCGATGTGCCCGCTACAGGTACGAGCTTCAGGCGGATCGGCTATGTGTTGTTTGGCCTGTGCGCCTGTACCGTTCTGGGCTCGAACATCCTGATGTGGGCAAACGAGAACCTGCAGCCTGCGATTCCGCAATATGCCGTCGCGGCACTGGCAGGCGAGGAACAGACCCGCTACGCATCGGCGACCCTGTCGGACAACGATGAGAAGGCAGACTACATCACCATCTTCGATGCCAACGAAAAGCCGGTCGGCTATCTGTTCAGCTCGGCTGAATTCGCTCCCGATGTCCGTGGTTTCGGCGGCAGGCTCAACCTGGTCACCCGCGTCGACGCCACGGGCAAGCTGACTGGTCTGCTGATCGCACGATCCAACGAAACCCCCTCGTATATGGAGATGCTCCACGGCTGGCTCGATTCTCTCAAGGGAAAGGACCTGTTCGGACCTGAACCCCTCACCGGCGTGAACGCGGTCGCGGGGGCGACCATCAGTTCCGAAGCAGTCCTCGCGGCGCTGCGGAGGTCGGGCCGGCGATTCGCCGTCGAGGTCCTCCAAAACGCCGCCCCATCCGGCTCAGGCAAGCCAGGAGCTGTGGCGGACACAACCGCACTCTATCTCGCGGCGATTACTGTCCTAACCTTCCTGACGATCTATCGAGGCGGCGCTCGCACCCGGCCGGCCGTGCTCATCTTGACCTTCATCGTGGGTGGAGTCGTCCTGAACGCCCAGTACTCCACGGAACAGATCGCCACCCTGCTATCGTTCGACACGCCTGCGCCGGCCTTGACTGGCGCGTTTCTCCTGGTGACAGGCGTGCCAATCCTCGTGCTGCTGTTCGGGAACCTCTATTGCGGCTATCTCTGCCCCTTTGGAGCGGCGCAGGAGTTGCTGGGACACTTGTTGCCGCGCCGGCTCCACCCGTCGCCGACGCGTGATGAGATGCGGGCTGCCCGATTCATCAAGTACGTGCTTCTCGCGGTCCTCGTCGTAGGGTTCTTCGTCACCAGAGACCGACGGACCCTGGCGGGCGATCCATTGACGACGCTCTTCGCTCTACGCTCGGCACGATCTCACTGGCCTGCCTGGCTGCCCATAGTCGCCGGCGCCGCACTGGTCGGTTCGCTCTTCTACGGTCGCTTCTGGTGCCGCTACCTGTGCCCGGCGGGGGCTTTTCTATCCCTGCTCAACCGAATCCGACTTCTGCAACGATGGAGCCCGCCAAAGTGGTTCGGCAACTGCGAGTTCGGCTTGACGACGACAGACCATCTCGATTGCCTTTACTGCGACCGCTGCCGGCACTTGGCGAAGTCGAGCACGCTGGCGTCTCCGCGATCGGCAGGCGGACCACTCATCCTCTCGACGGTCCTTGTTGGCCTTTTCGTCGCAGGGCTCTCCGTAGACCAGTTCCGGCTCGCTGCGCCCCAAGTCCTGCAGGAACCCACAGCAGCCGTCGGCGTCGCCGGGCAACCTCGCGACGTCGATACCCAGCGGATGCGAACCCTCATCGAGCAGGGCCGACTGTCGAATCGGGAGGCCGAGCACTACAAGCAGATCGAATGATGGTATAATCACGGACATGGACAATGCCGCGATCAGCACGGTTTTCGGCCAGATGGCCGACGTGATGGAAATCCTCGGCGAGGACCGATTCCGCATCAACAGCTACCGCACGGTGGCCAGAGTGATCGGCGAAATGCCCGCTGACGCGGCCCACCTGCTCGAGAGCGGGGAGTTGGCTCAGACACCCGGGATCGGCAAGTCTTCGCTGGCCAAGATCGAGGAGTTCGTCAGAACAGGCGCCGTCCAGGCACATCGGGAGCTGCTGGCCAAGATTCCCCCTTCTCTGCTGGAGCTGCTCAACATCCCCGGCGTCGGGCCCAAGACGGCCAAGGCGTTCTACCATGAGCTGCACGTCCAGGGCATCGACGACCTGAGAAGGGCCCTCGACGATGGTCTGGTCGAGACGTTGCCTGGATTCGGGCCCAAGAAGGCGGATGCGATCCGCAAAGGGATCGAGTTCCTGGAGAAGGCAACCGGCCGGATCCGACTCGACCAGGCGATCGTCGCTTCCGAGGTTGTCGTTGCCTATCTGAGGCAGTTCCCAGGCGTGGACAGGGTCGAGCCGGCGGGCTCGGTCCGCCGCCGGGCCGAGACCATCGGCGACGTGGACATCCTTGTTTCCAGCATGTCGAACGAGCAGATCCTCCAGTCGTTCGCGAAGGCCCCTTTCGTCGAACGTGTCCTCGGAGCCGGGGAGACGAAGGCATCGGTCCTCCTCCGCACGAACGCAGCGCCCGTTCAGGTCGATGTGCGTGTGGTGCCGCCGGAGAGCTTTGGAGCTGCGGCTCAGTATTTCACCGGCTCGAAGGCACACAACGTCCGCCTGCGTGAGATTGCCGTGAAGGCGGGGCTCAAGCTCAACGAGTATGGCCTATTCAAGGATGAGGAGAGGATCGCGGGCGCGACAGAGGAAGAGATCTATGCGAAGCTGGGCATGGACTACGTGGACCCGCTGCTTCGTGAGGATCGCGGCGAGGTCGAAGCCGCAAGGAAACACACCCTACCGGAAATCGTTCGGCTCCAGGACATCCAGGGCGACTTCCACACCCACACCAACGCAACGGACGGCTCGGCCGGCATCGAAGAGATGGCCCAGGCCGCCAAGTCGCTCGGCTACAAGTTCCTCTGCATCACGGACCACTCGCAGTCCACGGTCATCGCCAACGGCCAGTCGCCCGGCCGGCTCGCCAAACAGATCGAGCAGATCCACCGAATCAATGCGAGACTCAAGGGAATCACGATCCTCGCGGGTGCGGAGGTGGATATCCTCGCGGAAGGCCGGCTCGACTTCGACGACGAGTTGCTGGCCGACCTGGATTGGGTCGTCGCATCCATCCATTCGGCACTGGGCGGCGCCCGGGAACGGGTCACGCTGCGAACACTCAAAGCCATGGACAATCCCTACGTCTCGTGCATCGGCCATCCGACGGGCCGGCTGATCGGCCATCGCGAGGCAATGGACCTGGACATGCCCGCCGTGATCGAGCACGCGGCCCGGACGAACACCGCCCTGGAGGTGAACTGCGACGCCTCCCGCCTGGACCTCAAGGACATTCATTGCAGAATGGCCGTCGAGGCCGGTGTCAGACTCGCCCTGGGAACCGATGCGCACAGCACGGCGAGCCTGTCGCACATGTCGTTTGGGGTCGCCACCGCCGGACGGGGCTGGGCGACAGAAGCCGACCTCCTCAACACCCTCTCAGTCGCCAAGCTCGAATCCTGGATCCGCTCGAAACGTCCCCGATGAATCGGGTCAGCAGTCTTGGACGTGCAAAATCGCCAGCGGTCTATCCCGTGCAGATTGGCATTCTGCAGGTGACGTGAAATGGACGGCAGGTCCACGGGCGGTGACCCACGCGACGTCCCTGGATTCTACTCAGGTTTGCGGCGCTCGATCCGCCGGTTCAACACCTTCCAGGTTACGATGCCAAGCGTAACCATTGCCGCACAAAACAGGACGTAGGAAAGGGGCCAGGGAATCCCCTGTGTCATGACCGAGAACTCCGACATCCCTCCGATGCTGGCGATCAGGTTCAACGGCAGGAACACCACGTTGATGATCGTCAGGTTTCTGAGCAGGACATTCATGTTGTTGTTGACGATGTTCCCTCGCGCATCCATCAGACCCGTCATGACGGACGCATAGATCTCCGCTTGCCGCTGACACTGACGATTGTCGATGGCTAAGTCTTCGAGCAGTTCGATCTCCTCAGGGGTGAAGTTCAACCTCGGAGCCAGGTTTTGCAGGCGTGTGAGGACCCCGGCGTTGGCCTCCAGAGCGTTGATGTAGTAGATCAGGCTTTCGCTGAGCGCGAACATCTGCAGGAACACCTCATTCTCCATCGACTTGCTCAGCCGGACTTCCGCTTCTCGCGACACCTGCTTAATGGCGCGCAGGTGTCCGAGATAGTGGTTCACGGACCCCTGCAGATGCCGAAGGAACAGCTCATTGAGCGAGCGATAAGGTCGCATTCTGCGATCCTCGAACAGAGGCGCCTCATCCGGCTGCACGATCACCATCCGGTCGCGTTCCAGAAAGATGCCAATCGAACCGACTTCGAAGCTCGCAGCTTCCTGAAAGCAAAGATGCTTGGGACGTTTCCACACGATAAAGAGACGTTCCCCTTCGACATCCAGACGAGAGACCTCTTCGGGGTCGAGCGCGGAGGCCAGGTCATGCTCGTCCACATTCCAGCCGCTGACCAGTTCCTCTTTCTCGACCGGGACCGGATTGGTATAGATGTCGATCCGCGGCGTCCCCGCACCGCCTTCTTTCAGTTGTCCATCCAGCAACACATAACACTTGTGCATATGCCTACTCCCTTGGATCCGAAAGAGCCGAACGAGAACACGGTTCACGCCGACAGATCCGAAGCAGCCCAGCCACCATGGGACGATTGCGTTATACGTCGGCTCTTATACCACCAGGCATCCGGCCGTGCCAGTCGATTCGTCGGTCTGCGGGTCCAAGGACGCGTGAACGAGTGCGGAGATCGACGATTTTCCACTTCCCTCCCGGCCGTTTCTTTCTATGATATGAGCCATACGCACGCTGCGGCTGCGGATCAACTGGAGTTGACAAAATGGAGATGGCCCCGACATATCAGAATCTGATTGAACTGTTCAACCAGTCCCTGGCTAGGATCACGTCGCTCGACAAGACGTGTGTGGAGATCGTTCGCGTCGACCGGCAGGAGAAACTGACTTTCGCACAGCTTCAGACCCGGGCCGAGGTCTTCGCGACCTGGCTGCTGCGTGAATCCGACCTGAGCCGGGGCGACAAGGTCGCGATCGTGAGCAAGAACCGGGCCGACTGGGACGTCGCCTTTTGGGGTATCGTGTTGGCCGGTATGATCCCCGTCCTGATCGATCCGGAGCGTGGCCCGCACGGCGTCATCACCCACCTGCAGGCCACGGACTGTCGCGGTCTAGTCCTCGCCGATGACTACACAGAAGAAGAGGCCCGGCGAGAGCTGGCCGACTACTGCCATGAGTGGAACCTCCGCATCCTGATCCTGACCGGCAAACCCTTGTGCGACCTCGATTCTCCCGATCGCGATGCGCTCGATAGGGTCCGACGAGAGGTCGGATCGGAGGACACCGCCGTGATCCTGTGCACCTCCGGCACGACCGGCGATCCCCGCGAGGTGGAACTGACCCATGCGAACCTCATTGCGAATCTCCAGGGCTCCCTCCGCAAGGTGGATCTGACGGAAGCCGACGTCCTCGGGCACATCCTGCCGCCGCACCACTCCTTCGGCATGACCGTCGGCAAGCTCCTGGCCCTCCTGGCCGGCGCGACGAATATCTACACGAATAGATATCGCGACGTCGCGGACCTGATTCGCGATCGAAACATCACGATCTTCATCGCCATCCCGGCTCTGTACACCACGCTGGCCAAGAAACTCGAAGACGGCGTCAGCAAACAGAAGAAGCAGAGCCGTCTGGTCAGGCTGCTCGACCGCTACGCGCCCTGGTACATCGGGCACAAGCTGCGCAACAAGCTGGGCTGGACGAAAGTACGGTTCTTCCTCTCCGGGGCGGCGCCCATGCCCCGCTGGGTGCTCGAGAGTCTCTGGCGACGCGGATTCAAGATGTACGAGGGTTACGGAACGACGGAGAATTCCCCTGTCTACGGCTTCAACGAGCGGATCGACAGGATCGGCTCGGTGGGCCAGCCGATCAGCACGCTGGTCACCAAGATCGTGGATGAGAACAATCAAGCGCTTGCGCCGCGTCAGAGGGGCGAGATCTGCCTTGGCGGACCCTGTATCGCAAAGGGCTACTACAAGAATCTCAAGGCCACCGAGGCCGTCATCGGCGTGGACCAGCAAGGCACCCGCTGGCTCCACACCGGCGACCTCGGCTATCTCGACGAGGACGGGAATCTCTACATCACCGGCCGCAAGAAGTACCTCATCATCCTGCCCGGCGGCAAAAACGTGAATCCCGAGCGGATCGAGACCGCCCTCTCAGAGGCGCAATTCGTCAAGGATATCCTCGTCGTCCCAAGCCGACGGGAGGAGAGCTGCGGACTAATGGAGGAGTCCGTCCGCGTGCTCGTCCAGCCGGCGTGGGAGATCGTCGAAGCCCGCACCGGCCGCTCGCGTCAGGAACTGCTCGCCCAGCCGCAGTTCGTCAAGAACCTCATCTGGGAGAGCGTCCGCGATTGCCAGCAGCGGAACAAACACCTCTCCAGCTTCGAGAAGATCGCGGCCCACAACATCGAGATTCATCCGAGCGACTTCCTCAAGACCTCGACCGGCAAAGTCAAACGGGAGCACTACATCAACCTGGAGCACCTGGAGGCCAAGCACACGCGAATCGCAGAATACGTGGCCTCCCGATCCACAAAGAAGCCGACCCACGATCCGGCCAGTGCCTGATGGGAAACTCGAAATTCGAAGTTCGAAATCCGAAACAAGCACAAATGCTTGAAACGAGAAGCCCACAACACTGGTCGCCGTCGCGCAAGAGTGTTGCTGTCATTCGAGTTTTGAATTCGCTTCGGTTTTCGAGTTTCGTGCTTCGTGCTTCCTGCGCAGCAGGCGGAGGATGTCCCAATAGGCGCCCCGTGCGCCGGCGGCTATCGCGTCGGCCAGTTCGGTATTGTCGTTATAGTTGTGGTCGGTGGCCTCCGCGTCCGGCTGTTCGGCCGTCGGTTCGAAGAACCGCTCATCGCCCGCGATCAGGTCCTTGACGAGCCGGGCCGGCTCCGGTCCCAATCCGGGCGAGATATAGAACGTCGGCTGGAAGAAATCAACCTCACCGGTGTACTTGCGTCGCAGACCCGGATTCGTCTCAAGCGGCCCCTCGGCCTTCACCGCGTCGACCATCCCCGTGCCGGGATAGATGCGAATGCCCATTGAGGTCCCCGCGCAGTCGGGGTCGATTCTCTTGATGAAATCGACCGTCTCCGCGGCGGTCTGCGGGGTCTCGCCCGGCCCGCCCAACAGGAGATCGATCATCACCTTCATACCGTTCTCGCGGCAAAGGCGCACTGCATTCGCCAGGTCCTTGCTGCGATGCGGCTGGCGATATGTGCTCAGCATCCGCTCGCTGGCGGAGTCCCCTGTGAAGTTGATGCCGACACAGCCGGCCCGTCGCATGGCTGTCGCCATCTCCGCGTCAAACGGCGTCACCGCCAGGTATGCGTACCATCGCACTCGTTCGCCCAGCGACCGGCGGTTCAACTCCTCACACACGACCATTGCATGGTTGTACGGAATGTTGAACTCGGCGTCGCACGTATGCAACACATCGACCTTCTGCGACAGCAGCGACTGGATCTCTTCGGCGATCTCGGACGGCTTTCGCGACCGCGGCACAGCGCCTTTCGACAATGGGTCCGCGCAGTAGATGCATTGGCGATTGCAGCCTCGCTTGGTCTCGAAGCCACACTGGCCGCCCTTCGCAAAGTAGGTCGGATTGTCAATCAGGTTTCGCCGCACAGGTAGAGAGAGATCCGCGGGCCACGCCGGCTCATTGCAGCAGATCCGTCCGTTGCGGCGCCAGAGGAGACCGGGCACTTTCTCGAAATCACGACCGTTCTGCAATTGCCGATACAGAGCGACCGTGGCCCCCTCCCCGTCGCCGCGAACGCCGAACTCGACACCGGTGAACTCGACGACTCGCCGGGCGAAGACGGAGAACCCGACGCCGCCGACCACGATCGGCGCATCGCTGAGCCCGCGAATGGTCTGCACGAGCTGAGCCAGGCCGGGGACGAACCACTGGGCGCTGGGCCAGAAGCAATCGTCCACGTTGCGGAACGACAATCCAACGAGTGTGGGACTGTGACGCGTGAAATGTTCGCGGAGCGCCGCCTCCGGATCGTCGCACAGGGCCAGATCGAGGAGGCTCACCTCGATCCCGGCGCGAACGGCCGCTTCGGCCACGTACTCCAGTCCGATCGGCGCGATGGCTGGCACCATTCGATTCGTATTGATGAGAGTGAGCATAACCTGGCATCGTACCGAGATCGGCCCCCCGCCGCAAGGACCCGACGGAAGGGATGCGCCGGAGCACTCACGTTCTCATGCCGCTTGCTCCGCTTTCTGCCTGGCTTTCTTCTCGGCAAAGACGGCCAGGACGATGCCAAGCTCGTAGAGGCCGTAGAGGGGGATGGCCAGCGAAACCTGCGAAACCACATCCGGCGGTGTCGCCACCGCCGCAACAATGAAGATAGCCAGAATGACGTACTTTCGGATGCTGCGAAGTGTCACGATGGACACGAGGCCCGTACGAACCAGAATGAAAACCGCGATGGGCGTCTGGAACGCAATGCCAAACACCAGCATCAAGATCGTGACGAAGGAAATATAACGTTGCAGGGTCCAGTTACTGGCCGTACCCACGATGTCGCCGAACCTCAGGAAGAATCCGAGCGTCAGCGGCGCGATGACAAAAAGAAAGAACAGGGCGCCGATGATAAACAACGCCGTGGAGAATGGAACGGCCGTGTGGACGTACTTTCGTTCGGCAGGATAAAGGCCGGCGGCAATAAACATCCAGATTTGGTAGAATACCCACGGCGAAGTGAGGATCAAACCGGCGATGAACGACACCTTCATATAGGCGACAAACGCCTCCGCCGGGGCCAGAGTCTGGAGGCGGGCGAAGGTCGGCAGCTCGTTGTTGCCCGCTGCGATCCTCGTCTTCTCGACCCAGGCATCGACGGTATCCAGAGAGACCTTGCGGACAAACTCGACTCGATTCGGATCGAGTTGTGGCGCGTTCGGATCGAGACTGGCAATCACGGTTTGGAAGAACAACTCGACAAACGTGGTCATCTCGGACTCGACCCGCGGCGTCTCCTCCGCGTGGAGCCACTTGCTCATTGCATTGACATACGGCCGCTCGATGAAGCTCAGGATGTGCGTGCCGAAGATCATGCTGACGATCGCGCCGATGGCGAGGCCGAAGATGGCCAGGATCAGGCGGGCGCGGAGTTCCTCCAGGTGATCGCCAAGGGACATTGTGCACTGGCTTGGATCGAGGTTCTTCCTGATCTTTACCATGTCATAGACGCAATCGAGACAAAATGAGCCGGCGGGCGGTTAACGCGAACTCGAGTCCTTCGCTCCGGAAGACGACTTGCCGTCGGACACGGCGTCGCTACTGACTTTCTTGACGTCGTCCACCAGTTCGTCGGTGGATTCCTTGGCCTCGTTGATGCCCTTCTTGAACTCCGTCAGGCTCTTGCCCACGCTGCGAGCCAGCTCGGGCAGGCGCTTGCCGAAAATCAGCAGCGTGATGACCAGGATCACCAGCCATTCGGTGTGACCCGGCATGCTCAAGAACGCCAACGCATACATCGACTGAACCATCGCAATCTCCTTGAGGCGGTCCGTACCACGACACGCCCATATGGATCAACCTGGAATCTACCAGAACCTACCTGGATTTTGCAGCCCCCGCTGTGTAGCGCCTTCACGACGCCCTTACAGACGCATTGGATACCCAGTATAGTAACTCACAACGGCGTCGTCAAGACAAAAAACAGCGATTCATTGCTGCATTCACGCCGGGCGTGCGTCAGACAGGACGCTGGATAGAAACCCTCCACATCGGTATACTCGGGCTTTCTTTGTCCATGTTCTTCAATACGCACGCACGAATATCGCAGGATGGCAGGACTATGAGAATGCGCGGGGCGGTCGTGACACTGATCGGGTTGTTTGTGATGGACACAGGGGCTGTCGGCTCGAAGATGCCCGACTGGCTGGTTACTCGGGTCGAGACACCCGCGAGAATCGCCATGAGCGACGGGGGGAAAGCTCTCATCTTGAACAACGGGCTCATCAGCCGAACCTTCCGGCTGAGTCCCAATGCCGCTACTGTCGCCTACGACAATCTCGTGACCGGCGATTCTATTCTACGAGGCGTCAAGCCGGAGGCCGTCGTCGAGATCGACGGGCGCAGATTCGATATCGGCGGGCTTCTCGGCCAGATCGAGTATGCTTACCTCCGGCCCGAGTGGATCGAGTCCTTCACTGCCGATCCGAACGCGTTCCAGTTTGCCGGCTACGAGGCGGGCACGACGAAGGCTCGCTTTGCCTGGAACCGCAAGAGGTACAGCGATGACCTGCCCTGGCCGGCCCCAGGCGCTTCGCTGACGCTACGCTTCCAGCCGCCTGCCGGCCGGCTTCCCGGCGTGACGGCCTGCGTGTGCTACGAGATGTACGAAGGGATTCCCCTGCTCGCCAAATGGCTGGAGATTCGCAATGGCGGCGAGAAGGCTATCCGATTGAATACCTTCATCAACGAGATCCTCGCTGCGGTCGAACGTGAATCGCTAGTCGGCCAGCCGGACCACTGGGAGCTTCCCAATCTCCACATCGAGAGCGACTACGCCTTCGGCGGCGACGACCCCCAGATGGCCAACAAGACGGTGCATTGGGTGATAGACCCCCAGTACGCAACGCAGATCAACTACCTCTGCAAAACGCCTGTGATGCTGGAGTGCCGTCCGCCCTTGGGACCAGACGTCGTCGTCGAGCCGGGACGGACTTTCGAGTCGTTCCGGACTTTCGAGCTGGTGCACGACAGCACGGAACGGGAACGCCAGGGTCTCGCGGTCCGGCGGATGTATCGCACCCTCGCTCCCTGGGTCACGGAGAATCCCATCCTGATGCACGTCCGCCACGCGGACCCGAAATCCGTGCGGCTTGCGGTAGATCAGTGCGCGGAGGTCGGATTCGAGATGGTCATCATGACCTTCGGCAGCGGGTTCGACATGGAGAACACCGATCCGACCTATATGGACCAAGTCAAGGCGCTTGTGGACTATGCCCACAGCAAGGGGATCGAACTGGGCGGGTATTCGCTGTTGGCCAGCCGACGAATCAGCAACGAGCACGATGTCATCAATCCCAAAACCGGCAAGACCGGCGGAGCCATCTTCGGCAACTCCCCCTGCCTGGGCAGCACGTGGGGCCGCGAGTATTTCCAGCGGATCACGACGTTCGTCGAGCACACCGGGATCGACATCATCGAACACGACGGCTCCTATCCCGGCGACGTCTGTGCATCGTCGTCTCATCCCGGCCACAGCGGACTGAACGATTCCCAATGGAAGCAATGGGAGGTCATCAGGGACTTCTACCGATGGTGCCGTGGTCGCGGGGTCTATCTGAACGTCCCCGACTGGTACTTCCTGGCCGGCTCGAACAAGAGCGGGATGGGGTATCGCGAGACCAACTGGTCTCTGCCACGCGAGCGACAGATCATCCTGGGCCGCCAGAACATCTTCGACGGCACCTGGTGGAAGGCCCCCAGCATGGGGTGGATGTTCGTGCCCCTGACCGAGTATCAGGGTGGCGGCGCCGCTGCGACGCTCGAACCGCTCTGCGAGCATCTCGACGCCTACGAAGCCCACCTGTCGCAGAACTTCACGTCGGGCGTCCAGGCCTGCTACCGCGGGCCGCGACTCTACGACACGGACGAAACGAAGGCGGTCGTGAAGAAATGGGTTGATTTCTACAAGGCGCACCGCGCGATCCTGGACTCGGACATCATCCACGTCCGGCGGCCCGACGGGCGGGATATCGACTGCATTCTGCACGTCAATCCAGGATTGAAGACCAAGGGACTGGCGGTCGTTCACAATCCCCTCGCTCGCGAGGTGAAGGAAGAACTGACGCTGCCTCTCTATTACACCGGCCTGACGGACACCGCGAAAGTCACCGAGCACAATGGCAAGGCCAAACGATACACGCTGGATCGCAAGCACAACGTGACCATCCCGCTGCGGATGTCGCCAGACTCAGCAACGTGGCTTTTCATCGAGTGAGGCCGCCTGCGAATCGATCAGAGCTTCTCGTACCGCATCACGGCGCGATAGACGCCGTCGATGCGCTTGCCCTCAACAATCGTCGGCGAATATCGTTCATTTCGCGGCTGGAGGCGAATCCTGTTGTCCCCTTCGAAGAAGACCCGCTTGAACGTGGTCTCGTGCGGCATCGTAAAGCGGACGAAGCAGTCGTCCCCGTTGCGAACGTCGAGCGAGGGCGAGAAGATCACGATGTCACCTTCATAGAACCGGGGCTCCATCGAATCGCCCACCACGCGAACGGCGAACGCGTTCGGGTCGTGCAGGTCCGGGCAGCGAACGTAGTCGTCGGCGATACCCACCGGGTAGTCCAGGTCGTTGAAATCGGTTGGATAGCCGGCCGCAACCTTGTTGATGATCGGGACCAGCCGGCCGGCCGACATGGTCGCTTTCCCCTCGTCGGCCTCCACGCCTGTCTGCGCCAGCAAGTCCTTGATTTCCTTGCTCTGAGTTCGCTTGCTTGCGAGCTTGCGCACGAGTTGGCGGAGTTTCTGGTTCTCCGCTTCGCGGGACTCGTAGGCGCCTCGTATATCGGACGGCATCCGCTCCAAATGAGCAATGTGCAAGAGCAGGCCGGACTCGAACTTCAGCACCTTCTCCAGCCGGGTCAACAAATCGTCACTCGGCGGGTTCTTCACCTTGCCCGTCTCGATCGTGGACAAGTACGGCTTGGAGAACCCCACCCGGTTGCTCACCTCATCCAATGTCAGATCCAACTGTTCCCGCTTGTTCCTGATGATTTGTCCGAGCGACATACCGTTTGCACCTTCATAGTATCATCATTTGCCCAATTCGACCAACTCGTACTCGGCCCCACCCAAGCCGATCTTCACCGCGTGCTCGATTTGATGATGCCAATCCAATTCTCTGTTGCCGATGAGCTGGGGCAATTCCCTTCCGCCCCGGGTCTCCACCATGTCGATCGCCGCCTGATCCACCGCCACTGGATTCGTCGAGGCAAGAATCCCGACATCCTCGGCCATTGTAGGCATGTGCGGTCGATCGAAGCAATCACAATCTTTGGTGATCGACAAGAGGAAATTGAAGAAAGCCGCCCGTCCCTCTTTGCCCTTCAACGCCCCGAGGGCGTGCTCGGCAACACTCTTTTGCAGGATTGCGTTCTCCCGCCCCCAGTCATACTCGACGGCTCCGAACCGGCACACCGCAACGCACTCGGCGCAGCCGATGCACTGGTCCTGGTCGATATGCGCCTGGATCTCATCCAGCGAAATCGCATCGGCGGGACAATGCCGACGGCACTCGCCGCAACGCGTGCACTTGCCCTTCTTGACGCGCGGCTTGAGCGCCGCGTGCTGGCGCATTTTGCCCTTGCGGCTTGCACAGCCCATTCCGAGCGTCTTGAGCGTGGCCCCGACGCAGGTGGCGCAGTGGCCGGTGAAGTGCGCTATGGACAGGATCGATTGACAACGAACGATGTCCGTTGCGATGAAGACCTCCCGATCCAGCTCCCCATCGATTCGCACGGCGGTCTCAGTGGTCCCGAACAGCCCGTCGGGAGCAAGGAAGGGAATCCCAAGCCCTTCGACACTGAAGCCCCGCTGGGTCGCCAGGATCGTGTGGTCGATGGCGTTATGCCGCCGGCCTGTGTAGAGCGTGCTGGTATCCGTGATGAATGGCTTCGTCTTGAGCGACACCAGCTCTTCGACGAGCCCTTTGAGGCAGGGAGCCTTGATATACGTGGTGTTCTTGTCCTCGCCGACGTGCACCTTGATGGCGGTGAAGTCGTTCTCGCGGAAGCAGTCGGCAAACCCGCCGGCCTGGAAGAGGCTCCTGGCCTTCTCGGAAATCGCCCGTTCCCCTTCACGAACCGACGCCCGGACGAAATAGACATTCGAACCCAATGGAATTCCCCTGTCGATGACTGACGAACTACCGCAACGCCCCGGAACCCGGTCTCAGTCGTTGCGTGCCTATCGTACAAACCCGTGCATTCGTCGTCAAATGAAATCCGGGCCGCGAGAACGCGATTTCCGCGTAAAGAATCGGGGGATGCCGGCCCATCTTGACGATGCCGGACATCCCCCGAACTCACCTATCGACTATTCATCTACCGTCGTAGATAACGACAGCAGAGCCGGTCGGCGCCGCTGCCTGTGCTGCAATCACTTCCTTTCATGGCGCGACGTACATCGTTCCCGTCCGTCCGGCCAGACCGGCGATTTCCGCACCCGACAGCACACGGTTGTAGATCCTCACCTCGTCGATCTGGCCGTGCATGTACTCCCCGGAAGAGCAGTACCCGATGCCCAGCGTCTGTGTCGACTTCATGAACAGAGGTGTTCCGGAGAAGGCTGCGGTCGCCCCGAGGGCGCCGTCCAGGCACATGTAGCACTTCTGGGTCGCATTGTCGATCACGTACGCGATGTGGTGCCACTCGCCGGCACCGATGACGCCGCCCTTGGCGGCGGAGATATCCAGGGAGGTATTCAGCCAGGCCGTGCCGTCGCCGATGTCCCCATGAATCCGCGTGGATTCCGCCTTCAGATCGAACGTGTAGTCGGCGCCGATGCGGGTCCCCAGAATGGCTCGCAGACTGTCGAGATCGGCGACATTGAACCAGGCCGCGACGGTGAAGGTGTTCATTGCCAGATCCGGAGCATAAACCACCGACGCATACTGTGCATCTGAGGTCATGTGCAGGGCCTTGCCCACCATGCCGGTCGCGTATCCCGGCGATCCAGTGAGAGTCCCGTCATGGTTTCCGACCGCATCCGTCGCATCTCCGTCAAATGGGTAATAGGCAACCAGGCCGGTCGTGCCCGGATCGACCGGGGGAACGGTGGCACTGGCCGTCGGGTACAATCGGATCTCATCGAAGAACAAGGTGCCCGTTGCACCGCTGCCTTGGACACCGACCGCCAGTGTTGTGACCTTCTTCAGATTGACGCCAGTGGCGGAGGCCAGATCAATCGTCCAGGGCTGCCAGACCCCAATGTTCAGATCGGCCGAAGAGCCGCCGTAGAGGACCTTCGTGCCGTTGACCTTGACGTAGAGCTGGCCGGAACCGGTGTTGGCTGCGTCGCCCATGAAGTAGAGCGACAGGGTCTGCACGCCATGCTCCGTCCAGTCCCGGGCCTCATCGAACGTCAACTCGCACTCGGAATAGGTGATGCCGGTGTTGTCGTAGCGGAAGGGCATGGATTGACTGCCCGCGAGGACAAGCGTCTCCTCAGCAAACGGGCCGTTGTCGTAACCGACGAGCGAGCCGTTCTCGGCCACCCCATACCCATCGATCCAGGTCTGGAAGATGGCGGTGCCGGCATTCTGGTCGTCATTGTAGGTTTCGAAACCATCAATGAGGAGGGAATCCTCGGTCGAGAAGGTCCAGACATCGCCTTCCCATGTACTCGGTGTCTGGGCGTCATTCACTTCGATCACTTTCCAGTAGTAGGTCGCGCCGAGGTCCAAGTCTGCTGCACAGGTGCTCTCATCGACGGTATCAACCATCGCCATATCGTTGGCATCGGTCCCGAGGTACACCTGATGCGAGTGAGCCTCGCGTCCGGCCTGCCACTGGAGGGTCGTATACACGCTGACATCCGTCTCACCATCCTCCGGCTCGGGCAGTCTCGCCTGCACTGGGATGTAGAGGAAGCGGACTTCGCTCAGACTCGCCTGAAGCATGAAGCCACCCCAGTTCGTGTTGATGGTCAGTTTGACGTACCTTGCGACAATCCCATCGAAGCTCACGACGGTGTTCACCGCGCAGGGGCCGGTCCCGGCGGCCCGGTCAAATTGCGATGCTCCCGGCAACTGCGTCCAGGTCTCACCGTCAGTGGAGTATTGGATCGTGACATCTTTGGCGCCGTACCCGAGAATGTACTCGAGACTGTAGTTGGAGTTCCACACCCACAACTCGTACAGCTTGTACGGGCGGTCAAACTCATAATGAATCCAAGCCGGCAGGCCGCCCATTGCGGTCAACCACATCTCGGTCAGCTCGGTGGAATGCTGGTCCTCATCAAGTCCGGAGCCGTTGATCGTGTTTTCCGGTCCCTTGTCCGCCTCTGCACTGGACGCGGTGACCTTGATGCGACCCGCCTCCATTACGTAGGCGAACGGCTCCGCAGCAAACGACCAGACCTGGCCTGGGACGAGATCGCCGCTCAAGGTCCCATCGACCACGTCGACGCGCCAGTAGTAGGTTTTGCCGTACTCCAACTGGCCGGGACCGAAGGTCGTGTCGCGCTGCCCCTCACTGACGAGCGCCGCGGCGCTGGCCGTCGCCACCTCGTCATACGATGCGCTGAAGTAGACATTGTGTGTCGCGCTGGTGTCGAGGGTGTTCCAGGAGAGCTGCACACCGCGGAGGACATCGGTCTCACGGTCAGCCGGGCTCGGATCGGATGCCCGGTATGAGATGTAGATCAACTGGATGTCGTCGTAATAGACCGATGAGGCGCTGTTGCTATACAGGTCGACGGCCCGGAGCGTCGTATGACCGTCGCTGTCCCACGCATGGGTCTCGATCAGATCGCCATGGTAGTACCACTCGCAGGTGTTGTTGTCCAAATCGATGACAAACCTGAGCTGAACCCACTGATCGAACACAAGGTTGGCTACTTCGCCGCTGCCCTCGGCTTCGCTGGTGATGGTTCCGCTGCCGAGCACGTAGTGCAACTGGACGGACCAGTCGTTGGCGGTCGCGGCATCGTCGTACTGGTTCAGCAGAATGAAGTAGGGTTCGCCGCTGGTTCCACTGGGAACGTACTGCATGGCCGAGAATTCCCAGAGACCGCCGTTGGCCGTGAATTCGTGGACCAGGTCGGCGCTCGAAACGACCTCGACCGAATTCTTGCCGCTGTGGGCGTATGCGCTGGAAACCGGGGCGCCGGCGCCCGATGAATTGCTCCAGCCCTTCCATCCTCCGACGCCGTGCAGGGCTGTTCCCGAGGTGTAAGAATCGAAGCTCTCACTGAAATCCTGCGCCGACACGAACGAGCAGAAGCCGCCCAGCGCAAGAGCTGCCGCCAAGACACACATCCTTCTCATGATAGAATCTCCTCCAAAGAAATGCATAGACACAGCGCGGAAGGTGTGGAACGGAAAAATGGTTGTACCGCCACTGCCCTTGTTACTCCTTCCGACCCAAGCCACACACTACTCTATCATAACGTCAAACGCGACACGGTCAACAGAAAAGCGTTTGACGTCGTGTCACAGCCCATTCTGCATGAGCAGCATGGGCATGCAAACGAGTAGAACGTCTCCGCCCGGCCGGATTCCAGTCGCACGCATGTCACCTGTAATCCGAAGGAGTCTCTCAAGCTCGGACAGACCTGCGAAGACTCGCGACCCGGCCCGCGGCTCGGTGCTATGCACACCACGGACGCATCCGCTTGACCTCGCCCGAGAGGATCTGCTGCGCGATGATCACATTCTCGCGAACCTGGAAGTCGAACATGCCCACGCAAAGGAAGTCCGCGCCGCCCTCGAAGGCGAACTGGAACCCCGCCCTCGGGTGGACCGCCCCGGCCGCCAGGACCTTGAACGCGATCCAGGGTACTTTGAGTCCGTTCATATATGCGATGGTTTCCTTTGGATTGCGGCACCACATATTGTCGTGGGGGCCGCCGGCTTCGTTCGTCGAAGGCCCGACCGCGTCGAAAACCTTGCGGTTCTCCGGCGGCGTCGCCGACCAGTAGTTATCCGGATGAATCGTCTTGACCCAGAAGTCGGGCTTGAATCCCGCGTTGACACACGCCTTGACCGTCTCCAGATCGTGGGCCCCGAGCCCGCCGATCACATTGAACTCACGGATATAGTCAAGTGCCTCGCCGATCGCGGCCACCTTTCCGTCCCGAACCGCCTGGTCGGCAAGCCCGCCCTGCACGTAGACGCCGTGTGCCCCGTTGTCGACCGACCGTTTGATGCCATCCTTCAGCGGGCCCGAAGCACAATCGCTGATCCACTGAATCTTGCCGCCCCGCTCGTTCCAGTAGCGATTGAGGACCCGGTCCGACACAGGGTTCGTCAGGACCGTGTTGACCCCCAGCTCCTCGGCCAGTTCGAACGTCTCGAAGATCTTCTCGTCGGTGTGATAGGCTTTGACCAGCGAGGAGACGTAGATCAGGTCCCGGCTGTGGGCCCAGCCGCCGATCAGGTTCCCGCCGCAAAAGACCCGGCTGATCTTGAGGTTCTTGATCTGACCACAGGGCATCTTGGAATTCCCGCTCGGTTCCGCCGCGTCGCCCGGTTGCCCGCCGCCCTGGGCCATCTGGGCCAGCAGGTTCTTCTCCTCGAAGCTGTGAAGACCCAGAACCACGCCCGCGGAGGTCGCTACAGATTTCTTGATGAACTCGCGTCGATCCACTCGATTCTCGGCCATAGTCCCATACCCCACTCATAAGCTTGCGTGACATCGCATCCCTGGTTGGGCGCCTACGCCCGCCAGGGCCGTTGCCTCTGTACGTTGCCAGTCAGAATGCTCTTGGCGATGACCACGTCTTCACGGATCTGGAAATCGAACACTCCCACACAGGCGAAGTCCGCTCCATTCGCGAAGGCATGCCGGAAGCCATCTGTCGGATGGATCGCCCCGGCTGCCAGGACTTTGTAGGCAATCCAGGGTTTCTCCACCGTCCGCATGAATTCGGCCGTCTTGTCGGGATCGATATCCCAGTAGTTATCGACGGCGTAGTTGTCGATCGGATCCTTGTGCTGGTCGGGCCGGCGCGTGGACCAGTAGTTCGTCCCGTGGTGGGTCTTCATGTAGAAGTCCGCCGGCAGTCTGGCCTGTTCACAGGCCACGATTGTGTCGAGATTGTGCCCGCCGACGCCTGTAATCACGCCGTTCTGGTGGACGAGGTCCAGGAACTTGCCGATCAGATCGACCTTCCCCGCCCGTGACCAAGCGTCCCCCACGTTGCCGATGAGGTACGCCCCGGCCGCCCCGGCGTCGATAGCCTTCCTGACATCGGTCTCCAGGTCGTCCTCACTGGGAATGCACTGGGCGAGCCACTGGATCTTGCCCCCCCGCTCATCCCAGTACTTGCGGAGCACGCTGAGCGAGACCGTGCCCGCGTTGATGGTATTGACGCCATTCTCTTCGCAGATTTCGAGCGTTTCACAGATCTTGTCGTCCGTGAAGTACTGTTTCAACAACGAGGAGACATAGAGCAGATCCCGGCTGTGGGCCCATCCGCCGATCAGGTTCCCGCCGCAAATCAGCCGGCTGATAGTCACCCCGCCGATCTTGCCGGCCGGAAGACCCTGTACGCCCGTCTCGCGGACGACCTTGCCGCCGTCTTTCGCCGCTCCGAGGAGGGCGCGTTCCTCAAAACTGAGGCCCGCCAAGGCCGCTGCCGACCCTACCAGGGAACCCTTCAGAAAACCACGCCGACCCAGGTTATCCGACATGTGTCGTCCTTGCCCAGATTGCCTCAATACATCCCGGAGCAAGCCCGGTAACTCGGCTATTCTACCATGCGGATGCTCCTCCTGTCAAAAGATGAAGACGGCGGGCAGTAAAGACGCGTCGGGTTCCTTAGGTCAATCAGTCTGGGGGTGCATGACCGTTCCTGCGCGCATGTAATAGGGGTTCACAGAGACCCCGGATTGTCATTCCCGCGCAAGCGGGAATCCACTTCCTGGGACACGTCGCATACCACGGTTTCTGGATTCCTGCTTGCGCAGGAATGACAATGCCCGGCCCATGCCTCGTCGCCCCATGGGAGAGCGCAATAGCGGTCATGCACCCTCAGTCTGGGCACGGACAACGGCAGTCTTGACTCGATGGAGTCCGGCGATGTATTATAGGAATTATCCCATTGAGCGCTTTCATGAGAGGTCACAATGCAGCTTGTATCCAGCAAATCCCGGCTTCAGGGCACCGTTGCAATCCCCGCGTCGAAATCTCATACGATTCGCGCCGTCGCCATCGCTTCACTGGCCCAAGGTGAGAGCGTCATCCGCAATCCGCTCTGGTCGGACGATGCGGAAGCGGCGGTCTCATGCTATCGCGCCTTTGGCGCACGGATCGACACCCGCAACGACAAGGCGTGGAAGGTGACCGGCCTGGGCGGGAGAATCACATCGCCCAGCGAGACCATCGACGTCCTCAACTCGGGCACAACGCTCCGTGTGGCGATGGGTTCCGCCGCTCTGGCCCAGCCGGGAACAACGACGACCTTCACAGGGGACGAGCAGATCCAGAGCCGCCCTATTGCACCGCTCATGCAGTCCCTCGAGGAATTGGGGGCCAAATGCGTCAGTTTGAAAAACAACGGCAAGGTCCCCGTCCGAGTCGCCGGCGGCCTTCGGGGCGGGCGGACCTCGATCGCGGCCTTCACGAGCCAGTACCTGTCGAGCCTGCTCCTGTGCACACCCTTGGCGCCGGCCGACACGGACATCGAGGTCACCCTGCTCAACGAGCCGGGTTATGTCCAGATGACGCTCGACTGGCTCGATAAGCAGGGCATCCAGTACGAGAGCGATGGGCTCCGACGGTTCCACGTGCGGGGCGGACAAGGCTACAAGGCCTACGACCTGCCCGTGCCGGCGGACTTCTCCAGTGCAACGTTCTTCCTGTGTGCGGCAGCCCTCTTTGGCGACGGAGTCACCCTGCAGGGCCTCGATTTCTCGGACAGCCAGCCGGACAAGGCAGTCGTCGACTACCTTCGCGCCATGGGCGCCGACATCGTCACAGGACCCACCGGCATCACCGTGAAGGGATCGTCGCTCAAGGGCGTTACGATCGACATGAACGCCACACCGGACGCTTTGCCGGCCATGGCTGTCACGGCCACCTTTGCGGAGGGCACGACGAAGCTCGTCAACGTGCCCCAGGCCCGCAGCAAGGAGACCGACCGGATCAGGTGTATGGCCGAGGAATTGACGAAGATGGGCGCAAACGTCGAAGAACTGCCCGACGGGCTGGTCGTACACAACAGCAAGCTCAGGGCGGCGCGCCTGGACGGCCGGAGCGACCATCGGATCGTCATGGCCCTTTCTTTGGCGGCGATGGGACTTGAGCAGCCGTGTGCCATCGAGACCGCCGAGGCGATCAGAGTGACGTTCCCCGAATTCGTCAACTTGATGCAGGCACTCGGCGGAAACATGATCATCAAAGGGTAGCCGCAAGAACAACGAGTTTCTCACAGGAGAGTCAAACGTGCTTGGATGTCATCTTGGACGCTGTTTTCAGGTCACCGTCGCAGGCGGCTCGTATCAGGAAGGTCTCACCAGCGTGCTGCAGGGCGTCCCGCCGGGGGTCCTGCTGAGCGAGCAGGAGATCTACGGCGACCTGCTGCTCCGCAAGCCAGGGGCCGATGAATTGTCCAGTCCGCGCAAGGAGCCGGACCTGCCGATCATTTATACGGGCGTCAACGCCGCCGATACGATCGAGAACGCAGGCAACAAGAACCATACGAACGGCACCCCGCTGACGATCCTGATCCCGAACCTGGATCGCCACTTCATTCACATCAAACAGTACCAGGATACGAATCGCACCCCGCGACCGGGGCACGCATCCTACGCCAGTTTCGTCAAGTACGGCCCGGACGACGACGCCATCGGCGCAGGCATCTTCAGCGGACGGTACACCTCGACCATTGTGGCCGCCGGCTGCGTGGCCAAGAAGATCCTCAAAAAGTGCGGGATCGACGTATTCGCCTACGCCAAGGAGATCGCAGGCGTTCGTTGTCCCGACCTCCCGCACGAAGCGGCCCTTCGCCACGCGAATGACTATAAGACCATGCGACACGACCTCGACCCCTTCTACCAGGAGATCTACGTCAAGGGTCGGCTCCACATGGACATGCGGTTCCTGGAGAAGGCCGCGGTCCTGGCCCAGGTGGAGAAAGAGATCGACGAGATCCGCGACAAGGCCCCGCGGATGTCGCCCGAGGAGATCCGCGAGCGGTACGCGGTGCATCCGGTCGTGAACTGCCCGGACATCGAGGCTGCCCAGGCAATGGTCGATGCATGTGGCCAGATCTGCCAAATGGGCGACTCGGCCGGCGGGGTCGTCGAGGTCATCGTGATGGGCGTCCCGGCCGGCTTGGGCGAGCCGGTCTTCTCCAAGCTCGACGCGGAGCTCGGCCGGATGCTCGGCATTGGCGCCGTTAAGGGCGTCGAGGTCGGAGCGGGGTTTGCAGTCAAGGACATGACCGGCTACCAGGACAACGATCAAATGCACGCGGTCAACGGCAAAGTGGCTTTCCAGTCGAACAACGCCGGCGGCATCACCGGCGGTCTGACCACCGGCCAGCCCATCGTGGTCCGCCTGGCGATCAAGCCCACGCCGACGATCGCCAAGCCGCAGCAGACGATCGACAAGTACACGCTGGAGAACAAGGCCCTCGCGGCGATCACACGACGCGACCCGACCATTGTCGCGAGGATCTGGCCGGTCGCTGAGAACTACACGGCCCTGGTCATCCTCGACCACCTCATGATGCACTACGGCTACCAGGCAATCCGAAGCCGGATCGAGCAGGCATAATACGGATTCGAGCGGAGATTCCTGCGAGGTCGCGTCCCTGTCATCCCGAGTCGCTCAGCCGCTTCGCGGCTGGGGTCGGCAAGGACACTGACGTTCCACAGAATCCTTGTGCCTGGGGGTCTGCATCTTGTCGTCCTGAGCGAAGCGAAGGACCTGGCCCGGGAGAAAAAGACGCGTTTCGACTCCGGACGTCACATCTCCTACGCGGCCCGGATGCTTCACTGCGTTCAGCATGACAGTGGTTCCTGGAGCATCCCACAGAGCCTGTGTCCTCAGGAGTCGTAGCCGGAGGATCTGGGTATTGGACAAGAGGTGTCTCTCGGTCACAAGCCAGGTCCTTCACTCCGCTGCGTTCCGTTCAGACCCTGCCCTGAGCTTGCCGAAGGGATGACAATCGCGGCGTATGAATCTTCCCGAATCGGTAGGGGATCTTCCATTCGGATTCGCGAGAGTTCCCGTCGCCCTTTGGGACTCATGGAGCGCAAAACGAAGCCCCGGGGAGGACCCCGGGGCTTTGTCTTCGCGCTTTCATTCATCCGCCGGACTCAGCGTCTCGACGGAGCAATCATATCACCCGCCATCAGTTTCCAATAGCATTGATGATCCTCATCTTCACAGATTCAGACCATCCCGTCGTGTTGCCGTACACATCTTTCGCCCGCACCTTGAAGTACAGACTCTGATTGGACCGCATGGGCACGGTGGTGGTATAGGTCGGTGTGTCAATCCAGCCACTATCGAGGGTGTCGTCGTCGCAATCGAATTCATACCGGATTCCACCGCTCGCGTCGGTCGCGGTAACGGCTGTCATCGTAGCGTAGTAATCCACCTTGCCGCCACCGCCATAGATCTCTTCGGGCATCCCGTTGGGATCGAATTCCATCGGGTCCGGCAACGGGGGATCCAGCTCATTCGGAGTCGCAGTCTGGACGTAACTCCAGCCGGACCATTCGGTCTCGTTCCTCCCGGCCGAGAGGTCGCGGGCCTTGACACGATAGTAGTACGTCGTCGCCGGCGCCAGATTCACGTCGGTGTAGACCGGATCGTCAATCCAGCCGCTGTCGTGGCCGCCATCCGGCTCATTGGCATCGAAGTAATACTGAACGCCGTTGTCGTCAGTCGCGCGTCTGGCGGTCATCGTGATTTCCGTGTAGACATCATTGGGCCCGGCAACAATCGACTGGATGTACGGCTCGGGCGTCGGCGCTGCGCTATCGGCAGTCCCGGCAATTCCCACTACCGACCATTCCGTTTCGTTGCCCAGCGTGTCGCGGGCCTTGACGCGATAACCGTACTGCACACCCTTGGCCAGACCGCTGTCCACATAGGACCGGCTCGTGATCCAGCCGCTGTCGTGTCCGGCGCCGTAGACGCAGTCGAAGTAGTACTCGACATCCCAACCCCAGCCATCGACCGCCTCGACGGCCACCATCCCGGCCGCTGTGCTGTCAACCATGTAGGGTTTGACTTCCCACTCGGACGGGTCAGGCAGCGGTGGATTCTCATCCTTGACCAACCAGCAATCCGCGAAGAAGGCCAGATCGAAGGCATCGACCGCCGCATCGAACGTGAAGTCGACGCCGCTGCACCAGCCGTTGGCGGAGGAGCAGCCTTCGCTGAGCCACTTGGCGGCGAACCTGGCAAAGTCCTCGAACGTGATCATGCCGTCGTAGACGAGATCGCAGAACTTGCACGGTTCGAGAATCGCGTGATGGTATCCGATATCCACCTGTCCGATGTCGGGATCGCTGTCCGTTCGCGTCGAGTACTGCGACATCCCCACGGCGCTGGCCGAATTGCTGCCGGCGTCGACGCACGGGCTCGTGAAACTCAGGTAGAAGTTGTCGAGCGGACCTGCAACGAACAGCGGATCCACGCGAAGGATGCCTTCGCCGTAATCGAGCGTGCAACCGGCATCGACGAAGATGTCGTTCGGACCGGCGTAGATGTCGCTGTGCGACACGTGGAGCGTGCCGCACTGCGGATCGAGCTCGAATCCGGTCCCGACCGCCAACTCGGTCCCGAGACGGGCGCCGTTCGCCCAGAAGATGCAGTCCACGACGTTCGCGTCGCTGTAGTAGCCGCAGAAGAGGCCGCCGCCGAAGCCCACCTCGTCGTCGTTCGGATCGCCGGAGCTGTTGGCATAGACCGTGCAGTTGCGAATGATCGGCGTAGCATACCAGTTGGTCGAGATGCCGCCGCCGTCGCGCGTCGCCAGGTTGCCCCGGATCAGACAGTTGATGATCGACGAGCTGTTCTCGCCGCGGAGGTAGATGCCGCCGCCGGACCCTTCGCAGGCGTTCCCGGCGATGTTGCAGTCCCGGATCGTGGCAGTCGCGGCAGAGAAGTAGATACCGCCGCCTATGGCCACGATTCCCTCGCCCGCCACGTCGCCGTCATTGACGGTCGCAGCGTTGTTCGTCACTTCGCAACCGGCGATGGCGACATCGCCGCCCACACCGGCCAGGCCGGCGCCGCGAATCGCGGCATTCGTCGCCAGCCGGGTGTCGATGATCGTCGCGAACGCATCGCCCAGATAGAGAGCGCCGCCGGTGTCGGCTTCGTTGTCCACGAAGTTGCAGTCCGTAAAGACCACGCTGGCCGTGCTCTCGGCCGCGACGCCGCCGCCGTAGCCGGCGTACGGATCGGATCGGAAGTTACCGCTGTCGTTCGATGCGATGTTGTTCTCGAAGTTGCAGCTTCGGAAGGTCACCACCGTGTCGGAGGCGCAGTAGACGCCGCCGCCGTAGCTGGGCACCTCGAAGGCGATCAACGGCTCGGTCAGTCTGCCGCTCGACGTGGCGCCGCCCTGGCCGGTCATCCCGCCCAGCGTGCCGTTGTTGCGAACGGTGCACTCGTCGAACTCGACCTTGCAGCCGGTGTCGAGGAAGACCCCGCCGCCGTAGGCGGAGTACCAGCGGTAGTCGCCGGTGTACGAGCCGCCGCCCAGCGTCACGTTGCTCACGTCGAGGGAGACCTCATCGGAGTCAAACAGCGTCTGGACGTACGAGGCATAATCCCATTCCCAGACCTTCCACAACTCCTCCGTGACGGTCGTCTTTCCGATTCCGTCAGGATCGACGTTGATCAACACGTCCGGCGTGTAGTTTCCGCCGTAGTTGGCCAGACCGCCATCCGCGACGGCTCCGCCGCCGTCGCCGCCGCTGCCGCCTTGCGCGGTGTTGCCTTCGATGGTACAGTTCACGAACTTCGGATTGGAGTTCGCGGCACAGTAGATCGCGCCGCCGCGAGCCCAGCCGCCCCAACCGCCGCGACCGCCGTTCTGACTGGTCGTCGCTCCGACGCCGTCGCCGCCGTCACCCGCGGTGATGGAGTTGTTGCGAATCACACAGTTCTTGATCACCGGGCTTGCACCAGACAGCACGATGATCGCCGAGCCGTGGACCGGCGCGCCATCATAGCCATTGGGATGGCCGTTGCCCCGATCGCCGCCGGTGCCGTCGGTTCCGGCGCCGTTGAAGTTCTCGATCGTGAATCCGTTGAGCACGGTTTCGCGAGTGGCGGTCGAGGCAAACACGATGCCCAGGCGATCCCATGTGTTGCCGCCGACCGAGCCGGGACCGCTGATTACCGTATCCGCCACCGTACACGGATCGTCCGGGTTGCGGGACGTCACGGTGATCGCCTTGTCCAGGAGGAGGGCGATCTCATTGTACCCGGTGTAGTAGGTGCCCGGATCGACCTGGATCGTATCGCCGTCCTCGGCGGCCGTCACGGCCCCCTGGATCGTCGTATAGTCGCCCGGCACGGTGACAACGCGAGCCGTACGCTGCTGCAGCGAGACGGTCACCTGCCGATTCGACGTGAGCGTCACGTAATTGACCAGTGAGGTCAACGTATCGTCGTCGGTGCCCGTCCAGGCCTTGACCCGCCATCCATCCTCGGGTTTCACCTCGAGACGGATGACATTGTCGGTCGAGCCCTCGTAGACCACGGAAATGGCAGGCGTCACAACACCGTGCACCAATCCGTCGGTCGCGGGCAGCACTTGCGCCGTCAACGTATAGAGCGTGACGCCCTGGGCATAGTGATAGCCCATATCCACCCTGCCGGAGTCGGCGACGCCGTCGGCACGGGTGGTCAGGGTGCTCAGACTGCTGTTCGGATCGATCACCCAGCTTCCGGCATCGACCGCCGGGCTCTGACGCGACTGGCCGGCCTTCGTCTGATCCAGATAGTAGCCGGCGAGGAAATACGGATCCGCATTGATGTTGTTGACGTCCGCACTCCAGGTTTGTGTGTCGGAATTCCAGCCGGAAAGCATCGAGCCGTCGGCCACGTAGATCGACGACCCGGCCTTCGTCAGCGGCAGAATCCCTTGCACCACGGCCGCAATCTCCATCGTCATGTCGTTGGCGTCCGGCGCCTGTACTGCGACACCGTCGGTCAGGCCCGCCAAAGCTCTGTAGTAGGCTTCGACGTCGTTGGCTTCGCCGATCTGCAGGGTGTGGACCCGCTTGCTCGCGTCTCTCGACAGCGCTTCGATGACATCGCTGAGCCGGTAGCCGAAAATGAGCTCCGGATTGTGCGGCACGCCGTCGCCGATCAGCAGGACGACGCGGGCCACGCTTCCGGTCCGCCATTCGTCGAGGCCGTTGGCGTCAGCCGTCTGTGTCAAGGCAAAGTACACCGACTCGGCCAGATCGGCCCCGCCGGCTCCGGCTATTGCCGTAACCGACTTGATCGCGTTGACGATGGTGTCGATATCCTCGGTGAACGGTTCCACGACACGATACGGGTAATCCGTTGCGACACCGCCCGCCCGGTCCGTATCGTTGAAGTCGCGGAAGTCCACGACCGCCATGCGGCAGTCCGCGACGTTGCTGTCGATCGCCTCGGCGATCTTGGAAGCCGCATCTCGCACGTACCTCATGGAAGATACCATGCTGTCGGTCGTATCGATCACGAAGACAAGGTCCAGGCCGACCGCCGCTGCGTTCGGATCGAGACTGGGCTCGATGTCGCTGTAAGTCACCGCCATAGTGGACGCATCGGACGTCTCACCCGCGACGGCAATCTGTGAGCCGTCGTCGTTGCTGACGTTGTCCCACACGATGGAGTCCGTGACGACCACATCCGACCCGTATCCGGCGTATAGACCGGCGCCGAGCGCCTCGCCCTGGAGGCGCTTGACGTTGTTGTTACCGACGGTGCAATTGGCGATTCGAGCTCTCGCCTGCCAACTGCACGAGATGCCGCCGCCATCCCGGCCGGCCGCATTGTCCGTAATCAGGCAGTTCCACACCGTCCGGAGATCGGACCGGCCGGCCGCCAGATACAGACCGCCGCCCGAAGTGGCCGCCGTGTTGTAGCTGATCTGGCAATCCGAGATCCGCTTCGGACCGGCATAGGCGTAGATACCGCCGCCCTGGGCCGCCGCCGTGCCGCCGCGGACATTCTCGATCACGACCGCGTTCACGTCGTACACGAAGTTCGGATCGGTCGGCGACATGGGCGCGGAGGTGCCGTCAATGGGCAGGAAGTATTGCCGCTGCACTCCGAGGACCTCGTTGTGTTTGATCGAGGACCGCAGGATCTTCGAGCCCGGCGTGTTGTAGCAGTACAGGCCGCCGCCGTAGTGGGCGGTGTTGTAGGCCACATTGCAGTCGGCGATCTCAATGCTGCTGCCCGTCATGTAAATCGCGCCGCCGGCGTCGTTCACGTCGTTATGCGTGAGCACGCTGAGGTGGATGGATCCGCCGCACTGGTCGCTGAAGTAGAGGGCCCCGCCGCTCTCGTCGGCAATGTTCTCGGCGAAGTTGCAGTCGCTCACATCCACGTCGCACTCGCGGCCGTAGAACATGGCGCCGCCAAGAAGGTCCGTCGCATTCTCCGAGAAGGTACACCCGACGAACCGGGAGGCCGCGTTGGCCGCGTGGTAGACCGCGCCGCCGCGATCGTTGGCGTCGTTGGCCGTGAAGTCGCACCTCGTGAATGTGGCCAGGCCGTCCGGACCACAGTACACGGCGCCGCCGTAGCCGAGGGCGGAACAGTTCGTGAACGCGCAGTCGGTGAACGTCGGCTTGCTCCCGAAGTGGATGTAGACCGCCCCTGCGTTGCCCGAGCCAAACGGCACACTGGTCGCATCGTTCGCATCCGTCACGAGACGCGCGTTGTACGCATGGCAGTTGTCGATGCGGACGTTCGTGAACGTCGGGTCGCTGTACGCGCCGATGTAGACGGCGCCGCCGCTGGAGAACGAGACGTAGGAATTACTGATCGCGACGTTGATGAAGGTCGGGCTGCAACCGGTGCCGATATAGATGGCGGCGCCGGGTTCCAGCAACGTGGCGCCATCGATAATCGTGATGCCGCTGATGACGGTATCGGGACCTTCGCCATGATTGAACATCAGAGCCCGTCCCGAGCCGGCACAGTCGATGACCGTCTGAGCCACCACCTCGGGGTCGTCCGGATTCGTGCTGGTCAACCGGATCTGTTTGCCCTGGAGGTTGATGCTGCCGTTGTAGACACCGGGGGAGAGAATGATGGTGTCGCCGTTGGCAGCCGAATTGACCGCTTCGAGAATCCCGTTGGCGTTGTCACTGCCGACCACGATCTCCTTGGGCAGGCGGAACCGGACCCGCAGGACCTGGTTCGAGTCCATGACAACCTCGAACTCCGGCCGGATCGAGAGGAGCGTATCATTCGCATCGTACCAGCCTTCAAGATAGTAACCGGCATCCGGCAGCGCCTTGAGGACGAGTTCGGTATCCTCCAGGTAGGAGCCCTCGGCCGGCTGCACGGCGCCGTGGGTCTGACCATTTGCGTCGGGAACCACAGTCACAGTCAATTGATAGACCGGGACGGCCTCGGCGTAGTGATAACCCAGGTCCACCTGGTTGGCGTCGAAGACGCCATCGATGCGGGTCGTACGATCCGCCAGGCCAATGACCTCGGCCAAGTCGCTGCCGACGTCGACCGCCGGACTCTGCAAGGTCTGTCCCGTCGCCGTCTGGCTCAGGTAATACCCGCAGACGAAGCACGGATCGGCTACGATGACGCCGGCATCGGCGCCCCACAGGGTCGAATCCCACGTCGGATACGTCGCGGTTTCCGCGGCCAGCCAGCCGTTGAGCATGCAGTCGGCGCCGATGTAGATCGCCGGACCGCTGGGCAGCGTCAGAGCCGCTCCCAGGTTCACTTTGGGCTTCGTGACCGCCACCTTGGTGTCGGTCACCGGGTCGCCCGTGGTCACGAGGAGTTCGCGGACCTCCGCAGGGGTGAGATACCTGCCGATCCGCTCCAGGGCGGCCTGTTGAATCGAGGCAACACAGCCGGCCACGAACGGCGTCGCGGAGGACGTGCCGCCGAAGAACGGGTAGTAATCACCGATCGCATAGCCGGGGATCCCGACCATATCCAGTGTGTAGACCGGATCGCCGGGAGCCAGAACGTCCAGGTTTTCAGCCGAGTTGGAATACTCGGTGACGAGACTGGTCGTATCGTACAGAGCACCCACGGAAATGACGTTGGACATGGCCGCCGGCCAGGCAATCCCCGTGGTGAAGTACTCGTTGCCCGAGGCCGCGAGAATCGTGATGCCCAGGCTTGTCGCCGTATCGGCAATGACCGCCATACTGGGCGAATAGGCGTCCGCCATGTTGGCGTCGTCGAAGGCGAAGGCCATGCCCCAGCTATTGCTCATGACCTTGATCGGATGCTGCGGATCGTCCTGGCGGTGCGTAACGCACCAATCCCAGGCTCGCAGAGCCGCATCGGACGGGATGTTCCCGTCGTCCGTTCCGATCTTGAGGGCGTAGATCTTGGCCTCGTAGGCGACGCCGCCGATGTAGTCCTCGACGGTGCCGAGGTCGCCGGCGGCAATACCGGCGCAGGCCGTTCCGTGCGGCTCGACGACCGGCATCGGATCGGGATCCCCCTCGCCGAAGTCGTAGCCGCCGATCACCTTCGTGTTGGGGAAGCTGCTCGTCGCGGCATCCCCGGTTCCACCGAGTCGCGGATGCGTATAATCGACACCGGAGTCGATGATCGCAATGGAGATACCCTGTCCGTTGTACGTGTCGCGGATCTCTTTCGCATTGCCCAGCGCCAAGGCCTGTCGCAACGCCAGCTTCACGTAACGGACCGGCTCGATGTGTCGGACCAGCGGATTGGCCGCCAGCCGGTTCAGACCGGCGCGCGTGATCTGGCCGGAGAAGGACGCCACGTTTTCATACGTCTGACGCGACGTGAACTCGCCCGACTGGAACGCACCGATCACGGCCGCCCGCCGAGTGGCGAGCTGGGCCTGGAACTGAGTCACGGCGTCGCGGTTGTTCCAATCGATCGAATCCCGCCCGTCCGGCTCGTTGAGCGTTACGATGACCTCTGCCGTACCCTTTGCGTTGAGCTGGACGTTGATCGTATCGGAATCGATCAGGACGTCGCCGCCGGCGGCGGCGCCGGTGGAGGTTTCCGCCCGGACGCCGGATTTCGCAACCGTCGTGAGCGGATCGATCATGTCGTTCGGATCGAACGCAGGTCCGATGTCGCTGTACGACATCGTCACGCCGGACATGTACACGCCGTCGTCGTTCCCGCTGGCAATCGCCAACTGGGCGCCGTCAACCCCGAAGTTGCCCCAGAGGATCGAGTCGATCACCGTGGCGCTGCTGTTATAGGAGACGTAGAGACCGCCGCCATAGCCGGGATCGTCTCCGAGCGCACCGGTGACCTTGTTCTCGGTGATGGTGCAGTTGGAGATCGTGGGATCGGCGTACCACTTGGCGGAGACGCCGCCGCCGTCGCGACCGGCCTTGTTCTGGGTCACGAGGGAGTTGTGCAGGAGCGGCTCCGCGGCGCCGGTGAAGTACAGACCGCCGCCGGAGGCGCTGGCGTCATTCTCGCGGAAGGTGCTGTTGAGAATCTGCACGGGCGACGTGACGCCGAAGTAGGCGCCGCCGTTGCCGAACATCGTGCCCACCTGATAGAGATTGGCGTCGAACAGATAGTACACGTCGTTGGGCTCGTAGTCCGCGACATTGCGGAAGAAGGTCGAGCTGTCGATCGTGCCCGTCGCCTCGGCCAGGTAGACCGCGCCGCCGTGATAGGCGGTGTTGACCGCCAGGTTGCAGTCGGTCAATCCGAGTTCGGAATCCGCAGCATAGATGGCACCGCCGATCGTGGCGTTGCAGTCGGTGATCGTGCAGTTCGTCATCCTCACGGTGCTGGATTCCTCGAAGGCCACCGCGCCGCCGTAACCGAGGTACGGATCGTCCGGGTAGATGAGATCGGTACCGTCGATGACAGGTCCGCCCGGCACGCTGTTCGGATCGAATTGCCGTTCCGCCCAGCAGCCGATAAACGTGCAGTTCACCAGTTCACAACTGCTGTTGTAGCCTGCGTACAGGGCGCCGCCGAAGCTCTCGATGTCGACCGGCTGCTCCGGCATTCTCGCGATTTCGGGAAGGAACGAATCACCGCCCATGCCGCTGAGACCGCCGAGGGCGTAGTTGTTCTCGAACGTGCAGTCCACGAACCTGATCGAGCTGCCGTACTCGCAGTAGACGGCGCCGCCGTACCCGCTGTACTTCCAGTAGTCCATATAGGGACCATACAGCCATCCGCCATCCCACCCGGTTTCCAAAGCGTACTCTTCCTCTTCAGCGTTTGACCCGATGAAACCGCCGCCGCGTCCCGGAGGGTTGTTCGCCGGGTTTCCGTTGCCGCCCTTGCCGCCAAAGCCGCCCTCGGCATAGCAGTCCACGAAGCGGCAGTTCGTGAACGTCGGACTGCCGCTGGCGCAGTAGACGGCGCCGCCATAGGCATAGCCGGGCCAGCCGCCGTCGAATCCCTGACCGTCGGAATTGTCATCACCGGGCTCTCCGGTGGTACCCGTGACGGAACACTCGCTGAAGGTGCATCCGACAACCGTGGGCGAACCGCCCTCGATGATTATCGCGCCGCCATACACCCCAGTGCCGTTGTCGCCATCATCCGGAGCCGGTGTGCTATTCCCAGGCGCGTCGTGCATCCCCCACTGGCACTCCGTGAAGACACAGTTTCGCACGGTGGGGGAGCAACTCAGGATTTCCATGTTGCTGTTCCTGATCGTGAAGCCCTCGATGGTCGCTTCGCCACTCGTTGTGGCAACCAGGAACTGAACGGCCCAGATCACGGTGGCCGCGACGCAATCCGGGTCGTCCGGATTCTCGCCGGTCAGCCTGATGGCCTTCTCGATGACGATCGGCGCGACGATGTCGCCCATGAAGTGCGGGCTGTACGTGCCGGTCGGCACGACGACGGTGTCGCCGTCGTTGGCGTCTTCGATCGCCCGCTGGATGCTCCCGCGGTAGGCGCTGTCGTCCACCCGAATGACCCGTGCCTTGGCGAACGTGACGACCACCGTGCGATCGGACCACATCATGACGGGGTTTTCCATCAACGTAGACGCGTCGTCGTCCGTGCCCGTCCACTGGGCGAGCGTGTAGTTCGCGACCGGCGTCGCGGTCAGCACGACCAACGTGCCGGCGTAGTACGTCCCGCTTGTGGGCGCAACGCTCCCGTTGCCGTCCCCGACGCTCGCGGTCAGGGTGTAGTGCGGCAACCCGGTGGCATCGCGATAGTGGTAGCCGAAATCGGCGCTGCCCTCATCCAGACCGTTGTCGGTCCGCGTGGTGTACCGGTCCAGGCCGTGCTCGGAGGCCGGGACATTGCCCTTGTCGAGGGCCGCGCTGTCCGCGGTCTGGCCCGCCGCAACCTGGCTGAGGTAGTAGTCGCCCAACGGACCCGCCACGAACAGCGGGTCGCCGGTCAGGTTCGTCGTGCCCAGACTGTCGGCCGCCACCTGGCTGGTCTCTTGCGTTGCGCTGTCGTACAGGCCGTAGTCGCCGTCGGGGTTGTTGTGGAACAAACAATAGACGATCTGGTTCTTGTCGTCGGAATCTACCGACCCGATGCTACGATGGTCGTTGGCCTGGAAGATCGAATTGTTGACCGAGACATCGGACATCCAATCGGTATAGACCGCGCCGCCCAGGGTCTGGGCGGTGTTGTCGACGAACGTGCAGTAGCTGATCTTGGGCGTCGCGTAGGCGGTGCAGGAGATCGCGCCGCCGTACACATTCGACGAGTTGCCGGTGAACAGGCAGTTCTTGACCGCGTGCTCGATGAAACCGCCATAGAAGCAGATCGCGCCGCCGGCGGCGTCGACACCCTGGACCACGTTCTCGCTGAACGTGCTGTCCGTGATCGTCGCCGGGGTCTCGGCGAAGAGCAGACCGCCGCCGACATCGCCGCCGCTGCTGGCGCCGATGGCGGTGTTGCCGTGGACCACCGCGCGCGCCAACGTCACAGCGCCGCCCGTGGCGGTCAGGCCGGCGCCGCTGCGGGCCCGGTTATTCACGAAGCTGCAATCGTTGAACACGGCGTTCACGTCCTTGAGGTAGACGCCGCCGCCCCAGCCGTCGGCGTTCTCGTAGGCCCGGTTGCCCGTGAAGAGGCACCGTTCGAAGCTCAGCGTCAGGATCACGCGGTCGGTCGGATACCCGTTCTCATAGTAGGCGTCGAACCCGCCGCCGATATTCGCGGCCTCGTTGCTGCCGAACAGGCAGTTCTTGACCGTGGCGCCGGACCGGGTGCGAACCGCGCCGCCGCGGTCGTCGGTCACGTTGCCGAAGAACTGGGAGCTCATCAGGTTGACGGGAGAGCAGCCGACGCCCAGATAGATGGCGCCGCCTTCATAACCCGTCGAGGTATCGGTACTCGCCCCCTGGCTTATGGTGAACAAAGACGATGTGGGGGTGTATCCGCTGTAGTCGGTCAGGGTACGGTCCTGCCTCGCGTTGCCCGTGAAGAGGCAGTCGTTGACATCCACCGCGGACCGGCCCACCACATACAGGGCGCCGCCGTTGTGATCGAGGAACCGGCAGCCGTCCAGATCGATGGCGCAGCCGGACACGGTGTAGATGGCGCCGCCTCTCGTATCGACCCGGATCTCCGAGTATGTGCCCCCTGCCAGGGTGGCGAGGACGGCCGTGAAGGCCTGGTTTTCCACGAAGTTAGAGTCCGCAATGTCCGCGCTGCTCTGGGAGTCATAGTAGATCGCGCCGCCGGTGACCACACCGTACGTAATCGTAAGGCCGTCGCTGCCGGCATCGGCGGGACCATACGGGGCATCCAGCCCGTTTCCAGAGCCCTTGGCGCCGCCCAGACCGGGGACACCCGTGCGGGCGATGTTGTTCAGGAACTGGCAGTCCCGAATGACCGGAACGCTGCCGTCCGCACAATAGATGGCGCCGCCGCGGCCGTCGCCTACGGCGTTGCCGCCGTCGCCGCCCCAGCTCTCGTCGCCGCTGCCGTTACCGCCATTGCCGCCGGCGCCGCCCATGCCGCCGTAAGCCGTATTGCCGGAGAAGGTGCAATTGATGAAGAGGGGACAACTGCCGCCCAGGCAGGCCGCGGCGCCGCCGTGACCGTTGCCGGTGCCCGTGCCGCCGTAGCCGCCCCACTGCCCATCGCTGGTGGTCTGTTCGCCGGGATCCGTATCATCTGCCGTCGCCGGAGGCAAATAGGTCCAATCCGTCGGGTAGTCCGGCTGCGGTGTGGTGGTCCAGCCTTCCGCGCCGGTGCCGCCATGGCCGCCGGTGCTGATGCAGTTCGTAATCACGCAATTGCGGAAGGTGGGCGAGCTGCCGTCTTCGCAGAGAATACCGCCGCCGTAGGAGTCGCCGTCCCCGTCGTCGCCGCGCTCACCGCGAGGCCTTGGCGGATCATAGAGATCGGTCGGCAGCGCATCGTAGGGGTCGGGCTGAATCACGCCGAACCGGCCGTCGTCGCCCCGTTCACCGCGGACATAGCCGTTGGTGATCGTGACACCCGTGATCAGGGAGTTGGCATCCTCTCCGCTGTGGAAGTAGAACGCCCGTCCAGGCTCCCTCGCGGTGCCCGCGGCGTCGATGATCGTGCTGGCGACCACTTCCGGATCGTTCGGATCGAGAGAGGTGATGACGATCGTCTTGCCTTCGAAATCGATGCCATCCGGGGACGACACGGCATGGGTGCCCTTGGCCAGCACGATCTTCGTTCCACCCGGCGCCGCCGCGGCGACGGCATCTTCGATCGTCGCATAATACGTTGGCACGAGCAGTTCGTTGATGACATCCGGCTCGAACTCGACCGTCACCGTGATATCGCTGCCGCTGAAAGTCACCGTGTTGGTGTTGTCGTTCCACGACGGATCGTCGTCGGTGCCCGTCCACTCCTTGACGCGGTAGTTCGGATCGGGAATCGCGAGAAGGTTCACGACCTGGGACTCGTAATAACGACCGCTGAGAGGCTGAACGGTGCCGTGGCCGCCGATGATGTTGACGGTCAGTCGGTACTGGCCCTCGCCGACGTAGTGGTAGCCCATGTCCACCTGGTCTGCGTCGGTGACCGCGTCGCTTCGCGTGGTATACGCGTCGAGACCCGCCTGGCTGGCCAGGGCATCTCCCGCATCCACCGCCGGACTGGTCTGCGACTGGCCCGCCGCGATCTGACTCAGGAAGTACGGCGCCACGAACAGCGGATCGCTGCTGAGGTTGCCCACGAGCCAGTTGAGCGTGCGCCCGGACTCGACGTGGACGCCCGTCTCGCCGCCTTGGATGTCGCAGAACTTCACAGTCACGCCGGCCGGACGCTGCAGGTAGGTGTCGTCGTCCTTGCTGCCGATAGCGATCTGATCGCCGTAGCGGCCCGAGTTGTCCCAGAGGATGCTGTTGATCAGAATCGCCTGGCTCTCGTAGGAGCAGAACAGACCGCCGCCGTAGCCGCGAGTCGAATCGTTCGGGTCGGAGGCTTCATTCGCAACGATCGTGCAGTTCGTGATCGTCGGCGCCGCCTCCCAATGAGAGGCAATGCCGCCGCCGCCGATGAAGGCGGTGTTGCCGGTGAGCAGGCAGTTCTTCAGTATGGGCCGGCCCTCGACGAAGTAGATGCCGCCGCCGTCGCCGGTACAGGTGTTCTGGAAGATGTAGCAGTTCTGGATCAGCGCGTCGGAGGACAGGCAGTACAGACCGCCGCCGGTCCCGCCGTCGTATGTCGTTTCGGAAGTGGTGGTCACCGAGGTCGGATCGTCCTCATCGACAACCTCCGTCGTGGTCGTCACCGCCCATCCGGTGGCGGTGTTGCCCTGAATGACACAGTCGCTGATCGTCGGGGCACCGTCGCTCCAGTACAGACCGGCGCCGTGTTCCGCGGTGTTCGTACGGAACGCGCTGTCCGTCACGCTGATATCGGCCCCGTCGCCGTACCAGTACATACCGCCGCCGAAGGCTGCGGAGTTGCTCGTGAACGTGCAGTCCTGAACGCGGATCGTACCGCCGTTGTAGTACGTCTCGCTGCTGGTCTGGAAGATGCCGCCCGCGTAGATCGCGCCGCCGGCGCTGGTCCGCACGCTGTTGGCATCGTTGCTCGTGAACGTCGTGCCCTGGATGTCGGCGTGGCACTCATACCAGAAGTAGATGCCGCCGCCGTCGCCCTCCGTGACATTGCCGCGGTAGGTGCAGTTGATGATCGTCGCGGAACAGCCGGTTCCGAAGGCCTGACCGCCACCGTTGGGGCGGACGTCGTCGGCGAAGTTCGGGTCGGTGGAGTCCGTGCCCGCGAGGTTGCTGCTGATCGTGCAGCTCGTCAGGACGGTGGTGCAGTTGTCGCAGTAGTATTCGCCGCCGCCGTCGTCTTCGTGGACGGTGTTGCCGCTGATGGTGCACCTCGTCAGCGTGACGCTGCAGCCCTCGCTGTAGTAGATGCCGCCGCCGAAGTTGTCGAGCGAAACAGGAGATAGGACGG
>JAXDBU010000124.1:0-104592 GCA_034678485.1 Sedimentisphaerales bacterium | reverse complement strand
CTACAACGGATGCGGAGAATTGTCACAAGGGTCGTAACTGGCGTAGCTTATGAATGCACTGGTCGATGAACCCATTTTCTTCCACCCACCCGCCGCGAAGCGGCTTCCCGACTCGCAATGACATGCCGGAGCACGGTTTTGAGATAGTCTTTTAGGCCGCATGGATTCTGTTGGTCTCATTCACTGCGTAGGTTTTTGATTGATGGCAAAACGGATCGACACATGGCAGATCGCGGACATCGGTCCTATCGCGGTGGAATCCTCCGATCGCTCAAGGTACACGCGAATCACTCTGAGCCGCGACGGCACGGTCCGGCTGACCGTGCCGAGGATGGTCTCGCTGGAGCAGGCCAGGCGGTTTCTCCACTCGCGGCTTGACTGGATCAAGCGTCATCGCCAGGACTTTCGCCGGCTTGCGGAGATGCCGGTGGCGACTTGGGTCGAGGCCCGTCGGCTCCTGATCGACCGGCTGCGGGAGCTCGCGGGTCGCCACGGTTTTCAGTTCAACAAGGTCACTGTGAAGAACCAGCGGACGCTCTGGGGGAGTTGCTCGCCGCGCAACAACATCAATCTGAACGTCAACTTGCTCCGGCTGCCCGATGAGCTGCGAGACTACGTGATCCTCCACGAGCTGGTCCACACTCGCCACAAGAACCACAGCCGGGCCTTCTGGCATGAGCTCGACCGCATTGTTGGCTCCGGCAAGCGGCTCCAGCGCCAACTGCGAGCCTATCGCCTGGGACGTTAGAGACGAGCCTGGAACCGCGCCCCGCCTTGTCATGGTGAGCGACGCGAACCATCCGGCCATCGAGTGAGAGGCTTCTCCAATCCGCAGGCCGGATCCTTCGCTCCGCTCAGGATGACAGAGTTGCCCTACAATTCTCTCTCAACGGAACTGCTTGTCGATCATGATCTGGAGGATCGTATGATCGGTCTCGATCATGCCCTTCGTACTGATCTGACCCATGTTCCGCATGGTCTGTTCAGGTGTCACAGCGACGATGCCGTCTCGTTCGCCGACGGTCAGGCCGTGCAGCGAGAAGAGCGCCGATTGAACCGCAGTGCCCGCGGCGGTCGCCAGCTTCAGCGAGCAGCTTGCCTTGGCGCCGTCGCAGATGACGCCGGCCAGGTCGCCGATGAGGTTCTTGATCGCCCCGGCGATGTGCGCGAGGCTGCCGCCCATGAGATAGGCGATTCCCGCCGCGGCACCCGCGCCCGCAGCGATCGAGCAGCCGCAAACCGCCGACAAGCGACCGGTGTGGGCCTTGATGTACGCGGTGACCACGTGACTGAGACCGATGGCCTTGAGCACGTGCTTGTCCGTGACGTGGTGCAGGTGGGTCCTCGCCGCCCAGATGGGCAGGACGGCGGTCAGGCCGTGATTGCCGCTGCCGGCTGAACTCATCGCGGGCAGTTTCACGCCTGCCATCCGTGCATCGGAGGCCGCCGAGGTCAGAATGCGGGCCTCCATCACCATGTCTCTGCCGGTCAGGCCCTCTCGGACCAGACGCTCCAGCGTGCTGCCCACACCCAGGCCGTCGTGAAAGACCATTCCGTGCTCCGCCAGCTTGACGTTGAAATCGACGCCGCGCATGACGAACTGGAGGTCTTCGTCGTCCATGCTTTCGACCAGGACCAGCAGTTGTTCCAGCGTCCGGCTACACAGGAAGCTCTCGAGCCGCTCGATCTCGCTCTGATCCGCACTGGTGCCGCACAGCAAGGGGTGATCCACGACGACCTGCCCGTTGTGCTTGAGGCTGACCAGGTTGTCGTGTGTTCGCTCGATGACCGCCTCGACGGTGTCCGGGCCGGCCTCCAGCGCGGATCGGATGTAGATGCCTGCCTGATCGTTCAGCAGGTTGACGCTCACCTTGCCCGCGGCGACGAAGTCCTGGGCTTTGTGGAGCGACTCGGCGTTGACGGGTTCCAGAACCTCGAGCTTGCGTTTGGGGTCTCCGGCGTAGAAGCCCAGCGCTGCGGCCAAGCCGATCCCCTTGGCGCCGTCCGTGCCGGGGATCGCCACCGCGAAGGCGTTCTTATAAATGCTCGGGCTCAACCACAACTCGATGAAATCCAACGTTTTGTCGCGTAGCAGCGACCCGGCGGCGGCAGTACACAGAGCCACTGCACCGGGCTCGGTGCAGCCCAGCGCCGGCGCCACCTGGAGTCGCAGGATGTCTTTGATTGTATACATGCAATGCCTTGAACAGGGTTTGTGACGCGACGCTATGCCTTGTCGAATTGAGGGACCTGGAGCGTTTCGCCGCCCTGGAGGGCGGACTGATGTGCGACAATCCCGGGCACAGTCATCGCGAGGGCCTCGTAGACGTCCACCATGGGCCGGCGGTCCTGGAGGATCGACGTGATGAACTCGTTCATCAGGGGACCGTGGGAGCCGCCGTGACCGCCGGGATCTACCGAGGGTGGCAGGGCGGGACGAGCCAGGTCGGGCAGGTCCTTCATCGATCCCTGATAGTTCATCTCGTTCATGTAGCCCTTTTCGCCGAAGACGCGGCCCGTCTCATTGACCAACCCGAATACGCCCATGCACATGAGCATTCGCGAGCAGCCGCCTTCGCTGGTCTGGAAGAGGGCAACCTCGTCCGAGAAGGGGTTGCCGTATTTGTTGGCCGCCGGCTGAAAGGCGGGGTAGCCTGCGTTGGAGCCAGTGCATGAGACGGAGGTGAAACGCTTGCCGGTGACGCCGATGTAGTAGGCCGTCGAGTGCGTCGGGTACCACAAGGGCGGCATGCCGACCCGCCAGTCCTTGTAGGAGGGGATCGGAGTCGGGCTGTAGTGGTAGTACTCGCCCTCGGAGAAGATGAGCCGGCCGAACCCGCCGGCGTGGTAGATCTGACGCATGGCGTAGCAATCCTCGTGGAAGCAGCTCGTCTCGGCCATCATGTACTTCAGGCCGGTCTTCTGCACGGTCTCGACGAGCTGCTGAGCCTGTTCGAGCGAGCCGACCACCGCGGGCACCGCGGTCATCACGTGTTTGCCGTGATTGAGGACCTCCATGCAGTGCCTCGCGTGACTGGGCGCGTCGGTCGCGACAAAGATGGCTTCGATCTTCGGGTCTTTGACCATCTCCTCCAGCGAGTCGTACGACTTCTCGCACCGACAGGCCTTCATCAGGCCGTTCCGACGCTCGGGGATCAGGTCGCTGACCGCGACGATCTCGACGTTCGGATGGTCCTGGAAGCCGAACTGGGCGCCGAACTGGCACACGCCGAACCCGACGATGCCGACCCGGACCTTCCGTTCGGAGACCGGCTCCCATGTCTTGCTCGCCGGCCGATTCTTGGCGCGGGCCTGGCCCGTTGGCAGACTGCCGCCGGCCATCGCGCCCAACGAGACGACTCCGAGCTTCTCCAGGAACTTGCGTCGAGCCATCGAACCAATCAGATTGTCCACCATAAGCCGGCCTCCTTCATTCACCGTGTCAAGACTCCCCGACCGTGGCCACACTGTAATCGCCACCGGTCATGCGACGCCCATTCTAACGGCGTATCCAGTCCCGCGCCAACTGCCGGGTTGCCGGGAGGGCCCAGAGGCGGTCTTCATCCCCGCGAGGACTCTGGCATTGGCCATGGCTTCCTGGGGTGCATGACCGCTATTGCACTTTCCCATGGGGCGACGAGGCATGGGCTGGACGTTGTCATTCCTGCGCCAAGCAGGAATCCACAAGCCGTGGCATGCGGCGCGTCCCAGGAACTGGATTCCCGCTTGCGCGGGAATGACAATCCAGGGTCTCCGTGAGCCCCTATTGCATGCGCACAGGAACGGTCATGCACCGGTTTCTGTGCCATGACGAACATCCCATTGCCTTTGAGCCGGGCTGATCCTACAATACTGCCGTGGATTTCGAGATTACTTTGTGTTTGGGCGTGGAGAACAGGATATGCAATCGAACGATTCGAATCTGTCGCGTCGTAACTTTCTGGCAACCACCGCAGGTTGCGTCGCCGCGGGTGTGATGGGAGCAGGCTGTATGAAAGAGAACAAAGGAAATGGGAAGGTGCTGGGCATGTGCGGGCTGGATTGTGCTGCCTGTCCGGCCTATGTCGCCTACAAGACCAACGACCAGGCTCTGCGGGTCCAGACCGCTGCCCAGTGGTCCGCGCAGTTCAACGTCCCGATGAAGCCCGAGGACATCAACTGCGTCGGCTGCCTCCAGACCCAGGGCCCGCAGATCGGGCACTGCGCCCAGTGCGAGATCCGCAAGTGCGGCCTGGCCAGGAAAGTCAAGAACTGCGGCCTGTGCAAGGACTATCCCTGCGAGAAGGTCAGCAAGTTCCTCCTCAACGTCCCGATAGCCGAAGCCAACCTCGACGAAGTCCGCAGTGCCCGGCGGAAGTGACCGGATAGGATCAGGCCAGATGCCCCCGCCGGGCGTCCTTCCTTTTGAGAACGTGTCGCTTGCTGAATCGTTCTGTGGATGATGAAATGACCCGATGGGGAGGAGCCGCGAAATCGAGCGCAGACTGCGGCGTGCTTGCATGCCAGCGGGGGTGATTGTAGAATAGCCCTTCATGGGAACCGAGTCCACCTGTCTGTACTGTGGCGAAGCCAACCCCGCGTGGGCCAAAGCTCACGTCATGCCTCGTCTGATGGGAACATTCCGCAATCAGCCCACCCTCCTCCGTCGCGTCTGCAGCGATTGCGATCGGGCGATTGGGGATTGTGAAGCAGTTCTTGCGAAATCGAGCATTGAGGCTGTTCTACTCAGGCACATAGGGGTAGTGGGCAGGCACAAACGCCGCTCGTCGCCATTTCGGAGGGGCCATTCAGGACAACCGCCCATTCGAATGACGACGATGGTACCTGGGTACGAGCATGAAGTCCGCACTGAGCCAATTGGAGATTCGAGGAATGTCGATATTCTCCCGCAGTTGATCTTGACTGATAGGGAAGGGAATCGCGAAGAGATCGCAATTGAAGATCCGAAGTGCATCAGTCTTGGGGAATGGCGAATACTCCTTGCCAGGTGTCGTCAGGGAAGAGTGAAAGACATTGATGCAATTGGCCTGAGTGACGAGCAGTTTGCACTTATCGGCCACGTCTTTCGCAGGATGGGCCTGACTTTCGACCTGGCGGAGCAAACCTCCATTCAGCCCTTCCAGGGGACGGCTTTGGTTCATGGTGCGGTCACATATGACGCACGGTATTTTCGCGCAATCGCGAAGATCGCATTCCACTACTTGCTCGTCCACAGCCGACTGTTCAGCGGCATAGACAAGGAATTTGATGGTGTCCGGCGTTTCATACGTTACGGAGAGGGACACGAAGGCAACTTCGCTGCAAAAGGCAGCGGGCCAATCGCGTACGATCCATCTGGGTCTGACCGACCACCGTACTACGGCCATGTGCTGCGAACGGACATTTCGCCAAAGCGAATCGCAGTCTGTGTCCAGTTGTTCATTGGTCACGACCACAAGCCCGACTGGTACCGTGTGACTCTGAGTCGCGAGGAACACCTGATCTTTCTTCCATCAGAGGAATTCGGACACTACTACAGGTATATCGAGCCCGAGGAAAGAGGGCAATACGACGGTGTTATTGACGCGATGACAGTAGCACCGACGATAGCCATTGCTCGTATCCGAGAAAACCGGGGATTCGGCCGCGTGCATTAGCGTAAGAGAGTAGGGGGCGGGGGGCACATACGGATTTGGGGATTACTCGGTCGCGATGGATCTGGGCCGAGGTTGAACCGCTCACAATCGACAGTGTGGTCTCTCGTTGCTGAGCCCAGCAACTTGTTCTGTGGTGGGAGAAAGACGTACAGATGAAACAAGTCACCATCGGGAATGTGGCTTTCAGCAAGATCGTTTGCGGGACGAATGCGTTCTACGGGCACTCGCACTTCAGCGAGGCACGCAACGCGGAGTATCGGGGGCGGTTTGACGATGCGACAATTGAGCGGGTGATCCGGCGGTGTATCGGCCTCGGGATCAATGCGGTGGAGTCCTGTGCCAACGAGCGAATCGTCTCCATCCTGTCGCGGTTGCGGGACAAGAACCCAGGGCCGATTCACTTCGTGGGCACGACGCGGATCGATGAGACCTCGGACATCAAGAGCCATCAGCAGAAGCTCTCGTTCCTGATCGAGAAGCGAGCGGAGATCTGCGTTATCCACGCCGAATATGTGGACCGGCCGAGGAAGGGGGATTCCATCGAAGGGCTCGTCCGCCTCGTCGAGAAGATCCACGAGGCGGGACTCCTGGCCGGCATCTCCACCCATCGGGTCGAGACGGTGGAATTGTGCGAGAGGCAGGGATACGGCGTTGATACGTACCTGTTCCCGCTGAACCTGTCCGGATTTGTCTACCCCGGCTACGAGGGAAAGGAAAGCGTGCGGGAACGGATCGACATCGTGCGCAGCACCGCCAAGCCCTTCATCCTGATCAAGACTCTCGGCGCAGGCAGGATTCCGCCCGACGAGGGCCTTCCGTTCATCGCGGAGAACGCCAAGCCCAACGATCTGATCTCGATCGGGTTCGGCACGGAGGACGAAGTCAGCGAGGTCGTGGAGCTTGTCGAGAGGCTCTTTTGACGCAGTTGAGGGAGTGGGGGACCCAGGCGAGGGGGATTTCGCTTGTTTTGTCGGGAGTTATGAAGGATAATCGAAGGTGCTGAGAGTCTTGCATCGCGGACGGTTCTTGCGGGTGCCGCGATGGCGGGCGGTGAAGACCAACATGGAGTGTTGATGCAGCGGGGAGGATCTCATGGGTGTGCTTGGGTCCGTCATCGCGTTGGCAGCATCGTGGGCGTCTTTATCCATCGCGGGCGATGGTCTCTGGGGCAGGCTCGCAAACCCGGGTTTCGAAAACGAGCCGATCAAGAGCGTCTTCTTCTTCACCGGCAGCTCGCGAGACGGCGCCGCCTTCTATGAGTACACGCCATCACCCAATACCGGTCTGTACACCGTTCATCCATCGGATGCCCGGCATCTGAAATGGTCCGAGAGCCAGGCAAATCGCGAGTTTGCGGTCGATGCGATGGTCGACGCGGGTGCGAACGTGATCAACATGTCCTACTGGGGGCCGCGGGGCACCGACAACTGGGCTTATTGGGCGCCCATGCAGACCTCCACCTTCTCTCACGATGAGCTCTTCAATGCGACGCTCGGCAAGGAGATCCTCATCGCCCCGTACATCGAGACCTGTGCAGCCACGTCGAACTCGCCTGCCTTCTCGTTTCTCGATGACTTCCCAGGGACGACGGACGATCCCTCACCCCAACTCGTGGAGCGCGTAGAGGATCTGATCGACCGATACCTGGTTCATCCGACGAACCGCCAGTGGCCGAACAAGTGGGCCCAGGTCTACGACCGCTCAGGCGAGAAGCGATATCTCGTCTGTATCATCCAGGTGGCGTCCAATCAGCAGGGCCTGACGGACCAGCAATTCGCACAAGGGTTCGACCGGGTTGCAGACCGAATCCACCAGCGCACGGGCGTGCGTGTGGGCTTCGCACTCGATGTGATGCCCCCTGGGACCTATGTGTGGGCCAACTTTCTGCCCTCGGCTGAGATGACGGGGCCGTGGCTCGCGGCCCAGTCGTCGGTGGCTGCGATTCAATGCTACTTCTCCGGCCATTCCATCGGCGTGAATGACGAGGGCACCATTATCCGATGGAAGCAGCAATTCGCATCGAAGTGGATCAACACGGGCATCCCGTTCATCCAGGACATCTCGCCCGGCTACGATGCGCACATCGTGTTCCCGGGTCCCCATGTCTTCGGCAACACCGCGACCTGGCGAGACGCCCAGAGCGATCTGGTCCGCAAGCTCAGGTGTCAGGGCGTGACGTTCAGTGCCTGGAACGGGTACACGGAAGGCTACGCTGGCGTTCCGACGGTCGAGTACGGAGATGCGGCCTACCGCTGGGCACAAGACGTATTCGGCGACTTCGCCGTCGAGGGGCGGCATCCGCTCCCCGGGCGGATCGAAGCCGAAGATTACGATCAGATGTCCGGCGTCGAGAAAGGGGTTTGCGAGGACGATGGCGGGGGATTCCACATCGGCTGGCTCGACGCCGGCGACTGGCTGGACTACCGGATCGCAGCGCCTGCTGCCGATGTGTACCGTCTTCGCATGAGGATTGCCGCGGCCGGCTCTTTCGGCGCGGGTCAGGTCCGAATCGGCGGCTCGGTCCTGGCGTCCTTCTCCGTTCCCGCCACCGGCGGCTGGCAGGACTGGCGGACCATCGAGACGACGGTTTCTCTGCCCGCGGGTGACCTGACGTTGCGCCTGCGGGTGGCGAGCGGAGGCTGGAACATCAATTGGCTCGAACTGGCTCGCGACATCGATCTGGACTACCACGAACTGCCCGGCCGGATCGAGGCGGAGGACTTCGACGACATGGTGGGCATCAAGACGGAGATCGTGCTCAACGAGGACGCAGGGTTCAACGTGGGCTGGTTCGACGCCGGAGACTGGCTCGAATACCTGGTCGACGTGAACGAGGCGGGGCGCTATGCGGCATCGCTGCGTGTCGCCCTCGACAATGCGTACGCCAGCGGTTCCGGCCGGCTTGAGGCGGACAGCGGCGTGCTGTGGACGTTCGCGGTTCCCGCCACGGGCGGCTGGCAGAGCTGGAAGACAATCTCCGGCCAGGTCGATCTTCCGGCGGGCAAGCAAGTGTTGCGATTGTGTGTGGAGAGGGGGCCCTGGAACCTGAACTGGATGGAATTCACGGCGGCAGGGGGACACACCCGATCCCGGTGACGCCCGGCCAACTGTGAGGAAAGCGACAAGGGACTATGCAAGGGGTCGTGGTGCAGTTTAGAATGGCCCGTGATACGACTTGTGGAATGACCGGGTATCATGGACGATACGAACCAAGCGACATTCGAATTGGAGGTGGGGCAGGGCCCGGGGGTCACTCTGACGCTCAAGGGCCGGCTGGACCGTGACACCACCGCCCGGCTCTGGCGGCAGAGCGTGCAACAACTCCGCGAGACGAAGCCCGAGCGGCTGATCGTGCGGGCCGGCGAGGTCGACTATTGCGATGCCGCGGGTGTGGCGCTGCTCGTGGAGTACAAGCGAATCCAGGGGCAGAACCAGGGCGGCTTCGAGATCCGCGATCTGCCGCCGCAATTCCAGCAGCTCATGGCCCTGTTCGAGACGGATCACTTCGTCTCGCCGCCTGAGTCGCCGGGGGCTCTGACGCGCGCCGTCCGCAATGTCGGACGATGGGCCGCGGAACTGGCCCGCGACTTCGCAGCCCAGGTGGCGTTCACCGGCGAGGTCTTCGTGAAGTTGCTGAGGACCCTCCTGCACCCCGGCCGGTTGCGCTGGGGGGACACATTCCTGATGGCCGAGAAGGCGGGAGCCAACGCCGTCGGAATCACCGCGCTTCTGGGTTTCCTCATCGGGTTGATCCTGGCGTTTCTGTCGGCCACCGCGATGGAGACGTTCGGCGCCGAGATTTTCGTGGCGGATCTGGTTGTGATCGTTCTGTTTCGCGAGCTGGGCCCTTTGATTACGGCGGTGATCCTGGCCAGCCGGAGCGGCTCAGCCTTCGCCGCCGAACTGGGCACGATGAAAATCAACGAGGAGATCGCCGCCTTGACGACCATGGGCCTGGACCCGGTCGGATTCCTGGTTCTGCCCCGATTGATCGCCGCGGTGTTCGTGCTGCCTCTGCTGACGATGTTCAACCATCTTTTCGGTCTGATCGGCTGCGGTCTGGTGATGTCCACCCTCGACGTGCCCATGGGGATGTACATCGAGCGGATCAGCGCGGCGGCGAGCCTGGACGACTTTTTCGGCGGGCTGGTCAAGACGTTCGTCTTCGGCACATTGGTTGCGGGGCTTGGCTGCCTCCGCGGCCTGCAGGCGGGCACCGGCCCGAGCGCCGTTGGCGATTCCGCCACCCGTGCGGTTGTCAGCAGCATCATCGCGATTGTCGTGGCCGACGGCGTGTTCGCCGTTGTCTATCGCTTCCTGGGAATCTAGATGTCGGACGAACCGATCATTCAGGTGAGAAACCTCACGGCCGGGTACGGCAGCACGGTCATCCTCCGGGACATCAACTTCGACGTCCGGGCGGGCGAGGTCTTCACGATCCTCGGCGGTTCCGGGTCGGGCAAGAGCACGCTGCTCAAGCACATGATCGGCCTTCAGCAGCCGCTCGACGGCAGCATCATGATCGACGGGACCGACATCGCAACGGCCGAGGGCGACGAGCAACTCGCCGTGCTTCGCAAGATCGGTGTCGCGTATCAGAGCGGCGCCCTGTTCGGGTCCATGACCATTCTGTCGAATATCGCCCTGGTCCTGGAGGAATTCACGGATCTGCCTCGCGACGCGATCGGGGTGATTGCCCAGATGAAGCTGAAGGCCGTGGGTTTGCAGGCGGCGGCGTACAAGATGCCGGCGGAACTGAGCGGCGGGATGCGAAAGCGCGCCGCCATCGCGCGGGCGCTGGCCCTGGACCCGAAAATCCTGTTCCTGGACGAGCCTTCCGCGGGTCTCGATCCGATCACCTCGGCCCAGCTCGACGAACTGATCCTGGAACTGTCACGGAGTCTGGGCGTGACCTTTGTGATCGTGACGCACGAGCTGCCGAGCATTTTTGCCGTGGCGGACCGGGCGATCATGGTGGACAGGGAGGCCCAGACGATCGTTGCGAACGGCCGGCCACAGGAGCTTCGCGACCAGAGCGAGAACCCGATGGTTCGCCAGTTCTTCCGTCGCCGGCAAGAGAAGGGGAATGCATAGGATATGGATGCCAAGCCGCACTACTTCAAGATAGGGATCTTCGTTCTGGTCGCGACGGCGCTGATTGTTACGGCTGTGGTGATCTTCGGGGCCGGACTGCTGGCGCAGGACGAGTTGCTCCTTGAGTCCTACTTCGCCGAGTCCATCACCGGCCTGAGTCTGGGGTCGCCCATCGAGTTTCGGGGCGTTCACATGGGCAAGGTGAAGGAGATCGGATTCGTGGGCGATACATATGAGCTGCCCACGGAAGACGGGGGCCTCTCGCCCTACGGGCTTCACGTCCGCGTGGTCGTCGCGATGCCTCGGTCGAAGCTGCCGGAGTCTTCCTCCGGACTGGTCCAGGATGCGCTGGGCCAGATGATTGAGCGCGGGGCCCGCGTGCGGATCACGTCGAATATCCTCACCGGTCAGGCCTTCCTCGAAATGAACTACTTCGATCCGAACCGGTTCCCCGTGGAGGAGGTGCCGTGGACGCCCAAGTACCCGAGGATTCCCGCCGCGCCGGGGGAGCTGACCACGATCAAGGACTCGATCGACAGCATCCTCACGCAACTGCAGGCGATCGACGTGGTGGGTCTGGCCGGCTCGCTGGAGGACCTTTTCACGTCATTGAACACCGCGATCACCGAGATCAATTTGTCTGCCATGAGCTTGGAGACCCGCGCCGTCCTGCAAGTGGCTCGCCAGAAGATGGAAGCTTTGGACATGGACCAGATCGACGCCTCGATCCAGCAGGTGCTCAAGTCCCTCGATCAGGCGGTGGCGGACGCCAATATCCCGCAGTTGAGCCGGCAGGCGAGCGACTTGTTGGACACGATAGATCGCAAGCTGGCGGTTTTGAATGTGGCGCAGATCAACGCGGATGTCGAGCGGCTCCTGGATGTACTGAATCAGTCCGTGACGGACGCGAACGTTCCGGGATTGAGCCGGGAGGCCCAGGGGTTGATGGTCGAGCTCCGCACGACGAACAAGCAGCTCCAGAGCCTGTTGTCGCCGAAAGAAGGGGCCCTCCAGGGGGCGAATGTCCCGGAAGTGGTCGCTCGGCTCGGACAGACCCTGTCCCAGGTGAACAATCTGTTGGCGGCCGAACGACCCGAGATCCAGATCATCCTGGCCGAGCTGCGAGACACCATGGACAACCTCAACGACCTGGTCCTGAGTCTCCAAGAGCGTCCGTCGGAGCTTCTGTTCGGCAATCCGCCCCGTGAATCGGAGGTTTTGAAATGATTCGCAGTCGAGTTCGTTCACCCTTGTGTCTTGCCATCGTTGCGACGGTCTCCCTGATTGCAGGCGGTTGCACGAGCGGGTCGTCGCACCAGGAGCAGTGTTTCATCCTCGAAGCTGCCCGTGCGGGCGATCCGCTCCAGCCTGTCAGCGACGGCTCGCTGTCAGTGCATCGGTTCACTGTCGACACCGCCTTTGCCGCCAAGAACATGGTGTACCGGCTGGATGAGTTCAAATACGAGGCGGACTACTATCGCCAGTTCCTCATCTCGCCGGGGGTGATGATCACGGAGAAGACGCGGGATTGGCTGGTGGCCTCGGGCCTGTTCCGCACGGTGCTGCCTTCGGGAAGCCGCGTCGTGCCAGCCTATACGCTGGAGGGAAACGTCACCGCCCTGTACGGCGACTTCACAAGTGGATCCGCCCCGACGGCGGTCATGGAAATCCGATTCTTCCTCGTGGAAAACGCCCCGGCCCGGGAGAAGGTCGTCTGCGCAAAGACCTACCGCGCGACGAACGCGGTGCCGAGCAGAGCTACCGACGACTTCATCGGGGCGTTGAATCGGGATCTCACAGAGATCCTGACCCGCCTGGAGGCCGATCTGCAGGAGGTACTCAGCGCCAGGGAACCAGCCTCACCAGCTCAGCAGAACTCCCAATGATATGGGTTCTTCACGGCCGACGGAATCAGCGGGAGGAGGACTTGCCCATGGCGTTGCGGATGACGCCGATGATCGCCATCAGGACGCCGCCACCGACGCCGCCGCCTGCGATGCTGCCCACGATGCTGCCGACATCCGTTCCACCGCTGCCCGTAGCCACACCGAGCAGACCGAGCAGTTGACCGCCGATCCCGCCCCCCAGGATCCCGGCAATGGAGTTGCCGAGTGTCCCCAGAGAGAACTGCTTCATCAAACCGCCTGCCACATTTCCACCCACTGCGCCGCTCGCCAACTGGATTATCAACGGCAGCAAATTTCCCATTGTGCTTTCCTTTCAGCTCGACAGGTGTTTCCCGTCTTTGCGGGGATCGCCGTCAACCGCAGAGTCTGCGACGCCGCAGGCCCGCCGCGATTGGCGGTGATCCCCCGTTCCTTGTCTTCGCTCGCCTCGTCGGTCAGTACTCGACCGCAGCGGGCAGTTTCTTGGCTTGTTCGATCCAGTCTGAGACGACGCTTTCCGTCGGCACGCGGCGCGTGAGGTTCTTTTCCGTGTTTACCTCGGTCATCTTCTTGACCAGATTGGCCGCGACCCGGTGCTTGAGTTCCTTGACCGTATCGACGCCCGAGGCCTCAAGGAGTTCGGAGAACTCCGACCCGATGCCCTTGATGCGATACAGGTCGACCATGTTTACCCACTTGAGAATCAGAGATTCGCCGATCCCCGTCTTCTGGGCAAGGTCGGCTCGACCTTTCTTCGTCTTTCCTGCGGACAGCAACTCGTCGGTGTTCTTCACGCCGGCGCTGCGCAGTTTCTCGCCGTACGCCGGACCAATCCCTTCGATATCTTCGATCTTGTACTGTGCCATTGCAGCAACTCCTTTCCTTTGAGGTTCTGAACTGTCTTCAGTCGAAGACTCCGGGCTCATCGAGCATCAACCGCATCCGCGAGACAGGAGTCACAAGGTACACACGAATTCGCCGAGAGAACACCCGGCCGGTGACACGAACCGACTCCCTCTCGCCTGGTCCCGACGGATCATCTGCCCCTGTCCTGTGCCCCATCCGGACAGCCGGACACAGACGGACAGGTCGGGCTCGGGCGACGCACCGAGCCCGACCGACCCCCTGTGGTCGGGGCACCTGATCGTGTCGGAGCTGGTCCGACGACGAGCTTACTCGTAAGACTGAGTGGCTTCCGTCTCTTCGACAGGACGCCCCAGCTCGGCCGTGGTCATACTGACCTTGAAGCGTATGTCTCCTGGTTTGAGGGCCTTGACCACCACCTTCCAGGTCGCTTTGGCCTTCGCCGGAAGACTGGGCAACGGTGCAAATCTCACGGAGTTGCCTTCCACGATTCCTCTGGTGTCCCCCGTAGAGGAAACGTACTGATAGGCATCCTCCCAGGTAGCGGTGATCTGCACATTTGTGCTGGCAATGCCGCCCTGATTGGTTGCGGTGATGACGTAAGTGGTTTCGCCGCCGAGTAGGACTGGGTCGTCCGTGTCGATGACTTCCAGCAGTACGGCGGCGATGCCGACGACGGTGGTCTTGGCCGTAGCAGTCACGGCATCCGCACAGGCGCCGACCGCCGTGGCGGTGTTAGACAGAGTCCCCGCCGTCACGGGCGTGTACGTCACGCTGACCTTCTTCGACGAGTTGACGGCCATCGTGCCCAACTGCCACACCACCTTCGAGCCCGACACCGTTCCGCCCGCCGAGGGCTTCACGCCCTGAACGCCCTGCGGAATCGTGTCCTCCAGCACGACATTGGTGGCGGGAGTGTCGCCCTTGCTGGTGACCGTGATCTCGTAGGACACCGGGCGACCCATGTACACGGGTCTCGACGGTCCCGTCTTGGTGATCGCCAACACCGGCTGGCGGACGATCGTCTGCGTGGTCACTTCGGTCTTCAGGCCGGTGCTCGATGTGGCGACGGCCTTGTTGGCGTAGGCGCCGGTCTTGGACGCCTTGAGAACGGCCGGGAACTCCTTCGATTGTCCGGCCGCCAACGTGCCGGCATTGAAGACGATCTCGGTCTTTCCATCCGTGGTCGTCATTCCGGCGGGCAGCGTATCCACAATCTTGACGCCTGGGACGGCCCCGGTGCCCGTGTTCGCAACGACGAGTTTGATGGGGATCGGATCGCAGAGGATCGCTTCTGTGGGCGCTGTCTTGGTGAGCTTGAGTTTTGGCTCGACCACCTCGGCGCTGGCACAGGCCGGCACGAGGAAGGTGACCGTGGCGCAATTCATAAGGCAGTTGCCGTCGGTGGCCGCCCCCGCGACCGTGATCGCCCGGCTGGCTTTCCCGTCGAGCGAGTCCAGGGTCCAGATCAGTTGGTCACCCGCCACCCTGGGCGGGAGGTTGGACTGCACGAACTTGTAGTTCTTGGGCAGGTACTCCGTGATCGCTACGTTGCTCACCATCATGTCGGACAGGTTCGTGACCTTGATGGTGTGGTCGAACGTTGCGTTCATCGGAATCTCGGTGGGCATCTGGACGTCCAGACGGACGACGTCGCCTGCCGGATACGTTCGGGATGCCTGGCAGGCCCCACACTTGCCCGCGGCCGCCGCCGGTTTTGACGCGGTCGCCACGGGTTGAACAGTGGTTTCCGATCGAGGTGTGACGGTCGTCGTCGGCTCGGAAGTGTCGGTGGACTTGCAGCCGGGCAAGAACAGCCCCGTGATGGCCAGGACCAGGATGAATGATACGCCTGCATGTGTCTTCATAGTGTAGCTCCTTTCTTCTTTCTGTTTCATCTTTCGATTGCGAAGTCAGTTCGGACACCAGAACACCATCAAAGCGACTCATCGACTCCCTGCGCCCTGCCGCGTGATCCGCGGACCCGCCGCAGTTCTCGTTACGTTTCGGAACGCCGTCAGAAACTCATGCCGACGCCGAGCAGGTATTTCACGTCCGTGCTGCCCTGGCCTTCCGCCGGACTTCTGTCGTAGTTGAAGATGACCTTGAAGTTCGCGAACATCGATTTCGTCAGGGTGGCCCGCAACTCCGCGGTCGTGGTCAGGTAGTAATCGGAGAACTTGTCCAGGCTGGGGTAGTAGGTCAGGTCGTGAACGAAGCGGAGGTCCTTCGTGATCTTGTGGTCGAGGTTGTATCCGGCCTGGAGGGAGATCTCGCTGTTGCTGTCCGTGGCGTTGTCGAACTTTTCGTAGAGCGATGCAAGACCGAGGTTGGTCGAGAAGCTCGTCGTGTCCGTCTCGATCCACTGATAGCCGCCGCCGCCGCCGACCACGACGCGTCGATCCAACTCCGCCACGGCGTCCCTCTCATAGCGGCCGTTCATGAACGCGAAGAACTGCTTCGAGAAGAAGTAGTCGTACTGGGCCTTGGCTCGCCACCAGTCTTCGGTGGTCTTGTCTTCGCCGGTGTCGCGGTCTCGCTGTCTGCTCTTGCCGTAGTCGGCTCCCGCCGTGGTCCGGTCCTTGTCCGACCGCCGCATCGCGCTCACGCTGGCGGTGACCGCCTCGGCCTTGGTGTTGCCGTGTGTCGACGACACGGCCCCGGAGATGCTACCGCTCCACTTGGGCTGGGGCTTCGGCGGCGGGTTGATCGATGTCACATCGGCCAGCGAGAAGGTCTGCGGACGCAGCGCCTGGCCCTGCGCGATCCCGAACTGACCCGGATCGGCCGAGACCACCGGCTGATTGAGCACGGTCCCATCCTTGAGGTGCAGTTCGACCGGTGAGTCACTCTGGAACGTCGCGATATCTGCTGTTGCGACGGTGATCTGCCCGGCCTGTTCACTGTTGAGGACCAGCTTTCCATCCGTGAGACTGGCGATCTTGCCGGTCAGACGGTCGCCGTTCTTCAAGACCACCTGATCGGCATGCACGGTCGAGCACATGACGAGAAAGCACCAGAATGGGAATAACACTTTGACACGCATCGTCAACTCCTTTCAAAACTCTTAATTACGGATGGTCGCTATCGTATGAATGCGGCATGAAAGCACTCGCCAAGTCCGAACCCTGGGAAGAAAGAGCAAATACACGGATTACGTCGGAGCGAGTCTTTGCATACGCGGCGACCTCTCAGCCCTGCGAAGATAGGCGGGCGGACTATGTTTTGGCCGGCTGACGCAAATTGCCGAGCCGATTGATCGTTCGGATGACCATGAAGATCGTGAATGCGATGATGAGGAAGTCGATCACGTTGTTGATGAAAAGGCCGTATCGCACCGTCACGGCTGGAATCGCCTCGCCGGTCGCCGAAGTGGTCGCCTGCTTCAGAGTCACTGCCAGATTCTTGAAGTCCACGCCGCCCAGGAGCATACCGATGGGGGGCATGATGATGTCATTGACCAGGGAGCTGACAATCTTATTGAACGCGGCTCCGATAATAATGCCGACGGCCATGTCCAACGCGTTCCCCTTCACGGCGAAGTCTCTGAATTCCTTGAGCAGTCCCATGATTTTTCTCCTTACAAATCCCTTTTTTCAAACCGACGAAGGCAAAAAACACCTACAATACAGAGGACAAAGCGACCGGGTTCAATAATTCCGTCTCCCACTGTGCTGATAGATGGCTGCGCCCACAGCATATGGAACCTCATGAGCGAGGACTGGGTGATTTCAAACGTCTCTTCGATGGACGGAAACCCATGTTACCCACGCGAGCCGGCGCGCACAATCATCTGTTCCGGAATTCTCCGGCTGGGACAGATGCTGCCGGAGCCCGGCACGGTGTCGGCCCGCACTTCTCAGAACTCGCCGTCTGCGTAGTCATCGAAATGACAGAATTCCGCGTCCTCCAGGTAGGTTTCGGGCCGCGACACGAAACTGTGGAGATTCTCCATGAGAACCAAATGTCTGTCCTCCTCTTGTGCCAGCTTCTCCAGAATCTCTTTCTGATCGGGGTCCTTGGCTTCCTTGGCCTTCTTCAGGTAGAACCGCTTGCTCTCTTCCTCAATCTTCATGGCCTTGGCATACAGGTCGGCCTCGCTTGTGTGAAAGTCGAGCCTCCCTCCAGCCTCTCGCATCTTTTCGAATGCCTTCCTGGCGTTGGTGAGAACAGACGTCCTCACTGTTTTCTTGGGGATGCCGGCCTTCATTCGCTCGATCGCCTGCAGATGCTCGGCCTCGTCGTCGGCCAGCATCTTCAGGATGTTCCTGAGACCCACATTCTCCGTCCGCTCCGCCAGATCGCGGTAGTACAACTCGCTGTACTTCTCCTTGTCCATCGCGAATTTGAAGATGTCCATTCTGTTTCCTTTCTCCTGCATTCTCCCGCTCTCACCGGCCCGTTCCCATGTGATGGGGGGTGTGTCACGAGCCAGCGCCCTAATTGTACAGTTGGGCTGGTGTTTTGTTCTGTGAAACCGTTTGTCCAGCCTGGCGATATGTTCTGCAGACGATCTGGCCACTTTTTGTACAACTCTGTGCAAGATTATCGCGCCGATCTTGAACTCGCCGTGAAGGTCTGCGTAGACAATGGTGTGCATCACAAAGCCCCGCGTAGTCTCGCTTCCTCTCCCTCCGCACCGCGGGGCTTTGCTTTTACCATTCTCCTCGGGACCCCGGAATGGACCAGCGGGTAACACACTTGGTGGTCCTGCTCAGCAGCCCGTTGAGGCACATTTCCGTCGTCTATCGGGGTTCTGGTCACGGCGGCGCGCCTTTTCTTCTTGCTGAGATTGCCCTGGGCGGAGCCAGAACCTCCCGGACCTGCTGGTAAGTCGAAGCGATCCTCTCCGTCCGCGTGGCCAAGGGGTTCTGTGTTCAATTGGGTGGCTTGATTTGCATAAGATATTCTTCCAGAAGACTTTAGGGTTGATTCGGCCATCGCCGAAGTGCTCTGTGTCGGCTATTTGCACATCTTCTTATAGGCCATTATTGTACAATTTAGTTTACAGACGGTTGGCATCCATGTCGATTGTATGTGCGAAAATGTGAAAAAAGGCACAACAGAACCCTTGACTTCCTCGTATTTATGTTCGATAATGTGCGTCAGAGAGCTGTGAGGCATTTCGGGGGGCAGCCCGCCTGCTATGAAGTTGTACGAGGAAATGAGTGAACCAGGACATGCAGATCATGGCCAACAGAAGTTGCATAATCAGGCTGTCAAGGTATAAGAACGCACTGAATCGGCTCAGGACCCTGAATTTTGTGCGGGTCTTCTCCGACAATTTGGCGGATGCCGCCGGTGTGACTGCGGCACAGGTTCGCAAGGATTTTTCCCTGTTCGGAATTACTGGAAACCGACGTGGCGGCTATAAAGTGGCTGATCTGGCAGACCAGCTCAACAAGATCCTGGGCAAGGAACAACTCCAGGAATTCGTCCTCATCGGAGTCGGCAACATCGGCAGGGCGCTGCTGCACTATCCCGGATTCGAAAGGAGCGGGATCAACATCACTGCCGGGTTCGATATCGACCCGGCGAAATATGCCCCCGAGGGCAAACCGCCGGTGCTGCCGCTGGAGCGGTTGGCCGAGTTCGTCAAGCACCATAGCATCACGCTTGCGATCATGGCTGTTCCCGACTACGCTGCCCAGCAGGTGCTCGGCCTGTTGCTCTCGGCCGGCATCAAAGGGGTCATGAACTTCGCGCCGATCTGCCTGAAGGCGCCCAGTGGCTGCATCGTGAACAGTATCAACCTCGAAACCGAGCTTGAGAATCTGATCTACTTCGTCAATGCCAACGAGAATGGGAACTAACCGTATTACATTGCCGTCGGTATCCGTGAAGACGAGAATCCTGCTCTCGTTTCTCATGGTGATCCTTGTGCTGTCGCTCTCGATCGCCCTGCTGGGTTATTGGGTGATCCAGAAGGACATCATCGAGCGGGCGGACCGGAGGGTCCGCAACGATCTGACGACGGCGAGAACGGTTTACACGGCGGAGATCGAACGAATCGGCCTGGCGTTGAAGCTGGTGACGCCGAACGGCAACCTCGATACGTTGAAGGACAAGCTGAACGTTCACTACCTCCGATACGTGACCCGCGACGGGTTTGGCTCGTTGTCCAGCGAAATCGCTCAGGCCGCTGTGAAGAAGGGTCAGCCCGTCGGGGGCACGCGGATCATCTCTGCGGAGAAGCTGGTTGCCATGGGCGGCGACTTCCCGGGCAAGGTCCCCATTGAGATCAGGCCGACGGCGAAAGCCACGCCGACAGGCAAAAGGGTGGTCGATTCGGTCCTGGCGAAGGAGTGCGCCGTACCGATCCTCGACGACCACGGCGAGATCAAGGCCGTTCTGTACGGCGGCCGCGCGATCAATCGTGACTACACCTTCGTGGACCATGTCCGGGATATGGTCTTCGGCTCGGAGATGTACAAGGACAAACCGGTCGGCACCGTGACGATCTTTCTCGACGGCGTCAGGGTCGCCACGAACGTCCAGGACAAGGACGGCCAGCGGGCCATCGGAACGCAGGTGTCCGATGAGGTCTACCACGCGGTGGTCGGGCAGGGCCGGACCTGGCACGAGAGAGCCTTCGTCGTCACGGACTACTACAAGAGCGCCTACGAGCCCATCCGCAGTATCGACGGCGACATCATTGGGATCCTGTACGTAGGGACGCTGGAGCAGCCGTTCAGCGACATGGCCCGGGAGGTCATGCAGTTCTTCCTGCTGTCGGTGGCCGGGGTGTCGGTCATCGCGGTGCTCTTCTCGTTCGTTCTGGCCGGGACGATCTCCAGGCCGCTCACGGAGGTGGTCCATGCCAGTGAATGCCTGGCCTCCGGCGATTGGGGCTATCAAGTCAACGGGAACACGTCGATCAAGGAAATCAACAGCATGGCCGAGGCGTTCAATGCCATGGCCATCGGATTGAAGGAGCGGGAGGAGAGCCTGCGGGTTTCCAACGAGAAGCTGGCGGCGATGAACAAGAGTTACATCGATCTGATCGGTTTCGTTGCCCACGAGCTGAAGGGAATTCTGGCCTCGGCGGTCCTGAACGCCTACGCCGTGCGCGACGGGTATCTGGGCCTGATCAACTTCAAGCAGCGAAAGGCCATGGATTCGGTCACGAGGAATCTCGACTACCTCGACGCGACGGTCAAGAAGTTCCTGAGCCTGGGCCGGGTCGAGCGGGGCGAGCTGCCCGTGAACAAGACCCATCTGAACCTGAAAAAGGACGTGTTCGACGTCTCGATCAACTCGTTGGCGCCGATGGCGGTGAAGAAGAGCCTCAAGATCGCCAACGAGGTGAGTCCCGAGATGGAGGTGAACGCCGATTCGGACCTGATGCAGATCGTCGCGAACAATCTGGTGAGCAACGCGATCAAGTACAGCCCGGATGCCGGCCAGATCAAGGTGACTGCCCGACCCGTCAACGGGATGGTCGAGGTGGATGTGTATAACGATTCAACGCCCATGAGCGACGAGCAAAGGGCGAAGTTGTTCCAGAAGTTCTCGCGGTTGGACAATCCGGAAACCAAGAAGGTCAAAGGCACCGGACTGGGTCTGTATATCACCAAGCAGATCATCGAGCGGCATGGAGGTCACATCGTCGTCGAGCCCCGCGAGCACGGGAACTCGTTCGTATTTCGGATAGAAAGGAACTGAGAAGAATGCCGACGCCATTGGAATTGATCAAGAAGAAGCGGGCCGAGGCCGTCAGCCGGATCATCGGCAAGGGCTACCTCTCCACGAAGAGGGTGTACGTGGGCATGGCAACGTGCGAGATCGCCGCCGGCTCGAAGGACGTGATGGAGGTGTTCCAGAAGGCCGTCAGTCGCGGCTTGACCGACGTGTACCTGAGCCAGAAGGGTTGCGCCGGGCGCTGCAACCTGGAGCCGACTGTCGAGGTGATCGAGGCGGGCAAGAGCCCCGTCAAGTACGGCAAGGTGGACAAAGACCGGGCGCAGCAGATCATCGAGCGACACATCAAGAACGGCGAGGTCATCAAAGAGTGGGTCATCGACTGAAGAAGGAAAGGAATCGCACCGTGACTGCGACATCGTATAGAATCATCGTTTGTGACGGGACGGCCTGCATCAACAAGGGGTCCCGCAAGTTGACCGCCCTGTTGCGAGAGGAGTTGGAGAAACACGGCCTGGCGGATCGGACGACCATCGGCCTTTCCGGCTGCCTCGGCATGTGCGATAAGGGCCCGCTCATGGTCGTCAACCCGGGCTACACCATCTACGGGAATGTCACCGAGGCCGACATTCCCGAGATCGTCGAGGAGCATCTGGTCAAGGGACAGCCCATCGCCCGCCTCGTGATCCAGGAAGACCATCTGTACAACCGGTTCTTCCGCGTCTTCGGCGACGCCAACTTCTTCGGCAAGCAGATGCGGATCACGCTTCGCAACTGCGGCATCATCGATCCCGAGAACATCGACGACTATCTCTCGCTTCGCGGATACGAGGCGCTGGCCAAGGCGATCACGGAAATGACGCCGGAGCAGGTCATCGACGAGGTCGAGAAGTCCGGGCTCCGCGGACGCGGCGGCGCCGGCTTCCCCACCGGTCGCAAATGGCGACTGGCCGCCAAGGAGAAGGCGACGCCCAAATATGTGGTCTGCAACGCCGACGAGGGCGATCCCGGGGCCTTCATGGACCGCAGCGCCATCGAGGGTGACCCGCACACGATCGTCGAAGGCATGGCCATCGGCGGCTACGCCATCGGCTCCGATCACGGCGTCGTCTACATTCGGGCGGAGTACCCGCTGGCGATCAAGCGAATACGGAAGGCCATCGAGGACGCCCGGGCGCACGGCCTGCTCGGAAAGAACATCCTCGGATCGAGTTTCTCGTTCGACATCGAGATCCGCCTGGGAGCGGGGGCGTTCGTCTGCGGCGAGGAAACCGCGTTGATCCACTCCATCGAGGGCGCTCGCGGGATGCCCAGGCCCAGGCCGCCGTATCCGGCTGCCTCCGGGCTGTTCAACAAGCCGACCCTCATCAACAACGTCGAGACCTGGGCCAACGTGCCTGTCATCATCCTCGACGGCGCCAACTGGTTCCACACTGTCGGCACGGAGACCAGCAAGGGCACCAAGGTCTTCGCACTGGCAGGCAAGGTCGTCAATACGGGTTTGATCGAGGTTCCTATGGGCACGACGCTCCGCGAGATCATCTACGATGTCGGCGGCGGCATCCCGTTCGGCAAGCGGTTCAAGGCCATCCAGACCGGCGGCCCCTCCGGCGGCTGCCTCCCCGAGCAGTATCTCGACACGCCCATTGACTATGAGTCGCTGGCCAAGGCCGGCTCGATCATGGGCTCCGGCGGCATGATCGTCATTGACGAGGACGCGTGCATGGTCGATATGGCGCGGTTCTTCCTGGAGTTCACCCAAGACGAGTCGTGCGGCAAGTGTACCCCGTGCCGCGAGGGAACCAAGCGGATGCTCGAGATCCTGGTCCGCATCACGGAGGGCAAGGGCCAGCCCGGTGACATCGAGAAGCTCGAGCGGCTCGGCAATACGATCAAGAAGTCGGCCCTGTGCGGTTTAGGCCAGTCGGCGCCGAACCCCGTGCTCAGCACGATCAAGAACTTCCGCGAAGAGTACGAAGAGCACATCCACGAGAAGAAATGCCGGGCGAAGGCCTGTAAGTGCCTCGTCTCGTTCGAGATCACCGACAAGTGCATCGGCTGCGGCGCGTGCCGGCGGGTCTGTCCGGTCAGCGCCATCGCCGGCAGTCCGAAGAGCAAACACACGATCGATCAGGATAAATGCGTCCGTTGCGGCATGTGCTTCAACACCTGCAAGTTCGAAGCCATCGCGAAGGTTTGAGGATAGAACATGGACAATACGAAGAAGATTACGATCGCGATCAACAACAGGGAGTATAAGGTCGATCCCGGGCAGACGATCATGCAGGCCGCCGACCACTGCGGCTACCACATCCCGCGCCTGTGCTACCATCCGAAGCTCTCCATCGAGGGGGCGTGCCGGGTCTGCATCGTCGAGGTGGAAGGAATGCGGAACTTCGTGGCCTCGTGCTGCTACCCGGTCACCGACGGCATGAAGATCCACACGAACACGAAGGAGGTCCGCCAGGCCCGACGCGACATCGTCGAGCTGCTCGTGGACAACCATCCCGAAGATTGCCACACGTGCGAGCGCGACGGCAACTGCGAGCTCCAGCGCCTGGTCTACTCGATGGGCATTCGCCATCGCCACTTCGTCGGCGAGCGAAAGCACTATGAGAAGGACCTCTCCGGCGCCAGCGTGATCCGCGACCCGGACAAGTGCATCCTCTGCGGACGCTGCGTGCGGATGTGTTCGGAGATCCAGGGCGTCCACTGTCTGAGCCAGGCCCATCGCGGCTTCAACACGGTGGTCATGCCTGCATACAACATGCCGTTCGCGGAGACGGTCTGCAGCGGTTGCGGCCAGTGCATCAACGTCTGCCCGACGGCCTCCTTCGTCGAGAAAAACCACACGCAGGAGCTGTTCGAGAAGCTCAACGACAAGAGCCTGATCAAGGTCGTGCAGTTTGCGCCGTCCGTTCGGGCCGCCATCGGCGAGGCCTTCGGCCTGGCCCCGGGCCGGAACATGGAGGGCCAGCTCATCGCCGCGTTCCGCCGGCTGGGCTTCGACTACGTCTTCGACACGCAGTTTGCCGCAGACCTGACGATTATGGAAGAGGGCAGCGAGTTCCTGGAACGCGTCCAGGGCAACGGTCCGCTGCCGCTGATCACGTCCTGCTCCAGCGCGTGGATGAAATACGTCGAGCAGTTCTACCCCGACATGGTGGACAACATTTCGACGGCGAAGTCGCCTATGTCCATGGCTTCGGCGATGTTCAAAACGTACTGGGCGGAGAAGATGAGGATCGACCCCAAGAAGATCCTCAGCGTCGCGACGATGTGCTGCACGGCCAAGAAGTACGAGGCCACCCGGCCCGAACTGGAGGTCCACGGGATGCGGACGACGGACATCGTCGTCACGACCCGCGAAATGGGCTGGATGATCAAGTCCTCCGGCATCGACTTCGTAAATATCCAGCCGGAGAAGCCGGACGCTCCTCTGGGCCTGTCGTCCGGCGCCGGCGCCATCTTCGGAGTCACCGGCGGCGTCATGGAGGCGGCCGTCCGCACCGCATACGAACTGTACACGGGCGAGACCCTGATCGACATCGAGATGGCTGATATCCGAGGCTTCAAAGGTGTCAAAGAAGCCAAGATCAGCCTGGACGGCAAGGAACTGCGTCTGGCGGTGGCGCACGGCCTGGGCAACGCCCACAAGGTCATGGAAATGGTCCGCCAGGACCGCAATCGGTTCCATTTCATCGAGATCATGGGTTGTCCTGGCGGCTGCATCGGCGGCGGCGGCCAGCCCTACGCAACGGCCAACTCGATCCCGCTCGACGAAGAGGCGCTCCGCCTGCGGGCCCAGGCGCTCTATGATCTGGACCGGGGCAAGACGATCCGTCGAAGCCACGACAACCCGGACGTTCAGCGGCTGTACCGTGAGTATCTCGGCCGGCCGCTCAGCGAGAAATCGCACGAGCTGCTGCACACGCACTACAAGGCGAAACTGCCCAAGGGCATCGTCTCACCGGAGTTGAAGATCGTCTAAGGGGGTGGTTTTTGTGACGACGGTTTTGAAGAGGAATCAGTCCACCCGCGGGTGGATCCAAGACCGGATCAAGCCGGAGCAGGTCGAGAAGTACCTCGACGATGGTCGGGACTTCGTCGACGAGCCCGCGATCGAGCGGGCTCTTGCGGCCAACCAGTGCTGCGACGCTCGGCGGGTCCGGGACATCCTGGCCAAGTCTCTCGCCATCGAGACCTTGACGCTGGATGAGACGGCGTGTCTGCTCCATGTCACGGATCCGGAGCTGCTCGCCGAAATGCGACAGACCGCCGCGGCGGTCAAGACGAAGGTGTACGACAACCGTTTTGTGACCTTCGCACCGTTATACTTGAGCAACCTGTGCGTCAACGACTGCGTCTACTGCGGTTTTCGATGCAGCAATCGGAAGGAAACGCGCCGGATTCTCTCCTCAGACGAGGTTCGCAGGGAGGCCGAGGTCCTGGCCGGCCAGATCGGGCACAGGCGCCTGATCGTGGTCTATGGCGAGCATCCGAAGTCCGGCGTCGATTACATCGCGGAGACGCTGCGAACCATCTACGACGTGAAGGTCAAAACCCGTTGTGCCTGGGGCCAGATTCACCGGTGCAACGTCAATGCGGCTCCGCTCCAGATCGGAGAGCTTGGCGTCCTGAAGGATGCGGGCATCGGAACGTTCCAGGTCTTCCAGGAGACGTATCACAGGAAGACTTACGAGCGGCTCCACCCGAGCGGCACGATCAAGGGCAACTACCGCTGGCGGCTTTACTGCATGCACCGGGCGATGGAGGCAGGCATCGACGACGTGGGAATCGGACCGTTGGTCGGCCTCTATGACTGGAAGTTCGAGGTCATGGCGCTTCTGTGTCACTCGATCGATCTGGAGCAGAAGTTCGGGATTGGGCCGCACACCATCTCGTTCCCGAGATTGGAGCCCGCGCACAATACACCGTTCGTCCAGGACCTTCCCCATCGAGTCAGCGACGACGATTTCAAGCGGTTGGTGACCGTGATCCGTTTGGCGGTGCCCTATACGGGCATGATTCTGACCGCCCGCGAGAGCGCGCCGCTGCGGCGGGAGGTCCTGTCTCTGGGCTGCACCCAGCTCGATGCGTCGAGTCGCATCGGGATCGGCGGGTACGCCGACCGGCCCGACGACCGCCAGCAGGACGACCGTCAGCAGTTCATCCTGGGCGACACCCGTTCGCTCGACGAAGTGATTCGTGAGTTGGCCGAGGCCGGTTCGATCACGTCGTTCTGTACCGCCGGCTATCGCTGCGGGCGCACCGGGCAGAAGATCATGGGCCTGTTGCGAAGCGGCAAGGAAGGACAATTCTGCAAGCTCAATGCGGTCATCACGTTCCGCGAGTGGCTGGACGATTTCGCCGGCCCGGAGACCATGGCGGCGGGCGAGAAGGTCATTGCCCTGGAGATCGAGCAGGTCAAACAGCGGATGCCGGAGGTCTTCGAGACGTTCATGAGCTGCTACGAAAAAACCCGGACCGGGCAGAGGGATTTGTACTTTTAGAATTGACGATTGCGCAGTTGCACAATCTTGCTGAGAAAGGAACCAGGGCTTGACACATGGCAAAAACTGCTACCAAGGAAAAGGCAACACCTGTAACGGATGAGGAGAAACTCGCCGATCTCCGGGAGCACATGGCGCGGATCAAGGCCGGTGAGAATCCCCACTCGCAGTTGATCTCGATTCTGCACAAGGCCCAAGGACTGTTCGGGTATCTCCCGAGACCCGTGATGGATGAAATCGCCGAGACGATGGGTATTCCGACGGCCCACATCTGGGGTGTGGCGACCTTCTACCACTACTTCAAGCTGACGCCGCCGGGGCGCTACGAGGTCGCATTGTGCCTGGGGACGGCCTGTTACGTCAAAGGCGCCGCCCAGATCCTGCAAACCGTCAAGGACGAGCTCAAGATCGACGTTGGCGGCGTCACGGAGGACGGAGTGTTCTCCCTGGCCCCGGCCCGGTGCCTCGGCGCCTGCGGCTTGGCGCCGGTGGCCATGATCGGCGACAAGATCCACGGCGAACTGACGCCCAAGAAGATCGTTCAGGTCCTCAAGGAGTACCGCAAGCAAGCGGAGAAAGAGAAATCGTGACCTGTGGCGGCATAGAGACGGTTCTCGAGCGGATTCACACGGCCGCGATGCCGGACCGGACGGATCTGATGCTTGTTTTGCGCGTTACGGACCCTGCGGAACTGGCCCGTCTGTTCGGTTTCGCCGACGCGGTCCGACGCGAGTCCGTGGGGGACGGCGTGCTGCTGCGGGCGATCGTCGAGTTTTCCAATGTCTGCCGCAACACGTGCCGGTACTGCGGCCTGAATCGACGGAACACTCATCTGGCGAGGTATCGGCTCACCCGGGACCAGGTCCTGGCCGCCGTCCACAATATTCGCGAGGCCGGCATAAAAACCGTTGTGCTCCAGAGCGGCGAAGAGGATAATCTCGACGCCGATTGGCTGACCGAGGTGATCGTCGATGTGAGACGATCTTTCGACGCGGCCGTCACGCTTTGCGTCGGAGAGCGGAGCCGCGACGAGTATCGAGCGTGGAAAGGGGCAGGGGCCGACCGGTATCTGCTCAAGATCGAGACGTCCGATCCCGGCTTCTACAGGGAACTCCATCCCGGCATGAGTTTTGAGAACAGGACAAGGTGCTTGGACGACCTGGCTGATCTGGGGTACCAGACCGGCTCCGGCAACCTCGTTGGGTTGAAGGGCCAGACCGTCGAGAGCTTGGCGGGCGACCTGGAGTTCTTCAAGCGAGGCCGTTTCGACATGATCAGCGTCAGTCCCTTCATCCCCCATTCGCAGACGCCCCTGGGCTCAGAGCCCGCAGGGGACCTGATGATGACGCTGAAGATGATCGCCCTGACGCGGATCGTGTGCCCGAAGGCCCACATCCCGGCCAGCACGGCGATCGGGTCGTTGTACGGTCGGGACGAACGGGCGAGGGCTCTGGCGGTCGGGGCAAACGTGATCATGCCTAATCTCACACCGGATTCGGTCCGGCGGCTGTATGATATCTATCCCGGCAAGACCGGGTGCGACCTGTCTCCGCAGCAGAGCGTGGCGGCCATCGAGCGGATGACCGCCGCGATGGGTCGGTGGGTCGATTATGCCCGGGGCGATGCGACAAGATTGAAAGAGATGCTGGGATGCGATTCCTCGCATTCGGCGGTCCCATCGGATGCCGAACCGGCGAAAGCGCAATGCCATAGCATGTACGCGAACTGAAGGAGAAGTGAACGATGTCGAAGAAAGTGCTGATGATTGACGATGATCCGGAATTCGTGGATGCGATCTCAAACCTGCTCGATGCCAAGGGGTACGAGGTCCATACCGCCTCCAACGGCAAGGACGGCGTCGCGAAGGCCAAGGCCGAGAACCCGGACATCATCCTGCTTGACGTCATGATGACCACGAAGAACGAGGGATTCAACGTCGCCCGCGAGCTGCACGAAGACGCCAAGCTCGCGACGACCCCGATCATCATCATGACGGGCATTCGTCGCGAGATGAATCTGCCGTTCGGCTTCGAGCCGGATGAGACCTGGCTGCCTGTGAAGAAGGTGCTGGAGAAGCCCGTGAAGCCGGAGGTTCTGCTCTCGGCGATCGCGGAGAACATCAGGAAGTCTTAGCCGTCCGCATACGGAATCGGGCGAAATGGCGTCTCTTCTGCCATGCCACACGTATGGTCGCTTCGCCCGATTCCGATCGCTCGCAGAACAAGCGACCGACTCTTTGGGCCCGCATATCCGAGCTCGTGGAATTGGATCTCACACGTCGAACCGGCCTGACAGAACAGTCGCTTGATCCCGGGCCCTTGGGGAGGCGCTTCCCCGATGTGCGTGGGTGCGTGGGCCAAGATATCCGAGACCGTCAGTCCGCTCATTCGTTTGAAACGTGATGTGATATGCGTGGACGACGGAGCGCACGAGCCGGCCGACGCGAATCACCACATATACGACTCCCGCCCCGCACAGCAGGATTTCGATCATATCGAACACGTCTATCTCTCCCAAAGGGCAGGACGGCTTCTTCATCTCGACCGCGCCGATGTCCCGCCATGAATCGGTGAACGGGCGTTCGACTCTGTCTTCTATCCTCTCTCAGACTACGACACGTCAGTTACGAGTCGGTTAACGGATGGTTAGAATTTCGTTAATCGTGGTTCATCGCGAACAGATGGCGTATAATCGTGCAACCCGACGGGCTCGAATCAAGACATCGGGCTGCCGTTGGAGGCCGTATGTCCGTCTGGGTCCTGCAAGGAGATATCGATGTCGAAAGCCACCGTCCTGGTCGTCGATGATGAAGAGGACATTCGGGAACTCGTGACCCTGAACCTGGATCGCGAGGGCTACAGGGTCCTGATCTGCGAGACGGGCGAGCAGGCGCTCGCTCTGGCGAAGGTGAAAGCGCCGGACCTGATCGTTCTTGATCTGATGCTGCCCGGCATCGACGGGCTGGAGGTCTGCAAGCGACTGAAGGCCAACTCGACCCTGCAGCAAATCCCGGTGGTCATGCTCACCGCCAAGGGGGAGGAATCGGATATCGTCGCGGGACTCGAGCTGGGGGCCGATGACTACGTTACCAAGCCCTTCAGCGGCAAAGTGCTCGTTGCGCGGGTCCGGCGGCTCCTGCGCAAGGCGGCTGAGACCGCCGACGACAAGACCCTCGTCAGAGGGCATGGTCTGGTGATCGACCCGGCGCGACGTGAAGTGACGTTGAACGGCAAGCTGATTTCCCTGACGCTGACGGAGTTCAACATTCTGCACACGTTGTCTCGACGTCCCGGCCTGGTGTTCACGCGCTACCAGATCGTGGATGCCATCCACGGCGACGATTACCTCGTGACGGATCGCGCCATCGACGTTCAAATCGTCGCCCTGCGCCGCAAGCTCGGTTCCAGCGGCAAGCTCATCGAGACGGTGCGCGGCGTAGGATATCGATTCAAGGACTGACTTCCATGATTCGAACGCGACTGATCTGGCAATTGTATCCGTGGTTCCTGGCCGTGACGCTGGTCACCGTGGCGACTGTGACGATCTATTTTTCACACGCATTCCGTGTCTTTTATCGCGACGAGGCGCGAAACGAGCTGCGAGCGATGGCGGTGGTCGCTGCGCCGCAAATCGTTCGGCTGTTGGCCGACGATCCCAACGGAATCGATCCGCTGTGCAAACGATTCGGACAGACCACGGGTGATCGGCTGCGATTCACCGTTGTCACGTCCGGGGGCCGCGTCCTGGGCGATTCCCATGAGGAGCTGGCGATCATCAAGGACCATTCCGACCGGCCGGAGATCCAGGCCGCACTTCGCACCGGTTACGGCGAGTCCATTCGTCCCAGTCCCACTCTCGGCAGAGAGATGCTGTACGTGGCGATTCCAGTTGACCGGGATGCTCCCCAGCGGGCGGTGATGCGCCTGGCCATCTCCGCCAACGCCATGGATCAGGTGATTGCCCAGATGCGGTCTCATGTTCTCTGGGCGGGCCTGATCATCATGGTGTGCGTGGCGATGCTGAGCCTGCTGATCTCTCGCAGCGTCAGTCAGCCGATTGTCAGTATGAGACGGGTCGCGCAGTCATTCGCGCGAGGTCAGCTCAACGTCCGGGTCCCTGCGGCGGCGGCCACCGAGCTGGACGACCTTGCCAAAGCTCTCAACGAAATGGCGACCCAGCTCGGCGACCGGATCGTCACGATCACCCGACAGCGCAACGAGCTGGAGACCATCCTGTCCAGCATGATTGAGGGCGTCTTTGCGGTCGATTCGCATGGGTGCGTCGTCAGCGTCAACAAAGCTGCGGCCTTGCTGCTCAGCATCGATCCCGACTGGGCGCAGGGGCGCAGTGTCGAGGAGGTGGTTCGCAACGTCGGGTTACAGCAGTTCGTGCGGGATACCCTCGTCAGCGAGAAGTCTACCGAGGGGGATGTCTCCTTTCCAGGAGCCGGCGAACGGTTCTTCCACGTCCAGGGAGCCCGTCTCGTGGATGTGCGAGGGGAACGCGCCGGCGCCGTGATTGTCCTGAGCGATATGACCCGTGTCCATCGGCTTGAGAACCTCCGCCGGGATTTCGTCGCCAACGTCTCCCACGAGCTCAAGACGCCCGTGACGAGCATCCAGGGTTTTGCCGAGGCCCTTCAGGAAGGGGGCTTGGCCGACCCCGAGCAGATGCGCCGCTACGTGGGCATCATCGTCAAGCACTCCCAGCGTCTGAACGCGATCATCGACGATCTGCTGAGCCTGTCCCGGCTCGAAGACGGCAGCGAGCGTCGAGTCCTCTCCCTGGAGGATCACAACCTCAAGGACATCCTGCAGGGTGCGATCGAGCTGTCCTCCGTCAAGGCCGAGGACAAACGCATGAAGGTGACCCTGGTCTGTGCGGACGAGGTTCGGTTGCGCGTCAACGCGCCGTTGCTGGAGCAGGTGGTGGTCAATCTGATCGACAACGCGGTCAAGTACAGCGAGCCGGGGACGACCGTCGAGGTCCGCGTCGATCCGCAGCGGGACGAGACGGCGATCCACGTCACGGACCACGGGTGCGGCATTCCGGCGGAGCATCTGGATCGGATCTTCGAGCGGTTCTACGTGGTGGACAAGAGCCGCAGCCGCAAGCTCGGCGGGACCGGCCTGGGCCTGGCCATCGTCAAGCACATCGCCCAGGTCCACGGCGGATGCGTCACGGTCGAGAGCGCGCCGGGCAAGGGCAGCACCTTCACCCTCCATCTCCCCATGCGGGCAAACTAAGCGATTTCTAATGTCCCCTTGATCTTTCACTAACAGGGAACGGATATTCTAGGAACACGTTTTCGTTGGCAGTTCCCCGAGACCGGCTCGGAGATGCACTATGCTTGGCTGTGGTACTGGAGATGTTGCGATGCAGGCAGAACAGTTGCGGAGAAGGATCATCGAATTGGCGGTCTTCGGTGCAATGGCGTTGTCATGGCCGACGGCTGTGCGGGCACAGGACGATGTGAACGACCTGAAGGCCGAATTGGAGGCCCAGAAGCAGCGGCAGGCCGAACTCGAGGACAAGATCAATCAGTTGGAGGCCAGGCAGAAGCTCAAAGAGCAGGCGATGAACGAAAAGATCGATCAAATGGCGGCGGCGAAGCCCCAGGAGGAGAAGAAAGCGGACGCTATTCCTGACGCCTTGAAGTGGGCATCGAAGTTGAACTGGTACGGCGACTTCCGCTACCGGTACGAGTACATCGACGACGACAGCGCCTCCTCGGATCGGCATCGCAATCGCATCCGCGCCCGGCTGGGCCTGACCGCCAAGGTCAGCGACGAGTGGGACCTGAGATTCCGCATCGCCACCGGCAACGGCGAGGTCTCGGGCGACCCGGTCTCGACGAACCAGACACTCGACGAGGCCTTCTCCAAAAAGCCGATCTGGCTGGATCAGGCGTTCGTCGGCTACCATCCGCAGTGGTTCGAGGGCCTCAATGCGATCGTGGGCAAGATGGAGAACCCGTTCTACAAGGTGGGCAAGAATGAGTTGATCTGGGACAGTGACCTGACGCCGGAAGGCGGCGCCCTGACCTACAGCCACCTGTTCGACGAGAAGACCGGGATCAATCTCGCGACGGGCGGATTCTGGGTGAACGAGGAATCCAGCGGCGGCGACACCTCGCTCTGGGGCTTGCAGGCCTACCTCAGGCACCAGATCGACAAGCCGACCTATGTCCTCGGCGGCGCCGGCTGGTACGACTACGGCAATATCCAGGGCGAGGAGAGCCTCGCAGACGAATGGGACGACGACGGCGAGGCCTTCTTCGGCAACAGTTCCACGGCGGACGACACCTATGCCCTGGATTACGACCTGCTGGAGCTCTTCGCCGAGTTCGGCACGGAGTTCGCCAAGCTGCCGGTGGCCGTCTTCGGCCAGTACGTCCAGAACACCGCGGCCGACGACGAAGACACCGGCTGGCTGGTCGGCTGCCAGATCAACAAGGCGAAGGACCCAGGCACCTGGCAGTTTGAGTATGACTACCGGGATCTGGAACTGGACGCGGTGGTGGGCCAGTTCACGGCTTCCGACTTCGTCGGCGGCGGCACCGGCGGCCAGGGCCATCGGTTTGCGTTCACCTACATGGTCGCCAAGAACGTCGCTGCGGGCCTGACGTACTTCGCCGACGAATACGACGGCCGCAAGGACGATGCGGATTACAGCCGATTCCAGGCGGATCTCGGAATCAAGTTCTGAGGGCGGGCAGAAATTCCCGGAGTTAGCAGGATCCTGACGGAATCTGAATAGACGCCTAACATTCACCGCGTATTCAGTACCACAGAGAGAGTCTGTATAAGGAGGTTCGAATATGAGACAGGTTATCGTTGGCGCGGTGGCTGCAACCCTGGCGGTGGGCGTCGTGACGCGTGCGGAGACGCTCCAGATCGACGGCTCCACGACGGTCGGTCCGATTGCGGACGCCTTCGCGGAGTACTTCAAGAGCATCGAACCCGATCTGGCGATCACGGTGAAGAAGACCGGCAGCGGGGACGGGGCGGCGGCCCTGATCGACGGGCGCTGCGACATCGCGACGATGAGCCGGTTCATGAAGCCGGAGGAGTTCGAGAAAGCGGTCGCAAACAAGGTGCTTCCGGTGGCCCACGTGGTCGCGATGGACGGCGTGTGCGTCGCGGTGCACCCGTCGAACCCGGTCAAGGCGCTGACCAGCGCCCAGGTCCGTGACATCTACACGGGCAAGATCACGAACTGGAAGCAGGTGGGCGGCTCCGATACGCCCATCGTGGTCATTAGCCGGGACACATCTTCCGGCACCTACGAGACGTTCGAGAGCCTGGTCATGAAGAAGCAGCCGATGGCCGCGGGCGTCGAGTACGTCAACGCCAATCCGCAGGCCCAGTCGCGGGTCCGCACGACGCCCGGCGCGATCGGCAGTACTTCAACGAACAGCGGCTGCATGGCGCCCTGGGCTATGTCCCGCCGGTGGAATTCAAGCAGCGCTGGCTGGCTGAGCATCCGATGCGGGGCGACCCGCATGGAGACGATGCTCAAGGTCGTTATTCCTGCCGCCCACAGCGGGATCATCGCGGCGGTCGTCCTCGGCATGATGCGGGCCATCGGCGAGACCATGGTCGTCTGGATGGCCTCGGGCAACGCGACCCAGATCCCGCACCCCTGGTGGGATGTCTCCCAGTCGATCCGGACGATGACCGCGACGATAGCAGGGGGGATGGGTGAATCACCTGAAGGCTCGCAACATCGCGGCGCCCTGTTCGCCATCGGCGTGCTGCTGCTGATCCTCACGTTCGGCCTGAACCTCGTCAGCGAGTACTTCCTGGCGCGGGCCAAGAAAGCAGCGGGGAGGTCGTGACATGAACCTCAAAGTCCGCGGAAAACTCGATCAGCTCTTCACCGTCGCGGCCGGGCTGTCGGTCGTCCTGTTGACGCTCGTCCTGATCGGGGTCTTAGGCCCGATGGTCTGGCGGGGCAGCAGCGCGGTCCTCTTCCAGGGCACGGTCGAGTTCCACAAGATGCAGCGGGACCTATTCAAGCGGGTCGATGAAGCCTTGCTGAACGCCGAAATCGCCGAGACGGAGCAGTTCCGCCAGAAGGTCTATGCGATGATCGACGAGTTCCGCAAGGGCGTCGATGTCGAGGCCCTGTCCGCCCGGGTGCGGGAGACCCATCGTCGGTTCGGCGAGGAACTGCGGGACAAGAGCATCCCCGCCGAGCAATACACCTCGCTGCGGGGCCTGACTGCATTGCTGAGACACTCTTGCTCTTATGCTCTTGCTGCGTTTGTACGCCGCGTTGCAGTCATGAGGAGGCGGCTTCCATGAGGGCGGCGGCGATCGTGACGCCGTTGAACATCGCGTGCATGAAGATCGGGCGAAGCAGCGAGCCGCTCTTCTCGTAGCTGTAGCCCAGACCCATGGCCAGCACGAACAGGGCCGGCCAGTGCTCGCTGTTCGCGTGAATGGCGGAGAACAGGACCGACGTGAGCGCGATCGCGACCCAGGGCCGGCCGAGATAGGACCGGATCATCGTCTGGAACAGGCCGCGGAAGATCATCTCCTCGACCAGTGGGGCAGTCACCACGGCCAGGACGACCATGAGGACCTGCAACGATGTGGAGCCGGACTCTGTGATGACCTTCAATGCCTCATGCTGGGGCACCTCGAAGCCTGGCTCAAACTGCTTCATCACCAGGATGGTCAGGCTCATCGCGGCCATGACGAGGGGCCAGACGGCCGCCAGGGTCAGGAAGGCGCGGACCAGGTCCCGTGGTATGGTCCTGAGCCTCAAGCCGAACCCCTTGATGCCGCGTACGAAGGTGACTCTGGCCACCGCGAGAACCAGCGCTGCGGTCAGAAAGGCCCCGAATGTGGCCGCGAGATTGCCCACGAATGTGCCCTGCCAGCTTTCGATCCGACGAGTGAACAGGCCGGCGAGACCTGCCAGCGTCATCGTGGTCGCAAGCCACGCGAGGAAGACCAGGAACGGCACCAGGAAGATCATGCTGTTTCGTCGAGGCTTCGAGTCGGCCAGGGCCTTGCGCCCCAGGGAGGTGGTCAGCAGCCACCAGGCGAACAGGGCGACTCCCGCGACCACAGGGATGTACTCCATGGGGCTGGCGGGGGACACTTGTTGTTCGAGCCCTTGCGACACGGGAGTCCGGATTTGCTATTTACAATTCACAGTCGGGCGTTTATGTTCTCTGCATCGGATGCAGGAGGCCGCAAAGGCTGGCGGCCGGCTGCAAGGTCTTCAATAGTAAACCGCAGAGAATAAATAGCAAATCGAAACATGGATGTTTTTCGCATAGAAGGCCCGGTCCGACTGGCGGGCCACGTCGATGTCAACGGATCGAAGAACGCCTCGCTGCCGATCATGGCCGCCGCACTCCTGGCGCCGGGCTGTTCGACCCTGCTCGGAGTACCCCGGCTGGCGGATATCAGTGTCTTCAAGGACCTGATCGATCAGTTGGGTTGTAAGGTGGAACGCCGCGATGACGGCTCGCTCGCGATCGACGCCACGAAGATCGACAATCCCATCGGGCCCTACGACATCGTTCGCAAGATGCGGGCGTCGGTCTGCATCCTCGGACCATTGTTGGCACGATGTGGGCGGGTGGAAGTCTCAATGCCCGGCGGCTGCGCGATTGGCGACCGGCCCATCGACCTGCACTTGACCGGGCTCCGCCATCTCGGCGCCCAGATCCATCTCAAAAACGGCTACGTCATCGCGGAGGCGCCGCGCGGTCTCACGGGAGCCAGCATCTTCCTCGGGGGTCCCTTTGGGTCAACGGTTCTGGGGACGGCGAACGTGATGATGGCCGCCACGCTGGCGAAGGGCCGGACGATCATTGAATCGGCCGCCTGCGAACCCGAGATTACCGACCTGGCCAATTGTCTCAATGTGATGGGCGCCCGGATCAGCGGGATCGGCTCGCCGCGATTGGTCATCGACGGCGTAGGCCATCTCCACGCGGTTCAGTACCGTGTGATTCCGGATCGCATCGAGGCCGGGACCTTCATGGCCGCCGCGGCCATCACGGGCGGTGAGGTGCACATCGGCCACTGCCGGCTTGAGGACATGATGGCCGTCGTGGATCGCCTGAGAATCATCGGGATCACCGTGGAGGCCAACGGAGACGGCTGCACCGTCGTGGGGTCCGAGAGTTTCGAGCCCGCCGATATCACGACCCAGCCGTACCCGGGTTTCCCGACCGACCTCCAGGCTCAGTTCATGGCGCTGCTGGCCCTGGCCCACGGCAACAGTGTTGTCGTTGAAAAGATATTTCCAGATCGGTTCTTGCATGTGGCTGAATTGAATCGCATGGCGGCCAACCTCCGCAAGGAGGGGTCCGCCGTGATCGTCGCCGGGGTCAAGAAGCTGGTGGCGGCCCCTGTGATGGCCTCGGACTTGCGGGCCTCCGCTGCGCTGGTCATCGCAGGACTGGCGGCCGAGGGGACCACGATCATCAACCGCGTGTATCACATCGACCGCGGCTACGAACGCATCGAGGAACGGCTCAACCTGCTCGGCGCGAGGATCTGCCGGGAGGAGGGCGGCACCGTGTGATCTCGACGTGCGTCACGCGGGGTGCGCCCTGCGTCCCGGAGGTCGGTTCGCACGACGCAGGACGCGCGACGCACGACGATCTGTCCCGGAGGCAGTGCAGATGAAGAAGAAGCTCGTCAGGACGATCCGGACGACCGTCGTGGCTCTCGTCGTCCTGGTGATCGTCGGCATCGTAGGCGCGGTCCTGCTGGCGAATGCCGTCGTGGAAACAGCAGTCGAGAAAGCCGGCGTCAAGACCCTGAACGTGGGCGTCGAAGTCCAGAAAGCTCGGGTCTCCCTTCTGAGCGGGTCCGGCCGCCTGCACAAGATCGTCGTCGCCAATCCCGTGGGCTATCAAGGCCCGTCGCTGCTGACGGTGCAGTCCGTCGATGTCGCCGTGGGCAGGGGATTGCTGCTGGGCGACGGGATCGTCTTCTATAACGTGCATCTGGCCGGCATGGAGGTCTTCATCGAGCAGAGCGGCCTTCGGAACAATCTGTATGAGGTCATCGAGCCGTTGCGCCGGCCGCACGAGCCCACCGGAAAGGCCCTGGTCATCGACAAGCTGACCATCGGGGATATCGTGGTGCACGTTGCCCTCCCTTCTGGGGCGGGCCCGTCGCAGACGCAAGTGATGGATCTCAAGATCGCGCCCATCACAATGACTGATGTGGGACGCAACGAGCGAATGGATACCCGGGCGCTCATCAGCAAGATCCTGCTGGCGGTGGCGGCTGCCGTCGCCGACCAAGGGACTGGCATCCTGCCCAAGGAGACCGTCGACGAGATCACCGGTGTCCTCGACAAGGCCATCGACATCGGCCGAATCATTTTCGGCGGCAAGAAAGAGCAATAAGCATCGCCAATCTCTCGACGTTCGTGTCGAGCATCCGCTGCTGGAAAAGCCGCCCAAGAAGTCCTTTGGTTTTGGCTGCCAGACTCTGGTCTTGTCCAAGAGGAAGCTGCAAGAGTTGCGAAGGGAACGGCCCTCGCAGAGTCCCGGCGAGATCGCAGAAGGCTGCGATACCCTCGACGAAACCATCCGGAGCGTATGCGAGCTGATCTTCGACGTGAGTTCCCCCACTTTGTACAGGTTCGGTCTTGAGGCGGCTGTGGAGGAGCTGCTCGATGAAAAAATGAGAGTCGAACACGGAATCCATTGCACCTTCCGGGATGACGGCCTCCCCAAGCCCCTGGCAGAGGATGTCCGCATTGTGCTCTTCCAGTCGGTCCGCGAGCTTCTCGTCAACGCGATCAAGTACGCTATTCGCGAAGGTTTGACTGAGGTGCATGGGGCAGACGCCTCGCCGACCCCAGACTGCGACAATGTCCCCCATCCCACGGACACAGCGCTGCGACTTGTCGTGGCGGATGACCACGACGCTTTGAGACGCGATGTCTGTCGCCTTCTCACGAGAGCGCCTGGCCTGGAGATTGTGGGTCAGGCGGCGAATGGGAACCCGGACAGGCCATGACAAACGAGCTGCGTTGAGCTATTGCCGCCGGCGCATCAGGAGGCCGGCAGGCGAACTGGATCGATGCCGAACTGAGGTAGGAATTCGAGCTTCGCGGGCAACTCTTCGCGAACAATGCGGTACGGATTGTTGCCGCGGATCGCGTTGAGCTGGTTTTTCGAGTGAACTGCCCTGCCATGGAAGGGAGTGTGATCGTCGTGAACAGCCGCATCCGGTGGTCCATCCACTCCTCGCGTGAGACCTTCAGCTTGACCTCGGGGCTATACAAATCCGCGTTGAATCGCGTCAAGATGTAATGTCGGAACTCAGCCATCTTTCTCCGGATGGGACGATTCGTCTTGCCGACCCGCTCGGTAGAAGTGGACCTCAATGTCTTCCAGTGTGGCGATTCCTTCCTGGACCGCCGCATCGACGAGTTCGAGAAAGCCGCGGATCTTCTCCTTCGTATCGACGATCTCGATCACGATGGGCAGGTCCTGCGAGAGGCGGAGGATCTTGGCCGTGTGCATACGACTGTGGGCGCCGAATCCCTCCAGTCCGCGGACGACCGTCGCGCCGGCCATGTGATGTTCGCGGGCCTTTCGCACGATCCACTCATAGAGCGGCCTGCCCTCGTGCCGGTCGCTCTCGCCGATGAAGATCCGCAGGAGTTGCCCCTCTTTCGGCAGCATGGTTCACCCCTTCAGAGTCGATAGTCCGTAGCCCAGCGCCACCGCGCCGAACCCGAGAAGCAGATGCAATCCGGCGTACAGCAGTGCGTTGAGCATTTCCTTGTCGCGGAGCAGCGCCATCGTCTCGTAGCCGAACGTGGAGAACGTCGTGAATCCGCCCAGTACGCCGATGAGGAGGAACAGGCGAGCCGAAGGGTTCAGCATGCCTGCGTTGTCCGCCCAGCCGCCCAGCAGGCCAATCGCCAAACACCCCACGACGTTGACGCTCAGCGTCCCATAGCCGAACGTCGATGAGTCCGTCAGACCCTGGACCCAGCCCGAAACGAGGTATCGCAGGATCGAACCCACGAATCCGCCCACTCCGACCAGGATGATCTGCCACATATACAGCCCTTGACCGAACGCACCATGCCAATCGCCGGCGCAGTGTAGAGACGGTAGAATACCGCGTCAAGACGAGCGGGGCAACATCGGACCACGCGACGGTGGAGCAAACGGACACAATGCGGTACAATCAACTGGGGCTGGGCATGATGCTCTTTGAAATGATCGATGATTCATGGTCGCCCGTCAATTCCAGGGCCGGTCGGGCGGTCGCTCCGCCTGGTGTAACGCCGGGCGGGGAGGAAAGTCCGAGCAGGGCAGTGGGTCCCCGTTGGGGACCCCAGGGCACGGTGGTGGCTAACGGCCACCGGGAGCAATCCCAGGGATAGTGCCACAGAAAACACACCGCCGATGGCCCGCAAGGGCTCAGGCAAGGGTGAAAAGGTGCGGCAAGAGCGCACCGCGGCGGCGGCGACGTCGCCGGCAGGGCAAACCCCACCGCCTGCAAGACCAAGCAGCCGGTCGGCGTCAGGTCCTTCGGACGTCGTGTCCGCGGGACCGGCCGTACTCGGCCCGGGTATTCGCGGCTTTGGCCGCGGGACCGGCGGGTAGGTCGCATCCCGAATCCCGTCGCGCCTCGGCGCTGCGGGTGGGAGAGCCGGTCGGCAACGACCGGTCCAGATAAATGACCGCCACCCGCCTTGCGGCGGGGACAGAACTCGGCTTACAGACCGACCCTGGAATTGACGGGCGACCCCCGTTACAGACATTCACCACGGACAACGAAGGCGATATCGGAATCACCCTGCTCGGGATCGGATCACGGTCTGATGTCTCTGGGGACCCAGTCGGCATGGAAATCGAGGTAGAGCTGGTTGCGTCCCCCATCGTGGGCGGACCAGCCGTCCGCCGGCGGTATGCTGTCGCCGACGGACCAATGCTCGTGGAAACCCGCCCACCAGGAACGCTCGAAGAACGGACTCATCAGCCATTCCTCCGAGGCGGTGCTCGTGTGGCGCAGCCGGGCGCAGCTCTCAGGCGTCCGGCCGCGCAGATAGCGGGCCTGTGTCGTGTCGAGTTCCGCGAGTTTGTCGCTGATGTAGTTCGACCACCCGCGTTCCGGAAACTCAACGCCGTCCGCACGCCACGGACTGCCGAAGTGCATGAGCCAGGAATCGGCCTTCACCAGCTTGGTCGGCGACGAAACCCAGACCTCGACCGACCCGACATAGGGATCGATCAGGGGCATGAACGAGCCCATGCTGTTGTATCGCTTGCCGCTGTCGTTGACCGGGGGTGTGAGCTGCAGCTCGCTGTCCGGCACGAAGGGCATCCGGCCGATGTTGTCATTGGCGTAGGAAGCCGCCGCCATGCCGATCTGACGCAGGTTCGAGAGGCACGCGGTCCGTCTCGCCAGGTTCTTGGCACGAGACAGCGCCGGCAACAGGATCGTCATCAGCAGCGAGATGATGGCGATCACGACCAGCAGCTCCACCAGCGTGAAACCCCGGCGGCAGGTCATCCTATTGCCCTCGAGAATCCGGACCACGATGTTCCGCACCTCCCCTTTGCGCAAAGCCAACGCCCCCGAAGCCACGGCCTGATCGAGAGCACACCCGGCTTGGGACACGCGTAACGGCGCCATGGTACAGGGGATTCGGAGGTTACGCAACTCAGACCCGCCGCCTTGGTGTCACATCCCTCTGTGTCAATCCTATGCCCAGGAGCGGACTCCCCTTGCGTGCCTTTCGCGACGGGACGCTGTTGCACCGTCATCTGCTGCTGCCTCGGAGGACGAAATGGTGGGACCCTGAACCCGTGTCAAAACCCACATGATCAGGTTCTTCCGATCCGGCAGTGATTCCGGAAGCGGCACCGGCCAACCGACCGTTGGTCGTTGCATCAACGGTGTGACCCGGAATCTCTGCAATCTGAGCCATGATCCAGGCGTTTCGATAGTAGTAGCCCGTCCAGAGCAGCGGTGAAGGCGTCTCTTTCGAGAGAAACACCTCCTGACCACGGAGGGAGTGGAGCGGACAGGCTTGGATACAGGTGTCACGATTCCACAGGCGCCTCGTCTATCCCCGTCAAGAGGAACCTCGATTCGGAAGCTGTTCGGTCCTCAACCCCGGGGACCATCTGACGGAGGCGAGCTGCTTTCGGGAAAGGATGGCAGGCTCTCGTCGATGTAGGCCCAGGGGACGGCCCGCTTCGTCCACGTCTGGCAGCTTGGCCTGACCCGTTCCGGCTCATCCAGAGAGCCTGCTTTGAGGAAGACGGAAGCGGGGCACTTCTCGGCTCGGCTGAACAGGGGGGAGCCACAATTCGGACAGAACTCGCGAGTGATCTTCCTGCCGCTGTCGGCGATGGTGGTGTAGCCTCTGACCTGGCCACAGACGATACGCAGGTCCGCCGCCCGCACGAGGACGCCCACGGTGTAGGGCCCGCCCGTAGCTCTTCTGCAGTCATCGCAGTGACAATAGCTGGCGTTGCCGGGGTCGCCGGTACATTCATATCGCACCGCGCCACACAGGCATCTGCCTCGCAGAGTCGTTTCCATGAGTACTCCTTATCACAAAGACTTCCCAGCCGAAGACCGACAGCGACAACTTCTGCTTCCGACATCGGTAGATCATAATCGATTGGAGCCCATTCTACGACTTGCTTTCTTGGTTGTGACCGTTTTCGTACGGGTGCAGCCGTGCGTTCATTTCTTTGCTCCTGGTGAACCCGAAGCCCGCCTCGTATCGAAGAGGTCAGCGGTGCCAACGCCGGGGCGACGTCGAGACGCACTGAGAAATGCCTTGACACATGTGGCGTGGTCGTCTACAAGCAGATGGAATCCAACTGAACGCAGAGGAGTCATGATGATGCGGAATTAGACGAATACGGCCGAGCCGTTGTTCAACGAGATTGCCCGAGATCGAGCCGCCCCTTCGGCGAATGCGCCGAATCGTAGCGAACGAAGGCCATGAGCAGGTTATTTGTCCGATTCCACAATGTGACGTTTGCCTATCCCTCAGCGGCGGAGCCGCTTTTCCTGGGCCTTTCTCTGCACCTGCCCTGCAGCTGGTCCGGCGTGGTCGGGGCCAACGGCGCCGGCAAGACCACCCTGCTGAAGCTGGCGACAAGACAGTTGGCGCCCGAAGCCGGAGTGGTCGAGGCCCCGCCGCGAGTTGTCTACTGTCCCCAGCGAACCGACGACGCGCCCGCCACGTTGACGGAATTCGTTGACGACCGGACCGGACCCGCGAGGAGCATCTGTGAGATGTTGGGCGTCCAGGCTGATTGGCCCGACCGCTGGCAGACGCTTTCGCACGGCGAACGCAAGCGGGCGCAGATCGCGGTTGCCCTGTGGCTTCAACCCGATGTCCTGGCGCTCGATGAGCCGACGAATCACCTCGACACCGATGCCAAGAACGCGGTGGTTGCCGCGATGCGCACGTTCGACGGAGTGGGCCTTTTGGTCAGTCACGACCGAGAGTTGCTCGATTCGCTGTGCGGGCAGTGCGTGTTCCTCGATCCGCCCGATGTGACGGTCCGACCGGGCGGCGTCACGAAGGGGATGGAGGTCGCCGACCTCGAACGGCAGACTGCGTCCAGGCAGCACGAGCAGGACCGGCGGGAATACGATAGAATCCGGCGGGAAGCAGCCCGCAGGCAGCGATTGGCCGCAGCCGCCGATCGTCGGCGTTCGAAACGCGGCCTGGGGCGCAAGGACCACGACGCGAAAGAGAAGAAGAATCTCGCCCGCGTCACGAGCAAGGACGCGGTCGGCGGCAAACTGCGACGTCAGATCACCGGACAACTGGAGCGGGCCCAACGCAAGTCGCAGACAACCCGCGTCAAGAAGCAATACGAAACGGGCATCTGGCTTCCCGGCTCGGCCTCGAAACGCAACACCCTCCTCGATCTGCCGGCCGGCTCCATCGTCTTGGGCAAACATGGATCGCTCCGGCATCCGGATCTGACCATCCGCCCGACGGATCGTATCGCCTTGACAGGGGCCAACGGGTCGGGCAAGAGCACACTCGTGCGCCGGATCATCGCAGGCCTCGATGTGCCCACGGAACAGCAGACCTATGTACCGCAGGAAATCGACGCCGGCCGGTCACGGGACCTGCTTGACCATGCCCGGCAACTGCCCGCCGGCCAACTGGGTTACCTGATGAACATTGTCAGCCGCCTGGGCTCCCGGCCGGACCGGCTCCTCGCCAGCGACGAACCCAGTCCGGGCGAGACGCGGAAGCTCATGCTCGCCTTGGGCATGGTCCGCACGCCGCACATCATCGTCATGGACGAACCGACCAACCACATGGATCTGCCCTCTATCGAGGCCCTGGAAACCGCCCTGGCCGACTGTCCGTGCGCCTTGCTGTTGGTCAGTCACGACACCCGCTTCCTGCAAAGACTGACTCGCATCGCCTGGCACATCGCACAAGACCACACCAGCTCCGCTCAGCCCATGCGTGACCTAGACTCGGCAGGGGGTTCCGAGAATACACTGTCTCTGTATGTCGCAGCAGGGGTTCTCCCTGCAGATCGATCCCCGTGACGACTTCGCCCTCGATCCTCGTCGCGCCTACATGGTGCAGGCCCGCATGTAGTGGAACGTCCACGTGCCGGTGACGCGGCATTCGACGATGGGATCTATTATGCAGGGCGTTTCCTGATATCGGACCATCCCTCCCCAGTTGCAGGTGCCGATGTCCACGCACTTGCAGACATATCGCTCGTAGTAGTACTGAAACCAACCATCGCACGCTATACCGGGTTCGTAGTAACAGAAGATGAACGCCTCCTCCTGGTAGAGGTTGCCGCAGATCCAGTAGCCACCGACGATTTCCTTCGCAGCGGTGTCCGAAAGCTCGGACAGCCCGCTCGACAAGGGCTGGTCAGAGACCAGCATCGCCGTGCCCGTCGACCAGGTGATCGGGAACAGGTATGCGTTCTCACGGTAGTAGAACTTGTTGCCCGACAGATCGATGAGCCAGACATGCGGGCCGTCCACGCGGTCGAGGATGACGAAGTGGCGTTTGTCCGGCAGATACAGGATGGCCTTGGTGTTCCCCAGGTTCTCCAGGGCCGCCAGGTCCGTGTTCACGATTCTCGCGTGCAGGTCCAGATTCTGGGCAGCCCGTTTCAGATCGTACAGGCTGGTTCCGCCGTCGGCTCCCACGAGATTCGTCATCGCGGCCGAAGAGAGGGACTTGCCGAACTCCGACGCGACGTGCTGGAGGGAGATCGTGGCGCAGTTTTGTGGTCGTGTGCTCCCGGCGGCGACATAGTCGAGACGCTCGAGCAGCAGCTTGTCCGTATCCACTTCATACGAGTTGATGTACAGCAGGGGCGACGTCGTGGCGGGCGAGATGTACTCGACCGTCGTATCGAGTCCTACGGCCACCTTGAAGCTGGACGGCGACGGGGCTGTGGTGCTCGTGACGCGGATACCGGTCCACGTCTCCGCAGTCGGTGCGGCGCTGTCGGTGCCGATATTCTGACGTTTGATCTCGACTTGGCTCGGGACGTACTGGCCCGAGCACAATTGATAGTCGTAGCATTTGTATGTGACGATCAGGGGCGGGGTATTGTGCGACTTGATCTTGTCCACCAAGGTGGCGGTTTTCACGGCGTACTTCTTCGAGAGATCAAGAACCAGCTTGGCCCACGCGCCGTCATCGTAAGAGATCTCCATCTCGATGCACGCGGTTCCATCCAGGTCGATCTCGGTGGCCGAGACCGTGGCCTGCATCAGGCTGTCGGCGGAAAACCTCCCAATGCCCCAGGGGATCAAGCCGGCCGTCAAGGGGCCGTTGACCGGGCGATAACCAGGGTCGATCTTGTCGGCGGTGAACGACGCGAGGTGGCCCCCGGAGGCGGAGTAGGTGGTGTACTCCGATCCGTCCCAAGCGAAGATCCGGTGCTGGTTCCAGTCCTTGTGCATCTCGTAGTGGTCGACCATGAAGTTCCGCTCGTCCCCATCGACAAACTCCGACGGCAACGCCATCGAGTCGTACCGGTCGGCCACGACGACGTCCCAGTGGAATCGCCGGCCGTCGTACATGACGGTTTCGTCGGTCGTCATCGTGTATCGGTTCGTCAATTTGTACTCGGCATTGAATCGGGCCGCCTGGACTGCGAGCGCCTGTGGGTTCGGGTCCACAGTGCTTGGATCCCGGGTCTTCGCAGCGGCCTCGGCCTCGGCTTCCGCGTCCGTCTCGGCCTCCTTGATCTTCGCTGCGACGAGCGTGGAGTCCGTGGTCCTGGGGCCGCCCTCCTGATAGTGGGTTCCTTCGATTGTGCCGACGGAGATCCACGTGCTACGTGGCTGGCTTGTGAGTTCCTTGAGAATGCCCTGCGCTTCGGTTGTGTCCAGGACGCGCTGCCCGAACGCCGCTGGGGTCAGGTACAGGCAGACCGCCACCAAGAACAGAGTACCTACAGTCTTCATAAGATCCCCTTCCACTCAATTATTTGTGATAGTCAGTCACAACAACATCTGCTTTCCAATCGCTCGAAGTACACCAAGTTACCGCAATCTTGTATTCTGTGCAAGCCTCTATCTGCTATTTTTCTGAGTTTTTGCAGACTACCGAGATTGACATAGCTGCTGCTGTTCGTTGTCGCGACGACATGCGGTATCCGTGGGCCCACGAGGGAATCGTCCGGGCTGCCTCAAGACGTTGGCAACGCGGTTTGCTGGAAAACGTCATTCAAACGAGCGTTTCACACGAGACGTGGGACTCTCTTGCCACAGTTTCTCCCCTGTATGCCGAGAACTTCCTGCACCGTTGAATCGTGCGACAGGCCGGGTCCGGGGTGGTTGCGGTTGGTGTCTCACGCCGCTCCAAGCACACTATCAGCACTGGGAACGTGGACTGAAGCCGGCGCGAGGGCATCCTCGTCCCGCGACGTTTTCGAGAGAGTCCTGTGTGAGACGGACTATGCTTGGTTCTCTGCTGTCGCAGCCGCACGAAATAATTGCAGAGAAACGACGCCCGCCCACGATAAAGAACGGCAACGATGTGGGGCATCGCAAGCAGCGATGCCGCCCTGAGCGACGCATTCATTGGGGGTGCTCAGTCAGGATCAAAGGAATGCAGAAAGGGAACACTATGGTATCGGAACGGTTCACGGCGGTTCAAGGTGCGATGTGTATTGCGATGCTGGTTCTGGCGGTTCTATCCGGAGAACTTCTTGCGACGATCACGACGGTGGGAAGCGTCGATCCCCCCTATGACGACACAGACCCTTGGCTGATCGGTATCGGCGACGAGTTCATCGTGGGCTTCGAGGCGGATGGATCGCTCTCGATCACGGCAGGATCGGACGTGACATCGAGCTGCCCGACTTACATTGGAGATTATGCCTGGGAGGCTGAGGGGACCACGGGAGCCCTCCTGCTCACAGGCTTGGGCTCCACCTTCACCGTCGATCTTGCCGGGGAATCCGAATTCTATGTCGGCCCGTTCGCGACGGGATACCTGACGGTGACGGACCAGGCGATCCTGTCCACCCATGACGCCATTATCGGCGGCAGTCCGGCCGAGAGCGACTCAAACGAGGTCACCGCGGTCGTCGACGGCGAAGGATACGCCGTCGTGAGCGGAGGTGCACAATGGAGCACGGGGGACGAGGGGTGGCTGACCGTCGGCGCCGCGGGTTCGGGAGAGTTGACGATCACGGGGACCGGTTCGTTGGTGACCGGCGACACCGGCGAGATAGGTCTAATGCCTGATGCGGTCGGCAACGTGCTCGTGGAGGAGTCCGGCTCCTGGACTCTGACAGGGGATCTCATTGTGGGTGTCTGGGGCGACGGTTCCCTCACGGTGTCCGGAGGTGGCCAGGTTCAATCCTCGCGGAGCTGGGTCGGAGGCGTCGATGCGGAAACCGTGGACTACAACGAACCGGTTTTTGAGGGGCTTGGCGAGCCGAATGGCACGGGCACGGTCGTCGTCACCGGGACGGGGTCGCAGTGGGACGCCGGCAGTCTGCTTGCCGTGGGCTCCTGGGGTACGGGCGAAATCTCGATTCAGAACGGCGGGCAGGTTTCCGCCGGTACGGTCATCATTGGCGGTGGAATGGTGCAACTGGAGGAAGGCCAGGAATTCACGGAGGACCTCGTTCCTGATGGGACCGGGATGATTACGGTCACCGGGAGCGGCTCGCGGCTGGATGCTACCGGTGAGGACACTCTCTTCGTGGGCTATTCCTCCGACGGCGTCCTCGACGTGAACGAAGGCGGCCTGGTCACCAGCGGCAGTATGATCGTGGGCGCGGCGCCCGACGTGATCGGTACGGTCACCGTGCACGACACCGGCTCGCTCGTGGCGGTGGAAGATGAAGTGCTGATTGGCGCCTGGGGCGAAGGCCACCTGACGATCTACGACGGTGGAGAGGTGCAGACGCGGAACCTCGTCGTCGGCGGATTCGAGCCCAACGACACCGGGCTTGACCCGGCGGTCGAAGCGGCCTTTGGCGATCCCATAGGGAGCGGGTACGTCGAGGTGACCGGGTCCTCGCTGGACGTCAACGGAGTCGCCCAAATCGGCTACTCGGGCGATGCCTACGTGAGTGTGACCGACGGAGGCACGGTGGACACGTCTCAGACGGTCCTGGGTGTCGCGCCGGGCAGTTACGGCGAGATTACCGTGGACGGGACCGACTCCCAGTGGTCGGTCAGTTACAGTGAAGAATTCGACAATGAGACCGGATTGTACTCCGGGGTCATGGTGGTTGGCGGCTATGGACAGGGGGATCTGACGGTTTCGAACGGCGGATCGGTCGATATCGATGATGTGGTGTTCGTCGGCGGGTATCCGGCCGAAGAGATCGATTACGACGCGAATGCGGTCGGGTACGATCCGGAAGGCGCCGGCACCGTGACGGTGACGGGCAATGGATCATTGCTCGAGACCGACGGTCTTGTCGTCGGACACTCGGGCGACGGCACGCTGAATGTCGCCTCCGGCGGCGACGTCATCAACACCGAGTCCTGGCTGGGAGTGGCCCCGGAAGGTAGTGGGGAGGCACTCGTCAATGGGGACGGCTCGACCTGGACCCATACCGGCTCGATGGTGGTCGGCGCTTATGGGGAGGGGGAACTGACCGTCTCCGGCGGGGGACAGGTGAGCATTGGACAGATTCTCTTTGTCGGCGGATTTGCCACCGACCAATTCGACGAAGAGGCATCCGAATTCGGAGACAACCCGACTGGGACCGGTACTGTCACTGTGACAGGGGATGGGTCGGTTCTGGAGGCGTATGCCATCGGAGTCGGAATCGGTGGAGATGGGACGCTGGCGATCCTCGACGGTGGACTCGTCGAGAGCCAGATCGGCGTTGTCGGCGCCGATGAAGGAGGCGTCGGCGCGGTCCTCGTCGATGGGGAAGGCTCGACCTGGACTCTCTCCGGGGACAACATCCCTCTGGACGGCCCGAACATGGAAGGAGAGGGGGATCTGGTCGTCTCCAACGGCGGCCTGGTGGAAGTCACCGATCCCAACGCGGCCTTGCTCGTCGCAGACAGTATTACCGTCGGATCCGAAGGGGAGGGGACCTTGACGGTTTCCGGGGGGGGATTGGCCTCCGCCGGCTCGATGGTCATCGGCGGGACGAATCCGGAGTTCGACAGTGTGGCCGACTACCTGGACCCCAATGCCGGCCTGGGCACCGGCACGGGCACTGTCGCCATCAGCGGCGCCGGCTCCACGCTCACACTGGAAGAACAACTCTTCGTGGGCTTCTCGGGCAACGGCGACTTGACGATCAGCGAGGGCGCCCAGGTCACGGACGGCGGTAGTCTGATCGGCGTCATGCCCGATGTGGTGGGTACGGCCCTGGTGATCGGGCAGGACAGTACCTGGGCAAATGGCGGGCCTCTCGTGGTTGGCGCCTGGGGCGAGGGTAGCCTGACGATTGCCGACGGCGCCCAGGTCACTGCCTCTGAGGTCTATATCGGCGGCTTGTCTTTCGATGTCCTCGATGAGGATTATGACGCAGACCTGGTTCCGGACGGGACCGGCTCGGTCCTGGTCACCGGGACCGGCTCGGTGCTGAACGCCACCGGGGATGACACGCTTTACGTGGGCTATTCCGGAACCGGAACGCTCGACGTCAACGACGGCGGCTCCGTGACGGCGCAAGGCATCATCATTGGTGCGGGTCCGGACATCACGGGCACGGTGACGGTCGCCGATGCAGGCTCATCTCTGGAGGCCGCCGGCACGATGATCGTGGGTCTGTGGGGACAAGGGGAACTGGCGATCTCCGCGGGCGCCCAGGTTACCGCCGACAGCCTGTACATCGGTGGTTTCGACGCGAGTGAGATTGATTTGGACCCGAACATGCTTGCCGAGTTCGGCGATGTCGATGGAACCGGCCGGGTGACGGTCAGCGGTACCGACTCTCTGCTCCGTGTCGCCGGCGACGACACGCTCTTCGTGGGCTATTCCGGAGAAGGCACCCTGGACGTCAACGACGGCGGGCAGATTATTGCCGAGAACGTCGTCGTGGGCGCCACGCCGGACGGAGTGGGTACGGTGACGGTCACCGACGCGGATTCCCTGTTGCAGGTGGACGAGGAGCTGATCGTCGGCGCCTGGGGTGAAGGGGATCTCACCATATCCGACGGAGGCCAGGTCACCGCCGAGACTTTGTTTGTCGGCGGTTTCGACGTCAACGAGGCGGACTTCGATCCAAACGTGCTGGCCGAGTTTGGCGACGTGGATGGACCCGGTGCGGTGACGGTCACCGGCGCCGACTCGACCCTGGTGGTCGATACGCTGGCCCTCGGATTCAGCGGGGAGGGAGATCTGTGGATTGCCAACGACGCCAACGTCACGACCGATGGGGCCCTGCTGGGCATCACACCCGATGCTCACGGTGAAATCGTTGTGACTGGCGCCGGCAGCTCCTGGGTGAACACCACCTCGGCGGTCGTCGGCGCCGATGGCGCAGGTCTCGTGACGGTCCAAGATGGCGGCCGCGTCGATATAAATGATGTGCTTTTTGTCGGCGGGTATGATCCAAACGAGTTCAGTGGCGAACTGCCCGAATACGCGTACGACACGGACGGCGCCGGCACCGTGGTGGTGGCGGGCGCCGGTTCGAGCCTCGAAGCGGACGAAATCGTCCTGGGTGCAGTGGGCCATGGCACACTGGAGGTCATCTACGGCGGAGAAGTCCAGACCGGCGCGGTCGTACTTGGCGTGGGCGAAGCCGGCTTCGGTCGAATCTCTGTTGACGGAGAAGGCTCCCTCTTGCAGATCACCGGCGACGCGGATGTCTCCGACGTGCAGTTGGAGGGCACTGGCGAAGTGACCGTCTCCAATGGCGGTGCGATCGTCGTCGATGAGCCGAACGCCTATCTCGGCGTTGCCGGGGAGATGACCATCGGTTCGGAAGGGACCGGCAGTTCCCTGACGATCTCGGACGGAGGCTTCGTCTACGCAGGGTATGCCGTCCTCGGCGGCGTCGATCTTCACGCGGATTTCGAGTACTACTTCAATCCAGACGCGAATCTGAGTGACGGCGAAGGTTCCGTAACGGTCACAGGGGAAGGCTCGTCTTGGGAAGCGGGCGATCTGGTGGTAGGTTTCTCAGGCGATGGCACGCTGTCCGTCGAGGATGGCGGGCGCGTGTGGGATGGCACGGCGATAGTCGGCCTTCTGCCGGATGCTACCGGGACCGTCGATGTCTCCGGACCCAACGCGGTTTGGGACAGTGTCGAAGGACTCGTCGTGGGCGCCTGGGGGACCGGCCACCTGACGATCTCCGACGGCGGCGAGGTCTGGAGTCCCGAGGTGTTCATCGGCGGCATGCCACTCGAGATGATCGGGGACGACATCGACCCGGATTACACCCCGACGGGCACGGGCGTTGTCACCGTCACCGGCGCCGGCTCGGCACTGGAGGTCTGGGAAGCGGCCAGCCTGTACGTCGGCTACTCCGGAACGGGCGTCCTCGACGTCAACGATGGCGGGTATGTCGAGAGTCTCTCGGCTGGGATCGGTGCGATGCCCGACAGCAATGGCGTTGCCGTAATCACCGACCCGAATTCCGAGTGGAACAACATCGGGTCCATGTTCGTCGGCGGCTACGGAACGGGCCATCTGACGATCCTGAACGGTGGAGAGGTCCATATTGGCGATACGCTATACCTCGGTGGATTTGATGCCGAATCCGAGAGCTTCGATACGGTGGATGGAGTAGATCCCAATGGGGTCGGCTATGTGACGGTCTCCGGCGAGGGCTCGCGGCTCGAAGTGGGGGGGGAAGAGACCCTCCACGTCGGCTATAGCGGTGCTGGCATGCTCGGCATCACAGACGCCGGTGCCGTGGAGAGCCAGACGAGCTATGTCGGCACAACGGAAGACGGCGTCGGTTGGGTGACTGTCGATGAAGACGGAACGTGGACCATCTCAGGAACGTTGTACGTCGCGTACGCCGGTCTGGGCGGCGTCATCATCTCAGACGGTGGCCAGGCCGAGTCGGAAGAGGCGACCATCGCCTATGAAGAAGACAGCATCGGTTTGGTTTCCGTCCGTGGATCGGGCTCAACCTGGACCGCGTCGGAACAGTCGATTGGAAGGAGCGGCACCGGTTACCTGTTGATCAGCGACGGCGGCGTGTCTACGACTACCTCGGCGATCTTGGGCCAAATGATGGACGGTCATGGCCAGGCATTCGTTGCCGGGACCGAGTCGCAATGGGGTATCAGCAACACACTCTGGGTCGGTTATCGCGGAGAGGGTGAACTGGCCATCTCCGACGGCGGTTCCGTCACCTCGACATATGGGTATATAGGCTATGAAACCAATTCGACGGGCGCTGTGACCGTCACCGGGACCGAGTCTCTGTGGGTCCTCGACGATGATCTCTATGTGGGATATGCAGGGACCGGCACGCTGGATGTCAACGACAATGCCCGCGTGATCGTGGACGACAACCTGTACATCGGCGGCGACAGCGAGGGCAGCGGCGGCACCGGCGTCTTGACGGTCCGCGACACCGGCGAGGTCATTGTCGCCGATGAACTCTACGTCTGGGAAACCGGCACCCTCGCCGGGGACGGCACGGTGACCATCAGTGCGCCGACGACCCTGTACAACTACGGAACCATTGCCCCCGGCAACGACGGCATCGGAACGTTGACCGTCAACGGAAGCGTGGTCTTCGAGCCGAATTCCATCTTCAGCGTCCAAATCGGCGACGCCAACGAGAGCGACAAGCTGGTTGTCCATGGCGACGTGACCATCGAAGGGGGCACCGTCCAAGTGGACTCGGTCGGCACGATCATGGGCACGCACGAATACGATATCCTCAGTGCCGATTCGATCGTCGGGGAGTTCAACGATTTGGATACGGCGTTGCTGGACTTCTCCTTCAGCGATATCGGCCTGGACTACAACGATACCGGTATCCAGTTGTATGTCACCGCGACCGACTTCGACGACCCGAACATCGCTCGCACCTACAACCAGCGTCAAGTCGGCGGGGCTCTGCAGGAGATCGGCAACGCCAGCGGCAACGAGGTCACGAAGGCCGTGCAGGCTCTCGAAACCGGCGGCGAGGTCCGCAACGCCTACGATCAACTGAGCGGCCAGACCCGGACCGCGCTGGCGCCGACGACTCTCGCGAGCAGCTCGAAGTTCCTGGGCATGGTAACCAGTCGAGTGCAGACCCTTCGGACGGGTCTCATGGCCGGGGCATTCGACTCCAGCCTGTTGGCTGCCGGCGGGCCGGACCGCTCTGCCGCAACGCCGGCCCAGGATGCCGCTACTCGCGGTCAGACGTTCGCCGTCGGCAACGGCTCGACCACACTCGCCGATCAACGATGGGGCATGTGGGGTCGGACCTACCGGCTCTTCGGCGACCGCGACTCCGGAGAAGGCGTGCCGGCGTATGACTACGATGCCTTCGGCGGCAGCTTCGGCGTGGATTACCAGTGGACGGAAAACCTGCTCGCCGGTATCGTAGGCGGCATGGCGGAAGGCGAGATAAGCTTCGAGGGCTCTCGCGACAACACCGACTTCGACGCCGCGTATATCGGCCTCTACGGCAGTTACGCCCACGGTCCCTGGGCGTTCGACTCCGTCGCCACCTACTCCAGTCTGGACTATGATACCGAGCGTTTCGTGGATGTGATGAGCGAACAGCTCACGGGCAGTTTCGACGGGAGTGAGTTCGCCGCCTACGTGGAGGCCAGTCGCACCTACGACCTGTCTCCGAGATTACGGCTGGCGCCCCTGGCGTCCTTGCAGTACTCACATTTGAAGGTGGACTCCTACACGGAAACGGGCGGCGACAGCGCCCTGTCGTTCGAGGAGCAGAAACAGGAATCAGTCCGCGGCTCGCTCGGCGCCCGGCTGACCCGAAGCATCATCGAGAGCACCGGCGATTTCCGAGCCGATGTCCAGTTGCGAGGCCGCTGGGTCCACGAGTTCGGCGACACGCGTTCCAGCGTGGACACGTCGTTCGCGAGCGATCCAACGGTCGTGTTCGATGTCCGGGACGAAGATGTCTCGCGCGACAGCGCGGTTCTGGGCGTGGGCCTGGCCGCCAAACTGAACAAGCAGACCCGCGCGTACGTGGACTACGACACCCGCCTCAACAGCGACGAGACCGTGCAGGTCATCAGTGCGTCGCTGCAGTATCGGTGGTAGACCGTGTTGTCGAATGTCCTTGTCTGACGTGCATCAGGGGCCGGTTGAAAGACCGGCCCCGTTTCTTTCAAGCCCGGCGGATTCGCTTTGCTCACCAGGACAGGTCGGAGGGCATTCTGATACAGATTCGGAAAAACCTCTGCGTGTGTGTCATCCCTTCGGCAAGCTCAGGGCAAGCTCTGAACGCAGCGCAGCGCAGTGAAGGGTCCGGCCTGCGACTGAGAGCAATCTCTCATACGATGCCCAGATCCTTCGGCCCTGCCTCAGGATGACAAGATCAAGCCAGCGCATGAATCATCCCTTGTCCGTATGAGATGGTTTTCAGGACGCGTGCCGGCGTCTTCTCTGCCTACCGGTGAGAGGGCAGTAGGTAGCCGAGGATCATCGTGCTGGCTGTCCCGACGACGATCAGCCAGGTCCAGCCGAGGCGCAGCGTGCCCGTCCAGATCAGGATTAGCAGCACGGTACAGATCGCGGTGCTGATGAGCATGGCGGGGATATTCGTGAGATTGGCCCGTCGTCGCGTCAGCAGGCCCAGGAGGAAGACGCCCAGCATGGGGCCGCCCGGCAGCGCGAACACCTGAAAGGCGAAATCGACGAGGCTCTCGACCGGAGAGCAGGCGAAGGCTATTCCCGCGAGGACCAGGCCGAAGCAGACGACCGCGATACGTGAGACCAGCAGATAGTGTCTCTCGCTGGCCTGTGTGCGAATGAGCCGGCGGTAGATGTCGCTGACGAAGGACGAACTCAGCGAACTCAGCGGCGAATCGATGCTGGCCATGATGACCGCGCCGAGGACCAGACCCTTGATGCCGGCGGGCAGGACGGTCCGCGCGAAATAAGGGAAGACCTCTTTGGCCTTCTGCGGCTGCGGCAGCTCGGGATGCTGCGAATAGAACACATACAGAAGCGTCCCGATGAGCAGGTAGAGCCAGTAGACCGGCAGGGCCGTGACGATGGTCGTCACGATGGTCTTCTGGCTGCCTCGACGGGTCTCGACGGTGAGGAGCCGCTGGACCATCTCCTGGTCGGCGCCAAAGGAGACCAGGCCGGTGAAGAAGCCGCACGTCATGGCCGCCCAGAACGTGCCGGCGTCGTTGAGGTTCAGACGGAAGTCGAACGTGCTCAGCCGGCCGGCCTCGCGGGCGGTCTGCAGGGCCGAGACGACGCCGTTGTCCATATGGCCGACCAGATAGGCGACCACCATCGCGCCGGCCGCCACGAAGAACAGGGCCTCGTATGCGCCGGCCCAGACGACCGCCTTGATGCCGCCGAAACCGATGAACAGGATGCTGATGACGGTGAACAGGGAGATCGTCGCGACCAGCGGCCAGTCCATGAGCAGCCCGACGGCCATGCAGGTCACGTACAGCCGCAGGCCGGAGGCGAGCAGACGCGTGATCAGAAAGTAGATCGAACTGGTGTATTGAGTGGCCGGACCGAAACGATGGCCCAGGAACTCGTAGATGCTCGTGCAACGGTGCTTGTAGAACGCCGGGATGAAGAGGAACGCCACGATCACTCTCGCCAGGGCCAGGCCGAGGATGAATTGAATCCACCGCCAGTCTTCCACGAAGGCCTTGTGGGGCATCCCGACGATGGTCAGGGCGCTGATCTCGGTGGCGACGAACGACAGGCAGGCGACGATCCAGGGGACCCGACGCCCGCCCAGGAAATAGTCTTCGGTATCCTTCTCCTTGCGGCCGAAGACGTAGGAGATGACGAACAGCAGCAGCACCGCGCCTGCGATGATGGCCCCGTCGAGCCAACTCAACGACCCGCCCGCTTGTTGTGCGATTACGCCTTCGATAATGCGTCGTCCTTCCCGTTGAAATCCGAAATTCGAATATCGAAATTCAAAACAAGCTCAAATGACCGAACCTCCAAATTCAAAACGGGATTTGCCGACGTGTGCCAGCGTTTCGGTCATTTGGATTTCTTGGTTTTGGATTTGTTTCGGATTTGGGATTTCGTGCTTCGAGTTTCCCCGCCGGGGTTCTCCATAGCCTCTCGCAAGGACTGGCCGCAGGCGTCGAGAATCTTCACGGCTCCAGGCAGATCGGTCCTGCGAAAGTGCATGACGACCGCGGGTTTGACCTTGCCCTCGGCCCGCCGCAATAGCGACGCGGCCTTTGCGCGGGGCAGTCCCGTCAGTTCCATGACGATCCGCAACGAGCGGTCGCGAAGCTTGTTGTTCGCCGCCTGGAGATCGACCATGAGATTGCCGTGGACCTTGCCGAGCTTGATCATCGCCGTCGTCGTGAGCAGGTTGAGCACGAGCTTGGTGGCGGTGCCTGCTTTCATCCGGGTCGATCCGGTGACCACCTCCGGCCCGACGACCGGGTTGATGATGATCTCGGCGGGGATCGACTTGACGACCTCGGGTGCGCAGGTCACGCAGACCGTCGCGGCGCCGATCTGTCTGGCCCGACGAAGGGCGCCGTGCACGAAAGGTGTCAGGCCGCAGGCGGCCAGGCCCACCACCACGTCGCGGGACGTGACTCGCTTCTTGTCAAGGGCCGCAGCGCCGTCCTCGGGATGGTCCTCCGCTCCCTCGATCGAGCGGATCAGAGCCCGCCGGCCGCCGGCGATGATGCCCTGGATCAGCGACCGCTTGACGCCGAAGGTGGGCGGGCATTCGGAGGCGTCCAGGACGCCCAGTCGGCCGCTGGTGCCGGCGCCGACGTAGAAGAGCCGGCCGCCGGCGCGAAACCGCCCGACGATCATGTCGATGGCCGCCGCGATGCTCTTCCGCTGGGAGCCGACTGCCTTGGGTACCGTCTGGTCCTCCGAGTTGATGAGGTCCACGATCTCGATTGTGGACAGTGTGTCGATCGCGGCGCTTCGGGGGTTGCGTTTCTCGGTGGTGGGCAGGTGTTGGTGCGTAGTCATCGGGAGTTCTGTAAAATGGGCATTCGGCCTATATTCTTCAAGGAAATCTGTTTCACGATTTCCTTGAAGAATCCATCTGACCGGTTCCTTGTCAAGTTTATATGATTTGGGAGGGGAAAATCGTGAAGCAGATTTTTCCCTCCCAAAGCAGGCCGAATGCCCATTTTGCAGAACTCCAAGTCATCGTCCCGGCACGATCTTCCCTAATACGACCGGCTCGTTTGCCCCGGTGACGCTCGGGATGTTGTTGGCGACGCCGTGGATCGTAGCGTATGCCAGAACGGCGAACGAGACGGCTTCCTTGGCATCGACGCTGATGCCGAATTCGTCCATCGAGCGGATTCTAACGTCCGCAAGCTGCGACTGCAACATCTGCACGAGCGTCGCGTTGTGGGCGCCGCCGCCGCAGAGGATCATCTCATCGGGCATCCTGGGCAGGAATCTGCGACAGGCTGTCGCAATGGTGGCGGCGGTGAACGCGGTGGCCGTCGCGAGCGTGTCCTCCGCGGACAACCTCAGTCTTCGGGCCTCTCTGTAAAGCCGCTCGCAATACGATTGCCCGAACTGCTCCCGGCCGGTGGACTTGGGTGGCCGGCGTCGGAGGAAGGGATGGCGGAGCATCTGTCTCAAGAGGGCCTCGCGTACGTTGCCCCTGGCAGCCATGGCCCCGCCACGGTCGTAGTGGCGTTTGCCTTCCGTGATCCGGCGGATCAGGTCATCCATGACCATGTTCCCCGGCCCGGTGTCGAAGGCGATGACGACTTCGTTCGTAGTGTGCCCGTAAGGGCGCAAAGAGGAACGCCCTACGGCGTCACTACCAGCAGGGAGGAACGTCACATTGGCGATGCCGCCGATGTTCTGCACCGCCCGGCACAGCTTCCGGTCGGAGAAGAGCACATGATCCGCGTAGGGCACCAACGGGGCGCCTTCGCCCCCTGCGGCCATATCTCGCGGTCGGAAGTCGGCCACCGTCGTGATCCCGGTCCGCTGGGCGATCCGCGAGGGCTCGCCGATCTGGAGGGTTGAGCGGATCGTCCGCCCGCGATACCGCGGACCCTGCGGGCTGTGCCAGATCGTCTGTCCGTGCGAGCCGATCAGGTCGATGGAAGCCAGCGGGATGCCGCTCCGGCCGCACAGCGTGACGACCGCTTCCGCGAAGACCTCTCCCAGCACGTGGTTGAGATGGCAGATGTTGTTGACGCTCGCGGTCTCAGGCCGGCACAGGGCGAGGATGCTCTTCCGCATGGCAGGGGAGTACGGGAACGTTTCATAAGCGAGCAGCTCGACCTTGCGGCCGTGAATGTCCACGATGGCGACATTGACCCCGTCGGCCGACGTGCCGGACATCAGGCCCGCCACGCGCAGGGTCTTCTTCGATCTGATTCCTGCCACAGAGTTATCCATAACCACGTGACTCCTGCACACCGACACTGTTCACCGACCGCCCCGATCACCGTCATTCGAGATCTCGACCGCACCGGCCTGATGGTTCGGCGGCTGCGTGCGGTAGATGATCACCTTCTTGTTGCTTCTGCGATCGAGGGCTGTGGAATAGACCTGCGTCCAGCCCTCGAGCATTTGTATTGGCTCGCCGCGGGCGATTTCGACGACGTAGTCCGCCTTTCGCGAGTCGGGGTGTTGCTCGTAGTAAAGACCCCGGCGCCGGCCATAGAAACTGACGCGACGATCCGGCTCGGCGACCACAGAATCGGCCGGCGTGTTCTGATACAGCCATTCGCCGGCTTTGCGAAGGCCGATCTTCTCCGACCGCAGAGGAGTGAGAAGGAGTTTGGGCATGCACGAGACGATGCTGCCCATCAGAAGGACGCGGAACCAGAATGACGGGGGTTTGGCCCGCAGTGCGCGGATGCAGCCGAGCGCCGCCGACAGGGCATCGAGTCCGATCGGGAGAAAGAGGATTGTCAGCGAGATCATCGGCACGGCGTAGCGTCGGTCGGACCCGGACTCGACCCAAACCTGTCGACAGAGCATCAAACCCACATTGACGATGAGGACCGCGGCAATCAGGACCCGCTCCAGGGTCCCTGCTCGACGCCTGAGATAGAGGTGCAATCCCAGAATCCACGGGAGGACCAGGATGACCATAAGGTCCTCGCCGATGCCGGCGACCACGTTGTTCACCGCTCTCGCCAGATCGCGGAGGGCAGGAGATCGCAGGGCGACGGCGTTCAGATTCCATAGCTGTGCCCAGCAGCAGAGTGCCATCCCGGCATGGGTGGGCGACCACTCCTCGTGAAGCCGATGTTGATGCACCGAGCCCGCACCCGTGACACGGACGGTCACCAACTGGCAGCATGGCAGCTTCCCATCGGTGACGATGATGTTCATCGTGTACTCGCCTTGCTGGGCGGCGCCGGGACGCCAGCGGAACACGCCGTCCTCGATCCCGGCGCCGGCGGGCGGCGCCCCGGCCAGGTGGACGTGCCACGCGACAGAGTCTTCTCTGACATCCGATCCGGCCGACGGAGTCGTCGCCCAGGAGAATCCCCGCTCTGCGTCCCAGAGCCGATACACCGCCGCGACATCCGCAGGGCGGTTCTTCTCTCCGAATGCGTAGAACACGATTCCCTCACAGGTCCATGAGTCGGAGGTCGATTCTGCGATGACGGCCTCCTTCTCGGACTCGCTCGCAGTGTAGAAATGCCGCTGGCTGGCGGGGGACCAGAACCGATAGACAGGCTGCAAGCCCGGCTTGGCGTCGGGATGGCTATAGGCGTACCAGGCGATGCCTTCGTACTCCCACGTCTTGGGATGGTGGGTCGTCAGCAGGTCTTTCTCCTGCTCGGAGATCGTCCAGAAACTCGCGTTCAGTGTCGCGGATCGGAATACGTATACCGGCCGAGATGCCTTCGCTATCTGTGCCAGCGAGAACGATATCGCGTCATTGTCCGGATCGCTGGCGCGGATGGGCAGTTCCAACAATTCCCCCTGGCGGACCTCGAACTCCAGCGGGATATCCTGTGCCGCCTTGGACCCCACCGCGCTGATGACGGGCGCCATATTGAACGGCGACGGTCTCAACTGATCCGGCGTGATACCCCCTCGTGCGTGGACATAGGGCGCAACCGACATGCCAAGCACACCCACCATCACCAGACCCGCAGCGCATCGCGAGATACGAGTCCAAGTCTGCCTCCCGCACGACGCATGACGTATGACGCGTGACGAGTCTTCGGCGACGAACAGTCCAAGCAGAGCACAGGCGAGCAGTTGCAGGCATTCCGGCCGGACCAGACAGCCGAGCCCCGCATCCAGGCCGACCAGTGCGAATACCCACCACCGCCTGGTCGTCAGTCCCCAGTACAACAGGAGCACGCCCGTGCTCAGGAACAGTATATACGGCCACTCTCGCAATGTGTCGCTGCCGTAAAAGGCTGGGTATGGCAGCACGACGAGCACGAGCAACGCCCAGAAACTGTGGCCCGCCCCCACGAGTCGTTTGCCAAGGAAGTACAGCGGGATCAAAGCCAGAACACGGCACAGCAGCGTGACCGCTCGCGCCGAATTCGCCCACGATGCCGGCGAGTCCCCCGAGACGAACAGACTTGCGATCCGGTGGCTGGTCCACAGCAGAAAGGGATAGCCCGGCGGGCACCGCGTGCAGACGCCGGCCGGGTCTTGCCAGAGCACTTTGGCCTGCTCGATGTAGAAGACGCCGTCCTTGGTGATGACAGCAGTCATGAGGATCAGATAGATGCCGAGAGCCGTGCACAGCCCTATGAGCAAGGCCAGTCGGACCCTGTCGGATCGGAGTAATTCGTGGCGATTCATCCCAACCTTGGCCAAAGATACGAACGACGCCGCTCCCGCTTTCGCAGGAGACCCCGCCATGATAACGCCGTGAAGGCTGCGTTTGAATACCGGGAACGGAGATTCCGCGTCCGCGACTGCCGGGGTGCCTTGGGAGCTGTCGCAGCACGTCGGTCCAGCTTGTCATGGTGAGCGGAGCGAACCATCTGGCTGTCGAACGAGAGGTCTCTCAAGTCCGCGGCCCGGGTTCTGCGCGTTGCTCAGAATGACATGGTGGTCCGGCGACAGTCTCTTACCCATCGCCAGCTTCCAGTAGATCGAATCTTGACGCGGATGGGCCAATCGTATCTACTGAACCCGTTGACGGTTTTCGCAGAACATCAATTGAAGGCACGGCCGAAGCCGACGAACGGGATACACGATCATGGGCCAGCCAATCGACAAGATCACGCTGAAGGGATTCAAGTCCATCAGAGAACTGGTGGACTTTCCCCTGAGGAACCTGAACATCCTCATCGGCGCCAACGGCGCGGGCAAGAGCAACTTCGTGAGCTTCTTCACTTTTCTGCGCGAGGCGGTGGAAGGGAGACTCGCCCCTCATGTAGCCGCGAAAGGCGGAGCCGACGATCATATGTTCCTGGGCCCCAAGGTGACCAAGCAGATTCATGTTCACTTGCAGTTTGGTCTCAGTGGATATGAACTCAGCCTCGAGCCCACGCTCCGCGCTGCTCTCGTTTTCGCTGACGAGCGCATCTGCTTCGACGGAGACGCCAAGGCACCACCAGTCAATGTCTCCATTGGGATAGGGCACTACGAGTCAAAGCTGAAGGAGCAACAGAAGTATAGCCCGAACGGGATGGTATCACGCCCCATCCGAGATTCGATATTGAGATGGGCCGTATATCATTTTAACGACACCAGCGATTCAGCACGCATGCGCCGGCTCTGTTCTGTGCGAGACCATGAGCGTCTGCGTGAAGATGGAGAGAATCTGGGGGCCTACCTGCTGATGTTGCGCGACCAGCATCAGGGGGCATATGAGAGGATCAGGGACACGGTGCGTCTGGCGGCGCCTTTCTTCGACGATTTCCAGTTCCGCCCAAAGCCCTCCAATGGCGACGAGATACTCCACCTCGAATGGACCCAAAGGGGCAGCGACTATCCATTCCTTGTGACGCAGCTTTCGGACGGAACCTTGCGGTTCATTGCCCTGGCAACGGCCCTATGGCAGCCGAATCCGCCGGCCACGATCCTCCTGGATGAGCCGGAGCTGGGCCTGCATCCCTATGCGTTGACCCTGCTCGCGGAACTGATAAAGAAAGCCACGGAGAAGACGCAGGTCATTGTGTCAACGCAATCTGCGCCGCTGCTCGACCACTTCGAAGCCGAAGACATCATCGTGGTGGAGCGCAAGGAGGGGGCATCTACATTCGAGCGTCTGTCCAGCGAGAAATTGCAGGAGTGGCTCAAGGATTATTCGCTCGGCGAGCTGTGGCAGAAGAACGTCATCGGCGGGAGACCCTCCGATGGTTAGGGTGCATGTCCTGGTGGAAGGGCAGACCGAGGAGACCTTTGCCAACAAAGTCCTGCAACCCTGGTTCTCATCGACTGAGGTTTTCCTTCATCCGCGGTTGGTCGGAAAGCCGGGACATCGCGGGGGAATCGGCGAGTATCCACGGGCCCGCCGGGATATCCTGACCACGCTCAAGCAGGACCATGATGCCTTCTGCACAACCATGTTCGATTACTATGGCATGCCCAGCAGTTGGCCCAATCGGGAGGTTGCGGCGCAAAAGCCATTCGGTGAAAAGCCTGGGATGATCGAGCAGGCAATCCTGGCAGACGTGGCGAGCGAATTGGGCAGCGGGTTCAACGCGGCCCGATTCATCCCGTATGTACAGATGCACGAGTTCGAGGCCCTTCTGTTCAGTGATCCGAAGTTGCTGGCAGAGGGCTTGGATTTGGCAGACGACTCGGAAACGCTGCGGATCACGGATCAGTTCCAGTCCCCCGAGGAGATCAATGACAGCAAACAAACTGCCCCATCCAAACGTATTATTACACTGAATCCGGGCTACTCCAAGGTGGCGGACGGCGTTCTTATCAGTCAGAAGATTGGCCTGAGCAAGATGCGCGAGGCGTGTTCACACTTCAACGAATGGCTCACGAGACTCGAAACGCTGGCGACCGTTGAAAGGATCGCATGACACCGACACGACAAGGCTCCATTCATCTGTTCCGCCTGGCGGGGATCGACTTGTACCTGCACTGGACGTGGTTTCTCGTCGCGTGGTACGGGATCGACCAGCGGATTGGACGGTATTCGTCTCCGATCTGGAACGCAGTGGAATACCTGGCTCTGTTCGCCATCGTCCTGATGCACGAGTTCGGGCACTCGCTGGCGTGCCGGCAGGTCGGTGGGCAGGCTGATCAGATCGTCCTGTGGCCGCTGGGCGGCGTCGCCTACGTCCAGCCGCCGCAACGGCCGGGAGCGATACTCTGGAGTCTCGCGGCCGGACCGCTCGTCAATGTGGTCCTGGTCCCGGTGTTGTGGTTGCTCAAAGCACTCGCCATGCAGACCGGCGTCCTCCACGCGATGCCCGATGTGTACCGCCTTCTGCGTGCGATCTCCTACATCAACTTTGGCCTGCTGATCTTCAATCTCCTGCCCATCTATCCCCTGGACGGCGGCCAGATCCTCCGTTCGCTCCTGTGGTTCGTCGTCGGACGAGCCTGGAGTCTGACCGTCACAGCGATTCTCGGTCTCGTCGGCGTCGCAGGCCTCGTGGCGCTGGCTGTGTGGTCGGGATCGCCCTGGCTGGGCATCTTGTGCGTGTTCATCGTGCTGAACTGCTGGAGCGGATTGCGGTATGGATTGCGTCTTCTCCGCCTGGCGAGGGCGCCGCGTCGGGAGGGGTACGCCTGTCCGAGCTGTCGGGCGGCGCCGCCTATGGGCAGTTTCTGGTCCTGTCCCAACTGTCGGACGGCCTTCGATGTATTCGAAGCCCAACCCGCGTGTCCGCAGTGCGGCACGGTCGCCGCCGCCATGTGGTGCATGGAATGCGGCGAGGAAGGCCCCATCTACGCCTGGCGTCCGCCCTCGGCGGTACGAACGGACGTTCTTCAGTCACCCGTCGGCGATGCCTCCGCGTGACACGCGATCGCGGCCTGAGACTCCCTGGGCAGTTCAATGGAGTCGAAGATCTCGCCGGCCATGTCGATGGCGGAGATTCGGAGTGTTCCCGCCGCAGGATCGACGTCCACGATGCAGTAGTGGTGGATGCTCAGGCCGAACTCGCGGATGGGCAGCGTCTTGTCCGCCACCAAGGTGTAGAGGTGGCCGCCGGCGCCGCCGGTGACGATGTAATAGACGCCGTTGTGGAAATACCGCTCGTAGACGTGACTGTGCCCGCTGAAGACGACGTCCACGCCGTACTGCTCGCACAGCGGCACCAGATAGTCCTGGGCGGCGGGATTGTCCGTGTGCCCGTTCGTCGAAGTGAACGGCGGCTCGTGGAAGAACACGACTCGCCACGTCGCATTCCGACACGGCGCCGCGGCGAGTTCCTGGACCAGCCATTCATACTGAGGACTCCCAGGGCAGAACGGCGCGCCCGTGTGCAATCCGATGAAGTAGGCGTTGCCGTATTCCAGGGCGAACCATCCGTCGTTGACGGGCCGATCGAACCAGTAGAAGAACCAGGGGGGACCGAGCCCGAAGTACTCGTGATTGCCCGGGACCGCGACCAGCGGGATGTGCGTGAGCAGCTCGGACGCGGGTCTGAAGAACTCGGTCTCCCAGAGGTCGAGATTGCGCCCGCAACTGGTGAGGTCGCCGCAGTGGAGAACAAGTCCCGGCTGGCTCTCCAGAATATCCGCCGCGATCTGCCTGTGCGTGTCTTTGTCCCACTGGGTATCGCTCAAGACCGCGAACCGAAAGGCCTGTCCTTCGCGCGGCGCGGTGCGGAACGTGCCCGTCCTGGAAGCGGTTCCCGATCTCACGACATACGTGTACAGCGTGTCCGGCGTCAGATCGGATAGGACGACCTTGTGCAGGGTGACCCAGGCGGGATCGGAGACCTCGAACTCGTCCACGGAATCGGTGCCATAGCCGACACTCGTGCCGGATGGGACGTCGGTTTCCCACACGATCGTTACCGATTCCTGCGCGACCCACTCCAAAGCCGGTCCCTTCACGATCTGAGCCACCGACAGACCGTCCGATGGGTAGGCATACCACGCTATGTCTTCGTACTGCCAGACGGCAGGATTCTCCCAGGTCAACTTGAATCGCTCGCGGTCGCTCGTCGTGTAGCGGTGAGTCCCCAGGGAGTCCGCCCAGAAGCGATACGCCGGCATCGTGCCTGCCGGATGGTCATCCTCGGGATAGGCGAAGAACGCGACGCCCTCATGGGTCCATACGTCGGGATAGTCGACAAGAAATTGGTGTATCTCCGCGCGGTTGATGGTATAGAAATGCGAGTTGAACGACGCGGACCAGAACCGATGGACCGGCGCCAGGGCGTCCTCGACGGGCTGGTCGAACGCGCGGAATGCGATCCGTTCGTACGTCCACACGTCGGGCCAGCGGGTCAACAGCAGGTCCCTCTCGGCCCCGTCGAGCGTGTAGAAATCCCGGTCGTAGACGGATGATCGGAACTGATAGACCGGCGCCGTCCCGGGCGGGATTGGCACGGGTCCGTCGCCCGCCGGGCAAGCCGACGGTTGCAGCGATAGTTGGAGCGTCCATGCCGCGACAATGCAGAACGACCATTTCATCTACGGCACCACCGAACCCATCCCATCCGAGAGGCGGCACGTCGATCAGCTCAGGCCGTAGGGCTCGATGAGCTTCTCGTGTGGTTTGAATTTGTATCGACAGTTCTCGGCAGGCGTGCCCACGATCTGGACCTTCGTCAGATCGCCCTGGCCCATGCCCGCCTCGGCCATCGAGGTCAGGTACGGAATCTTGCCTGGGTCGAAGCCCATCAGTTGGGTGGTGAGCGTATCCATCGCCAGCGGGTCCAGACTGGCTAAGGCGACGCGGGCATCGACCGGCGTCCCGCCGACGGGTCCGTTGCCTTCCATCGCGACAAACCCATCGATCACCCCGAGGTCCGGCCAGATCTCCTGCGCCAGGTGGAACATGTTGAAATGCAGCACGGCCCGGGGACTGAAGTTGTACTCCGTGTGCGTCAGCGATTTGTCGTTTTTCGTGCCGTCGTTCAGCGGGGCGCCGAGCAGGACGTTCTTGAGCGACAACGTCGTCACCGCGCGGTCGTGCGTCTTCATCTTGGCCGCCGAGATGAGGTAGGTGTCCGGGTCGAGGAACGTCGAGATGATCCGGATCGGGATCGGTTGGTGCCTGCGTCCGAACACGTAACGATGCACAAAAGGCTGCGTGTTCAGGTCCACCAGTGTGACGCCGTACTCCTTCTCGATGGGCAGATAGTCGAAGTTCTGAAAGCCTTCGAACGTGCTGCCCGTGCCGGGGGAAGATTCCCCGACGGTGATCTGGCCCTTGAAGTGCGGCCGGAGAAAGTCCAGGATGCCCCGCACTGCGTCGACGTGCGTGGCTGCCAGTTCCCGACTCGTCGAGACGAAGTTGGGTTTGATAAGGATCTTCTTTTTGGCGCCGAGCGAGGCCACGACCTCGTCTTCGATATGTTTCAGTGCCTGAAAGACGATCTCCCGACGGTCGTTGCCCTTGATCAGGCTGACCTTCGATGATTTCGTCCAGGGTGTAAAGAGCTGCGTGTCCGGCCGCGAAGAGTCGCTCTGGGCTGCAACTCGGCCTGGCCGCAAAAGGGCCGGCCCGAAGGCCGCAACGACGGCGGCGCCGCCCAGCCCCCTGAGGATCTGCCGACGACTGAGATGATTGACGCAGTCTTCCATAGTCTCTTCCCGACGCGTTCCGGCCGGCCTGCACGGAATCACTTGCCACTCGTGCATTCTACCAAATCCGCTCGGGCAAGGCAATGACCGCCGCAGCATTACCTGCGGATGGTAGGGGGCACATCGGGTGCAAATCACGCACCATCCCGCCGTCAAGGGGAGCAAGGACCTCAAGTACCTCACTTTGGTGCTCCTGAGGTCCTTGACACCCTTGAGGTTCTTGAGCCGTGCAGGGTGGGCTGTGCCCACCGATATCCTATTGATTCGCTGGGAACAGACGCACCAGGAAAACGCCGTGACGCGGGACTTCCGCGCCGAAGCTGCCCTCGAACGTGCCCAAATCCTTCTGACGCCAGAGGTCGCGAACCTGTTGCTTGCCGGTCACACCCACGTCGGACCACTTGGCGGCAACTGTCTGCGGGGTCTCATCGCGATTGAACAGGCCGACTGCGGTCGAGCCGTCCTCCATCCTCTTGGCCCAGACCTCGCAGTGGCCGTCCTGCGCGACCCGCCTGGCCTGCTCGCCCAGCGGGTCCTGGTTCACTTCGAGCACCTCGTCATTCGTCAGCAGGTTCAGCGTGAACTCGTCGAGGCGCGTCAGATCGCAGCCGATCAGCAACGGCGAGCACAGCAGGCTCCACAGACTGATGTGCGTGTACTGTTCATTGGGGGTCAGGTGGCTGTCGCGGATGTTCGGACCCCAGCCGACCATGCCGACGACGAGCATGTCGGGGTCGTTCCAGTGGCCGGGACCTCCGTAGGGGGCCTTCTCGCTCTGGGCGAACCCGATGCCGCTCATGTTGCCCCAGGTGTCGGTGATGTCGCCGGTGGTTCGCCAGCAGTTGCCGCCGACCTCGGCGCCCCATTTCCAGACGTCGCCCATGCCGTACTGGCACAGGCTGTAGACGATGTCCCGTCCGGCACGCCTGAGGCACAGGCCCATGAACAGGTAGGGCTCTTTCATCTGCTCCAGTGTGGGGTTGGACACGATGGAGCCATAGCCGCACCAGTCGTACTTGAGATAGTCGAATCCCCACTCTGCGAACTGCATGGCGTCCGCCTGCTCGTGCTGCCAGCTCCCCTCGTATCCCTGGCAGGTCCACGGGCCGGGCGAGATGTACGTGCCGATCTTCAGGCCCAGGCTATGGACGTAGTCCGTGAGGGCCTTCATATCGGGGAACCGCTTGTTGGTCAGGATGCGTCCGGCTGCGTCGCGGGTTGGCCCGCCGATCGTCGGGTTGCTCTCGTTGGGCTTGACCATCCAGCAGTCGTCGATGTTGATGTACTGCCAGCCGTGCTCGACCAGGCCCGACTTGACCATGGCGTCGGCGGCCTCGCGGATCTTCTTCTCGTCTACGGCGCAGCCCCAGCAGTTCCAACTGTTCCATCCGAGCGGCGGGGTCAGCGCGAGTGTGTCGCCCACGACGATCTTGAGCTCTCGTTTGGCTTCGCCCAGGTCGTTCGTGGCGACCAGGGTGATCTTGCACTCGCCGGGCTTCGTGAACTTGCCGGTGATCCGGCCGGTTTCGCGGTCGATCTTGAGCACGGCGGGCAGGTTCTCCGCGTTGAACCACATCGGACGCTGGCCGGAGGCGGCGATGGTGTACAGGACAGGCGAGCCGGGTCGGACGCCGAACACGCGGGGACTGTTGATCCGCGGCTTGGCCGAGGGTTTCGGGGTCAGGATCACCGCCTCCTCTTTCGGGGCATCGACGGTCTTGGGCACCGTCCCGGTGACGGTGAAGAACGCGTCGGCCCAGTCCGCATGGTCGTAGTTCATGCCCTCGCCGGAGCCGACGGACAGCACGAGCATCTGGACGCCGGTGACATCGACGTCCACCTGCTTGGCTGCGTCGCCACTCTTGACCACGCCGCTGTTGTAGACCTGTTTGCCGTCGGCGAGGACGCGGAACTCGACGCTGCCGCGAGTGCCCGCTTCGTTGTCTACGCCGACGAAGGCGGTGAAGCGGGTGCTGCCGCCGTTGAGCTCGACATAGAGTATGCTGTCGGCGTGTGTGCCCAGGCCGCGTTCGAAGGTCTTGCCGCCGATCTTCAGCGGGTTGCCGTCCACGGACTGGTTCTTGTGCGGATCGCCCCAGCCCTGCTGGGTCTTGCTGATATCGAGGTCGGAGAGCCAGACCTTCCCGCCGGAGCCCGCGCTCGCGGAGTTGCCCGCGACGGAACTGCAGCCGACGACCAGCAGAACACCAAACGACGCCAAGATGCGACAGACTCTCATGACTGATCCTTTCCATTCTATGGTGCTGATGCAAGCCAGCGAAAGAGCATAATCGAGTCCCCCGTCCGGTTTCAACTTCATTCTTCACGCCGCGGCGTGTGACGCGTTTGTATTCGATCCGACACCACAAGGTGCTGTCGCCGCCTGAACGCTGTCCCCTCGCGGACCCGCATGGGGATCAACGTGCGGATCTTCGGACCTTGTAGGTAATCAGCGGCTTGAGCGTGGCGACGACGCGGATGAGCCCCGCCTCGACCATGTCCGCGATGACGACGTCGATATCCTTGTACGCCTGTGGAGCCTCTTCGAAGAGCAGATCCTTGTCCTGGCAGATCACCATGCCGCCCAGTTCAGTCCGGACCAGGGAGTCGGCGCGGTATCGATCCTTGAGCCGGGACTTGGCGGACAGGCGGTTCCAGCGTCGTCCCGCGCCGTGGGCGAGCGACCAGGCGTTTCTCTGCTGATCGCCCGTCGGGATCGCGAGGTAGCTGAGCGATCCTCGCGTCCCCGGGATTACGAGGGCCGGCGCATCCGCGGGGGCCGCCCCTTTGCGATGGAGCCAAGCTGCTCGACCGGCGAACTCCGCCGGCGTGACGCTGTTGTGACAAACGTCCAACACGGCCTGGGTCGTGCAATGGATCTGCTCGGCCATACGATGGGCGATCAAGACGCGATTGGCCACCGCCCATTGTCGGGCACGATCGTGCCGGTTCAGGTATGCGGGCGCCTCCTCGCTGTCCGACTGCAATCCCGCGGCCCCGTGCTCGTCCACATGGTTGTGCAGCAACAGGTCGCCGAGCCCCCGCGAGCCGCTGTGCACCAGAATCATGAGAGACTGCTTCTGGAGGCCCAAGCTGTCGAAGATGGTGGGATCGCAGATCTCATGCCAGTCCTGGATCTCGGCGAAGTGGTTTCCGCTGCCGATCGTGCCGAGGACGATATCCGATTCCGTCGCCTCGACGCCGTACCGTGCCAGCCACTCGATCGTGTCTCCCTCCCAAGGACTTTCCAGGTCCTGGAGCCTCTTGAGACACTGGTCCTGCTTGAACTTCCGGCGTTGGAGATCGGTCTGCCACAGGCCCATCCCACAGCCGACGTCATTGCCGATCAATTGGGGATAGAACACCCCCTCGGTGATGAAGGCCGCACCCACGGGATGTCCCCGGCCGGGATGCAGGTCGGGCAGTCCCACCGCCAGACGCATGCCCGGCAGGTCGGCGGTCTTTTTCAACTGGCTCACCGCCTCGCCCTCGATCCAGTTCCTCCGCGAGGCCAGCAGTCGGACCGTTCCATCATTGTTCAACGCAGTGAAGCCCGACGCATCCATCAGGAGAAGATCTCCCGTTCGACCTGGCCGAGGTAGAAGCGGCCGTCGTTGCGCATGAAGCTGAGGATGGCGTCGAGCTGCTGCTCGACGAAGATCCGCTCGTTCGAGACGACCGCCATGCCCAGGACCGCGCAGGTCTTGCTGTCCTGGTGCTCGACCTCCGAGATCGAGACGTTGAACCGGCTCTGGAGCCGGCCGATCACGCTCTTGACGATGTGACGCTTGTCCTTGAGCGAGCTGATGCCCTGCATGCACATCGTCGCAGTTAAGACGCCGACCAGCATCGATTTGCTCCTGTGATGAATCCGTTTCTCAATGGCAGGATACCCTCCCGGCGACCCGATTCAAAACCCGAAACTCGAAATCCGAAACAAATTCGAATTGCGGAAACCCAAATGACTCAAACGCTGCCACGTCGGCGGCTGGTCCCGTTTTTGAATTTCAGATTTCGATCATCTGAGCTTGTTTCGGATTTACGTTCCCGCTTTGGCGGGGGCGAGTTTCGTGCTTCGGATTCTCGTTAGAGCAGGGCGGAGATGTCGATGAGGTACATCTGCCGGCCGTTGCCGCCGTGGGCCGAGTCGATCACGACGCTGTGCCCGTCCGGGCTGCATCGCGGGTGCGTGTCGCACCGCCACTCGCCTTGATACTCCGGGGCCAGATAGAACCCGCCCAGCGGCACGGTCCTGCCGGTCGCCACGTGGTACAGGTACACCTGCTGCTTGCGGTCCTTGTCCGGGTAGGTGTCGTTGAGGACCCACTTGTTGCCGGGCAGGTAGGTGCAATGGCCGTTGCGGGTCATGGGGACCCCCAACGCGAAGGATCGCGTTTGGGAACCCGTGACGCCCTCGCCGACGATCTCGACCTTGTCGGTCCCGTCCTCGTAGAGGTAGAAGGCCTCGCTGGTGTGGGAGGGATGCCAGGCCCAGGCGAGGATGTGCGTGGGGTCGCGCCAGATGAAGTGCGAGGTCCTGCCGTGCGGATCGACGACGTGGATGTCCTTGCCCTCCGGCGTGGCGGTCAGCATCCGCGTGCCGAACCCGCCGACCGTCTTGTATCGCGAGTCACCGTCGAGCATCCGCCAGCGGTGCAGGAAGACAAACCGCGAGCCATCCGTGTTGAACAGGAGGTGATTGAAATAATGTTTGGCCCGCTTCGAGTCGTCCGGCATCTTGCCGAAAGCGGCGATATCCGCCAGCGAGACGATCAGGTCCGCCTTGCCGGAGTCGAGATCAAGCCGATGGATGCCCGAGTCCTTCGGCGCGGGCTCTTCGAGGTCCGGGTCGGGCAGTCCGGCGTAGCCATAGCCCGGCCGCATGTCGTTGATGCGACGGAAGTCCGGGCTCACCGCGGTCCGCCCGCCGGGGCTGATCGTATAGAAAGGATAGGGGAGAGTTCGCTTGTCGCCGGTCTTCACGTTCAGGATGCGCGTCACGTACCCCTTCTCGCCCCGGTCGTTCCAGAGGATCTCGTCCTTCGATCCCGGTCGCCACTGGAGCATGCATCCCTGTTGCCAACCCCACGCGCTGCTGGTCCCCAGCTCGATCCAGCGGTCGTTGTCCTGGAGGTCCACCATGCCGATCCGGATCGTGTCCTCCGCCTTCGGACTGCGATGCTCGAAGTCCACCTCCATGCCCAGCACATGCCGGCCGGTGGGGTCGAACTGGAGCTTGTCGTAGTACGCGAACCAGTGGAACTTGGGCCCTCGGGTGATGGCCCGGATGGGGGCCGGACCTGTACCCTCGCGGCCAACCTGTCCGACCAGGCGGGTCGATGAAAGGGCGATAAGGGAACCGGCCGCGGACCGGATGAATGATCGACGTGTCAACTCGTTGGTCTGCATCTGCGTGCTCCTATCTCCTGCTGCTTGGGCGCTGTGGTCACAACCCATACCGCTTGATTGTAGACGTTGACACGCCGTTGGCAACGGGAAAGAGCGCCGACCGGGTTCTTCTCGCAGAGACGGGCGCAACGCCGCATCCGCTTGTTGACGTCCAGGCGTCTATCGCAGCGGACCACGCGCCCTGGATGGTTTGTCTGACGAAAGGCGGCCAGGCAGTTGCTACGCCAATGCCGACTGCCTTTCGGTCCCTCAGGTGTTCTGGTATGATTGGCCCATTGCCCCGGCGGGTGGGGCAAGACGCAGGTTCCACCGACGGCGAAAGGGCACAAGATGCATCGCGACAGCGACAGCGGCAGGCACGACAAACGGCTTGAATTCAAGGTTCGCTACGCGATCCTGATCCTGTTCGTCGTGCTTCTGGGAATTGCCATTGCATACATGGGGTATCTGAGCAGTGGAGCGAACCGGCGGTTGGAGGCCCTTCGTGCTGCGGGATATCCGACGAGCCTGGCCGAGCTGGCGATGCACAACAAACTGCCGATGGGGATGGAGAACGCGGCGGGGCTTTATGAGATCGCCTTCGGGGCCTACGTCCGGCCGCCGGAGGATGTGAACATACCTTATGTGAGCGAGCAGGCGAAGGATCCCGAGCGAGGGACCCGGTTCTCGGAGCCGGTGGCCAAGGTCGTCACGGATTATCTGGCAGCCAACGAGGCGTGTCTGGCCCGCCTCCACGAGGCTGCGGGAATCGCCACATGCCGGTACGACTATGACTACCGGCAGGGATATCCGCGCCTTAGCGATTTGCGGTCCTGCGTGCTGCTGCTCAAGCTGGCTGCCGTCTACCACGCGAACCAGGGCGATGGCGACGCCGTGGTGCGCTGCCTGGAAGACGCACTGCGCCTTGGTGATTCGCTGGAGAAAGAGCCTATGCTGATTGCGTATCTGGTGCACATCGCCGGCACCGCCGTAGCGATCTCGGGGTTCCAGTCAGTCCTGAGCATAACGAGCCTCACCGATTCGCAGCTTAGAGATGCAGACGCAGCTTTTGCCGAGACCGATGGGAAGATCGACTTGGCGCAGGCCTTGGTCGGCGAGCGCTGCTACTCGATCGAGTACCTTAGAGACCCCTCGTTGGCCGGGACAGCGGGGCCGACGGCCGCGATTCTGAAGTCCCCCGGCATCAAGTCGAGAGGGATCATCGACGTTTTGGACTATATGGAGGACTGCATCGAGGCCGCCGGCCGTCCGCCCGTGGAGCGATTGGCACGATTCCGCCAGATCGAGAAGCGAATCCAGGGGCTCTCCTTTCTTCACGTCGCGGCCAAGATGCTGGCTCCCGCACTGAGCCGCGTTGCGGAACTCGATTTGAGGGCGCATGCGCACCTGGACATGGCGCGAACGGCCGTGGCCATCGAGCGGTATCGTCTCGCCGAGGGCAAGACCCCGGAGCAACTGACGGACCTCGTGCCGAAGTATCTGGAGCAGGTCCCGAGCGATCCCTTCGACGGCCAGCCGATCCGCTATCGCCGCGCGGAGCCGGGTTACCGTCTCTGGAGCGTCATGGAGGACGGCAAAGACCACGGCGGAAAGGAGAAAGAGGAAGTCGGCAAAGGCGAGCCCCACGACCAGTGCTTCATCGTGACGCGATAATCACCCGCTCAAGAACAGGAGCGGGCGACGGTCTGGCGGCCGTCGCCCGCGGAGTTCACTTCTGATGGGTCAGTCTGTTACAGCATCCGGCGTCGTCGCAGCCACCCGACGAGGCTCATGCCCAGGCTGCCCAGGACAACGGCGCCCGGGGCCGGGACCGCGGGATTGTCGCACAGTTCCAGGCACACATCGTCAATGTAGCCGCCGAAACTGTCGTTGCTTCCCACTGCCTTGAATTCAAGGCTCGTGGTGTCGCCGCTGGCAATGACCGTGTAGTTCAGGATGCTCCAGCTCGTGTTGGACAGGCCTACCCCACTGTACGCGATCGTGTCGACGAGTGACCCGTCAAACCAGACCTCGATGCCGGTTGTGTCTGCGGCATAGCCGGGACGCGGCGAGTAGGCAAAGGACAGGTCGTACGATGCGCCTGCGATCGTGTCGATCAACTGCTCCATGCTGCTGTTGCTGTGGCTGTCGAGTTCCACGAACTGATCGCCGTCATAGGCCAGGCCGGTCACATGATCCTGGATCTCGATGCCGGGCCCGAACGTGGTGGTCCAGCCGTCAATGGTCTCGTAGACGTTCCACGTCTTGGTTGCCTGGTTCGGGGTCTCGAAACTGCCGTTGGTGATCAGATTCGCATGAGCGAACGCCGCAGGCAGGGTCGCAATCGCCAGTACGAACATCATCTTCTTCATCACATACCTCCTCTACTCATTAGGCTCCGTCTCCCCCGTTTGAATCGTTTGTGAGACAGCCCTCCGGACAAGCGACGGAGCGAGACTCCAGGAGAGACCGTCACTACGGATACTTCACACGATAGTCTGCCGGTCTGTGCTTCCCGACACGGCGTCACACACCCCATTCTGAATATAGAACCGCAGTATAGCATTCTCTGCCCCCTTTGTCAAGAAACAAGTGGATCGGATGTCCCGATTCTCCACAGGGGAACTGACAAGGGTGCTCGTCTGTGCGTCGGGCCCTCACCCCATGCGACATTATAGGCCCAACGCTCGCCCGTTCGAAGGGTGGGTTCTCGGCTCATGCCTCTGCTGGGGACAATCATGTGATAGACTTCCGCCCCGCCGCACCAGAGGCGGAATTGGTTTGACGGCATAGTCTCCGCAGATTCATATTACGCAGAGACCGCAGAGGTGATTGTGTGGAGGATAGCATGAGTTGGCTATTGTTTCTGGATGAGAGTGGCCATGACCATCGGACCATGCCCTATGAAGTTCACGCCGGATTCGCAATCCATGCATCGAGACTCTGGCCATTCATTTCAGCCGTGCGAACATTGGAGCAATCCATGTTTGGGGCATATCTCCATCAATATGGCTCAGAACTCAAGGGCTGTAAACTCCTGAAGAAGACCCGGTTCAAATGGGAAGCCCAGGGTCCCAAAATGGACGAAGCAGAGAGACGCAAACGTGCCTTGAACTTTCTCAACAGCGGCGTGCAGGGCCGCAGAGCAAGACAGGATGAATTCACGGCCTACGGTCAGGCGTGCGTTGCCTTGGCCGAAGGTGCGATTCAACTGCTCAGGAGTCATGACGCAAAGTTGTTTGCTGCCATGATTCCCCGTGCACCGCGACCTTCTACCGCGCCGGAGGAGATGTTGCGGAAAGACTTGGTGTTCTTGCTTGAGCGATACTTCTACTTCCTGGAGTCGGAGAAGACAATGGGTGTTCTGGTCATGGATGGTTCTGAGAAGCAGGCAGATCGCAAGCTTGTTCGTCGAATGGAGTCGTACTTCACTCGAACGATGCTGGGCCGCCAGCGGACACAATGGATTGTGCCTGTTCCGATGTTTGTCGAGTCGGACATGACTTATGGGGTACAGGTGGCGGATTTGTGTATCTATTGCCTGAATTGGGGCTGCCGATTATCGGGGATGACCGAGCCAACACGGCCGGAGATTGTCCCGTTTGTGTATCTTCTGGAGAACATCTTCTGGCATGGTGAAGGTCATCGTGAGGGAAGAGTCTTCTCGACACACGGGGTGGTTTACGTATCAGATCCCTACGAAGCGAGGTGAGGGCACAAAAAAAGGAGACAATGCTTTCGGGGCCACCATAGCAGCCCCTCGGCCGAGTCTCCAAGATACAGTATCGGCTCAATCGGGGCTCTTATCAAGCGCCAATTCCAAGTATTTTCAATGTGAGCCTGTCTCCTATTTGAATCGTGCTCGCGTCGACCAGAGGCCCAAGCCGGGGTTGGAGATGTAGAAGATGTCTTCGCCTGCGACCTTGTTCGGGCCGTCTTTCAACTTCTTCGGGTCGTATTTGGACAGCATCGTTTTCAGGTCGGCGTATTGCATGTTCACGCTCTCGATTTCCTGCTTCGTCAATGAGCCGGGGCAATAGGTCACCGTGAAGCGGCCTTCGGTCGAGCCGTGGATCAAGTGGGCTGCTGCGCCGAGACTGGATCGCAGGTCCTCGTTCTCCTGGACGAGCCGCAGGACGCGGTTGGTGCCCACGTAGCCGTACTTGCGGATCATCTTGTCGATGCCCTTGTCCTCGCCGAACTCCCTCAGGCCGGGGGCCAGGACGATCAATTCGCCGCCGTCGGCCATCGCCATCCGCGTGCGGTAGATGCTCTTATTGCCGAGCCATGTGCTCTTGAACTCTTCCGGGTCGAGCCAGACGACGACTTTCCTGAGCGGCTCGTCGAGCATTGTGAAGTTCACCTTCAGCGCCAGCTCGCACGCGAGATTGAAACACTCGATGTCGTCCCCGATGAACAGGCCTCGCGTGACCGGTCCCGAGGGCGCTGCGCCGACGACCGTCAGAGCGTAGATGATGGGCAGGTGCTTCGCGAAGTGGTCGCTCGCGTAGTTGAGCACCTTGCGAACCGGCGTGTCCGCGCGTCCCATGATCCGCTCCATGCCGTAGACCGCGCCGAGAAAATGGCTCTTGTTGATGCCCTCGGAGCCGCCGGTGCCGACGAAGACGTTCTTGTTGTAACTGGCCATGCCGATCACCTCGTGCGGCACGACCTGGCCCAGCGAGAGGATCAGGTCGTGACCGCCTTGGGCGATCAGCTTGCTGACCTGCGCGGGCCAGGACCAGTCGAGCTTGCCCTCGCTGACCTCGCGAATGAAAGCGGGCGGGACCTCGCCCAGCGTGACAAAGCCATTGCGCCAATCGTGGACGCGGAACAGTTCGGCGGGGACGTCGCCGAACATCTTGGCGATCTCGGGTCCGGCCATCGCGAAGTGTGTCCCGAGCGCAGGCAAGACATCCGCCAGGGCTCTGCCGTAGTACTGCCAGGCGTAGCGAGTGAGCTCGCCCGCTCGCGAGTGGAGCCTGGTGATGTCCGGCGGCAGGGCGAGGACCTTGCGCCTCGTGCCAAGTCTATCCAGTGCGGCGTACAGACCCTGCTTGAGGTCGTCGCTGCTCAGGTTCTCGTGTTCACTTCCGCGACTGTGATAAAGCATGTTGTCTTCCGTTTCCGGCACGAGGCCGGGATTTCTACTTGTGAATGACCAAAAGGTTCTTGTTCTCAGTTCTGTCTATCGTGATTACGAAGTCCCGCAGGAGATCCGAGCCGATCCCCATCCTCACGGGATACTGACAGGGCGAGGGGTGTTGAATAGGGGACACCCGGTAACGCCTGATCGTGAACGCAAAGTCGCCGAGGCTCACCGGCAGTTCGGCTGGATGCTTCGTGCCGTCGACTTTGCCCTGCTGGCCGGTGGTCAGCGCTGCGGGATCGACGGTTGTCTTGCTGCTTCCCGTGTCGATGTGAATCACGGATTCATCGCCGTTCACTTTGCCCAGGACGTACACGCCATACTTGTGATAATCCGGCGGGTCCAGCAGATCAATGAACTCGTAGTCCTTCGATCCTCTCAGGGAGTCCGGGAACGGCTTGCGAGTCAATCCCAATTTGCCCCTGCGATAGTCCTGCGTGAATCGGTAGCCAGCGAAGTACTCCAGGCTGATCAGACCCTCGTGCGGCAGAGAGGAGAAGATCCGCCAGTCGGCCAGTGTCCCCTCTTGATCCTCGTATCGATTGCCGAAGACCTCCAGCGAATCCACCCTGATCCGTTTCACCTTCCCCCGGAAGGTCCCGTCCGCCCAATACGTGCTGGTTTCTTCGAGGACAGTGTAGTCCGCCCGTTTCTCCACCGCCGTGGTGATCTGAAAACCCCTGCTGCAGCCGTAATCGAACAGCAACTGAAACGGTTTGCCATTAAGCTGGACGTCCACTTCCGGACACCCCGTCAGCGACGTGTACAGAGGTTTGATCTCGTCAGCGTCATACTGAAGTCGAGTTGGCCAGTCGGCCTTGGGATAACGGTGATCGTGGCCGATCAATCTCCCTTGGGAACAGCCGGCGACAAGAAGAGATACCAGGGCAAGTGCGACGCCCCGTTGGCCCAGTGAGAAGTCTTTTGGGCAATCGACGGGTCTCCCATGGCGTTTCCTGTGATCGCAGCAGAGCATGGTGATCCCTATTCTTGCCACGGCGGTTTCTCCTGCAGACGCGAATCGAACTCGTCGATCAGCATCCTCTCGTACTGGCCCGCATAGGCGCCGGTGAAGAACCTGTCCATTGCGTCGTCGTGGAACCGTTTCCACGAAGCCTCTTCGTCGCCCGGATGGACCGGGTAGACAGAGCATTGCTTTCCCTGGCGGCGTTCAGGTCGCCTGATGCATCGCCGATCATCAAAACGTGGTGTTCATTGTACCGGTTCTGCGCCGCGTATTCAAGGTGCCGGGCCTTTGTGCCCTTCTCCTGGCCGGCGATCAGGGCCAGGTATTTGGCGAGATCCTGGGCACTCCATTCACGCATCAGGGTGTCGCATGGCGTGGTCGAGACGACCATCACACCGGCTTTGCCATGCATCTTCCGGAGACACTCCCGCACGAGTGGAAAGGGCGGTATTCCCCTGACGATCCGCTCAATTGCCTGGTTGACCCTGTCGTTCCATGCGTGCGCCAGTGCCAGTTCCTTCTTTGTCGAGCCTGTTGCCGTAGCGATGGCCCGTTTGAGCCGCTCGCTGCTCAGGACGCTCGCGGAGTCGTCCACCCAGGCGAAATAGTGGGGCAACTGGGGAACCTCGAAGCCGCTCTTCCGGACTGCCGGATGGGTGGGCAGCAGTTCGCCGAGAATCCGCCTGAGGCTCTTGTGCCGATTGGCGCCCCGAGTCCTGCTGAGCAGACCCGCGAAGTCCATGCACTCGCAAGCTGCCTGCGCAACCGGCTGGAGACCGAAGCACTCGATCATCTGCGGGCACAGACACTCGCGATGCTTGATCGCCATCGTGTCGAACACGGAGCCGTCCGAATCGATGCCGACGAAAAACTCGTGCCGGAGTCTGAAATCCGTCAAAGGCTGTGTCGTGTCCATCACCGTCACGGGATGCCCTTGTGGCGCTGCATGTCACACGCCGCTGAAGGCGGAGAAGCCGCCGTCGACCGGGATGGTCACGCCGGTGACGAACTTCGACGCGTCGCTGAGCAGCCAGAACATGGCGCCGAGCAGCTCGTCGGGCGACCCGAACCGGCCCATCGGTGTGTGGCCGACCACGGTCTCGCCGCGAGGGGTCAGCGCCCCCGTCTCCTCGTCGGTGAGCAGGAATCGGTTCTGCTCGGTGAGGAAGAAGCCCGGCGCGATCGCGTTGACGCGGATGTCCTTCGCGTAGTTCTGGCACATGTGGACCGCGAGCCATTGCGTGAAGTTGCCGATGGCGGCCTTCGCAGCCGAGTACGCCGGGATCTTCGTCAGCGGACGCAGCGCGTTCATGCTCGATGTGTTCAGGATGATGCCCGCCTTCTGCTCGGCCATCAGCTTGCCGAAGACCTGCGTCGGCAGCAGGGTGCCGAGGAAGTTCAGGTCGAAGACGAATCGGATCGCCTCCGCCGGCAGATCGAAGAACGACAACTGCGGCGACGTGGTCGCCTCTTTCTTGTTGCCGCCGGCGCCGTTGACGAGGACATCGACCCGCCCGAACGCCGCGAGGACCTTGTCCCGGGCCTTCTCGATGCTGGGCTTGTCGAGGACGTTGCATGCGACCGGGATCGCGGCGCCCCCTCTGGCCTTGATCTCGTCGGCGACCTTCGTCGCTGCGGCCTCCGACAGATCGAGAATCGCGACCTTGGCGCCCTCGGCGCCGAGCGCCTTGGCCATCGTGCCGCACAGGATTCCGCCGCCGCCGGTGACGACGACCACTTTGTCTTTCACGCTGAACTGATTGCCCATCGCAAGCCTTTCGATTCAAACCACCATCGTGTCAGACTATACCCTGGCCGGCACAGGATTTCAACACTCGGCTAACGCGTACGCCGCGAAGGTCACGAAGAAGCGGTCGACCCTGCTGTAGTGGAACAATGTTTGACATGACGGCTTGCTCTCTGCAATATGTGTGCTCACGGCGATTCGGTCTTTCTTCCGCCGAGGCGATCCTGATTGTGGCCACTCTGGCAGGCGGCGCGACGTGTTACGACGCTGCCGGGATGGGGCATACGAATGCTGAACTCATTTGACATCAGCGCGATAGCCGGATTGACGCAGAGCCAGGCGGCCCAGCGTCTCTCCGAAGAGGGCTACAACGAGCTGCCGTCCAGCCGGCGGCGCAACAGCCTGACCATCGCGGCCGAGGTGATCCGCGAGCCGATGTTCCTGCTGCTGGTCGCCTGCGGCGTGATCTACCTGTTCCTGGGTGAACCCAAGGAGGCGCTCATGCTCCTGGGATTCGTCTTTGTCATCATGGGCATCACCATCGTCCAGGAGAGACGGACCGAGCGCGCCCTGGATGCCCTGCGGGACCTGTCGAGCCCGCGTGCCCTGGTCATCCGTGATGGCCAGCAGCAGCGGATCGCGGGGCGGCACGTGGTGCGCGGAGATATCGTCATCCTGGTCGAGGGGGATCGCGTGCCCGCGGATGCGATCTTGCGGCAGTGTGTCAACCTGTCGGCGGACGAGTCCCTCCTGACGGGCGAATCGGTTCCTGTACGCAAGCAGGCTTCTCCAGACCAGCAGACGTTGGCCAAGCCCGGCGGCGACGACCTGCCGGCCGTCTTCTCCGGCACCCTGATCACCCAGGGCCAGGGCGTCGCCGAGGTAATGGCCACCGGCCTGAGGACCGAGCTCGGCAAGATCGGCAAGGCCCTGCAGACCGTGGAAGCGGAGCGAACATTGCTTCAAAAGGAAACGGGCCGGCTGGTCCGCATCATGGCCTGCGTCGGGTTGTCCCTCTGTGTCGTGGTCGTGGTCCTCTATGGGCTGACGCGAGGCAATACGTCACTCAGTTGGAAACAGGGCTTCCTCGCGGGTATCGCAACCGCGATGGCCACGTTGCCCGAGGAGTTCCCGGTCGTTCTGACGATCTTTCTCGCCCTGGGCGCCTGGCGGATCTCGCAGGAGCGGGTGCTCACCCGGCGGATCCCCGCCATCGAGACCCTCGGTGCGGCCACCGTACTCTGCGTCGATAAGACCGGCACGCTGACGCAGAACCGTATGTCGATCAGCAAGCTCTTCGCCAACGGAAGGACCTTCGATGCCAATGATCCGCGGGCCCCGTCGTTGCCGGAGGATTTCCACCGGCTGGTGGAATTCGGCATTCTCGCCAGCAAGAAGGACCCGTTCGACCCGATGGAGAAGGCGCTGCGCGAGCTCGGGACCCAACACCTGGCCCGTACCGAGCATCTGCACGAGAACTGGAATCTGGTCCGTGAGTATCCGCTGTCACCGGAACTGCTGGCCCTGTCGCACGTCTGGCGGTCGCCCGACGGGCGCAAGCTCATGATCGCTTCGAAAGGCGCGCCGGAGGCCGTCGTCGACCTGTGCCATCTGGACATGCAGCGGCGTCAGAAACTCCTCGAACGGGCGACAACGATGGCGGCGGAGGGCTTGCGAGTTCTCGGAGTGGCGCAGGGTCGTCCGGTGGCGCAAGGCGATCTGCCCAAAGAGCAACACGACTTTGAGTTCGAGTTCCTCGGCTTGGTCGGACTGGCGGACCCGATCCGGCCTGCCGTGCCCGGGGCCATCCAGGAGTGTTACTCAGCCGGCATCAGGGTCGTTATGATTACGGGCGACTACCCCGCCACGGCACAGAGTATCGGGCGACAGATCGGCCTGCGGTCCGATGCCGAGATCGTCACCGGTCCCGAACTCGACCAGATGGATGACGAGCAACTCCGGAAGCATCTCGCGACAGCCAGCATTATCGCCCGTGTCGTCCCGGAACAGAAGCTGCGGATTGTCAACGCGTTGAAAGCCGCGGGCGAGGTCGTGGCCATGACCGGCGACGGGGTCAACGACGCTCCGGCCTTGAAGGCCGCGCACATCGGCATCGCCATGGGCGGCCGCGGCACGGACGTCGCGCGCGAGGCCGCCGGGCTGGTGTTGCTGGACGATGATTTCTCGTCCATTGTCCAGGCGGTGCGTCTGGGCCGGCGGATCTTCGACAACATCAAGAAGGCGGTCTCGTACATCTTCGCCATTCATGTCCCCATCGCGGGTCTGTCGCTGATCCCTGTGTTCTTCTCGGATTGGCCGTTGATTCTGCTGCCGGTCCACATCGTGTTTCTGGAGCTGATCATCGATCCCTCGTGTACGTTGATCTTCGAGGCCGAGGGCGCCGAACCCAATGCGATGACGCGCCGGCCGCGGGACCCGAAAGAACGCCTGTTCGCTCTGAAACCTGTCCTGCTCAGCCTACTGCAGGGCGCGAGCGTGCTGGCGATTGTCTTGGCGGTGTTCCTGGTGGCGCGACTGCTCGGTCACGCCGAGAACAACGCGAGGGGACTGACGTTCGCTGCCTTGGTGGTCGCCAACATGGCCCTAATTCTGACCAACCGCTCGTGGTGGCGCACGATCCTGGAGACGTTGCGAGAGCCAAACGCCGCCCTGTGGTGGGTCGTCGTCGGCGCCACAGCGTTTCTCATTCTGGTGCTCTACACGCCGTTCCTCCGCGATCTGTTCCATTTCGCGCCGATGCACGGCCTTGACCTGGTGATCTGTCTGCTGGCCGGCGGAGCGAGCGTTCTGTGGTTCGAGTTCCTCAAAGTCTTCCGCAGGCGGAAGGCGCCCCCCGAAGTTGAGGAAGCAGTCCGCGGATAGATGCACCACCCAGAGCCGACGCAGAAGGGCGGGACGGGGTCTGGAACTGGCGGGGCAGCCCTGCGCGACCCGGCTCCCGGTGACCGGGCCGCACAAACGGCCGTCTCCTCTGGGCGAGATGGAGACTTGCGGGAGCGGGCGGGAGGTGGTAAACTACTGGACTGTTTCCGTGGACCCGGCACAGGTCCTGTGCTTACTCATACGAATGGACGAAGATATGCAGATTTGTTTGACCCCTGTGGAGGAGGTCGCCGTTCGCGCTTCCTCGTTCGATGCTCTCTATCCGCCGACAGAGAAGATCCCTACGATTGTCGTGGAGAACTTCCCATCGCTGGGCAAACTCGCGGCGATGCGGTTCATGGAATGGGTGCAGCAGAACCCCCAAGGCGTGATCTCCCTGCCGACCGGCAAGACGCCGGAACACTTCATCCTCTGGGTCCAGCGGCTGCTCAAGGAATGGGATACGCCGGAGATTCAGCAGGCCCTCCGCGATGCGGGGGTCGATCCGACGAGCACGCCCGACATGAAGGGCCTGCACTTCGTCCAGATCGACGAGTTCTACCCCATCGATTCCGCACAGCAGAATAGCTTCACGCACTACGTCAAGCATTTCTACATCGAGGGCTTCGGCCTGGACCCAACCAAGGCGTTGTTGATCGACCCCGTCACGATCGGACTGCGGCCGGACGAGACGCTCGCTTGTGTCTGGCCGGGCAATCGCGTGGACCTGACGTTGCGATATCGCCAGGCGACCAGCCAGCTCGAATCTCGACAGAAGACACTCCTGGCACACATCGACCAGTGGTGCATGGAGTACGAGCAGCGGATTCGCGACCTGGGCGGCATCGGCTTCTTCCTCGGCGGCATCGGGCCCGACGGTCACATCGGATTCAATATCCGCGGCTCGGACCACTACTCGACAACCCGTCTGTGCCCGACGAACTACGAGACGCAGGCGGCGGCTGCGACGGACCTCGGCGGGATCGAGATTGCCAGGCAGAGCCTGGTGATTACCATCGGGCTCGACACGATCACGTACAATCGCGACTGCACCGCGATCATCCTGGCCGCAGGTCAGGCGAAGGCTGCGCTGGCAGCCCAGGCCATCCAGTCCGCCAAGACCATCGAGACGCCCGCGAGTTGTCTGCAGGAACTGCCCAACGGGCGATTCTACATCACGCGAGGCGCCGCCGCCCATCTGATGGAGCGACAGGTCCGCGTCCTCGAGACCATGACGGCCGTCGGTGACGCGGAGGTGGAGAAGACTCTGGTCGATCTGGCGGTGCACTGCCACAAGCGCGTGCTGGATCTGACCGAAGCCGACTGCCAGTCCGACCGACCGGCCACGGTCATTCTCAAACGACGGCGCGAGCCCTTGGCTCGCCTGGCCGCGATGGTGCACGAGCGGCTCGCCGGCAAAATCGAGGCCGGTCTGCGTGTCTACAGGGACCGGTGCTTCCTGCACACCGAACCGCACCACGACGACGTGATGCTTGGGTACTTCGCACAGATCGTCCGCCATTTCCGCCAGGCGAGCAACGAGCACTACTTCATGACGCTCACGAGCGGCTTCACGTCCGTTACGAACCAGTTCATGCGGACGCAGATGGCCAGCCTGCGTCGGTTCCTGGGCACGCCTACGTTCAAGACCCTATGGGATCAGGACTACTTCTCGCGAGGCAATACGATCGACCGCAACCGGGACGTGTGGCAGTACCTCGATGGCGTGGCCGCGCACGACGAGGACGACAAGGCGGAAGGCTGCGCGCGGCGTATGCTGCGCAATCTCGTCGAGCTGATCGACGTGAACTCGCTGCAAGACGTCGAGCGCTGCGTTGCGGAACTGGAAGAGTACTTCGCGTCAGCCTATCCCGGCAAGAAGGACCCCGAGCGGATCCAGCGTCTCAAGGGGATGAGCCGGGAGTGGGAGGCGGAATGCGTCTGGGGCTATTACGGCTGGCAATGCCAGAACATCCGGCACCTCCGTTTGAGTTTCTATACAGGCGACATCTTCACCAAGGAACCCACCATGGCGCAGGATGTCCCGCCCATCGTCGCGGAGCTGGCCCGGCTCGATCCCGACGTGGTCACGGTCGCGTTCGATCCGGAGGCCAGCGGGCCGGACACGCACTACAAGGTCATGCAGGCCCTCGCGGAAGCGATCCGCGTCCATCTGAAGACCTCGTCAACGCACGACATGAGGATCTGGGGCTACCGCAACGTCTGGTTCCGTTTCGATCCCTCCGAAGCGAACCTCTTTGTGCCGGTTAGCCTGGCGATGTTCTCGGTGATGCACAACGCCTTCATGGACTCCTTCATCACGCAGAAACATGCCTCGTTCCCGAGCTATGAATACGACGGGCCGTTCTCGCAACTGGCGCAGCGAATCCAGGTGGAGCAGTATCAGAAGATCAAAATGTGCCTGGGACGCGAGTGGTTCTACAGCCATCCGAACGCGCTGATCCGTGCGACCCGCGGTTTCGTCTTCCTGCGGGAGATGTCCGCCGCGGAGTTCCTCAGCTCCTGCCGCGAGTTGCGGAAATCGGTCGAGGACCGCTGAGAAGCAGGCGACAAAATGCGGATGCGTGGCTTTCCGCAGTGCTACGGATGCATGTGTCACAGCCTCCTGTCATCTTGAGCGGAGCGCAGCGGAGTGAACGATCCGGCCTGCGACCGGGAGAAACCTCTGGGAAGCGAGCCGGATCCTTCGGTTGCGCCTCAGGATGACAGAGTCAGAATCACACCAGGTCTCTCCAAAGCCAGCCCATGTGGAAAGAGCCCGCACCGATTCTGCGGCGGTGCAGGCTCTTCTTGAATCCTCTGTTGGTCTGCCGGATGATCTCACTTCCTGGTCGTCGCGGCCAGCATGCCTTTCATGGCGGCAATCTTGACCTGCGAAGGCTGGTCGTTGCCCTGGAGCTCTTTGTACAGCGCCATTGCCTGGGCCTTCTGCCCGTCGGTCACCAACTGCTCGGCGCAGATCAGGCAAGCATCGGCCACCGGCAGGTTCATATTGGCGGGCGCCTTCTTGGCAAACTGAGTCAGTTCCTTGGCTGCAGCGGACGTGCCGATCAGACCCAACGACTCGGCCGCAGCCCTGGCGACTTGGATGTCGGAGTCGCCGAGGCACTTCGAGATCGTGTCGATGCTCTTGGCGTCGCGACGTTTGCCCAGCGAGCCCAGCATACCCGCCTTGAGCTTGCCGCTGACCCTGGGCAGGGCGTCTCGCATCACATCGAGCGCCTTTTCATTCGGAATCCGCTCCAACGCGTACCGTGCGATGTGCGACGTGTTCTCCGCCGGCAGGAGTGCGGCGAGGGCGTTGACGGACTGGGCCGTGCCCACGATCCTCAGCTTGCGGCACACGTAGTCCTGTGCGGATCGCGAAAGGCCGCCGGCCAGTGCGTCCACCAGTCTCTTTTCCAGTGCTGCGCGTGCGGCGGCATTGCCTTGCGTGGCGATGATCGTCTGGTCGATCGGATCGAGAAGCTTGCGATCCTCGCCCCAATCAAAGGTCTTCAGCGTTTCGAATGCCTTGTCTACCGCGGCGGAATCCGTCTGGGCCATCGCGTGGGCCGCGGCCAGGGTGGTCGCGCCCGCCGCCAGCGTCATTCTCACAGTCTGTTCACTCGTCATAATCAAATCTCCTTGTCGCACCTATCGCGCGATCAAATCACCCAGGGTTCTCGTCGTGCCACGTCGACAAGGCGATTGGCTTCGTCGTCGTTGACGAACTGCTGTTTGGCCGTGTCCCATTTGAGCGACCGCTCCAGCTCGTAGGCGGCGAGGAACAAGTGGCAGACGTTCGCCGTGTGGACCGCGAATTCGATGTCACGGAAGGGCTTCTTTCGCGTCTTGACACAGTCGATGAAGTCGCCATAGATGCCGCCGGTACCGGCGTAGCTGGGAACCGGCTTCGAAGGGCCTTGTTCATTCGTGCCTTCCACGGCGATGTTGCCCCGGCCCGGGCAGTTGTGGTGGAGCAGTTTGCCGTTCGGGAAACGGCATGTCGCATACTTCCTGCCGTTCTCGTTGTGGAAGATCACTTCCTCGGGCTCCAGCTCCCTGACATCCAGCGCGAACGTGGCGCCGCCGAAATGGTGGGCGCCCCAGTCGGTCATGCCGCCGCCCGAGTAGTCCTTGAACGACCGCCAACTGGTGCCGTCGATGTTGTAACTGCCGCTGCAGCGGTGCGGATGGTACGGCGCCCACGGGGCGGGACCGAGCCACATGTCCCAGTCGAAGCCGTCGGGGACCGTCTCGCCGGCCTTGTTGCAGTCCGTCGGGAACGGGCCCACGTTGACGTTGATCGATTTGACCTGCCCCTTGCTCCCACTCCAGCACGCGTCGACCGCGCCCCGGTAATCCTCCAGCACGCGCTGGCTGCCGCCGGAGACGATCCGACTGTACCGCCGGGCCGCGTCGATCATCAACTTGCCTTCGCGGAGCGTCTTGGTCTCGGGCTTCTGGCAGTAGATGTCCTTTCCATTGCGGCAGGCCTCGATCACGACGATTGCGTGCCAGTGGTCCGGCGTGGCGCAATGCACCGCGTCGATGTCGCCGCGCACCAGGACTTCGCGGAAGTCGTTGTAGGCTTTGCAGTCCGTGCTGTTGTACTTCTGGTTCACCTGGTTCATTCTGGCGTTGCGAACGTCCCTCTTCACGTCGCACACGGCAACGTACTGGACGTCGTCGCGACCGAGGAAGGAGCTCAGGTCGCCGCTGCCCATGTTGCCCAAGCCGATACCGGCCATCACGATCCGGTTGCTTGGCGCGGTGGCGCCGGCGTTGCCCATCGCGGACGCCGGGATCAGGTAGGGAAACGCCACCGAGGCCGCCGTCGCTCTGAGGAATGATCTTCGACCGAGGGACATGCCCTGGTCTCTCGCTGCTGTGTCCTTTTCGTTTTCCACGTGTTGGTCCTTTCCTGAGGTCGGTGTGGACAATGGTTCCGAGTTGCGTTGATTCTACCGAGTTGACAGGACCAGTGCAACCGGGTGAACCGGGTCTATGCTTCGGAACCCTCTTCGCTCTGCGGTGAACCCCCTCCGGCCGGAACGTCTCATACTTCACGAACGACGAACTGCATCCTTGTGCTTCTTACAGCGGGATGCTGTCAGCTCTCTGGCGAGTGCGAACCCCCTGTGCCCACCTCACGCCCAAGCACGAACCACCGTTCCAGGACATCGGCAAGCTGCTGTCGAACTCGCTCGTCACCCGTACGACTTTCAGCCAATTCCCTGAAGCGGCCAAGTGCTTTCTCAAGGCGGACATTGACACGATCCAGCAACTTGAAGCAGGGGTCCAGGTCCGCAGGGATCTTCACTCTGCCCGTGACGCCGAGCGTGGCAAGGCGTACTACCAACTCAGCTTGCCCGCGAGAGGGACAATCCATGTGCGTCTTGTCCGACTTGCCGAAATAGACCGTGTTCGGATCGAACATGGGCGAGGGGGATAATACGGCCGGACGATCGTCAGGAATGTCCACCATGGTATTGGAATCAGGCCATTGACCCGCCCACTCAGCCAACGGCGTCGCATCATCGAGTTGCGCAGCGTCCCAGATGTCCGCCGCGAGGTCGTGAACGCTGAAACGCCGGCTGCTCGATTTCGCCCGCTGCTGCATCTTCTCGATTTCGACAACTCGAATCTCGCGGAAGTGCCTTGCAGTCGCCTCGTACAGGCGGCCAACAAGGTCGGCTCGTTCCCGCGGATCCGTTACACCCAGCAATTCGAAGACCGCATCATCGAGGTCCTGGCGGTCTCGCTGGTGCAGTTCGTTTGCCAATTCAAGCGGCCCATCGGCAATTCTCCGTGCGCGGTCCGGCGTATGACAGTCCATTAATTGCTCTTCGACAAGACGTCCGACCTCGCGTCGGCTCATGCGATCCAGGGCCTCGCCAAGACGTCTGGCGACATGAGGCGCCACGCCACGCGGATCAGGCACTTCCAGGAGGTTCACATCCACGACTTCGGTCTTGAGATTGCCTTCCGTTCCTGCGAAACGCCCGTAAAACGTCTTGAAGAGGCCGACCAGTGTCGAATTCAGGATGGGCACAAGCGACACAGACTCCTGCTCGGACAGCCGTCGAGGCGCCAGATCGAACAGATTGTGATTGCAGATCAGATGCCCGGGATTGCGTGCGATGATATGGCGATACTGCTGTGCCATTGGCCAAAATGCAATCCCCGGGTTCACGAGTCCGGTCAGGTTATACCACGGATCGCGAGAAGCGCATGTCGAACGCTTGGGCACAGGCACAGGCTTCGATTTTGTGGATGCGAAAGTGGCCGTCATTCCGTAACGCAGATAACGCCACACCCAGGGCGACTTGGTCTTGAGTTTCTCCATCGGTTCGCTGACCAACAGGACGACGCGATCCAAGTCGGCCGCGCGAACAGTCGGTCGATCCACCTTCATCAGGCTGTGGAGCTCGGGCGCCAGATACCTGGCTTCGATAGGGTGAACGCTTCCATCGCCGGCTTCGACGATCTTGAGTCTGCCCGTTTCGACTTCCTTGCGAGGCGCTCCGCCCGCATGTTGGCGGAACTCCCGTTCCCCTTCATGCGCGGCCAGCACAGCTCGGGTGATGTCTTTGGGCATGAAGAACGCGTCACATCCGCTTGTTATTCCCCTGCGGATGCTCGCTACCTCGCCTAACGCAACGAACTGGCCACCAAAGCGCCGCATGATCTCGAAGTAGACGTCGGGGGCTCGGACATATCGGCCCCATTTGCCAGCATGATAATCGCCGTTTTCTTTGGAGTCGTTCGAACCGCCGGCGATCCTTGGTGCATCGTCGTCAGCCTCCGGTTCGCTTCCATTCTCATACTCGTCTGCCAACGGCTCCAACTCGACGTTTCCCAGGATCATCCCCGCGCGGACGCCATCGTTCCACAAATCCTTCTGAGCTTTGATGATGATGCGCAGATTCTCATCCTGCAGATTGGACTCCGCACCCAAAATGCGATATCGCAATCCCTCGACAGACGCCTGACGAGCATCTTCGTTCTGGCCCGGTGCGATGCCGATGATGTCGCCCAGCCTGCGAGAGAACCGCACGAATCGAACACGGTTCTCCATGCGAGATGTCTCATCATCGCAGCGTTGGAGGACGGTCACACAGGTCTTGACGCGGGCATCTTCGAACCACGGCTCGGCCGCACTCTCCATAATCGCCAGAATCTTGAAGTGGCGCAGAACCCAGCCCTGCAATGCGAAACCATACTCGACATCGAGCCAGGAGGAACTCGTAAGGAAACCGAAGTAGCCGTTGGACTTGAGAAGTCGCGTCGCGGCAGGCCAGAAATAGCAGTGCAGATCGCTTCGTCCGCTCAACTGCAAGTTGGGCCAGGCTTCCGTTCCGATGCCTGCATAGCGAGTCTTGTCGGGCTTCTCGACCTTCTCCTGTCGGACGTAGGGCGGATTGCCGACAACGGCATCCAACTCAGGCAACGTTATCGATGTGCGATCCGCCGGGCCATCCGGCACCGGGATTTCGCAGAACGGTTTGTCGCGATCTACGTCAAAGAAATTGCAGCGGGTGATGCGTGGGTAGTTGGCCTCATCATTGATTTCCCTCGCTGCGAGGTTCAGCGTCGCCAAATGCGCCGGATAGAGAGCGATATCGCAGCCAAACAACTCGCCGATCAGCTCCAGATGAGGGCGTTGCGGGTCCAAATGACGCTTGCGGTAGTAGGCGCGGACGAGAAAACTCCCCGATCCGCAGGCCGGGTCAAGGACTGCATCAGAGCCGCTCCGCACACAGAAAGCGTTGATGAGGTCTACAACGTCGTCGCCCGTAAAATGCTGGCCGAAGCGGTGACGCTCATCCGGACCAATCAGCTTCTGGAAGATGCGCCCAACGACATCGGACGGGACTTCGCGGAAGTCCACCGACTCGATGCCGTGCAGCATTCCCTGCCACGCATCCAGCGCGTTGGTTGGTTGGAAGACCAATCCGGTTGCCCAATCCTTCGCCTGGGGCATCAGCAGCGGTTCATAATCACCACTGCGGTCGACAGCCCGGCGAAAGAGGTGGTTGAAGGCAGCCAGAGCATCAGGGGGTTCCTTGACTGTACGCCGCAGCTCGAGACGCGGCAAATCAGCGAAGCGAGCACGCAAAGCCTTGTAGAAGATCAGTCGGTTCGCCCAGACGTAGGCAAGGGTCTTGGCCATGTTGTCAACGGCTTTGACCCACTCCTCATGCGGGGTCCGAACGAAGGTCCAGTCCTGACCTGTCATCCATTGCTGGACACGCAGGTCAAACGGCTTGCTCTTGGTCGTGTGTTCCAGGATGTACGCGCTCGTGAGCTGTACAGGCCAGTTGAGATGACTCTCCAAGGAGCGGATGAACACTTCGTCGGGGGCCAACCACTCTCGCCGTCGGCCGGAGAGAATGTCGGCGAGGTCGTGCAGCAGATCGGGCAGAAAATGCGTCTTGATGAAGGCAAGGTTCTCTTCGCGAGCGACTTCTTCCGGGCCGGCGAGGTTTCTCGTCAGTCGCCATACGCGAACACGACGGTCGATCAATGGACGATCCCAAAGGGCGCGGTCAAACAGAACGAACTCGTTGACATTCCAGGTGAAGAAAAACTGGACACCTGCATTCTCGGCTTTGGCGAAAGCATCCTGCATCACTTGGTCGGCGAATGGCGAACGTCCCTCCAGTGTACCCGGCAGCTTCACCTCCCCACACAAGACCAGTTTGCCGTCGGAGTCAAAGAACCGGAGGTCTTTGCGTTTGCGGCGTCCTTGCCCCGTGCCGAAACCTTCGAGCCTTGCGTCACAAAACGGATAGGCGCCGGGACTCTGATTCACCAGGACTTTCACGGCAGAAGCCATCTGCCCGCAGAAATCAACTTCGTGAATCGCGGCCTTCTGATGAGTCACTATTGTGCCTTTCCATGACACATCGGCGTCTTCTTCCATCCGTTACCAGGGACAATCCCCCGTACCAGCCTGTTACCCCATGCGGATACTCGTCCCTTGTGGATCACTCTTCAGCCGCTACCGGACGTGGTGTTGCGGGCTGGTTCTGGGGTCCATCATAATGTTCCAACAGAGTGATGGCAAGTACGAGCTGGACCTGGTGCGAAGCGATGCCCGTCCACATTCATCGGTGTGCGTCCACAGTCTCAGCGCAGCATCTCGCACCTTGTCGTTCATATCTCGATTGGGATTGCCTTCGTGATGAACCGGACGGTTGGGACAGCAAAGCGCTCGTCCGCATCGCCACTCAAAGGCCGTGTTGAGGCGATGGCGACGTGCAATCGTGTGAACGCCAGGCACTTGGCCCATGCGGCCGGAGGCGGACGGAGAGAGGACGCTTCTACTTCTTCTTTCCGAAGAAGCTCCTTTTCTCCTTGGCGGGCTTCTCCGCCTTGGCAGGCTTCTCACCCTTGGATTTCTTGTCCTTCTTGCTCTTTTCGGCCTTGATCTTCTTGGTTCGGGCCGAAGCCGGGCTCTGCTCGCGACCCGCCAGGAAGGAGGCCGCGACCACGATCAGCGAGACGACGATCGCACCCAGGAGGATGTACCAGATCATGCCCTGAATGGAAGAGAGGATCGATGGAGTTACGTGACGCAGACCCGCGACGGCGACGATGGCCGTGTACAACAGGGCCAGCATGGGTAGAAACAGAAGCATACCCAGGATGTTGCTCTGGGTGTCCGGGGCGGCCTCGGCGTAGACGGCGCCCATCGCGGTCGGCATGACCACCACCGGCTCCGGTACAGGAACCTCCTCTTCGCCGGCCATGGGATGCTCCGCCTCGGCCGTGATGTCGTCGAATGAAGCGCCCTCTTCACCGCCGATTTCGGCTGCCTCCACATCGGATGCACCCTCGCCTGACCCTTCGGCGCTCTCGCCCCCCTCGGAGGTGTAGATCTCATCGAGTATCCCGCCGAGAGACGTGTCGTCCGCCTGCAAAGACAGGTCCAGAAGGCCTGAGCCGCTCCCGAAGCTGTCGAGACTCACGTCGTCCTCGATCTCTTCAAGAGATGCCTCGGCGCTGGAGCCGGCAGGCCCCACCGCGGTTTCCGCCATCGAGTCCTCAGTTGCGTTGAAGTCGGTGCTCGATTCGCCGAGGACGTTCACTCCCTCCCCGCTTGTCAACGCCGTATCTGCATCGGTTATATCGCTGCCTGTGGCAAGGATACCGGACTCTGCGGCCAACGAGATCTCTTCGCTGTCGTCGCCGATCCCTTGTGGTGTGTCTTCGGCCATGACCTCGGCGCTGCCCTCCTGCGTGTCGTCCGTGGGGGCTGGTTCCTCGTTCAACAGCAGCAATTCCTCTTCTCCGGCGTCCGTCACGTCTGTCCCGGTCTCCTCGGGCGCCAAACCCAGCTCGGATGTGCCGTCCACCTCCGCCGTCGGCTCGAGCGCCGGCGTCTCTTCCTCGTCCAACGGGAAGAGGTCCTCATCCGCCAGGGGAAGGGCCTCTTCCTCGGTCGCTTCCGTCGGCTCCTCCTCAACCGGTAGCATGTCGGCCGGGGCCTCGTTGACGTCCACGGCCTCCAGGCCCATATCGATCCCCTCGTCCACCAGCCCATTGACCTCGTCGATCTTGAACAGCAGATTGGCACCGTCGCGGAACTCCCGGAGCCTGCCGTCTTTGACCAGTTCTTTCACTTGGTCTTCGGATTTGCCGAGCTTCTGTGCGGTTTCTTTTAGCGAGTAGAACATGCCAGCCATAAAAGCCTTCTCCACCGACGAAGTCCCCCGGCGCGAACTCATCGCGTCTGGGACCCGTCCCAACGCATTTGCGGGGCGTTTTGGGTCCCCCGAATCGTAGTTCTCCAAGACTCGTATTTTACCGCACCAGCGTAGTTTATGCAATCTTTTTTTGCACACCTTGCGCTGTCGGCACAACCGGCCCCCTCCGGCCGGAAGCCACCCCTGATGCCCACTGTATTCTCGGACCAACCACCCGTCAACCGGGAACTGACGACTCTTCTCCGGTCCGCTCCGATTCGCAGAAAGTGAGATGTGCAAGTGCGAACCCCGGCTTTCCGACATTCTCTCGCCACGGGGGCCACAGAGGCAAGGAAGGAACGCAGAAGTGGGCGACAGCGGTAGGGTGGACTCCGTCCACCGTCTTTGCGGTTCATGCGCCGCGAACCCAAAGGCGGGAGGCCGTGGAGTCTCTGCGGGAGTACGTCGGCACCCGGGTGTCGATGACGGACTACCCGACGTTCCGGCGGTTGGGCTATGACTGTGGTTCGGGCCCGACCGAATCGCTGTGTGGCCGCCTGACGGACCGCCTCAAGGGTCCCGGCATGAGGTGGGATTCGTTCAATGCCGAAGCCATGATGGCCCTGTCCAGTCTCTATCACAGCGGCCTGTGGGCCACGTACTGGAAGTCCACGCGGGCTGCCGCATGACCTCGCCAGAATCTGTCCTCACACACCTTCATCGGCTTCATCGGCGAGGCCTGCTTTTTCTCTTTACAGTCCGCCGAGATCGGATCATAATGGTAAAAGGATCGTTTAGCCTGCCATCGCCCTGCGGGGGGGCTCGAGGCGATGCCCATGGCCATTCGAGGATATGGGCCGGAGAGGAGATGTGCTTGACCGGCTGGCTTCACGGGAGGAATCGCAGAGTATGGCGACTGACCGTCAAAGAGACAAGGGTTTCACCCTGATCGAACTGCTGGTTGTGATTGCCGTGATCGCGATCTTGATGTCCATCCTGATGCCGGCGTTGAGTCGCACCAGAAAGCAGGCGAAATTCGTCGGCTGCAAAGCCAACCTGAAGTCCTACGGCCTGATGGCCTTCATGTACGCGGACGACAACGACGACCGGATGCCGAATGCCTGGACGAGCTTCTACAACAGCCGGACGTATCCCAACGAGCCCCATCGATACTGCCGCTGGCACAATCCCGACTGGGACCTCGTACACCACCCCGAATACGCGGGACCCATGTGGCCCTATCTCAAGGGCAAAGGAATCCACATCTGTCCGGGCTTTGCCCCGATCGCGAAGGAATTCGGCCTGTCTCACCCCGAACACGTCACGAACGTGCCCATCAAGACGAACTACAATTACTCGATGAATTCCTATCTGAGCGACAAGAAGCTGACCTCCATGAAGCGCCATTCGGAGGTGTTCTTCTTCGGCGAGGAGAACCTCTGGATCACCAAGCCCTACAACATCTACGCCTTCAACGACACCGCGATGTGTGTCTACGAGGTGTGGGACAGCTTCGGTACATTTCACCTGGCCCGGCAGTCGGACCTGGAGGACGGCGTGGTCAATGCGGTCTTTCTGGACGGCCAGGTTCAGACCGTACGCCGGAAGGATTCCTGGCGGTATAGCGCCCCGGATGGCTGGAAGAAGGCGCCCGTGACCGATGGGTAGATCTGAAGGCCTGTCATTGCGTTATGAACGAGGAAGGAGAAAGAGATGAAAAAGCTAATGTTGTTGTTCTGTATGCTTGTCCTGGCGTCTTCCTTGTGGGCTAGGGTCCCCGAACCGAACGGGGCATGGGAATTCAACGCACCGGACTACAGTGCCGCGACCGCGGGCGCCCCGCTGGAACTCGTCGGCTCCGCCGAGGGGATCGCGGGCGTGGACGCCGCGGACAGCGCCATTCTGATCGGCGAAGGCAGCTACTACGTGTGCACGCACGGGATTGCTCCGAACGGCGGCGGCGCCAAGGTCAATCAGTGGACTCTGCTCATCGACTTCAGCTACCCGGCCAGCAGTCTGACCGACCCGCCCAACGGGTACAACGATCTGTTCCAGACCGATCCGACGAACGCCGACGACTCGGACTGGACCATGAACTCATCCGGTTCGGTGGGGATCGCCGCCGTCGGCTACACCGATGCGCACGGCTTCAAGACCCAGCCGGCCACCTGGTATCGCATGGTCGTCGTCGTCGAGAACGGCGTGCGATACGACGTCTATTTCGATGGCGTGGAGATCTTCAAGGGGACTCCCCAAGCGGTTGACGACCGATTCAGCTTGGCCGAGGCCCTCCTGCTGTTCTGCGGCGGGAACAACCAGGACGGCGACGACGCCCCCATCAACGTATCGACCGTGGCCATCTGGGGTGTCCCGCTCAGCGCCAACAACGTCCTGACCCTGGGCCGTGCAGGAGAGAGCGTCTTCAAGGAGACGGCCGCCCCGGAGGTCAACGCCGGCGCAGATCGAAGCGTCGAGCTCGACGAGACATCGATCGCCGTCTTCAACCTCGAAGGGATCGTCACCGACGACAATGAAGACGTGGCCGTCGCGTGGCAGATGATCTCCGGCCCGAATCAAGTTGCCATCGAATCGGCGGACAGTCCGACCGCCACGGTGACCTTCACCGCTCCAGGCCAATACACATTCGAGCTGTCGGCCGATGACGGCGAATACGTGACGAGCGATCGGGTGATGGTCAGCGTCTGGGTCCACAACTACGACGGCCTGCTCGCGTATTGGGATTTCGAGGAGGCATGGAATGGTGCGACCGTCAACGACGTCTCCGGCAACTGCAATTACGGCATGATCGTCGACACCAACGACGGGGTTTCCGAATATGCGACGGGCAAGGTTGGCCAGGGCCTCAACCTCCTGAGCAATGGTCCGGCCGCGGCCGGCGACTGGGTGGCCCTGGATCTGGTCATGCCCGACAGCGGCACGGTCGCCCTGTGGGCCAAGCCGATCAACTTCTACAACTACCACTCCGTCTTCGACAACTCCGGAAACGGCAACGACTGGGAAATGTGGATCTACGGCGACTCGCGAGCCCGGTTCCGCGTCGAGGCCGACACCGCGGTCACCGCCAATCTGAACAGCCTGGCCCCGGACGGCAACGGACAGGACAAGTGGTGGCATTTCGCGGCCACCTGGGCCCGTGACGGCGCCAAGGTCACCACGCAACTGTACGTCAACGGCGTCCTGAAAGAGCAAGTCACCGGGACCTGGATCGATCCGGGCGCGACGTTCTTCCTGGGCGGCGGCCATGTGGAGAACAACGCCTGCAACAGCACGTTCGACGAAGTGAGGATCTACGACAAGGTGCTCTCTCTGCCGCAGGTTCTCGGCCTGGTCTATCCGGAGAACCAGCCGCCTGTCGCCAACGCGGGTGTGGATCAGGCTGTATCGCTCACCGAGGCGGGCGCCGCTGTGGCCATCCTGACCGGCAGCGTCGAGGACGCCGACGGCAGCCCCGTCGGCCTGACGACTCAGCTCTGGCAGATGGTCTCCGGCCCGAACGCCGTGACCATCGACAGCCCGACGGCCATGGAGACGATCGTGATCTTCACCGCCCCCGGCGTGTACATCTTCTCGCTCACGGCCAGCGATGGACAGTCCCAGGGCGTCGATGAAGTCGCGGTGGAAGTGCTCCCCTTTGGGTACACGGGCCTGGTCGTTCACCTGCCGCTCGACGGCACGGTGGAGGACGTCGCCGGCGGGCACACCGCCACACTGATCGACGGCGCCGTCGGCACGCATGAATACGTCGAGGGCATCGACGGGCTGGCCTTGCGATTGGCCGGGACCCAGGACAACACGGACAACGACGTGGTCGCGATCGACTATGTCTACACCGACAACGGCTCCGTCTCGCTGTGGTTCAAGCCGGCCGCCCTGTACAATTACAACAGCATTCTCGATAACAGCGGCGACGGCGACGATTGGGAAATGTGGATCTACGGCACCGGCGAATTCGCCGGCCGGATTCAGACCGGCTTCGTCCGCGGGTACTATATGACAGTCGATACGTGGTATCACATCGTGATGACTTGGCGTCGCGACACGGTCAATCCCAATGCCGTCGATCAACGGCTGTACATCAACGGCGCACCGGCCGCCACCAACACGTCGGAGTGGGTGGATCCCGGCAGCACCGTCTTCCTCGGCGGCGGCCACAGTGGCAACGAGGACTGCAACGGCGACATTGACGATTTCCGCATCTACGACCGCCCCATTACGCTCGGGGAAGTGCAGCAACTGGGTTCCTGGTGAGCACGGCGCCCCCGCGGCGGGATCGATCCGGACGGTAGGACCGATCTGATCGCGGTTCAAGCGCATCTGCGTTCGGAAACGAAATGCAGCACAGGCTCGATCTTGGGTCTGTGCTGCATTTCTCTTACGGGTCCGGCCCCAAGGCGGCCCTCCTGCACCGTAACGACGGCAACAATCCGAGCCTGCACCACTTTGCGAATTCGTGTGATTTCAGGATACTGGGGGGATACCGGGGACAGCTACGAATGGCGGTTTCTTAAGCGGCATATCGGGACCTCCATTCGGCAGGGTTTCCTTGAGAGCGGGATAGTGTTTGTGTTCCCGTCGGATCGCTCGCGGCTTCCAGGATGACCGAATGAACGATGTTCAACGCGATGCAGCGGGCCGCGGCCTCTTTGCGAATGCCCTCGGGACTGTGACTGCGCAGCACGTCGGCTGACCACGGCGTTCCACTGCACCTGCCAACTGGCATTGAAGGACTCTTCCGACCACAGGGCCGCGAGAATCATGTGCAACACCGTTACCGCCGGCGAGAGGACCCGCTTCCGCCAGACGTATCCGGCCTCTTCGCACAGTTGCCGGACCTTGTACTCGGGGAGCAGGTGTTGGATCGCATGGAGCGTGCTGGCCACGATTTGCTCCGAAATCGCTGGAGCATTTGGCATCGAGATGCCGAAAGAAATGCATGACATCATGAGGGGTCTCCTTTCCGATAGTATTCGTCCTGATAACGTTCTACCGGCCAGGAGACCTCTTTCTATCTACACCTTAAGAAACCGCCATTCGGGACTGTCACCTATTCCCCCGCTGTTTCCCCGCAGGGGAGCACCTCTGGGCCCGCGGGTGCTTCGTGTCCCCGGTGGGCCGGGACGAGAAGGTGATCCGTGACTACATCCAACGTCAGGAGCAGGAAGAGCGTCGGCTGGACCAGATGAAGATGTTCGATTGACCGCCGCCGTAGGCGGCTCCCAATCAATCCGCTTTGAGCGGTTCACCTTTCAAGCCTCCACTTCTGGTGGAGGAATTGACTGGAGGGACCTTCTATGTGAAGCGTCGTTCGCAAAGCGGGGATGTGTTGCGGCCCGACCGAAGTACAGCTCAACCGCAGAGGCCGCCGAGTACACAGAATCAGAAGATAACCTCAACAGTGACAATGGATTAGACTCTGTGATCCTCTGTGTGCTCTGTGGCCGATGATTCGTCGGTCGTGGTTCGTCGTGCGTCACGCCTCGTGCGTCTTGCGGGCGGATTCCTTGCTCTTGTGCGAGACGCCCTTGAATCGGGAGGAGCAGCCGATGGGCTTGACCCGGTTTCGCGTGTTCTCGCTGGCGGTGCATGAGGACCACCTTGCCCTTTTCGCACCGGGCGGCGTAGCCACTCATCACGCGCCACTTCCACCGGCTGAGCCACTCGAAGTCGGTAGCGTCCACGTAGACGTACCGCCCGTCGCTGAGCGGGATTCGCTGCAGGCCGGGCGCGGGTTCCGGCGGCTTGGGACGATAGTTGCGGCACACCCCGCCGGCACGTATCTCTTGCATCCGGCCCGGTGTGTCCGGGTGAGATTCTGACTGGCCCCCGTTGCATTGGACCGGCCTGTTGCGATATAATGCTTGGCGTCGCAGGTTTCGACGGGGTGTAGCTCAGTTTGGCTAGAGCGCGTGCCTTGGGCGCACGAGGTCGCTGGTTCAAGTCCAGTCACCCCGATTCAGCATCGCACGAATCGGCATCTTAGCGAGACAGAGTGTTTCATTTCTTGTTCTCCGGTCCATTCTCTTCGCAGAGACTCTCTCCCGCCGCGCAAGATCGCGCACATTATATCGCTTGCTGTTGCAGAAGGTGAACGAGCGCAGTTCGGGCCCTCACGATGGTCGAGTCCGATTGGCTGAGGAAAGGAGGACGAGAATGTTGTGGTTGGCGGGAATCTTGTTCGTAGCGGCCATGCTGCCGGCATCGGTGGACTGGTGGATGCAGAACGCGAGTGTCGATTTCGCCGTGCCGGTGAGATTGCTGCTTCTGCTCAGTGCGGCTCGTGTCGGCCTGAATGCCTACTTGCTGTCCTTTTAGCTCCGTGCGAGGAACGCTTGCTTCGAGCCTGACGAGCGGGGTCTTCTCCCAGATGCCTGCTCGACGTGGCACATTGTATCATCCTCCCGCCGCGAGAAGAGAGGCGACAAAGCAAACACCGAGGCCCACGCCTGTAAGCATGGGCCTCGGATTCACTGACCTGCGATTTGCCCTTGGCGGGTCGCACATCATCAATCGTCGATCACCGACGTTTCCTTACGGCCTCGTGACGTGGATGTCGTCGATATAGATCAAGCCGGCGCCGCCGTCCGGCGCGGGGTTCTTCGAGTCACCGACGCCGATGTACATCTTCCTGATCTTCGACAGATTCACGTTGGTGAAATCGCTCAGCGGGATGGGCCACTGCGTCCATTCCGTCGTGAGCACGGCCTCGGGGTCCTCGTTGAACACGATGGCCTTCTTGCCGGTGCTGTCCTCAATGGCGACGTAGAAGTCGTCCACGTCGTTGCCCGGCTGATCGTCTCCGATCACAGTCACCTGCCAGGACCCGCTGATGCTGCCGGTCGTCGTCACGTTCGAGAACTCAGCGACGGTCGGCGTCGTGACGTTGTTGCTCGTCACGCACAGGCCGATGCAAACCGTGCCGGCAACCAACGAGATGCTCTGCGTTTCGCCCAGGGTGGTCCAGGAGGTGCCGTTGGCGGAGTACTCGGCCTTGAAGCTATTGACGGTGCGAGTCAAGCGGACCCAGTACGGCGTCTTCAAACCGCCGGCGCTGGCCTGGTTGGTGACGTCGCCGGTGTAGGTGCGATACAGAGACAGCACCCCGCTGTTGGGGGTCAACACGACCGCCGCATGTTTCGAGTCGGTGTCGAGAGTCTGGCGGATCATGACGCCCGCCCTGGCCGAGCCAGGCGTCGTTGGGATACTGTCGATCCTGGCCGTGATGGAGCCGTCGCCGGAGAGGGATTTGTAGACGAAGCGGAACCCGTCGGCGGTGCCGCCGATGCCGGTGCCCGCGCCGCTCATCTTGAAGGCGTTGGCGCCCGTTTCCGTGAAGGCCGCCGGATTGCCGCGGAACCACAAGCTCAGCGTGTCGACGCCGTAGTCGGTCCAGTCCTGCACGGACTCGAATGAATACTCGGCCTCGCTGTAGTAGGGCGACTTGCTGTTGTCGTACGTGAACGGCATGGACTGTTCGCCGGTGTGGACGATGGTCTGCTCGGCATAGGGGGGTTCGAGGTAACCGACCGTGGAGCCGCTGGTTCCCGTGCCCAAGCCGTCGAGCCAGGCTTCATAGATCGTGTTGCCCGCGGCATCCGTGTAGTCTTCGAACTCGTCCACGAGCAGGTAGGGCGGGACGGTGAACGTCCAGACGGTGCCCTTGTAGAGGGTTGCGCCGTCGGCTTCGACCTCGTCGATTCGCCAGAAGTAGGAGCCGCCGCCGAACTCGACCAGGCCGTCGGTGGAGAAGCTCGTACCCGCCTGACGGCCCTGATACAACGGCGAAGTCGTATCGGCTGCTTTGACGGCGTTCTTATCCGTGCCCAGATAGACATCGTGCTGTGCCGCGGAGTCGCCCGCCGACCAGGTCAGTTCCCCGGCGTCACCGATGTTCACGTTGGCGCCGGTCTCAGGAGCGGGGTTCCAGGCCAGAGCCGGGTCGCCCCGCATGGCCTCGATGATTTGCTCGGTCGTCAAGGCGATCCTGTACAAGCGGACATCGTCAATCGCACCGTACCAGAACTCGGAGAGGTTATTGATCTGCTGCCCGATGCGAGCCGCGCCGGCGGCGAGATTCCAGGCTTTGGCCTCAGAGGCCACCTCGGCACCATCCGAGTACAAACGAGCGGTCGAACCGTCATAGGTCAGCGCGATGTGGTGCCAGACGCCGGTCTCCCAGAACCCGGCGACGGACACGTCGTCACCGTAGCCGCCGCCATAAAGGTCGTTGGCATAAAGGCCGATGAACATCGCCTGGCCGGTCCCGGGTGTGCCATAAGCGAAGATCCATCGCCACATTGTGCCGATGTCGTCGGTCCTGGCCCAGGCGCACATGCTTCGCGCCTCGGTCCCCTCGGGCCAGTCTTCAGGAGTCCCGAGACTGATGAAGTCCCCATACCCATCGAACTGCACGGCGCCGCCGACCTGACCCTCGACCCACGCGGTGTCCTCGTAGAAGTCGCCGTGGACGCCGTGCCCGGACCAGTCGATTGCTCGAGTGCCTTCCTGTTCATCGAAGGTCCACCAGCCAATCAGGTCGGCATCCGAGACGGCGACATCGGGCACGGTGCGGAAGCTCCACACGTCGCCCTGGACCTTCGTGCCGCCGCTGGCGACCTCATCGATGCGCCAGAAATAGAACGTGCCCGCCGTCAGAACCGCGGGCTGGTACGTTGTGGCAGTCTTCTGGTTGCCCTGGAAGGTCTCAGCGGCGCCGGCGGCGACCGCCGCCTCGTCTGTACCGAAGTACACATCGTGACTGGAGGCGCCCTTGCCGGCCGTCCACGAGAGGGGCGCGTCGAGGGCATGGTACGTCGCACCATCGACGGGACTCGGCTCGCACGCCTTCACCGACATCGCGGTGAAGCTCCAGACGTCGCCCGTATGGACGGTGACGCCGTCCGCTTCGACCTCATCGACTCGCCAGTAATACGTGGCGCCGGCTTCGAAAGCGCTCATATGATAGTAAAATGCGGAGGTTCTACTGTTCGCCTTCCCCTGGAGATTCGCCTCGGTCAGGTCCGGGCTCGTGCCCAGGTAGACGTTGTGCCACTTGGCGGTGTCGCCGACTGTCCACTTGAGCAATTGCGAGCTGACTGCGGTATCGCCGTCGGCCGGGACGGGGCTATATGCCTTGAGCTTGGCCGGCAGCAGGGCCTTGACCTCGGCGGCGCTCAGCGCCGTGTCGTAAAGCCGCACGTCGTCGATTGTGCCGTTCCAGATCTCGCTGGCATCGTTGACCTGCAGGCCGATGTGGGCTCGACTCAGGACCAGGTTCCAGGTCTTCGGAGAGTAGGCCACCTGCACGCCGTCAGCGTACAGTCGGGCGTTCAGCCCATCGTATGTCAAGCAGATGTGGTGCCAAACGCCGACCTCCCAAAAGCTGCTGAGGGACATGTCGTCGCCGTAGCCGCCGCCGAGCAGGGTGCCGCCAAGCAAGCCGATGAACATCGCCTGGCCGGTGCCGGCGGTGCCATAAGCCGCGATCCACCGGTAGGCGGAGGTAACCATATCGGTTTTGCCCCAGCCGCACAGAGTCCGTGGCGCCGTGCCGGAGGGCCAATCCGAGGGATTCCCCAGATCAACGTATCCGTTGATGCCGTCCAGGTCTATGGCGCCGTCGAAGATGCCGGCGACCCAGGTTGCACCGCCGATCAGCGTGCCGTCATAGCCGTTGCCCGTAGAGTCATGGGCGGTCATGCCCGTCGTTTCGTCCATCTTCCAGTGGGCAACCAACGCCGCCGAGACGTTGCCGGCCACCCCCAGGACCAGGAACAGACCTATCCAGCAGACTGCTCTCTTGTGCATGGCATACCTCCTTCCCAAGTTCGATCATCACCACAACGAAACCCATCCTGCGTCGCGACACACAGGGAAATCACCCTATCGGGATCGTGAACTCCTCGAATCTGAGATGCCGTCGTTCGTCTGAGCGTCTTTCCTCCTATTCCATACTATCAGAATATCATATCACAGGCCGGTCGGCAACAGAAAAACGGGACGATGGGGGTGCATGACCGTACTGGCGCGCGTGCAATAGCGGTCATGCATCCGGGAAGACGGCCCAAAGGGGGATAGCAGAAGGGCGACTGTCGCCGCGAGAATCGGGTGGATCGGGAAGGGATCGCTCCGACGTGGCCGAGGAGCGCAGAGCAGTCCGTGAGAGCCGGACGCAGGAGAACCACCCATCCGGCTCGATAAGGGAGGACGGAGCCGCCACGGAGCGGCCCTGTCCTTCACCATCGGTTCTGATTCCCGGGTGTTTGCCGACAGAAGCGGATCCCTCGCCTCTGTTGCGACCTCTGTCGGTTGCCATCGTTGATGGTGGACGATCATCACCTTCCCAAGCAGATCGTGTCGACATACAGCCGGCCGAGGCCGCCCGGAGTGGGATTCTCACTATCGCCCAGACCGATATACAGCACCTTGACGCGAGACAGGCTCACATTGGCGAAGTCCGCCAGCGGAATCTGCCACTCGACCCACTTCGTCGTGGTCGCAATGGTTGCGTCGGGGTGCGTCACGGTCGCGGTCTTGGACGAGGAATCCTTGATTCGGACATACAGCGGGACTACGGCGTTGCTCAGTTTGCCTCGGACGTAGAGGATCAGCGAGTTGACGTCATCAACGGTCCAGTCCTGCGAGGAGTCGAACTCGTACTGGGCTTCGCTGTAGTAGGGCTCGTCCACGTTGTTGTAGTCGAGCGGCATTGCCTGGTTGGCGTCGTGGACGACAGTCAGCTCGGCGAAGGGGGCGTTCCAGTAGCCCACGGTCGAGCCCGTTCCGTTGGCGTATCCGTCGAGCCAGGCGTCATAGATCCGGTTGTCGTCGTCGTTGTAGCTCTCGAAATCTTCGATGGGCAGGACGGTGCTGAAGCTCCAGA